>NZ_JBVHHE010000001.1:0-668283 GCF_055561235.1 Kitasatospora sp. NPDC022856 | reverse complement strand
GGCTCCCAGTAGACGACTGGGTTGATAGGCCGGATATGGAAGCCTCGTAAGGGGTGGAGTTGACCGGTACTAATAGGCCGAGGGCTTGTCCTCAGTTGCTCGCGTCCACTGTGTTGTTCTGAAACAACGACCCCCATGACATGGCCTGTCGTGGGTGCGGTTGATAGTTTCATAGTGTTTCGGTGGTCATAGCGTGAGGGAAACGCCCGGTTACATTCCGAACCCGGAAGCTAAGCCTCACAGCGCCGATGGTACTGCAGGGGGGACCCTGTGGGAGAGTAGGACGCCGCCGAACAATCATTGTGAAGAACCCCCCGATCCTTACGGATCGGGGGGTTCTTTGCGTTTCCGGACAAGGCGATCCCGGTCAGCCCGAAGAGGCCCGAAGAGGCTGGGAAAGACCCGAAGAGGCCCTGAGAGGCCCGTAGACCACCGTGCGGCCGAGGGCACGCGGGGCCGTGGGGCGGCCGGCGGTGCCCCGGCCAGGCCGTTCCCGCCGTCAAAATGCCGCTAAAACTGCCTGATCAGCGGCCGGATCGCTGGAGAATCGCAGGCCACGCCGTAGTCTCCAAGGTGAGGGGAACACGTGTCCGGGGTGGTCCCCGGTACCGGCCGGATCAAGAATGGTGCACATGGGACGCGGCAGGCTGCGGATCTACCTCGGAGCGGCGCCCGGGGTCGGCAAGACGTACGCCATGCTCTCCGAGGCGCACCGGCGGCGGGAGCGCGGCACGGACGTGGTGGTCGGCTTCGTCGAGGACCACGGGCGACGGCACACCGCGGAGCTCGTGGACGGCCTGGAGGTCGTCCCGCGCCGCGAGCTGGACCACCGGGGCGCCGCGTTCACCGAGATGGACCTGGACGCCGTACTGGCCCGCCGTCCGCAGGTGGTGCTCGTCGACGAACTCGCGCACACCAATGTGCCGGGCTCCCGCACCGCCAAGCGGTGGCAGGACGTCGAGGAGCTGCTGGCGGCCGGCATCGACGTCATATCGGCCGTGAACATCCAGCACCTGGAGTCCCTGGGCGACGTCGTCGAGGGGATCACCGGGGTCCGGCAGCGGGAGACCGTGCCGGACGAGGTGGTGCGGCGGGCCGACCAGCTCGAACTGGTCGACATGTCGCCCCAGGCCCTGCGCCGGCGGCTTGCCCACGGCAACGTCTACGCGCCGGAGAAGGTCGACGCGGCCCTCGCCAACTACTTCCGCCCCGGGAACCTGACCGCACTGCGCGAACTGGCCCTGCTCTGGACGGCCGACCGGGTCGACGAGTACCTCCAGAAGTACCGGGCCGAGCAGGGCATCAAGGGCACCTGGCAGGCGCGCGAGCGGATCGTGGTCGGCCTGACCGGTGGGCCGGAGGGGGCGACCCTGATCCGCCGGGCGGCCCGGATCGCGGCCCGCGGCTCCGGCGGCGAACTGCTCGCCGTCCACATCTCCCGCTCGGACGGACTGGCCGGCTCGGGATCCGGCTCCTCCCAGACGCTGATCGAGCAGCGGGCGCTGGTGGAGAACCTCGGCGGCAGCTTCCACGCGGTGCTCGCCGACGACCCCGCCGCCGGGCTGCTGGACTTCGCCCGCGGGGTGAACGCCACCCAGATCGTGCTGGGCACCAGCCGCCGGCCCGCCTGGCAGTACCTCTACGGCCCCGGCGTGGGCACCACGGTGACCAGGGCCTCCGGCGACATCGACGTGCACATCGTTACGCACGAGCAGGCCGCCAAGGGCCTGGGCCGGGTCCCGATCCGCCGGGTCACCGACCTCGGCCGGTCGCGGACCGTCGCGGGCTGGCTGATCGGCCTGGGCGGCCCGCCGCTGCTGGCCCTGCTGCTGACCCACGTCGACGGCCTCGGGCTCTCCACCGACATGCTGCTGTTCCTGTCCCTGACGGTCTGCGCGGCGCTGGTCGGCGGTCTCTTCCCGGCGATCGGCGCGGCGCTGGTCGGATCCTCGGCGCTGAACTACTACTTCGCCCCGCCGATCCACACCTTCACCATCGACGAGCCGCAGAACATCATGGCGGTGGCGATCTTCACCGCCGTCGGCATCGCCGTCGCGTCCGTGGTGGACCTCGCGGCCCGGCGGACCCACCAGGCGGCCCGCAGCCAGACCGAGGCACAGACGCTCAGCGCGCTGGCCGGCACGGTGCTGCGGGGCGCGCCGAGCGGGGACGGCGTCCTGACCGCGCTGCTGGAGCAGGTCCGGGAGACGTTCCAGCAGGACGCCGCCGCGTTGCTGGAGCGTCCCGATCCGCTCGGGCCGTGGCAGTCGGTCGCCGCAGCCGGTCCGCGGCCGCCGCTGCGACCGGAGACCGCCGACGTGGACGTCCCGGTCGGCGACACGCTGGCGCTGGTGCTGCGCGGCCGGGTGCTGCCCGCCGAGGACCGCCGGCTGCTCGGCGCCTTCGCCGCCCAGGCGGCCGTGCTGCTGGAACGGCGCCGGCTGGCGGGGGAGGCCGTCGCGGCCCGGCGGGAGGCCGAGGGCAACCGGATCCGCACGGCGCTGCTCGCCGCCGTCTCGCACGACCTGCGGACCCCGCTGGCGGGCATCAAGGCCTCGGTCAGCTCGCTCCGCTCGGCGGACGTCGAGTGGGACGAGGCGGACGAGGCGGAGCTGCTGGAGGGGATCGAGGCGGGCGCCGACCGGCTCGACCACCTGATCAACAACCTGCTCGACATGAGCCGGCTGCAGACCGGCACCGTCACGCCGCTGATCCAGGAGACCGACCTGGACGAGGTGGTGCCCTTCGCCCTCGGCGGCGTGCCGCCGGAGGCCGTCCGGCTGGACGTCCCCGAGACGCTGCCGATGGTCCGGGCCGACGGCGGGCTGCTGGAGCGCTCGCTGGCCAACCTGGTCGAGAACGCCGTCAAGTACAGCCCGGCGGGCGTGAAGGTGCTGGTCAAGGCCGATGCCCTGCACCCGGTGGGCGGCCGGGGCCGGGTCGAGCTGCGGATCGTCGACCGGGGGCCAGGGGTGCCCGAGGACGCCAAGGAACGGATCTTCGCGCCGTTCCAGCGGTACGGGGACGCGCCGCGCGGGGCCGGGGTGGGCCTCGGGCTCGCGGTGGCGCGCGGCTTCGTCGAGGCGATGGACGGGACGGTCACCGCCGAGGACACCCCCGGCGGCGGTCTCACCATGGTCGTCACCCTGCCGGCCGTGGACCGGCCGCCGGAGCCGGCGGAGCGGGCCGACCCGGTCGAGCGGGCCGGCCGGGACGGGCCGGCCGAGCAGGCCGGGGCGCCCGAACGAGCCGAGCGCCCCGGGCCGTCCGGGCACCCCGCGACGGCCGGGCCGGCCGACCGCCCGTCCCCCCTATGACCACCACCCTTCCGACTGCTGTGAAAGGCGGAGCCCGTATGACCCGGGTCCTCGTCGTGGACGACGAACCGCAGATCGTCCGCGCGCTGGTGATCAACCTCAAGGCCCGCAAGTACGAGGTCGACGCGGCCCACGACGGGGCGGGCGCCCTGGAGCTGGCCGCCGCCCGCCACCCCGACGTGGTGGTCCTCGACCTCGGCCTGCCCGACATGGACGGCGTCGAGGTGATCAAGGGCCTGCGCGGCTGGACCAGGGTGCCGATCATCGTGCTCTCGGCCCGGCACGCCTCAGACGAGAAGGTCGAGGCGCTCGACGCGGGCGCCGACGACTACGTCACCAAGCCCTTCGGCATGGACGAGCTGCTCGCCCGGATGCGCGCCGCCGTCCGCCGGGCCGAGCCGGTGGCCGGTGAGGACGACTCGCTGGTGGTCACCGAGAGCTTCACCGTCGACCTGGCGGCGAAGAAGGTCAACCGGGACGGCGCCGACATCCGCCTGACCCCCACCGAGTGGCACCTGCTGGAGGTGCTGGTCCGCAACGCCGGCCGGCTGGTCAGCCAGACCCAGCTGCTCCAGGAGGTCTGGGGCCCGGCGTACCGGACCGAGACCAACTACCTGCGGGTCTACCTCGCCCAGCTGCGTCGCAAGCTGGAGCGGGACCCTTCGCACCCGCGCCACTTCATCACCGAGCCGGGCATGGGCTACCGCTTCGAGGGCTGACCCCGAGGGCGCCCGGCCCCCCGGCCTCCGCCGCGGCCTGCCGCCACGGCTCCCAAAACCGGTACCCTTCCGACATGAGTGGTGACAACAGCAGCGACCAGCCGCAGGGCCGCTTCCGCCGCATGCTCAGCCGGCTGACCTCCTCCACGGCGGAGCTCCAGGCGGAGGAGCTGCGCCAGGAGATCGCGGCGGAGTCGGGCTGCACCCCGATCGCCAGTTGCGGGGACCGTCAACTGGTCACCGTCGCCGGCACCCTGCGAACGGTGACCCTCCGCCCGCGGGCCGGTGTGCCCGCGCTGGAGGCCGAGCTCTTCGACGGCACCGAGGCGCTGGACGTGGTCTGGCTCGGCCGGCGCTCCATCGCCGGCATAGAGCCCGGCCGCCGCCTGGTGGCCAGCGGCCGGATCGGCCACGCACGCGGGCGCCGCGTGCTGTTCAACCCCCGCTACGAACTGCGTCCGGTCGGACACGGGAGCGAATGAGCGTGAGCAACCACTCCGGCGGCGAGCCCGCCGCCCAGCTCGACCTGGTCGAGGCGGCTCCCGGCGAGGAGGAGGCCAGGCAGGCCGCCTCCCGCGAGGCGGCCTCCCGTGAGGCCGCCGACACCGTGATGCAGGCCTTCGGCGGTGTCCGCGGCATGGTCGACATGACGCTGCCCGGCCTGGTCTTCATCGTCACGTACAACATCACCCACCAGGTCCCCGCGGCCGCCTGGGCCGCGCTCGGCCTGAGCGGCCTGTTCGTGGTGGCGCGGCTGGCCCGGCGGGAGACCGTCCAGCACGCCTTCAGCGGTGTCTTCGGGGTCGCCATCGGCGCCTGGATCTCCATGAAGACCGGCAAGGCGGAGAACTTCTACCTGCCCGGTCTGCTCTGGAGCGTCGGCTACTGCATCGGCCTGGCCGTCTCGGCACTGGTCCGCTGGCCGATGATCGGGCTGATGCTCGGCCCGATCACCGGCGAGATGTTCACCTGGCGCAAGCAGAACCCGGGCCGGCTCGCGGCCTACACCAAGGCCACCTGGGCCTGGGTGGTGATCATGGGCATCAAGCCGGTGATCCTCTTCCCGCTGTACTTCACCCACAACGTCAACCTGCTCGGCTGGCTGAAGGTCGCCCTGGGCATCCCGCCGATGCTGCTGGCGATGTACGTCACCTGGCAGATCCTGCTGAAGGCGCCGCCGCCCATCAAGGCGCAGCTGGACGAGGAGCCGGCCGGGGACGGGGCCGAGGCGCCGCCGGGCGACCGGTAGCGGCGGCGGGAGCCCGCCGCCGGGACAACGGCAGCGGGGCCCGCACTCGGATCCGAGTGCGGGCCCCGCTGCCGTGTCAGCCGTGGCGTCCGTCGTCGGCCGGAGCCGCTACTGCGCGCCGGAGGTCGCGGAGAGCAGATCCTCCAGCTCCTCCTCGCGCTCCTGGGCGGCCACGAAGAGCAGCTCGTCGCCGCCCTCCAGGGTGTCGTCCTTGCCCGGGGTGAGGACCCGGCCCTCGCGGATGATGGTGACCAGCGAGGTGTCCGGCGGCCAGGCCACGTCGCCGACACGGGTGCCGACCAGCTCGGTGTCCTCCGCCAGGGTCAGCTCGACCAGGTTGGCGTTGCCCTGGCTGAAGCGCATCAGCCGGACCAGGTCGCCGACGCTGACCGCCTCCTCGACCAGGGCGGACATCAGGCGCGGGGTGGAGACGGCGACGTCCACGCCCCAGGACTCGTTGAAGAGCCACTCGTTCTTGGGGTTGTTCACCCGGGCGACCACCCGCGGCACGCCGTACTCGGTCTTGGCGAGCAGCGAGACGACCAGGTTGACCTTGTCGTCACCGGTGGCGGCGATCACCACGTGGCAGCGCTGCAGCGCCGCCTCGTCCAGCGAGGTGATCTCGCAGGCGTCGGCCAGCAGCCACTCCGCCATGGGCACCCGCTCCACCGAGATGGAGTTCGGGTTCTTGTCGATCAGCAGGACCTCGTGGCCGTTCTCCAGCAGCTCGCTCGCGATCGAGCGGCCGACGGCACCGGCCCCGGCAATGGCGACGCGCATCAGTGACCCTCTTCCTTCGGCCCCTGGGCGAACGCGGCCTCGACGGCCGGCAGGTCGGCCCGGCGCGCCATGACGTGCACCAGGTCGCCCTCCTGCACCACCATCTGCGGCGTGGGCAGCACGCCCTCGCCGAGCCGGGTGACGAACGCCACCCGGGTGCCGGAGGCCTCCTCCAGCCCGCTGATCCGGTGGCCGACCCAGTGCGGGTCGTAGGCGACCTCGGCGAGCTGCACGGTGCCGCTCGGGTCCTGCCAGAGCGGCTCGGCGCCGCTCGGCAGCAGCCGGCGCAGCATCTGGTCGGCCGTCCAGCGGACGGTGGCCACCGTCGGGATGCCCAGGCGCTGGTAGACCTCGGCGCGCCGGGGGTCGTAGATCCGGGCCGCGACGTTCTCCACGCCGAAGTTCTCCCGGGCCACCCGGGCCGCGATGATGTTGGAGTTGTCACCGCTGGAGACGGCGGCGAACGCGCCGGCCTCCTCGATGCCCGCCTCCTTCAGGGTGTCCTGGTCGAAGCCGACGCCGGTGACCCGCCGACCGTTGAACCCGGCGCCGAGGCGGCGGAACGCGGTCGGGTCCTGGTCGACCACGGCGACCGAGTGCCCCTGTTTCTCGAGTGCTCTGGCGAGGGCGGACCCCACGCGGCCGCAGCCCATGATGACGATGTGCACCGGCGCTACCTCACCCGTCCCGTTGGGTTCTTGACCTGCGCAAACACCGTTCGTCTTCCTTTCCCGCCCGGTCGCCCGGGGCGAGCGTGTTCGTGGGGCTGGGTACGACAACCTGAGTGTTGCCCGCCTGCTCGTATCCGACACGCTAGCCGGTCCACCGAACACAGTCGCGACGAAGGGGGGGCCATAAGTCGGACCCCGGGCCTAAGAGCCCCTACGATTCCTTATCGTGCCTATGCCGACTGACCTTCCGAAACGCATCCTGATCGGGCGTGCGCTGCGCAGCGACAAGCTCGGGGAAACGCTGCTCCCCAAGCGCATCGCGCTGCCCGTCTTCGCCTCGGACGCGCTCTCCTCGGTCGCGTACGCGCCCGAGGAAATCCTGCTGACGCTCTCCCTGGCGGGTGCCTCGGCCATTCACTTCTCCTGGCAGATCGGCGTCGTCGTCGCCGTCGTGATGCTCGCCGTGGTGGCCTCGTACCGGCAGAACGTGCACGCGTACCCGAGCGGCGGTGGTGACTACGAGGTCGCCACCGTGAACCACGGTCCCAACTCCGGCCTGGTGGTCGCCAGCGCCCTGATGGTCGACTACATCCTCACCGTGGCGGTCTCGACCACCTCCGGGGTGGCCAACGTGGTGTCCGCGGTGCCCTCGCTGCGCGGCCACGAGCTGACCCTGTCCGTGGTCGTGGTCATCGTGCTGATGGGCATGAACCTGCGCGGTGTCCGCGAGTCCGGCAGCGCCTTCGCCGTCCCGACGTACGCCTTCATGGTCGGCGTGCTCGGCATGGTGGTGTACGGCGTGGTCCGGCACTTCGGCCTGGGGCAGGACATCCCCGCCGAGAGCTCCGGGTTCCACCTGCAGGCCACGCCCGGCAACGAGTCGCTGGCCGGCTTCGCGATGGTGTTCCTGCTGCTCAAGGCGTTCTCCTCGGGCTGTGCCGCGCTGACCGGCGTCGAGGCGATCTCCAACGGTGTGCCGGCCTTCCGCAAGCCGAAGAGCAAGAACGCGGCGACCACGCTGCTGATGATGGCGTCGATCGCCGTGGTGATGTTCATGGGCATCATCTGGCTGGCCCGCCTCACCCATGTCCAGATGGCCGAGAACCCCGCCGAGCAGCTGGTCGGCGCGGGCGACGGCTACCACCAGAAGACCGCGCTGGCCCAGATCAGCGAGGCCGTCTTCTCCAACTTCACGCCCGGCTTCTACTTCGTGGCCGCCGTCACCGGCCTGATCCTGGTGCTGGCCGCCAACACCGCCTTCAACGGCTTCCCGGTGCTCGGCTCGATCCTGGCCCAGGACCGCTACCTGCCGCGCCAGCTGCACACCCGCGGCGACCGGCTGGCCTTCTCCAACGGCATCATCCTGCTGGCGCTGGCCGCGATCCTGTTCATCATCGCCTTCGACGCCGACCCCACCCGGCTGATCCAGCTGTACATCGTCGGCGTCTTCGTCTCCTTCAACATGAGCCAGTCCGGCATGATCCGGCACTGGACCAGGCACCTGCGCACCGAGACCGACCCCGCCAAGCGCCGCCACATGCAGCGCAGCCGGGCGATCAACGCCTTCGGCCTGGTGATGACCATGGCCGTGCTGATCGTCGTGCTCGCCACCAAGATCAGCCACGCCTGGATCGCGATCGCCGCGATGGTCGTGCTGTTCGTGATGATGAAGGCGATCCGCCGGCACTACGACCGGGTCTCCGAGGAGCTGGTCGCCGCCGAGGAGCCGGACGACGTGGTGCTGCCCACCCGGGTGCACGCCATCGTGCTGGTCTCCAAGCTGCACAAGCCGGCCCTGCGGGCCCTGGCGTACGCGCGGCTGGCCCGCGCCCACACGCTGGAGGCCGTCACCGTCAACGTCGACCCGGTGGACACCGCGGCGCTGCGGGCGGAGTGGGACGAGCGCGGCATCGAGGTGCCGCTGAAGGTGCTGGACTCGCCGTTCCGCGAGGTCACCGGGCCGGTCCTGGACTACGTCAAGAACCTGCGCCGCAGCAGCCCGCGCGACGTGGTCTCGGTCTACATCCCCGAGTACGTGGTCGGGCACTGGTACGAGCACCTGCTGCACAACCAGAGCGCGCTGCGCCTCAAGGGACGTCTGCTGTTCAAGCCCGGAGTGATGGTGACCTCGGTACCCTGGCAGCTGGAGTCCTCCGAACGGCGCAAGCCGCAGAAGGCCTGGTCGGCTCCCGGCGCCGTTCGTCGTGGTGAGCCGCGGGCGCCGAAGGCCGTAAAGTCGAAGGCCTCCGCACAGCCCGACGACACCGCTGACAGCAGCAAGGACTCCTCCCAGTGACCCGCAACACCCCGCCCCGCTCCAACGGCTCCAAGGGCTCGTCCTCGAAGGGTTCCTCCGCGAAGGGTGCCCGCAAGGGCGGCGCCGGCAAGCCCGGGCAGGTCGCCCGGCCGCGCTGGGGCAAGCCCGTGCGCCCGGCCGCCACCGACCGCGACGGCTTCACCGCGCAGACCGCCCCGCTCGCGCCGGGCGAGCGCGCCCCGGAGCCCGAGCCCGAGCGCCCGGCCCCCGCGCAGGCGCGGAAGGAGAAGCCGGCCGACCGGTCCAAGGGCGGGGACCGCCCGCGCAAGCAGGCCGTCCGCCCGCCGAAGGTGCTGCGCACGCCGCGCGCGCCGCGGGTCGAGGCCGCCCCCAGGGGGCCCGGCGGTGACCCGCTGGTCGGCGAGCGCTACGAGGTCGAGATCGGCGCCGTCGCGCACGGCGGCGGCCACTGCGTGGCGCGCCACGAGGGCCGGGTGCTGTTCGTCCGGCACGCGCTGCCGGGCGAGAAGGTCATCGCCCAGGTCACCGAGGGCACCACGAAGTCGCGCTTCCTGCGCGCCGACGCGGTGGAGATCCTGGAGCCCGCCAAGGACCGGATCGCCCCGCCCTGCCCGTTCTCCGGGCCGGGCAAGTGCGGCGGCTGCGACTGGCAGCACGTCACCCCGGGCGGGCAGCGCAAGCTCAAGGTGCAGGTGCTCACCGAGCAGCTGGCCAAGCTGGCGGGCCTCACCCCGGCCGAGGCGGGCTGGGACGGCACCGTCGAGCCGATCGGCGGCAAGCTGCCGGCCGGGCAGGTGCCGGCCTGGCGCACCCGGGTGCAGTACGCGGTGGACCAGGAGAGCGGTAAGGTCGGGCTGCGCAAGCACCGCTCGCACGACATCCAGCCGATCGACCGCTGCCTGATCGCCGCCGAGGGCGTCACGGAGCTGGGCGTCGAGGCCCGCGACTGGCCGGGCATCACCACCGTCGAGGTGATCGCCGCCGCGGGCTCCTCGGACCGCCAGGTCGTCCTCACCCCGGCGCCGGGCGCCCAGCTGCCGCTGGTCGAGCTGGACAAGCCGGTGTCGATCGCCCGGATCGACGAGCACGACAACATCCACAAGGTGCACGGCCGCTCCTTCGTCCGCGAGCGTGCGGCCGGCCGGACCTGGCGGGTCAGCAACGGCGGCTTCTGGCAGATCCACCCCGAGGCGCCGGACACCCTGGTCGACGCCGTGCTGGCCGGCCTGGACCCGCAGTGGGGCGAGAGCGCGCTCGACCTGTACTGCGGCGTCGGGCTGTTCGCGGGTGCGCTGGCCGACCGGGTCGGCGAGGAGGGCGCGGTGCTCGGCATCGAGTCCTCCAAGCAGGCCGTGGTCGACGCCCGGCACAACCTGGCGGTGCTGGACAACGTCCGGATCGAGTGCGACCGGGTGGAGACGCTGCTGCCGCGCACCGGCATCACCGCCACCGACCTGATCGTCCTGGACCCGCCGCGTGCGGGTGCCGGGCGGGAGACGGTGGCGCACCTGGCCGGCCTGTCGGCCCGCCGGATCGCCTACGTGGCCTGTGACCCGGCCGCGCTGGCCCGGGACCTCGGGTACTTCCGCGAGGGCGGTTACCGGCCGGTCTCGCTGCGGGCCTTCGACCTGTTCCCGATGACCCACCACTTCGAGTGCGTGGCGATCCTGGAGCCGATCGCGGCCTAGTCGGGGCTTCGCGGCCCTGGCGGTTCTCGTACTTTCGCAGTGACGCGCAGGCGGTGTCCGGACGCTCCGGGTGCCGCCTGCCGTCGTCTGCGGGGGCGCTTCGGGGCGAGCGGGTTTGTCGGGACCCGGTGGTCGGCGCCGGCGCCGACCACCGGGTCAGCCGAAGGACACGCCCAGGCCGCCGGCCGGCCCGGTGCCGGCGGCGCTCTCGGCGGCCGCGCTCTCGACGGAGGCCGGGGGCGCGGCCGGGGCCGGCATCGTCCCGGCGGGAAGGCCCTGGTCCCGCAGCCGGCAGCAGACCTCCTGGAGGAGGGCGATGCCGGGCTTCTCCTGGTCGTCCGCGGGCCAGACCACGCCGAAGTCGCAGGGCACCAGGCCCTCCACCGGGCGGTAGCGGACGTCCGGGCGGGGGAAGAGCTCGGCCGCCACGGCGGGCAGGAAGGCCGTCGCCCCGTCGAAGGAGACCGCGGAGAGCAGCGACTCCACCCGGGTGACCTGGTGGCCGGTGTAGCGGACCCGGGTGCCGTCGGGCCGCGGGTCCATCGCCCAGAAGCTCCGCTCGGAGGGGGAGACCTCCGGGGCGAGGCCGACCATCGGCCGGTCGGCGAGGTCCGCGAGCCGGAGCACCGGCTGCCGGGCCAGCGGGTCGGAGGCGGCCACGCAGACCACCCGGGGCTCGGTGGTGAGGGGCTCGGCGTGGAAGCCCTCGGGCGCCGGCAGGTAGACGAAGGCGGCGTCGATCTTGCCGATCGCGAGGGCGGTGGTCTGCTCGACCAGGTCCAGGACGTGGAAGTCCACGTTCAGACCCGGGTGCAGGGTGGTGAGCGTGGCGATCACCCGGCGGGTGGCGGCCAGGGCGGCGGCGCAGTCGGTGAGCCCCAGCCGCAGGGTGGGCCCGTCGCCGTCGTCGGGCGAGTGCCGGGCGGCGTCGCGCAGCTCGTCCGCGGCGTCCACCACGTTCCGGACGAGCGGAAGCAGGGCATGCCCCAGGGGCGTCAACGTCACTCTTCTGCTCGTCCGGGTGAACAGCTGCACCCCCAGCCGGCGTTCGAGGGTGCGGATCTGCTGGCTGAGGGCGGGCTGGGTCAGGTAGAGCCGTGCGGCGGCGCGGCCGAAATGCAGCTCCTCGGCCAGCGTCAGCAGTGACCGCAGTTGGTGAACCGCCGGGTCGTCCACGCCGACCATCGCCGTTGCCTCCCATCGCCCCGGAGCTGGCTCCGCCATCCATCAATCATGCTAATCGATGGAGGATTGCGCGGAGCCTTGCGCGCGAGGGAAGCTGACAACGCCTCAGCGAGATCGCGGGAGAATCCGGTACGGCGTGGTCGGGGTGGCCGAAAACCGGCCGGCCGATTCTTTCGGCGTGCCCTGATCCACCCGCGCACGCGGAGGCGCAGTCGTCGTTTCGGCGAGAACGGCCGTCGGGGGCCGGGCGTCCACTGGGCACGACCGATCCTGAGGCTCCCGCCGGGAACCACCGAGCACCATCCCAGAAGCGGTTCCGTGCCGCCCGGCGCGGACACGAATTCAGGAGCGGTGAAATGAGTGTGCAGACAGGAATTCCACCCGAGTCCGCCACGTGCGGAGTGCATGATTCCGGCTTCGCGCCCGAACGGGAATGTTGTCTGGAGGAGTGTTGAACCACAACACCACGGGGGAGCCGTCCGCCCGGACGGCATCGGCGCGAGTACTCGAACTGCTCTACCGGTACCAGCGGATCGACGAGGCGCTGGCGGCCGAACCGACCGGACCGGCCGGACCGGAGGAGCCCGGCGGGACGTCGGGGAACGCGCGCTGCGACGCGTGTTCCGAGGTCCACCGGGCCAAGATGGAGCGCTTCACCGCGCGCGACGAGCCCATCCACTTCGTCGTGCCGGCGTTTCCGGCGAAGTCCCCGAACCAGGGCAAGGTGCTCGGCGCGCTGCCGGACCTCGGCGAGCACCTGGCGGTCGGCTTCCTGCAGTCGCTCTGCGACTACGTGCGGCACTTCTACGCGCCCGGCGCCCGGGTCACGATCTGTTCGGACGGCCACGTCTTCGGTGACGTCGTCGGGGTGACCGACGGGGCGGTGACCGCCTACCGGCAGGCCCTCGCGGACATGATCGGCGCCTCGCACTGGTCGGCGCTGGACCTCTACGGTCTGGACGACGCGTTCGGCAGCCTCGACTACCCGAAGATGCGGCGCGTGCTGGAGGAGAACTACTCCGCGACGCTGGACGAACTCAAGGAGAACGTCCGCACCGACCGGAACACGCGTGCGCTGTTCAACGGGATCCACCGCTTCATGTTCGAGGACGCGGTGGCGCGCCAGGGCGGCGGGACGACCCGGAACCAGCTCCGGAAGAACTCCAAGGACGCCGCCTACCAGACCATTCTCCGCAGCAACGCGTGGAGCCGGCTGGTCGCCGAGAAGTTCCCCGACGCGATACGCCTCTCGATACACCCGCAGCCGCCGCACTCGGAGAAGTTCGGGCTCCAGCTCATGCCGACCAGGGACGGCTGGCTGACCCCGTGGCACGGCGTGGTGCTCGACGACGGCGTCAGCCGGTACCTGGTCAAGCGGTGGGACGCGGAGAACCTCCAGGCCTCCGTCGTCTGGCGGGACGGCCGGCCGAGCCATTTCGTCGCCCCGCACCTCGCCGCCCGCCCGTAGGGAAAGCCCGTTCCAGAAAGGAGGACAACGCGCCATGACGACTTCCATTCCCTCGGCCGCGGAGCTGCGCCACATTCCGCTCCGGCCGTTCGGCCGCGTGGTCGAGGCTCCCGGCGGAAATGCCCGGATCGGCGACATTCCGGTGGACACGCTCGCCCGCTGGACCGAGGAATCGCGGGTCCTGGTGCTCCGCGGATTCTCGTTGCTCGGAAAGCAGGAATTCGCCGACTACTGCCGGCGATGGGGTGAGGTCCTGAAGTGGGAGCCGGGCGAGGTCATCGACCTGGTGGTCGAGGAGAATCCCCGGAACTACCTGTTCGCCAGCGGCGACGTGCCGTTCCACTGGGACGGTGCCTTCGTCGAGGCCGATCCGCGGTACTTCTTCTTCCAGTGCCTGGACGCGACCGCGGGGGCCGGCGGGGAGACCGTCTTCTCCGACACCACCGCCGTCTACCGGGACGCCGACCCCGAACTGCGCGACCTCTGGGCGCGGATCAGCGTCACCTACACCACCGAGAAGATGGTGCACTACGGCGGCGAGGTCACCGAGCGGCTGGTCGCCCAGCACCCCGGGACCGGGGTGCCCGTGCTGCGCTTCGCCGAGCCGCTGGACCCGGCGGTCTACAAGAACCCGGTGTCCGTCCACGTCGACGGCGTCGACGGCGCGCAGGCCGAGGAGTTCATCGCCTCGATGGCGGAGCGGCTGCACCGGCCCGCCTACTGCTACGCGCACGACTGGCGCCGGGGCGACATCGTGATCGCCGACAACATCGCGCTGGTGCACGGGCGCAACGCCTTCACCGGGCCGACCTCCCGCCATCTGCAGCGGGTCGAGGTCATCTGAGGCGTCCCGGGCCGGCTCCCGCCCGCGGGGCCGAACCCGCCGACGGCTTCCGTCACCCGTCACCCGTCACCCGTCACCCGTCACCCGTCACCCCGTCATCACCCGTCAACGCCGGGAGGCCGGCACTTCCGGCACAGGTGGAGCGAGAACATGAGTATCGGCATTGTGGGAACCGGGATCTCCGGTCTTCATCTGGCGTTGAGGCTACGGCAGTTCGGCATCGACGCCACCCTGTACACGGCCCAGGGGCCCGACGACATCCGCAGCGGTCCGCCGCTGAACTTCGTCACTCGATTCGACTCCACCCGGGAACGGGAATCCGCGCTCGGCGTCACCGAATGGTCGTCGCCGGCGTACGACAACGCGTGGATGCACCTCCACCTGGAAGGCCCGGACGGGTTCTCGTTCCGCGGCCGGCTGCCGAAGCCGGCCAGCTCGGTCGACTTCCGGATGTACCTCGCCGCGCTGCTGGAGGAGTTCCAGCGGCGCGGCGGGGACCCGGTCCACCTCAGGGTGGCCGACCGGGCCGGACTGGACCGGCTGGCCGCACGCCACGAGCTGGTGGTCGTGGCGGCCGGCCGGGGCGCGCTCACCGACGTCTTCCCCCGGGACGAGGCCCGCTCGCCCTACCGCTCGGCGCCGCGCCGGCTGGCCGGCGGCCTGTTCCACGGGGTCCGTCCGCCGGAGCCGGCCGGTATGACGATGCACATGGTCCCGGGGGCCGGGGAGATCCACGCCCCCACCTACCACTCCTTCGCCGGGCAGGTGACGGCCGTGCTCGTCGAGGCCGTTCCGGACGGCCCGTTCGCGGAGCTGACCGGCCGGGACCACCGCGGCGACCCGGACGGGTTCGCCAAGGAGGTCCTCGCCCTGGTCACCGCCCACGCGCCCGCCCTGCGGGAGCGCGTGGACGAGCAGGACTTCGCGCTGGCCCGGCCGGTGGACCTGCTCCAGGGCGCCGTCGTCCCGGTGGTCCGCCGGGGCTGGGCCGCCCTGGCCGGCGGCCGGTACGCGCTGGCGGTCGGCGACGCCTGGATCGCCAACGACCCGCTCACCGCCCAGGGCGCCAACCTCGGCTCCGAGCTCGCCTTCCTCCTCGCCGACGTGCTGCGCGACCACACCGGCCGCTACGACGAGGCGTTCTGCCGCGCCGCCTCCGAGCGGATGTGGCAGCGCGCCCAACCCGTCGTCGACTTCACCAACCTCTTCATCGGCCCGCCGCCGGCGCACCTGGGCACCCTGCTCGCCGCCGCCGCGGCCGACCAGCGGGTGGCCGACGCCTTCGTCGCCCACCTCGACCGGCCGGCCGCCATGTGGCGCGGCCTCGCCAGCCCCGAAGGCACCGACGCGTTCATCGCCCGGGCCCAGACCGTGAGGAGCGCAGCATGAGTGTCGAGGTCGGCCTGGTCTGGGACGCGGTCGGGCGGGTCGAGGACGGACGGGGGCTGCTGCACCTCGCCCGGCAGGCCGGGCTGGACACCTTCCTGGTCTTCGACCACCTGATGAACGTCTTCCCCCGGCAGGCCTGGGACACCGACTTCAGCCACGTCGCGGCGGGCCTGCCGACCCCGGACCGCTGCCTGGACTTCGCGACCGTGCTGGGCAACTTCGCCCCGCAGGCCGGCCCGGTCCGGCTCGCCATCGGCGTGACCGACCCGCACCGGCGCCACCCCGCGGTGCTCGCGCAGACCGCGCTGACCCTCGCCCAGCTCACCGACCGGGCACCCGTCCTCGGCATCGGCGCGGGAGCGCTGGAGAACCTCGTGCCGTACGGCGTGCCGCACGACCACCAGGTGGACCGGGTCGAGGAGGCGCTGCGCGTGCTGCGCCTGCTCTTCTCCGGGGAGGGCCCGCACGACTTCCGCGGCCACCACTTCACCCTCGACCGGGCGCTCATCACCCCCGCCCCCGAGGGCCGCACGCCCCGGATCTGGCTCGGCGCCAACCGCCCGCGGATGCTCACCCTGGCCGGCCGCTACGCCGACGGCTGGCTCCCGTCCGAGCTGATGGCCCCCGACGAGTACGCCCGGCGGCTCGACACGGTGCGCGCCGCCGCCGTCGACGCCGACCGCGACCCCGACACCATCGTCGCCGCGGGCGGCGTCCCGATCGTGGTGGCGGAGACCGACGCCGCCGCGCAGGAACTGCTGCGGGCCACCCCGATCCGCTTCCTCGCGCTGCACGCGGGCGCCCGGGCCTGGCGGCGGCACGGCGCCGCCCACCCCTTCGGCGAGGACTACCGCGGCCTGGTCGAACTGCTGCCGCACCTGCTCACCCGCGCCGAGGTGGAGCGGGCGCTCGCCGTGGTGCCCGACGAGGTGGTGGCCGACCAGGTCATCGCCGGCAGCCGGGAGACGGTGCTCAAGCGGATCGGCGAACTGCTCGACGCCGGTATGCGCCACCCCATGCTGATCCCCGCCTCGGCGCTGGCCTCGCCGGAGGCGGCCGGCTACACGATCGAGTCGATCGGCTGGCTCGCCGCCCGGCTGCGCTCCGACGCCGGCCCGGGTGGCGGTCCCGGCTCCGGCTCCGGCCCGGCCACCGCGGCGGTGTCCTCATGACCGGCGTGGGCATCGTCGGGTCCGGCATCTCCGGCCTGCAACTGGCCCTGCGCCTCCAGCAGTCCGGCGTCCCGGCGACGGTGTACTCGGAGCACGGCATCGAGGGGCTCAAGGGCGGACCGCCGCGCAACTTCCCCGCCCGGTTCGGGCCGACCCAGCAACGGGAGCGGGAACTCGGCGTCCACGAATGGGAGTTCGCCGACGCGCAGGTGCGGCACTGGGCGGTCACCATGCACACCGGCGAGCCGCGGCCGCTGGAGTTCCTGGCCGCCCTGCGGCCGCCGTCCAGCGTGGTCGACTTCCGGATCTACCTGCCCCGGCTGCTCAGCGCCTTCGTCGACCGCGGTGGCGAACTGGTGACCGGCGACCACCCGGTCGAGGAACTCGCCCGGCACCACGACCTGCTGGTCGTCGCCAACGGCAACCGGTCGGTGCGCCGGCTCTTCCCGGCCGACCCGGCCCGCTCGCCGTACAGCACGCCGCAGCGGGTGATCTGCGCCGGGATCTACTTCGGGATCGACGAGGAGGTGCCGCACTCGCTCGACATCCACTTCCTGCCCGGCGCCGGCGAGATCCTGCGACTGCCCTTCTACTCCCCGGCCGGCCGGGCCGACGTCCTCGCCTTCGAGGCCGTCCCCGGAGGCCCGCTGGAGTCCGCCGGCCACCTCGACGCCGACGCCGACCCGGCGGGCTTCCACCGGCACGTGCTGGACCTGGTCGCCGCGCACGCCCCGGGTCTGCGCGAGCGGATCGACACCGCCGGCTTCGCGCTGACCGCGCCGGGCGAGCTCGCCCGGGGCGCCATCACCCCGGTGGTCCGCCGGGGCTGGGCCCGGCTCGACGACGGCACCTGCGCGCTGGCGGTCGGCGACGCCTGGATCACCAACGACCCGCTCACCGCCCAGGGCGCCAACCTCGGCTCGCACACCGCCTTCGCGCTGGCCGAGCTGATCACCCGACACCGAGGGCGCTACGACCAGGAGTTCTGCCGCGACGCGTCCGCGCGCCTGTGGGAGCACGCGCGCCACGTCGTGGAGTGGAGCAACGCCTTCCTCGCCGGGCCCCCGCCGCACGTCGGCGCGCTGTTCGGGCGGGCCGCGGCCGACCGGCGGGTCGCCGACGCCTTCGTCGGCAACTTCAACGACCCGGTCGCGATGTGGCGGGCGCTGTCCACCCCGGACGGCGTGAGCGCCTTCCTCGCCGACTGCGAACGGACCGCACCGGCCGCCGCCGCGAGCGGCACCACGACCACCGAAGGAGCGCGATGACCTTCCCCGACATGGCCCGGGACGAGAAGGGCCGGCTGATCCCCGAGTCCGAACAGACCGCGGTGTGGCTGCTCGGCGGCCTGGCCCAGATACGGGTGCCCGGCGAGGCGACGGGCAACGCGTTCACCGTCGTGCAGCACACCGGCAACCGCGGCTACAACACGCCGCTGCACATCCACGACTACGAGGACGAGGTCTTCATGGTCCTGGACGGCACGCTGCGCATGATCTGCGACGGGCAGGAGCTCGTCGCCGAGGCCGGCAGCACGATGATCGTGCCGCGGACCGTTCCGCACGGCTTCGTGACGACCTCGCCGAACGCCCGCTTCCTCACCATCCACTCCACGCCCCAGCCGGATCGCAGGCCGCAGTTCGACCTGTTCCTGAAGGCGGAGATCCCGCACGCCCGGGCCCTGACGCTGCCCACCGAGGACGTGGGCGGCCCCGACCTCGACCACATCATCGCGCTGGGCACCACGTACGCGTACCGCTACGCGGGCCCGCCGCCAGCCCCCTGACGGCCGCTCCGGCCCCTCGGCCGGCCGGCCAACGCTCCCGTTCCGACAGAAGAGACACCATGTCGTTGAAGCTCCTTTCCCTGATGCTGTGCGTGTTCGGCATCACCACCGGCGAGTTCGTCATCGCCGGCATCCTGCCGGACGTCGCCTCCGACCTCGACGTGTCGATCCCCGCGGCCGGGCTCCTGGTCACGGCGTACGCCATCGGAATGATCATCGGCGGTCCGGTGCTCACCGCGCTGACCGCCCGGTACCCGCGCAAGCCGCTCATCGTCGGCCTGCTCGTCATCGTGATCGTCGGCAACGTCGCCTCGGCGCTGGCACCCGCGTACGCGGTGCTGTTCGTCGCGCGCGTCGTCACCGCGCTGGTGACCGCCACGTTCTTCGCGAACGCGATCGTGATCGCCGCGTCCACGGCCCCGGAGGGCAAGCAGGCCTCGACCGTGTCCAAGCTGGTCTTCGGGATGAACCTCTCGATGATGCTCGGCGCGCCCATCGGCACCTTCATCGGCGACCACTTCGGCTGGCGCGCCACCTTCGCGGTGATCGCCGCGGTCTGCCTGGTCGGCCTGGTCCTGGTGCTGCCGCTGGTGCCGGACGTGGCGGCCTCCACCACCAGCGCGGTGGCGGAGCTGCGGGTGTTCCGCAACCGCAACGTCCAGCTGGCGATCGGCATCACCGCCGTCGCCAACATGGGCCTGCTGATGGTGTTCACCTACTTCTCGCCGCTGCTCACCGACCTCACCGGCTTCGCCGACGGGGCCGTCCCGCTGCTGCTGCTGGCGTACGGGGTGGGCGCGGCGGCCGGCAACTTCGTCGGCGGCTGGCTCTCCGACCGCTCCCTGATGGCCTCCCAGGTCGGCCTGCTGGGCCTGCTCACCGGGGGCCTGCTGGTGATGTGGGCGGTCAGCGGCGGCACCGTGCTCACCGCGGTGATGGTCTTCGTGATCGGGGCGCTGGGCTTCTCCGTGATCCCCGGCATGCAGACCAGGGTGCTGACCACCGCCAGCTCGGCGCCGACCCTGGCGATCGCGGTGAACGCCTCCGGCTACCAGCTCGCGGCCGCCCTGGCCGGCTGGCTGGGCGGCCGGGTCATCGACGGCCCGGGCCTGCGCTCGGTCTACCTCGCGGCCGCCGGGGTCACCGTCCTCGGCATCCTGCTCAGCGCCTACGCCTGGCACCGGGACCGCACCGGTGGCGGCAAGGCGGTCGGGGCCGGTGCCGAGGAGCGGACGGCCGAGACCTCGCCGGCCTGACACCTCCGCCCGGCGGGGCCGCGCCCGGTGCGCCGGCCGGCCCCGCCCGGTCCGCTTCGCCCGGCCCCGTGCGGGGCCGGGAGTCCCGCCGGGGCCACCCGGCCGTCACTTCACGAGGGGCAACCATGGGTCGTGATTCCGTCCTGGTCACCGGCGACTGGGCCGAGCGCCGGCTCGGCACCGCCGGAGTGGTCTTCGTCGAGACCGGCAACGAGGACACCGAGTACCGCAAGGGCCATCTGCCGGGCGCCGTCTGGATCAACTGGAGCGAGTTCCAGGACGACCTGCGGCTCGGCGTCGTCGGCCGGGCCGGATTCGAGCGGCTGATGCGGGCCAAGGGCATCGGCGAGGAGGACACCGTGGTGGTGTACTCGGCCAACGCCAACCTGCTGGCCACCCAGGTCTACTGGTACCTCACCCTCTACGGCCACCGGTCCGTGCGGCTGCTCGACGGCGGCCGCCGCAAGTGGGAGCTGGACGGCCGCCCGCTGACCACCGCGTCGCCCGGCCGCCCGCCCACCGGTTACCTGGTCACCGACCCCGACCCGTCCGTCCGGGCGACCCGGGACGACGTCCTGGCCGGCATCGGGCAGCGCAACATCATCGACGTCCGGAGCCCGGAGGAGTACTCCGGACTGGTCTTCGCGCCCGGCTTCGCCGGGGAGGCCTTCGCGACCGGCCACAACCCGCACGAGGTGGCCCAGCGCTCCGGCCACGTCCCGGGCGCGGTCCACCTGCCCTGGCAGGACGTCGTCGGCGAGGACGACACCTTCCGCTCCGACGAGGAGCTCGGCCGGCGGTTCGCCGCGCTGGAACCCGCCCGCGGCACCATCACCTACTGCTGGGTCGGGGCCCGCTCCGCGCACTCCTGGTTCGTCCTGCGCGAACTGCTGGGCTGGCCGGACGTCCGCAACTACGACGGCTCCTGGGCCGAGTACGGGTCGCTGATCGGCGCGCCGGTCGAACGCGGCACCCCCGGCGACTGAGCCGCCCCCGCCCCGCCCCGCCCCGCCCCTCTCCTCCCCGACCCACCGCACGCCCCTGCCCGATTCACCGCACGCCGATCCTCCGAGCCTGAAGGGAGCGGGGCCGGCCTCGGACGGCCCCCACCACCAGCCATGAACGAACGCAACACGACGCAGCCCCCGCTCGGCGCGCCCGCCCGGGACCGGCTGGCGGGCAAGGTCGCCCTGGTGACGGGCGCCAGCTCCGGCATCGGCGAGGCGGCCGCCAAGGCACTGGCCGCACAGGGCGCGAGCGTGGTGCTGGCGGCCCGGCGGCGGAGCGAACTGGACCGGGTCGCCGGGGAGATCACCGCCGCCGGCGGCGCCGCGATCGCCGTCACCGCCGACGTCACGGTCGACGAGGACGTCGCGGCCGCCGTCCGCACGGCCGAGCGGCACTACGGCGGTCTGGACATCGCCTTCAACAACGCCGGGACGCTGGGCACCCCGGGCCTGGTCGCCGACCAGAAGCCGGAGGCCTGGACGGACGACCTCGGCCGGGTGCTCACCAGCGTCTTCCTGTCGATGCGGCACGAGATCCCGGCCCTGCAGCGGCGCGGCGGCGGAGTGATCGTCAACAACGCCTCGCAGCTGGGTGTGGTCGGGTTCGGCGCCGGGATCAGCGCCTACGTGGCCGGGAAGCACGGCGTGGTGGGCCTGACCAAGGCCGCCGCGCTGGAGTACGCCGGGGAGAACATCCGGGTCAACGCCCTGGCGCTGGCGACCGTGGACACGCCGATGTACCGCTCCTCGGTGGGCGGCAGCCAGGAGATGGCCGACATGTTCACCGCCCTGCACCCGCTCGGCCGGATCGCCAGCGCGCAGGAGGCGGCCTCGGCGGTCGTCTACCTGGCCGGCGACGAGGCGGGCTTCTTCACCGGCTCGGTGCTGGTCATGGACGGTGGATGGACGGCCCGGTGATGCCCGCCACCGCCACCGGGCCGGAACGGGCCACCCGCGGCGTACCGGAGGTCGTCGGCGGAGACCTCAAGGTGCCGCTGGTGACCGGCTCGTGGGTGCCGTACGCCAACCTCGACTACGCGGCGAGCACTCCGAGCCTCGCGGCCGTGCAGCACGCGGTGGACCGCATGCTGCCCTGGTACAGCAGCGTGCACCGGGGCGCCGGGTTCGCCTCCGCGGTCTCCACCCGGGCGTACGAGCGGGCCCGGGAGACGGTGCGCCGCTTCGTCGGCGCGGCCCCGGACGCCCAGGTGGTGTTCACCCGCAACACCACCGACGCGCTCAACCTGCTCGGCCGCGCGCTGCCCGCCGGCACGGCGGTCTTCCGGTTCTCCACCGACCACCACGCCGCCCTGCTCGCCTGGCGCGGCTCCCCGGTGTACCGGCTGGCCCGGCCGGCCACCGCGGCGGACGCCGTGACCGCGCTGGCGAAGGCGCTCGCCGGCGCCCCCAGGGGGCCGAAGCTGGTGGTGATCACCGGCGCGTCCAACGTGACCGGGGAGCTGTGGCCGGTCGCCGAGCTGGCGGAGGTGGCCGCCACCCACGGAGCGCGCACCGTCCTGGACGCCGCCCAACTGGCCGGGCACCGGCCGCTGGACCTCGCCGGCTGGGGCGTGGACTGGGCCGCGCTCTCCGGGCACAAGCTGTACGCGCCGTTCGGCGCCGGCGCCCTGGTGGGCTCCGCCGACTGGCTGGACAACGCCGACCCCTACCTGGCGGGCGGCGGGGCGACCGCCCGGGTCGCCGAGGAGGACGGCCGGGAGAACATCCGCTGGACCGGGCTGCCGCACCGGCACGAGGGCGGCTCGCCGAACGTGGTGGGCACCCACGCGATGGCGGTCGCCTGCCGGACACTGACGGCCACCGGCTGGGACGCCGTCGCCGCGCACGAGCAGGCCCTGACCGCCCGGCTCCGCGGCGGGCTGGCGGCCGTCCCCGGAGTCCGCCTGCTGGACCTATGGCCGGGCGGACACCCGCGGCTCGGCGTGGTCTCCTTCAGCGTCGCCCGCTGCGGCGACGCGCCCGCCGACCAGCGGCTGGTCGCCACGGCGCTCTCCGCGGAGCACGGGATCGGCGTCCGGGACGGCGCGTTCTGCGCCCACCAGGCGGTCCACGCCCTGCTGAGCGACGCACCCGGGCACCAGGGTGACCGCGCGCTGCGCGCCAGCATCGGCCTGGGCACCACCGCCGAGCACGTCGACCGGCTGGTGGCGGCGCTGGGCGAACTGGTCCGGCGCGGGCCGCGCTGGTCCTACGACCACCCGGAGGACGGCTGGCGGCCGGTGCCGGATCCGCGGCCGGTACCGGAATTCCTCCGATGAGCGGGAATTCCCCGGGTGACCCGTTACGGGTGACCGCGGCTCAGTAGGCTCCGACACCGGAAGGAGAGTGCCCGACATGACCGGAACACGCACGACCGAACAATTGGACCATTCCCGATCGCCCGCCCACCGATTCGGCGTCATGCTCTATCCGGACCAGCCCTTTCCGGTGCTCGCGCAGCGGTTGGGGTGGCTGGAGGAACTCGGTTTCGACCAGGTGTTCGTACCCGATCACAGCGCGGACCTGCGCGATCCGAGCGGCCTCTGGTTCGACAGCTGGTCGGTGCTGGCCATGGCGGCCGTGACCACCCGGCGGATCCGGATCGGCACCATGGTGGCCAACCAGATCCTGCGCCCGCCGGCCCAGCTGGCCAAGCAGGCGATCGCCCTCGACCACCTCTCCGGCGGCCGGTTCGACCTGGGCATCGGGGCCGGGCTGTTCCCCTGGGACCACCACAGCGTGGGGCAGGTCCCGTGGTCGCCCAAGGAGCGCGCCGAGCGCTTCGCGGACTACCTGGCGATCGTCGACGGGGTGCTGCGCGGCGGGATGTTCAGCCACCAGGGGACCCAGCTGTGGGTCAAGGACGTGGTGACCGTACCCGGTTCGCTGCAGTCGCCGCGGCTGCCGCTGATCGTCGGCGGTCAGTCGCCGACGCTGATCCGGGTGGCCGCCGCGTGCGCCGACGCCTGGAACACCCACGGCCCGCCGGGCGCGAGCGCCCAGGAGGTGCTCGGCATCACCGCCGAGCAGAACCGCCGGCTGGACCGGCTCGCCGGCGAGGCCGGCCGCGACCCCGCGGCCGTCCGGCGCGGGTACACGATCTTCGGGCCCTGGGACCCGAGAAGGGGGCGGCACGGCTACGAGGAGATCTTCGAGCGCTTCACCGGGGCCGGTGTCGCGGATTTCGTCCTGGACTGGCCGGGGGAGGCCCATCGGGAGGAATTCGAAAGGGTCGCCCGTGAGGTGATTCCGCCGCTGCGCGACAGCTGACGGAAACAACGCACACCACGGGGGATTTCACGACGCGATCCTGTCCCGCGTATCGGCCGGGAGGGCCCGGCCGGTACGCGAATGCCGTACGGGGGATCACAGGAATTCGGCAGTTCGTCGCAGACGGGCGGTTAGCCCGGGATTCGCGTGAAGAGAAGGTGTGACAGAGATGATCGAAGACGTGGCCGGCACGGCCACCACGGGGGCTTCGGACAACGGGGGTGCTCTGGACAACGGGGGTGCTTCGGACCACGGGAACGCTCTGCGCGACGGGGGTGCGGCGGACGGCGGTGGCGGGGCCGTCGGCGGCGGGGTGGCCGACGGCGGGACGGCGGCGGACCCCCGGCGGGGCCGAGGCGGGATCACCGTGACCAAGGCCGACCGCCAGTACGAGGACCTGGTCAGCGGCCTCAACCAGCGCTACGTCGCGGCGCCCGACTCGGTCCGGCTGGTGAGCACCACCGAGGAGGTCGTCGCCGTCGTCCAGGAGGCGGTCGACCGGGGCAAGCGGCTCGCCGTGCGCTCCAGCGGGCACTGCTACGAGGACTTCGTCCACAACCCGGAGGTCCGGATCATCCTGGACATGTCCGGCATGCACGCGGTGGGCTACGACCCCCGGCTCAACGCGATAGCCGTCGAGTCGGGCGCCACCAACCTGCGCACCTACCAGACCCTCTACCCGGAGTGGGGCGTCGTGGTCCCCGCCGGGTTCTGCTACTCCGTCGCCATGGGCGGCCACGTCAGCGGCGGCGCGTGGGGTCCGCTCTGCCGGCTGCACGGCCTGGTCGTCGACCACCTGTACGCGGTCGAGGTGATCGTGGTCGACGCGGCCGGCCGGGCCCGCGCGGTGATCGGCACCCGCGACCCGGACGACCCGAACCACGACCTCTGGTGGGCCCACACGGGCGGCGGAGGCGGCAACTTCGGCGTCGTCACCCGCTACTGGTTCCGTTCGCCGGGCGCCACCGGGCGGGACCCGCGCGCCCTGCTGCCGAAGCCGCCCGAGGAGCTCCTGGTCAGCGCCGTCAGCTGGCCGTGGGACGAGCTGAGCCGGGACGAGTTCGTCCGCCTGGTCCGCAACTACGCCGACTGGCACGTGGCCCACCTCGGGCCCGACGACCCGGCGCGGGCGCTGATCAGCCAGCTGGTGCTCAACCACCGCAGCGCCGGCCAGATCGGCATGCTCGTCCTGGTGGACGCCTCGGCGCCGGGCGCCGAGCGGCTGCTCGCCGGCTACCTGGAGCGGATCGGCGAGGGCGTCACCGTGGAGCGCGGCGCGCTGACCCGGCACATGGGCGAACTGCCCGCGATGCCCCAGTTCGCCGCCCCGCGCCGGCTGCCCTGGCTCCAGGCGGTCCGGATGCTCGGCACCACCAACGGGGTGCTCAACGACCCGACGCTGCGCGCCGAGTACAAGTCCTCCTTCATGCGCGCCGGCTTCCCCGAGGGCCAGCTCCACGCGCTCCACGCGCACCTCACCCGCGAGGACGTGACCAACCCGGACATCAGCGTGCAGCTGACCTCCTACGGCGGCCGGATCAACGCGGTCCACCCGGCGGCGACCGCGGCGCCGCACCGGGACGCGGCCTTCAAGATGCTCTGGCAGGTGTTCTGGAACGACCCGGCCGACGACGACCGCAACATCGGCTGGGCCCGCGACTGCTACCGCGCGGTCTACGCCGAGACCGGCGGGGTGCCGGTGCCGAACGGGGTCACCGACGGCTGCTACGTGAACTACCCCGACATCGACCTCAACGACCCGGGCCTCAACACCTCGGGGGTGCCCTGGCACGACCTCTACTACAAGGGGAACTACCCGCGCCTGCAGCGGATCAAGGCGGCGTGGGACCCGCTCGACGTCTTCCGGCACGGCCAGTCCGTCGAGCTGCCCACGGCCTGAGCGGCGGCCCGGGCGGCGGCTCGAAAGGCGCCCCCGGTGGCGGCTCGGATCGCGTCCCGGACGGGTGCTCGGCGGGGGCCCGGACGGGTGCCCGGTGGGGCCCGCTCCGCGGCCGGGCTGCCCGACGCCGTGCCCCGCCGCCGCCGTGACCCTCGAAGGAGCCTTCCGATGACCTCCCTGCTCGCGATATCCGCCAGCCCCTCGGCCGGCTCGCGCACCGCCGCGCTGACGGCCCACCTCGTCCAGCTCTTGGCCGAGGCCGGCTTCCGGACCGGGCACGTCCGGGTCCGCGACCTGCCGGCGGCCGAGCTGCTCGCCGGGCGGGCCGACAGCGCCGTGCTGCGCGACGCCCTGGCCGCGGTGGCCGCCGCGGACGGGCTCGTGGTGGCGTCGCCCGTCTACAACGCGGCCTACAGCGGTCTGCTGAAGGCCTTCCTGGACGCACTGCCCCGCTCCGGGCTGGCGGGCAAGACGGTGCTGCCGGTGATGACCGGCGGGAGCCTCGCCCACGCGCTGGCCCCCGACTACGCGCTGCGGCCGGTGCTGACGGCGCTCGGCGCGCGGTACGTCGTCCGCGGCGCGTTCGTCCTCGACGCGGCGGTCGAGCCGCGGGACGGCAGGCCGCCGCGGCTGGCGCCGGAGGCCGCTCCCCGGCTGGAGCAGGCGGTGGCGGACTTCCTGGCCGCGCTGCCGCCGGACGTGCCCGGTGGACTGCCCGCGGCCGGGCGGTCCGGGCCGGGCGCCCTGGCGCGGAGATGACGACGGCGGTCCCCGGAGCCTCCGGGGACCGCCGTCGCCGTCCTGGGGGTGTGCGCAGAGTCCCGCCGGGTCCGCGACGTTGCGCAGACCCCCTAGCCCTGGGCCTCGTCGGCGGTGTGCGGAAGGGTGATCCCGTGCTGGGCGGCGAGCCGCAGCAGTCCGGCGATCCGGCCCTCGTAGGCCTGGACGCCGTCGGCGTCCTGGTCGGTCCGGGCTGCCGCGAGTTCCTCGCGGGCCCGGGCGAGCTGCTCGCGCAGCTCCTGGTCGAACATCGCTGTCATTGCCGGCCTCCAAAAGGTCGGTGCCGCTCCGGGGAATGCGCGGGGCAGTTCAGAGTCTACGAAGGTGAAGAACTCTTCAAGTCCCGCCCGCCGCGTCGCCCGGGGTGGCGTTTTCCTGGCGTACGTGCCGTCGGATCGGTCCGCCGGCAGGCGGGCGGCGGGCGCCGCCGGGGCGCGCGACCCGGGCGTGTGCGCCCTTGTTGTGCTAGCACTTCAGCGCTAGCTTGAATTTCATGGGTAAGAAACAGCTCAACGTCCGGGTGGACGCCACCACCGCGGAGATGGCCCGGGAGCGGGCGGAGCAGCAGGGGATCAGCATGAACCAGTACATCGAGCGCCTGGTCCAGCAGGACATGGGCGAGGCCGGGCGGGCGTTCGTCGACGCCGCCGCGCAGTTCATGAAGGAGTACGAGACGGCCTTCCTCGCCGAGTTCGGCGAGCACGGAGACCTCCAGGACGTGCGCCGTTGAACCTGGAGGTCGACCTCTCATGGCTGCTCATGACAGCCGAGCAGTACACACCCGGTGACCCGCAGGTCACCGACTACGGATCGCTGCTCGCGGCGGTCACCCGCCACCAGGCCGAGATCTTCGACATCGCCGTCTACCCCGAACCGCAGGACCGCGCCGCCGCCCTGATGCACCAGCTCATCCGGGTGCCGGCCCTGGAGAAGACCAACGAACTGTTCGCCACCGCCGTCGCCTACGCCTACCTGGTGGCCAGCGGGTGCACCGTGGCGACCACCGCCCGTGAGGTGCGCAGCCTCGCCCGGGCCATCCGGGAGGGGCGGCTCGGGGTGTCCGGCGTCGCCGAGCGGCTGGCCGCCTGGGTGGTGGACGAGGCCGAGGGCGAGGACGTCAGCGGCGAGGACAACGAGGACGAGGAGTAGGCGCGGGCGCCTGGGTCTGGCGCCGGCCCGGCCGGGGCGCCGGTGGGTCGGGGCTCGGCCGGGTGGGCCCGCCGGTGCCGGCGGGCCCCTCGCTCGCCGTCGGCTACGCCGTGGCGGGTTCGCTCGCGGCGGGCTCGGTCGTGGTGGGTTCGGTCGCGGCGGGCTCGGCGATCAGGGCCGTCGCGAACGGGCGGAAACCCGCCCGGCGGTAGATCCGCGCGACGTCCTCGTCGGCGGCGGACAGGAAGACCGTCCGCACGCCGTTCGCCCGCGCGTGCGCGACCAGCGCCGCCGTCACCGCCAGGCCGAGGCCGCGGCGGCGGGCCGTCGGCAGGGTGCCGACGCCGGCCACCTCGGTGACCGGGCCGACCGGGTTGTGCTGGCCGGCGCAGAGCGCCGTACCGTCCTGGACGGCCGCGGCGAGCACGGTACGGCCGGCGGCGATCCGCTCGGCGATCCGCGCGACCGTGCCGTCGGAGGCCAACTGCTGGGCGGCTGCCGCCAGTTCGTCGGGGCCGGCCAGGCCGGTGGCGGTGCCCGGCTCGCCGAACGCGAGGTGCGGGACGGCCACCGCGCTCGCGAGGTCCGGGTCCTCGGCGGCCAGCACCCGCACCGACACTCCCGCGGGCGGCGCGGTCTCCGGCAGGGTGGGCTCCTGGTCCGGGCCCAGCACCAGCAGCGGGTGCTCGTGCACCGTCAGCCCGGCCTCCTCGACCGCCGCGCGCAGCCGCGGATCGTGCTCGGCCACCCACTCGAAGGCCTGCGGCGCGCCCAGCTCGCGCTGGCGGGCCAGCACGCGCAGGACGTGCTCGGCGGTGACCGCCGGGCCGGTGTGGCCGAGCGCCGGGCGGGCGTAGTACGGCCAGCCCTCGCCCTCGCGGACGAACAGGCTCAGCGGCCCGAAGTCCTCGACGCGGGCCGCGCTGCGCGGTACGGCGTCGTAGTAGCGCTCGATCTCGTCGAGGAGGGGGCGGAGGGCCGGATCAAGAGCGGCGGCAGAAGTCACGCGGTGCATCCAAGCAGGCCGGTCGGGTTCCTGCCAGCGATTTGCGGTCGGCCCGCCGTGCGCGGGGTCGGCGCGCGGACGGCCGGTCCGGGTGCGGGCGGCCGGGTTTCCCGGGCCGCTGCCGCCCACTCCGGGGGCCGGGCATATCGGACCGATTGTTGCCGAATGCTTACAGGCCGGGCGATCTTGTGTGCGGGCCGCGTGGCATCCTGGGGCCTTTACAGCTCCGCCGGACCGGACGGCGGGCGTCGGCACGGGGAGGGGCGAGGGGGATGACAGGCTCATGAGGCTCTGCTTTCTGGTCGAGGAGCACTACCGGCACGACGGCATGCCGCTCGACGTGGTGCGTCAACTCACCGCCTGGGGCCACCGGGTGGACGTGCTGCGGCCCGGGAACTCGCTGATGGCGATCTCCGAGGCGGTGCGGGCCGGCAGCCATGACGCCTGGGTGCTCAAGACCGTCTCCGGCGGACCCGGCCTGACCCTCCTGGAGGCGGCCGCCGCCGTCGGCCTCACCACCGTGAACGACGTCCGTTCCATCCGCGGCGTCCGGGACAAGGCGCTCGCCGCCGTGATCGCGCGCACCCGGGGCCTGCCGGTTCCGGTGACCTACGCCGCCGCCCGCTGGGAGTGGCTGGCCGAGATCCCGGCCGCCGAGTACCCGCTGGTGGTCAAGCCCGCCGACGGCAGCTCCGGTCGGGCCGTGCGGCTCGTCCCCACCCCCGACCACCTGGTCGAACTCGGCCCCGAGCTGGCCGGTGAGGGCCTGCTGATCGCCCAGCCGTACGTGCCCAACTCCGGTACCGACCTCAAGGTGTACTGCGTCGACGGCGAGCTCTACGCGACCGAGCGCTGCTCCCCGCTCCACCCCGGCCAGGGGGTGCGCGAGCGGCAGGTGCCGCTCGGCGGCGACGTCGCCCGGATCGCCGCACAGGTCGGGGAGGTGTTCGGCCTCGACCTCTACGGCGTCGACGTGCTGCTCGGCCCGGACGGACCGGTGGTCGTCGACATCAACGACTTCCCCAGCTTCCGCCAGGTGCCGGACGCGGTCGCCCGCGTCTCCCGCGCCGTGCTGCGGCTGGCCCGCACCGGCACGGCCGTCTCCGCCCCGGCGCCCGCGCTCGCGCAGGAGCCGTCCGGGCCGATCGCCGAGCCGGTCCGGCTGCCCGTCCAGGGCGCGGCCGTGGCCGTGGGCGGCGCGGGCCCGTTCGACGGCCTCGGACGCGCCGACCTCGTCAACGGCGCGGTGGGCGGAACGCTGTGAGGATCGGCCTGCTCACCCCCGACCCCGGTCACCCGCTGCTCGCCGCCACCGCCGCGCTGCTGGCCCCCGACCACCGGGTCGAGAGCCTCGACGCCAACCGCGACGACCTCCCGCCCGCCGACCTCCTCGGCCCCGGCCCGCTCGCCGACGTGTACCTGCTCAAGGCCCGCACCCCGCAGGCCCTGGCGCTCGCCCGGCACCTGGAGGAGCGAGGCGCCCCCGTCGTCAACTCGGCCGCCGCGACGGCGTTCTGCCAGGACCGCACGGCCATGGCCGACCTCGCCCGGCGGTCCGGCCTGCCGTTCGCCGCCACCCGCACCGCCGCCGCCCTCACCGAACTGCCCGATCCCGACTACCCGTTGGTGATCAAGAGCCGGCACAGCCGCCGGGGCGACCTGGTCGCCCTGGTCGACGACGCCGCCCGGCTGCGCGCCCTCGCCGAGGAGTGGCCCGACGAGCCCGTGGTGGCCCAGCCCTACCTCGCCGGCACCGGCTGGGACCAGAAGCTCTGGGTCGTCGACGGGCAGGTGTTCTGCGCCCGCCGGCGCTCCGAACTCGCCGAACCCGCCGGCGAACCCGCCGACGGCGGGGCGTTCGGCCCCCGCGAGCTGCCCGCCGACCGCGCCGGGCTGGCCCGCCGGGTCGGCGAGGTGTTCGGCCTCGACGTCTACGGCGTCGACCTGCTCGACGGCCCCGCCGAGCCGGTCATCGTCGACATCAACGCCTTCCCCGGCATCCGCGGCCAGGCCGGCGCCCCCGAGGCCCTCGCCGCCCTCGCCCTCCGGGTGGCCCGGCAGGGCGGCGGCCACCGCGTCCCGGCACCACGGGATGCGCGGCGGGACACCGCCGGTCGTTAGGCTTGAGCCCTCCGGCCGGACCGCACGACCGGACGGCGAGAGAAGACGGACGTTGCTGCAGGACATCCAGCCCTACCTGGCCTGCCCGCACTGCGCGCAGGCCCTCACCCCCGACGGACGCGCGCTGCGCTGCCCGACCGGGCACAGTTTCGACGTCGCCAAGCAGGGCTACGTCAGCCTGCTCGCCGGTGACGCGCACACCGGCACCGGTGACACCGCCGACATGGTCGCCGCCCGCAGCGACTTCCTCGCCGCCGGCCACTACCGCCCGATCGCCGACGCACTCGCCGAAGCCGCCGCCGCCGTCGTCGCGCCGGACGGCCTGGTCGCCGACCTAGGCGCCGGCACCGGCCACTACCTCGCCCACGTCCTGGACGCCCTGCCCGACCGGCCCGGCGCCGCCCTCGACATCTCCAAGTACGCGCTGCGCCGGGCCGCCAGGGCCCACCCCCGGATCGGCGCCGTGGTCTGCGACGCCTGGCGGCCGCTGCCGCTGCTGGACGGCTCCGCCGGGCTCGTCCTCAATGTCTTCGCGCCGCGCAACGGCCCCGAGATCCGTCGTGTGCTGCGCCCCGGCGCCACCCTGCTGCTGGTCTCGCCGACGCCGCGCCACCTGCGCGAACTCGTCGGCGCGCTCGGGCTGCTCTCGGTCGACGAGGAGAAGCAGCGCCGGATCGACGAGAAGCTCGGCCCCCATCTGACACCGGCCGGGCGCCAGGAGGTCGAGTTCGGGCTGCGGCTGTCCGCCGCCGACGTCCGCACGGTCGTCGGCATGGGGCCGAGCGCCTGGCACACCGACCGGGAGCGGCTGGCCGCCCGGCTCGCCGACCTGCCGGACCCGGTCGAGGTCACCGCCTCCGTGACGGTCGCCGCCTACCGGCGCTGAGCGGGTGGGGCGGGGTGCCGGGGGAGCCGGGGTGCTCGGCGGTGGGGGCCGTAGTCCCGGGTCGGTACACGGCATAGCCCCTGGTCGGGCTGCGGCCGCCTCGTTGGGATGAAGGTGCCTCATTGGGATGAATCTGCCGGGCAGGCACGTTTCTGCCATCCGAGCGGGGGCTAACGTCCGACGGGTGAACCGCGACGCCACCCGGCCCGCAGCGCCGGCCCACCCCCATCAGCGGACCCCGGACCCAGGCCCGCCGCCCGTGCAGCGCCCCACCGTCGAGGAGGTCCGGCTCACCTCGTTCAAGTCCTACCGGCGCGCGGTCCTGCCGCTCGCGCCCCTCACCGTGCTGTACGGGCCCGCCGGCGTCGGCAAGTCCAACGCCCTCGACGCCCTCGCCGTCCTCTCCCGGCTCGCCCTCGGCGAGGAGATCGGCGACTCCCTCGACGGCCTGCCCGGCCGCGGTGGCCCCCTCGGCACGGCCATCCGCGGCGGCCTCGACGGCTGCGTCCCGCACGGCCGCGACGCCGTCATCCTGGGCTGCACCGTCCGCTCGGACCAGGGGCAGATCCGGCTGGAGCTGGTCATCCGCACCGACGGCCCGGTCCGGATCGCCCGCGAGCAGCTCACCCTCGACGGCCGGACCCTCGTCGAGACCGGTGAGCAGGACCTCCGCCGCCACCGCGTCAACGTCGGCTGGCACAACGACACCCGGCAGGGCGACATCCACGCCCCCTTCCCGAACACCACCCTGATCACCGCCCAGATCCCGCTGCGGGTCGCCGGGTCCTCGCCCGGCGAACGGACGGTGCTGGCCGCCACCGAACAGGTGCTCACCGCCCTGCGCGAGGTCTTCCCCGTCCACCCCGTGCCCGGGCTGATGCGCGACTGGGCCCGCCCCGACCCGCAGGCCCGCCTGCTCGGCAGCGCCGCCAACATCTCCGCCGTGATCGCCCGGCTCAGCAACGAATGCGCCCGCCGGTACGGCCAGCTGCTGCGCGTCGTCCAGTCCGCCGCCCCGCACCCGCTCCTCGGGATCGACCTCGCCCACCGCGGCGCCGGCGCCGACGAACGGGTCCTCGCCGTCTTCGACGAGGGCGTCCTCGGCCGCACCGGCGCCGACCAGGCCTCCGACGGCATGCTGCGCCACCTCGCGTTCGCCGCCGTGCTGCTCACCGGCGCCGGGGTGCTCGACCTCGACGTGGCCACCGAGGTGCCCTGGGCGCACCGGCAGCTCACCGTGCTCGCCGAGGACCTCGGGGCGGGGCTCGGCACCGAGCAGGCGGCCTCGTTGCTGCGGCTCGCCCGGGAGATGGCCGGCCGCAACCAGCTGCGGGTGCTGGCCGCGCTCCAGGAACCGGCCGCGGTGCGGGAGGCGTTCGGCGGGCCGGGCGAACTGCCGCCCGGCGTCGCCCTGGTGGAGTGCCGGCGCGACCCCGGCTCCGGGCACACCGTGCTGCGCACGGAGACCGCGCGGGTACCGGCCCAGGCCGCGCGCGGGGAGGCGGCGGGGCCGGTTCCGGGAGCGCCGGGGGCGGTCGGGCCACCGCGGCGGGCGGCCGCGGCCCGGGATGCGGTAGACCTGGACGGGTGAGCGATCGAGAGACGGAACCCGCCGGCCCCACCCTGGAGGGCCTGCGACAGCGGCTGACGGAGTTCGCCGCGGCGCGCAGCTGGGAGCCCTTCCACACGCCGAAGAACCTGGCCGCGGCGCTGACCGTGGAGGCCGGCGAGCTGCTGGAGATCTTCCAGTGGCTCACCCCCGAGCAGGGCGCCTCGGTGATGTCCGAGCCGGACGCGGCGCACCGGGTGCGGGACGAGGTCGCCGACGTCCTCGCGTACCTGCTGCAGTTCTGCACGGTGGTGGGCGTGGACCCGCTGACCGCCCTGGCGGCCAAGATCGAGCGCAATGAGCTGCGCTTCCCGGCGCCGGGGTCCGGGCCGGGACCGGGGGCGGGGTCCGCGCACTGAGGGTCGGTCCGGGCCGGGGGCGGACCGTCGTGGCCGGGCCGTGGCCGGCTCGTGGGCGGCTCGCGGGCGGGTCGTGGGCGGGACCGTCGGGTTCCGGCTGTGGGCGGGAACCGTCGGCCGGGCCCCGGCCGCGCCCCGTGCTGCGGTCGGCGTCAACCGGGCGTGGGCGAACAACCCCTGGGAGGGACAAGAGTTGTCCACAGCCCCGGGGTTGTCCACAGGTTCCGGGCAGGTGGCTGCGCCGATCCCTTCGCCGGCGCACGCTTTCGCCGTGACCAGGTGTCCACCGGTCGTACGGGTCCTACGGGCCGTACGACCGGGCGGGCACGGCGAGAACGGGTGGAAGGGGTGGCGGCCGATGGAGGCGCTGCGACTGATCAAGACGGCCCGGCACGCCCTGGCGGAGGCCAGGAACGTGTCCGACGTGCTGCTGGAGGCGCGGCAGGCCGCGCTGCTCACCGAGGCGGTGGGTGCCCGGCTGGCGGAGCTGGAGGATCCCGGACCGGACGACCTCGGGCTGGCGGGCCTCGGCCAGCAGCTGGCCGAGGCGGGTGCGCACGCGGCCGGCTGCCTGGACCAGTCCGCGGGCGACTCGTCCGCCCTGCTGGGCCTGGGCATCGGCGGCCGCGCCGGGCGGCTGACCGGGCTCGGTGAGATCGGCCCGGCCCTGGAGGGGCTGCTCGGGCTGCTCCAGGAGGTCGGCGAGACGCTGGTGGTGCTGGCCTGCGGAGCCGACACCGAGAGCCTCTACTGGACGTGCATCGACGGGGTCGACGCCGGCGCCGACTGCAAGGAGGTGGTGGGCCGGCTGCGGGAGGCCGTCCGACGGGCCGAGGGCGATCGGGAGACGACGGGCGACGAGGTCGATCCACCGCCGGTCCCGCTCCCGGCGGCCGGTCAGGGGTCGCCGTTACTGGTGCTCCGGCTCGGCCCGCCGGGTGACGGCGAGCCGGGACAGGAGGCTCCGCGGCCGGACTACCGGGTGCCGGGCCCGGCGGGTGCGCCGGAGGTGTCCGTGCCGGTGGGGTAGCCGCTCGGGGAGGTGCGCCGGGCGCCCGACGACTGCAGGTCGGCGAGGTCCGCAGTGACCGAGGCGAGCAGTTCCTGCATCTGCTCCAGCAGGCTCTTCGGGGTGGCGGCGCCGGTCGGCCGTGCGGCGGCCGACCCGGACGGGTCGCTCGGGGACTGTGGCGCGGCAGGTGCCTCGGACCAGGGTTCGGACATGAGGGGACCTCTTCGGATCGGTGGTGCGGCGTCAGGCGGGCGGCGGCGGGCCGGCCGGTGGCGCGGGGTGGCCCGCCGCCTCGCCGACGGTTCCGACGCCCCGCCGCAGCAACCAACGAATCTCCGCGCGGACGGGTCACCGGGCACCACCCGATGCGGTCCAACTCCCGCCGACGGTAAGCCTCCCGGGTGAGCCCGGGTTGCCGCCGGTGAGCCGCCTCGGCTAGGCACCGGGCACCGGGCAGGCGGGCAGGCGGGCAGGCGGGCAGGCGGGCAGGCGGGCACGCGGGCACGCGGCTGGGCCGAGTGGGGCCAGTGCGGCCGGTGTCGGCACGGCCGTGCCCGTGCCCGGACCCGGCGACCGTCCGGCTCGTCGTCCGGGCTGTCGCCGGCCCGGACGACGAGTGCCGGGGGAGGGGAGCGGTGGGAGGGGTGGGGGTGGGCCCCCGAAGACGGGCAGACGCCACCCCGGGCAACCGCCCCGGACAGCCGAAGCCCCGGCGCCGCAGAAGCGGCGCCGGGGCCCGAGACCTCGAAGGAGGCGATCAGTTGTGCGCGTGCAGCTCGGCGTTCAGACCGCCCCAGGAGCCGGCGCGGGCGATGACCTCGACCGCACCGGTCTGCGAGTTGCGACGGAAGAGGAGGTTGTCCTGGCCGGACAGCTCCACCGCCTTCGCCACCTTGCCGTCCGGGGTGGTCACCCGGGTGCCGGCGGTGACGTACAGACCGGCCTCGACCACGCAGTCGTTGCCCAGCGAGATGCCGATACCGGCGTTGGCGCCGAGCAGGCAGCGCTCGCCGACCGAGACGACCTGCTTGCCGCCGCCCGACAGGGTGCCCATGATCGAGGAGCCGCCGCCGATGTCGCTGTGGTCGCCGACCACGACGCCCGCGCTGATCCGGCCCTCGACCATGGAGGTGCCCAGAGTGCCGGCGTTGAAGTTGACGAAGCCCTCGTGCATCACGGTGGTGCCGGCGGCCAGGTGCGCGCCGAGCCGGACACGGTCCGCGTGCGCGATCCGCACCCCGGAGGGGGCGACGTAGTCGGTCATCCGCGGGAACTTGTCGATCCCGTACACGGCGAGCTGGCCGCCCTGGGCGCGGACCGCCAGCCGGGCCTGCTCGACCTTGTCCACCTGCACCGGGCCGATGCTGGTCCAGGCCACGTTGGCGAGCAGCCCGAACAGGCCGTCCAGGCTCTGGCCGTGCGGCTTCACCAGACGGTGGCTCAGCAGGTGCAGGCGCAGGTAGGCGTCGTGCGCGTCGATCGGCTTCTCGTCGAGCGAGGCGATCGTGGTGCGCACGGCGACCACCTCGACGCCGCGGCGCGCGTCGGCGCGCAGCGCTTCGGCGGCGCCGGCGCCCAGCTCGGTCTCGGCCTGCTCGGCGGTCAGGCGGACGGTGCCGGCCGGGCCGGGCTCGGCGGCCAGGGCGGGGGCGGGGTACCAGGTGTCGAGGACGGTGCCGTCGGCGGCGATGGTGGCCAGACCGGCGGCGACGGCGCCGCTTGCGAGGGAGGTGGATTCAGCAGTCACATCGTGCACGTTAACGAATGCGGGCCGTCGGTGCCGAACACGCTCACCGTGCGGACGGGGCCGCAGGCCGCTCCGGGCCGCGGCGCGACCGGGTCCGGAGCCGTCGCGGAAGGCCCCGGACGAGCCGTGCGCGAGGTCCCCGGCGGGCTGTCGCGGGGCCTCCCCGGGAGACCACGCCACGCCCGGGCGCGCGGAACCCGGTGCCCGGCGCGCAAAACCCGGTGCTCGGCGGGCGGGAGCTGGGCAATACTCGGGCCGGTGTTCATGTCGATCTCCACCACCGGTACTGCCGAGAGCCCGGCCACCGACCTCGGCTTCCTGCTGCACAAACACCCCGGCAAGGTCCAGCGGTTCGGGACGTCGCACGGCGAGGCCCACGTCTTCTACCCGGAGGCGGGCGACGAGCTCTGCACGGCCGCGCTGCTGCTCGACATCGACCCGATCGCACTGGTCCGCCGCGGCCGGGGCAAGGGGCGGGGCGGCTCGCCGGACTTCGCGCTCGCGCAGTACGTCAACGACCGCCCCTACGCCGCGTCCTCGCTGCTCGCGGTGGCCCTGCGGACGGTGTTCCGTTCGGCGATGAAGGGTGTCTGCGAGGCCCGCCCCGGGCTGGCCGAGCGTCCCCGCCCGCTGCGGATCGCGCTGCCCGCCGTGCCCGCCAACGGTTCGGGCGAGGGCGGCGGCCCGGCCATGGTGGCCCGGCTCTTCGAGCCGCTGGGCTGGCAGGTCGAGGCGGTGGCGATCCCGCTGGACGAGGAGTTCCCCGAGTGGGGCGAGTCGCGCTACGTGCGGGTCGAGCTGTCCTGCGCGGCCGTCCGCCTCGCGGACGCGCTCCAGCAGCTCTACGTCCTGCTGCCGGTGCTCGACGGTGCCAAGCACTACTGGGTCGCCCCGGACGAGGTCGACAAGCTGCTCGCGGCCGGCGAGGGCTGGCTGGCCGACCACCCGGAGCGGGCCCTGATCGCCCGTCGGTACCTCTCCCGGCGCTGGTCGCTCACCCGGACCGCGATGGAACGCCTGGAGCTGGCCCGGCTCGCCGAGGCCGACGACCGCGAGGTCGAGGAGATCGACAACGCGGTGGACGACACCGACGGCTCCGAGCCCGGCGCCGCGCACCCCGCAGGCGCCGAGCCGGCCGAGCCCGCCGGTCCCACCGAGGAGACGGCGCCGGGGGCCGCGCCGAAGCAGCCCCCGCTCGCCGAGCAGCGCCGGACGGCGATCCTGGCCGCCCTGCGCGAGGTCGGGGCGGCCCGGGTGGCCGACCTCGGCTGCGGGCAGGGCGAGCTGATCGGCGCCCTGCTCAAGGACGCCCGGATCACCGAGGTGCTCGGTGTCGACGTGTCCGCCCGGGCGCTGGCAGCAGCGGCCCGCAAGCTGCGGCTGGAGCGGATGCCGGAGCGTCAGGCGGCCCGGGTCAAGCTGGTCCAGGGCGCGCTGACGTACACGGACGCGCGGCTGAAGGGCTTCGACGCGGCCGTGCTCTGCGAGGTGATCGAGCACCTGGACGTGCCCCGGCTGCCCGCCCTGGAGTACGCGGTGCTCGGGGCGGCCCGCCCGTCGGCGGTCGTCGTCACCACGCCGAACGCCGAGTACAACGTCCGCTGGGAGAGTCTGCCGGCCGGCCACGTCCGGCACGCCGACCACCGCTTCGAGTGGGACCGCGCGCAGTTCCGTGCCTGGGCCGAGCGGGTGGCGCGGACGTACGGCTACACCGTCGTGATCCGCCCGGTCGGGCCGGAGGACCCCGAGGTGGGGCCGCCGACCCAGCTCGCGCTGTTCCGCGTCGGCACCCCGGCCGAGCCCACGGTCCCCACGGCCGGCTCCACCGTCTCCACCGACCCGGCGGCCGCCGGTGGCGGCACCGTCGCCGCCGGCACCACCGCACCCGTCCGCACGACGCCCGAAGGGGGCGAGCCCCGATGACGACCGACGACGACGCACAGTCCCCGAGCCCCACCGGGCCCACGCCCACCACCGCGGAGACCCCCGGCACCCCCGGCACCCGCACCCCCGGGGCGCGCCGCCTCCCGGTCACCGACGTCTCCCTCGTCGTCCTGATCGGCACCAGCGGCGCGGGCAAGTCCAGCTTCGCCCGCAAGCACTTCCTGCCCACCCAGGTGATCTCCTCCGACTTCTGCCGCGGCCTGGTGGCCGACGACGAGAACGACCAGTCCGCCTCCGCCGAGGCCTTCGACGTGCTGCACTACATCGTCGGCAAGCGCCTCGCGGCCGGCCGGCTGACCGTCGTGGACGCCACCAACGTCCAGTCGGAGGCCCGCAAGCAGCTGATCCGGATCGCCCGCGACCACGACGTGCTGCCGATCGCGATCGTGCTGGACGTCCCCCCGGGCGTCTGCGCCGAGCGCAACCGCTCCCGCCCGGACCGCCAGCTGCCCGCGCACGTGGTCCCGCGCCAGCACCGCGAACTGCGCCGTTCGGTGCGGGGCCTGGAGCGCGAGGGCTTCCGCAAGGTGCACGTCCTGCGCGGCGAGGCCGAGGTCGAGGCCGCCGAGATCGTGCCCGAGAAGCGCTTCAACGACCTGCGCCACCTCACCGGTCCGTTCGACATCGTCGGGGACATCCACGGCTGCCGCTCCGAGCTGGAGACGCTGCTCATCCGCCTCGGCTACGCCGTCGCGCGGGACGACGCCGGCCGCGCGGTGGACGCCGTCCACCCCGAGGGCCGCACCGCCGTCTTCGTCGGCGACCTCGTCGACCGCGGCCCGGACACGCCGGGCGTGCTGCGCCTGGTGATGGGCATGGTCGCGGCCGGGCACGCGGTCTGCGTCCCGGGCAATCACGAGAACAAGCTCGGCCGGGCCATGGACGGCAAGAAGGTCACCGTCTCGCACGGCCTGCAGGAGTCGCTGGACCAGCTGGCGGGGGAGTCGGAGGAGTTCCGCGCCGAGGTCCGGGCGTTCATGCGCGGCCTGGTCAGCCACTACCTGCTGGACGGCGGCGCCCTGGTGGTCTGCCACGCCGGCCTGCCGGAGAAGTACCACGGCCGGGCCTCCGGCCGGGTGCGCTCGCACGCGCTCTACGGGGACACCACCGGCGAGACCGACGAGTACGGCCTGCCGGTGCGCTACCCGTGGGCGGAGGAGTACCGGGGCAGGGCCCTGGTGGTCTACGGCCACACGCCGGTGCCGGTGGCGAGCTTCCTCAACAACACCATCTGCCTGGACACCGGCTGCGTCTTCGGCGGCAGCCTGACCGCGCTGCGCTACCCGGAGCGCGAGCTGGTGAGCGTCGAGGCGGAGCAGGAGTGGTACGCGCCGGTCCGGCCGATGATCACGGACGCGCCCGGCTCGCGCGAGGGCCGTCCGCTGGACCTCGCGGACGTGGCCGGCCGCCGGGTGGTCGAGACCGCGCTGCACGGCCGGATCGCCGTCCGGGAGGAGAACGCGGCGGCCGCGCTGGAGGTGATGAGCCGCTTCGCGATCGACCCCCGGCTGCTCGCCTACCTGCCGCCGACCATGGCCCCGAGCGCGACCTCGCGCCGCCCCGGCTACCTCGAACACCCGGAGGAGGCCTTCCTCGCCTACCGCGAGGACGGCGTCCGGCAGGTGATCTGCGAGGAGAAGCACATGGGCTCCCGCGCGGTCGTGCTGGTGGCCCGGGACGACACGGCGCTGGAGAAGCGGTTCGGGCTGGCCGGTCCGGGGGCGATCTGGACCCGGACCGGCAGGGCGTTCCTCGGCGACGACGGCCTGACCGCCGCCGTCCTGGGCCGGCTGCGGGCCGCGGCCGAGAGCTCCGGGCTCTTCGACCGGCTGGGCACCGGCTGGCTGCTGCTGGACACGGAGCTGATGCCGTGGTCCCTCAAGGCTACCGAGCTGCTGCGCCGCCAGTACGCGGCGGTCGGCGCGGCGGCGCGCGCGGCGCTGCCGCAGGTGCTCACCGCGCTGGACCAGGCGGCCGGCCGCGGGCTCGACCTCTCCGCGCTGACGGCCCGCCAGCGGCAGCGCGCCGCCGACGCGCGGGCGTTCACCGAGGCGTACCGGCGGTACTGCTGGCCGACCGAGGGCCTGTCCGGCATCCGGCTGGCGCCGTTCCAGGTGCTGGCCGCCGAGGGGGCGAACCTCGCGGTGCGCCCGCACGACGAGCACCTCGCCTGGATCGACGGCCTGGTCGACGCCGACCGCGCGGCCGAGCCGGACGCCCCGGTCCTGCACCGGACGGCCCGGCTGCTGGTGGACACCGGTGACGAGGCGTCCGTCGCCGCGGGCGTCGCCTGGTGGGAGGAGCTCACCGGGGCGGGCGGCGAGGGCATGGTGGTCAAGCCGCTGGTCTCGCCGGCCCGGGGCAGGGCCGGGGAGGGCCGCCCGGGCGGGCTGGTCCAGCCCGGGGTCAAGGTCCGCGGCCGCGAGTACCTGCGGATCATCTACGGGCCCGACTACACCGAGTACCTGGACCAGCTGCGGCAGCGCTTCCTCGGGCACAAGCGCTCGCTGGCGCTGCGCGAGTACGCGCTGGGCCTGGAGGCGCTCGACCGGCTGGCGGCGGGCGAGCCGCTCTGGCGGGTGCACGAGCCGGTGTTCGCCGTCCTCGCGCTGGAGTCCGAGCCGGTCGACCCCCGGCTGTAGGGCGGGACCGCGGTGGCCGGCCTGCGCCGCCCGCCGCGCCCGGTCCACCCGTCGGCGGGCCCGTCCAGGAGCCGCGTCACCGGGGCGGGCCGGGCACCGCGGGCACCCCGCGGTGCCCGGCCCGCCCCGCGCCCGGTACCGTCGCCCGTCTCGGCGGGCCCGGCCGCGCCCCGGTTCGCCCGTTCGCCCGGTTCGCCCGAGCGGCCGGGGGTGTCGAAGCCCCGGCCGGCCGGACTGCCGCGAAGGCTTTGCATACAAATTCCAACTGTCGTATACAATTGCCGCTTCGCCGTTCGTCCACGTCACCCCAGGAGCCCGGCATGGCCTTCAACCTCCGGAACAGGCACTTCCTCAAGGAGCTCGACTTCACTCCCCAGGAGTTCCGTTTCCTGGTGGACCTCGCCGCTCAGCTCAAGGCGGCGAAGTACGCGGGCACCGAGCAGCCCCGACTGCGGGGCAAGAACATCGCGCTGATCTTCGAGAAGACCTCCACCCGGACGCGCTGCGCCTTCGAGGTCGCCGCCCACGACCAGGGCGCCACCACGACGTACCTGGACCCGTCCGGCTCGCAGATCGGCCACAAGGAGTCGATCAAGGACACGGCGCGGGTGCTCGGTCGGATGTTCGACGGCATCGAGTACCGGGGCCACGGCCAGGAGGTCGTCGAGGAGCTGGCCGCCCACGCGGGCGTCCCGGTCTGGAACGGCCTGACCGACGAGTGGCACCCCACCCAGCTGCTCGCCGACGTGCTGACCATCCAGGAGCACACCGCCAAGCCGCTGCCCGAGGTGACCCTCGCCTACCTCGGCGACGCCCGCTCCAACATGGGCAACTCGCTGCTGGTCACCGGCGCGCTGCTCGGCATGGACGTCCGGATCGTCGCGCCCCGGGCGCTCTGGCCCACCGAGGACGTCCGCAAGGCGGCCGAGGTGCTCGCCGGGTCGACCGGCGCCCGGATCACCCTCACCGAGGACGTCGCCGCCGGGGTGGCCGGCGCCGACTTCCTCTACACCGACGTCTGGGTCTCGATGGGCGAGCCCAAGGAGGTCTGGGCCGAGCGGATCGAGCTGCTCAGGCCCTACCAGGTGTCGATGGACACCGTCCGGGCCACCGGCAACCCGGCCGTGAAGTTCCTGCACTGCCTGCCCGCCTTCCACGACCTGGGCACGGTGGTCGCGCGGCAGCTGCACGAGCTGACCGGGATGGCCGAGCTGGAGTGCACCGACGAGCTGTTCGAGTCGGACCACTCCATCGTCTTCGACCAGGCGGAGAACCGCCTGCACACCATCAAGGCCGTCCTGGTCGCCACCCTCGGGTCATAGGGATCGCCGGACGGCCCCTGGCGGCGGTCAGAGCTTCAGCTTGACGCAGGCGGCCCGGTCGCCCGCGGCGTGCGGTCCGGCCGGGGTGCCCGCGTGCAGGACCAGCGAGCGCGCCTCGCCCGGCCGGGGGTGCCAGGCCACCGAGCCGGCCGCCGAGCCGGCGCCCCGGCCGTCGGTGCGCAGCGTCAGCCGCAGCTCGTTGCGGTCGTTGGCGTAGGCGGGGTCGGTGGACGGCTGCACCGGGTCCACCACGTGCTGGTAGTGCGGGCCGGAGGCGGCCGGGTCGGCCCCGCAGGAACCGGTGTGCAGGTGCGCCGGGAACTCGTGGCCCGGAGCGAGCCCGGACACCGTCATGGTCAGCAGGGTCTGCCCCGGCACCGAGCGGTCCACCACCACGCGGACGTGCGAGCCGTACGGCACCAGGTCGGCGGCGTGGCTGATCGCGGTCGGCGGGACGAACGCGGACGCCGGGTCGAAGTCCGCCTCGACCACCGAGACCACCCGGGCCCCGGTGCCGTCGGCGTCAGCGGCTTCACCGGAGGTCCCGGCGCCGCCGGACCCCTCGGAGAGCGGCGACGCCGGCGCGGCCTGGGCGGCCCGGGCGGGGGGAGCGGTCGCGGCGGTGGCGGCGGGCGCCAGCAGGGCGAGCGGGAGCAGGGCGGCGGCGATCGGACTGGGCATCGGCGGGCCTTCCGGGGAGCGGGCGAGCGGTACGGCGGACGCCGTGCTCAACGGCGGTCGCCACCGAACGGACACCCCCGGCACGCGCCCGGTCTCCCCGGGCCGCCCGCACCGGCTCGGCCGCACCGGCTCGGCCGCCCCGACTGTGCCCGGTCCCCACCCCGGTCCCCGCGCCGCCGCCTCGCCTGAGCCCCGGTCCCCGCCCCGCGAACACCGCTGGACACCCGGCCTTGGGGGCCCCGTCACGAGGGGTTCGGGAGAGATGTGCCGGGCGCGGGCAGCGTGGAGGTGGTGCCGACGTGGCGGACGCGCCGCCATGCACTATGGTTTATCTCGACATCGAGATAACTGCCCATTACTCTATATCTCGACATCAAGATACTTGCCGAGAGGCGCTCACCGGCGGTGCGGGCAGGTCAGCCTAAGTAAGGCTGACCTTACCACCGTGGCGGCCGGATACCGCACGAAGCACCTAGAAGGAGTCAGTCGTGTCCGCGAACAGCTTCGACGCCCGCAGCTCGCTGCAGGTGGGCGACGAGTCGTACGAGATCTTCAAGCTCTCCGCCGTCGAGGGTTCCGAGCGGCTGCCCTACAGCCTCAAGGTGCTGCTGGAGAACCTGCTCCGCACGGAGGACGGCGCGAACATCACCGCCGACCACATCCGCGCGCTCGGCAACTGGGACGCCGACGCCCAGCCGAGCCAGGAGATCCAGTTCACTCCGGCCCGAGTGATCATGCAGGACTTCACCGGCGTGCCGTGCGTGGTCGACCTCGCCACCATGCGTGAGGCCGTCAAGGAGCTGGGCGGCGACCCGGCCAAGATCAACCCGCTGGCCCCGGCCGAGCTGGTCATCGACCACTCCGTCATCGCCGACAAGTTCGGCACCCCGGACGCCTTCGTCCAGAACGTCGAGATCGAGTACGGCCGCAACAAGGAGCGCTACCAGTTCCTGCGCTGGGGCCAGACCGCGTTCGACGAGTTCAAGGTCGTCCCGCCCGGCACCGGCATCGTCCACCAGGTGAACATCGAGCACCTGGCCCGCACCGTCATGGTCCGGGGCGGCCAGGCCTACCCCGACACCTGCGTCGGCACCGACTCGCACACCACCATGGTCAACGGCCTGGGCGTGCTGGGCTGGGGCGTCGGCGGCATCGAGGCCGAGGCCGCGATGCTCGGCCAGCCGGTCTCCATGCTGATCCCGCGCGTGGTCGGCTTCAAGCTCAACGGCCAGCTGCCGGCCGGCACCACCGCCACCGACCTGGTGCTCACCATCACCGAGATGCTGCGCAAGCACGGTGTGGTCGGCAAGTTCGTCGAGTTCTACGGCGAGGGCGTCACCGCGATCCCGCTGGCTAACCGCGCCACCATCGGCAACATGTCGCCGGAGTTCGGCTCGACCTGCGCGATCTTCCCGATCGACGCCGAGACCATCAACTACCTCAAGCTCACCGGCCGCAGCGAGCAGCAGCTCGCCCTGGTCGAGGCGTACGCCAAGGAGCAGGGCCTCTGGCACGACCCGTCGGTCGAGCCGGTCTACTCCGAGTACCTGGAGCTGGACGTCTCCACCGTCGTCCCGTCGATCTCCGGCCCGAAGCGCCCGCAGGACCGCGTGATCCTGGCCGAGGCCGCCGACAAGTTCGCCGAGGCGCTGCCGACCTACTCGGCCGAGGCCTCGAAGCCGACCGCGGTGACCGCCCCCGACGGTTCGACCTACGAGATCGACAACGGCGCGGTCGTGATCGCCTCGATCACCTCCTGCACCAACACCTCCAACCCCTCCGTCATGCTGGGCGCCGCCCTGCTGGCGAAGAAGGCCGTGGAGCGTGGCCTGACGGTCAAGCCGTGGGTCAAGACCACCCTGGCCCCCGGGTCCAAGGTCGTCATGGACTACTACGAGAAGGCCGGCCTGCTCCCGTACATGGAGAAGCTGGGCTTCAACCTGGTCGGCTACGGCTGCGTCACCTGCATCGGCAACTCGGGCCCGCTGCCCGAGGAGGTCTCGGCCGCGGTCAACGAGTCCGACCTGGCCGTCGTCTCGGTGCTCTCCGGCAACCGCAACTTCGAGGGCCGGATCAACCCCGACGTCAAGATGAACTACCTGGCCTCCCCGCCGCTGGTGGTCGCCTACGCCCTCGCGGGCAACATGAACGTCGACATCACCCGCGACGCGCTGGGCCAGGACGCCGACGGCAACGACGTCTTCCTCGCCGACATCTGGCCGTCGGAGCGGGAGGTCGCCGACACCGTCGCCGGCTCCATCGACGAGGCCATGTTCGACAAGGGCTACCAGGACGTCTTCGCCGGTGACCACCGCTGGCAGTCGCTCCCGGTCCCGACCGGCAACACCTTCGAGTGGGACGCCGAGTCCACCTACGTCCGCAAGCCCCCGTACTTCGAGGGCATGGCCAAGACCCCGAGCCCGGTGACCGACATCGCCGGCGCCCGCGTCCTGGCCAAGCTGGGCGACTCGGTCACCACCGACCACATCTCCCCGGCCGGCAACATCAAGCCGGGCACCCCGGCGGCGCAGTACCTGACCGCCAACGGTGTGGAGAAGCGCGACTTCAACTCGTACGGCTCGCGCCGCGGCAACCACGAGGTGATGATCCGCGGCACCTTCGCCAACATCCGCCTGCGCAACCAGACCGCGCCGGGCACCGAGGGCGGCTACACCCGCGACTTCACGCAGGCCGACGCGCCGGTGTCGTTCATCTACGACGCCTCGCAGAACTACCAGGCCGCCGGCATCCCGCTGGTCGTCCTGGCCGGCAAGGAGTACGGCTCGGGCTCGTCCCGTGACTGGGCCGCCAAGGGCACCGCGCTGCTGGGCGTGAAGGCCGTCATCGCCGAGTCCTACGAGCGCATCCACCGCTCCAACCTGATCGGCATGGGTGTCCTGCCGCTGCAGTTCCCGGAGGGCCAGAACGCCGAGTCCCTCGGTCTGACCGGCGAGGAGACCTTCTCCTTCACCGGCGTGACCGAGCTCAACGAGGGCCGCACCCCGGCCACCGTCAAGGTCAAGGCCGTCGGCGCGGACGGGAGCAGCAAGGAGTTCGACGCGGTCGTGCGCATCGACACCCCCGGCGAGGCGGACTACTACCGCAACGGCGGCATCCTGCAGTACGTGCTGCGCAGCCTGATCGGCTGAGCACCGCACGGGCGGCGGGGCTGAGCGAGGAAGAACGGCTCCGCCGGTAAAGAGGCAGTCAAGAGGCCGGATCGCGTCAACGCGGTCCGGCCTCTTGTATGTCCGGCCCGAATGGACTAAACCTCTGTTTCAGCTTGGTCCAGACCATTTGACGCTGAATCAGAGAAAGCCGCAGGTCTTCTCCCATGCGCATGATCAGTCGCACCGCCGCCCTCATCGCCGCGGCCACGGTGGCCGCCGCCCTCGCGGCCCCCACGGCCCAGGCCCACGACCGTGACCACGGCCCGAAGCTGAAGGGGCAGCGGGTCGGCTACTTCACCCAGTGGGGCGCCGACAGCTCCGCGAAGCGGGTGCAGGAGTCCGGTCAGGCCGAGAAGCTCACCGTCATCAACTACGCCTTCGGCAACGTCTCCGCCGAGGGCACCTGCTTCGAGTCCAACGAGGCCGGCCAGGGCGACGCCCTGAACGACTACCAGCGCCCGTTCTCCGCCGCCGACTCGGTGGACGGCGTCGCCGACCGCCCGGGCCAGAAGCTCAAGGGCCACTTCAACCAGCTGCGCAAGCTCAAGGCCGAGAACCCGCGGCTCAAGACGGTGATCTCACTCGGCGGGTGGAGCTGGTCCAAGTACTTCTCGGACGCCGCCGCCACCGAGGAGTCCCGCCGGAAGTTCGTCTCCTCCTGCGTCGACCTGTACATCAAGGGCAACCTGCCCCAGCTCGGCACCGCCGAGGGCGGCAAGGGCGTCGCGGCCGGCGTCTTCGACGGCATCGACCTCGACTGGGAGTACCCGGGCGGCGGCGGTGACGCCGGCAACGTGGTGCGCCCCGAGGACGGCCGCAACTTCACCCTGCTGGTGCAGGAGTTCCGTCGCCAGCTGGACCAGCTCAGCGGCCGCAGGGGGCCGCACTACCTGCTGACCGCGGCGGTGGCCGCCAACGAGACCGTCGCCGCCCGGCTGGACCTGCCGGCGCTCTCGCGCTCGATGGACTGGCTCAACCTGATGACCTACGACCTGCACGGTCCGTGGGAGGGCACCGGCCCGGCCGCCCACCACGCGAACCTGTACTCCGACCCCAAGGACCCGTCGCCGCTGCAGCGCAGTGCGGACAAGGCGGTCGACTACTACACCCAGCACGGCCTGCCGGGCTCCCAGACCGTGCTCGGCGTGCCGTTCTACGCCCACGGCTGGACCGGGGTGGCGGCCGGAAAGCAGGGCGGCCTGTACCAGCCGGCCACCGCGGCCACCGCCGACTTCACCTACAACGAGGTCTCCCGGCTGCCCGGCAAGGTCTACACCGACCGTGACCACGGCGCGTCCTGGAAGTACGACGGCACCAACTTCTACAGCTACGACAACGCCGAGGTGCTCACCCAGAAGGCCCGCTACACCCGGTGGAACGACCTGGCCGGGGTGATGGTCTGGTCGCTGGACGGCGACGACGCCGACGGCAGCGCGCTCGCCGCCCTGGACCGCGGCCTCCAGCGCGGCTGACCGCTCCCGACGCGGAGCCCCTGCACGCCGGCCTCCGACGCGGAACCCCCGACGCGGAACCCCCGGTACACCGGCCCCCCGACGCGGGAGCCCCTGCCGCGCGTGCGCGCGGCGGGGGCTCCCGGGGGACGGACCGCCGTGCCTCAGACGCCGTCGCAGGCCCGCGCCCGCAGGGCCCGGGCCAGGTCGTCCCGGCGCTCCAGCACCAGCCGGCGCAGCGCCGGCGCCGCCTCCGGGTGGCCGGCCAGCCAGGCGTCCGCCTCGGCCAGCGTCTCCTCGCCGACCTGGGCGTGCGGGAAGAAGCCGCCGACGATCCGCATCGCGATCTCGATGGTCCGCTCCGACCAGATCCGCTCCAGCAGCTTGAAGTACGGCGCCGCGTAGAGCGCGGTCAGGTCGCGGTGCGCGGGCAGCGCGAAGCCGGCGATGTTGGCCTCGACGAGCGCGTTGGGCAGCTCCTCCGAGTCGATCACGGCGGACCAGGCGGCGGCCTTGGCCTCCGGGGTCGGCCGGGCGGCCAGGCACTGGGTGTACTGGCGCTTGCCGCTCGCGGTGTTGTCGGCCGTCAGCTCCCCGGCCAGCTCCTCGTCCGAGGCCTGGCCGGCCGCGGCCAGCGCCAGCCAGAGCGCCCAGCGCAGCTCCTGGTCGACGTCCAGCCCGTCGATCCGGGCGGTGCCGGCCAGCAGGCCGCGGACCAGGCCCAGGTGCTCGGAGCCGTTCGCGGTCTGCGCCAGGAAGCGCGCCCAGGCCAGCTGGTGGTCGCTGCCGGGGGCCGCGGCGCGCAGCTCGCGCAGCGCGCCGTCGGCCAGCAGCCGGCCGCCCTCGCCGCGCCAGGCCGGGTCGGCGTAGAGGTCGACGGCGCCCTTGGCCTGGAGGTGCAGCGACTGCAGCACGCCGATGTTGGCCTCCCGCCCGGCGAAGCGCAGCACCAGGGCGATGTAGTCGCGGGCCGGCATCAGGCCGTCCCGGGTCAGGTTCCACACGGCGGACCAGGCGAGCGCCCGGGCCAGGTCGTCGTCGAGGTCGCCGAGGCCGGTGCGCAGCGTCTCCAGCGACTCGGCGTCGAAGCGGATCTTGCAGTAGGTCAGGTCGTCGTCGTTCAGCAGCACCAGGGCGGGCCGGGGCCGGCCGGCGGCCTCGGTGACGACGGTGCGGGCGCCGGTGACGTCCAGCTCGATCCGGTCGGTGCGCACCAGCGCGCCCTCGGCGTCCCGGTCGTAGAGGCCGACGGCGATCCGGTGCGGGCGCAGGGTGCTGCCGTTGCCGGCGTCCTGGAGGACGGCGAGCTCGGTGATCCGGCCCTCCGCGTCCACGGTGACCTGCGGGGTCAGCGAGTTGACGCCGGCGGTCTGCAGCCAGGCGGCGGCCCAGGACTTGAGGTCGCGGCCGCTGGTCTCCTCCAGGATGTCCAGCAGGTCGGCGAGTTCGGTGTTGCCGAAGGCGTGCCGCTTGAAGTAGCGGCGGGCGCCCTCGAAGAAGGCCTCCGAACCGACGTACGCCACCAGCTGCTTGAGCACCGAGGCACCCTTGGCGTAGGTGATGCCGTCGAAGTTGAGCTTGGCGTCCTCCAGGTCCCGGATGTCCGCGGTGATCGGGTGCGTGGTCGGGAACTGGTCCTGGCGGTAGGCCCAGGCCTTGCGCTGGTTGGCGAAGGTGATCCAGGCGGAGGAGTACCGGGTGCGGGCGCCGATCAGCGCGTAGGAGCCCATGAAGTCGGCGAAGGACTCCTTCAGCCACAGGTCGTCCCACCAGCGCATGGTGACCAGGTCGCCGAACCACATGTGCGCCATCTCGTGCAGGATGACGTTGGCCCGGCCCTCGTAGGCGGCGTCGGTGACCTTCGAGCGGAAGATGAACTCCTCGCGGAAGGTGACGCAGCCCGGGTTCTCCATCGCGCCGATGTTGTACTCGGGGACGAAGGACTGGTCGTACTTGCCGAAGGGGTACGGGTAGTCGAACTCCTCGTGGAAGAAGTCGAGTCCGAGCTTGGTGACGCCGAGGATCTCGTCGGAGTCGAAGTAGGGCGCGAGCGACTTGCGGCACAGCGCGGCGAGCGGGATCTCCAGGGCGGTGCCGTCGGCCAGCGTGCGGCTGTAGTGGTCGGTGGCCACGTGGTACGGGCCGGCGACGACGGCGGTGAGGTAGGTGGAGATCGGCTGCGTCGGCGCGAACCGCCAGGTGCGGGCGGCGCCGTCGTCGGTCACCTGCTCGTGCACGGCGTTGGACCGGACGTCCCAGGCGGCGGGCGCGGTGACGGTGAAGGAGAACGGGGCCTTCAGGTCGGGCTGCTCGAAGGTGGCGAACACCCGGCGGGCGTCGGCCGGCTCGTAGTGGGTGTAGAGGTAGGTCTCGCCGTCCACCGGGTCGGTGAAGCGGTGCAGGCCCTCGCCGGTGCGGCTGTACGCGCAGTCGGCGTCCACCACCAGGAGGTTCTCCGCGGCGAGGCCGTCGACGTGCACCCGGGCGCCGTCGAAGGCGGTGGCCGGGTCGAGCGCGCGGCCGTTCAGGGTGACCGCGCGGACGGCGCTCGCCAGCAGGTCGAGGAAGGTCGAGGCGCCCGGCTCGTCGCACCGGAAGGCGATCGTGGTGGTGGAGCGGAAGGTGGCGGCCGCCGGGTCGGGGGCCGAGGTCACGTCCAGCCGGACCTGGTAGCTGTCCACGGCCAGGATGCTGGCCCGCTGCTGGGCTTCGTCGCGGCTCAGGTTCTTGCCCGGCACGGCGGTACTCCTTTGTCCGGCTCGCACGGTGGTGCGGTCTCAACTGGTGCGGTGGGTGCTGCGCGTCGTGGTGCTGCGGGGCATCCTTTCACGCCGCCCGCGCCGGTACCATTGCACAAACCGGGGCGCCGGTACGGAATCAGCGGCGCCGCGCGGGCGTTCGGGATCGGGTGGGCCCCGTGCCGGGGACCGCCCCGCATCTCACCGAAGGACGACAGCCGTGACGACTGCCGCTGAGCGCAAGACCGCCGACTTCTGGTTCGACCCGGCCTGCCCGTGGGCCTGGATGACGTCCCGCTGGCTGATCGAGGTCCAGCAGCTGCGCCCGGTGGACGTGAACTGGCACGTGATGAGCCTGTCCGTGCTGAACGAGCACCGTGACCTCCCGCAGGACTACCGCGAGCTGCTGGACAGCGCCTGGGGTCCGGTCCGGGTCTGCATCGCCGCCGCCCAGCAGCACGGCGACGAGGTGCTCGGCCGGCTCTACACCGAGCTGGGCACGCGCTTCCACAACCAGGGCCTGCCCCGGACCCGCGAGACCGTCGAGGCGGCGCTGGTCGCGGCGGGCCTGCCGGCCGGGCTGGCGGACGCCGCCGACACGGACGCGTACGACGAGGCCCTGCGCGCCTCGCACAAGGAGGGCATCACCCTGGTCGGCGAGGACGTCGGCACCCCGGTGATCGCGGTCGAGGGCGCGGACGGCGAGCGGGTGGCCTTCTTCGGCCCGGTGGTCACCCCGGCCCCGCGCGGCGAGGCCGCCGCCCGGCTCTGGGACGGCACCCTGCTGGTCGCGTCGACCCCGGGCTTCTACGAGATCAAGCGCACCCGTACCGCGGGTCCGTCCTTCGAGTAGCGGACGGCCCGCCCGCACCGGCGGGCGCCACGCGCGAGGGCCCGGTACCGCCGAGGAGCGGTACCGGGCCCTCGCGCGCGCGGCGGGACCTGTCGGGCAAGCCCTAGCGGGCCGCTGCGGCGTCCCGGCGCTGCTTGAGCAGGCCGGCTCCGATCAGCAGCGCGACGAGCACGCCGGCCGCGTACAGCTGCTGCCGGTTGCCCTCGGTGGTGGTCATCAGCGCCAGGATGCCGACCACGGCGGCCATCGCCACCCAGGTCAGGTACGGGAAGCCCCACATCCGGACGGTGAGCAGCTCGGGCGTCTCGCGTTCCAGCCGGCGGCGCATCCGCAGCTGGACGACGCAGATGAAGAACCAGACCACCAGGATGGCGACGCCGGTGGTGTTCATCAGCCAGGTGAAGACGGTGTCGGGCCAGAACTTGGAGGCCAGCACGGCGCCGAAGCCGAACAGGCAGGAGGCGACCACGGCCAGTCGCGGCACCCCGCCGCTGACCCTGGCCAGCGCCTTCGGGCCCTGGCCGCGGGAGACCAGCGAGTACGCCATCCGGGAGGAGCCGTAGATGTTGGCGTTCATCGCGGAGAGCAGGGCGATCAGCACCACGGCCTCCATGATGGTGCCGGCGCCGGGCACGCCCAAGTGCTGCAGGACGGTCACGTAGGGGCCGTTCTCGACGACCGACGGGTCCTTCCAGGAGACCAGCGTGACGACCAGGGCCATCGAGCCGATGTAGAAGATCGCGATGCGCCAGACCGCCGTGCGCACCGCGTTGGCGACGTTGCGCTTGGGGTCGTCGGACTCGGCGGCGGCGATGGTGACGGTCTCCAGGCCTCCGTAGGCGAAGACCGAGGCGAGCAGGCCGACGATCAGGCCGCTGACGCCGGTGGGCAGGAAGCCGCCCTGGCCGGTGAGGTTGGTGGCGCCGGGAGCGCCGGGGCCGAGCACCCCGGTGACGCCCAGCGTGCCGATCACCAGGAAGGCGACGATCGCGGCGACCTTGATGGTGGCGAACCAGAACTCGAACTCGCCGAAGTTCTTCACCGCGGTGAGGTTGCTGGCGCAGAAGAAGACCATGAAGAGGCCGACCCAGACCCAGGCGGAGACGCCGGGGACCCAGCCGTTGACGATCTTGCCGGCGGCGGTGGCCTCGGCCGCGACGCCGCAGCAGAGCATCACCCAGTACATCCAGCCGGCGGTGATCCCGGCCCACGGGCCGATCTCCTTCTCGGCGTGCACCGAGAACGAGCCGGAGGCCGGGCGGGCCGCCGACATCTCGCCGAGCATCCGCATGATCAGCATGACCAGCAGGCCGGAGAGGGTGAACGCCAGGATGATGGCGGGTCCGGCCGCCGCGATGCCCGCCCCGGAGCCGACGAAGAGGCCGGCGCCGATGACCCCGCCGAGCGCGATCATCGAGAGGTGGCGCTGCTTCAGACCGTGCGAGAGCTGCTGCCCGCCGGCCGGTGCTTCGGCGGTGGAGGTCGTCCCGGGCGCCGTGGGCGCGGAGGTACGGGCCATGAGGTGGGAATCCAGACTGTTCGGAATGCGGTGCGAATTGCCCAATATCCGGGGGCACCGCTGTCCATGCCAAGAATGACGCGCCCGGGCTCACGATACGGACCGGATCGTGACGGTATTCGGCCGGATCGCTCACGGTCCGTGGCCGCGACGGGGACGGACCCGACAATCACGGCCGTCGGGGCTTTGTCCGGTTCCCTGACGGTGCCGGCGGCGATCACCACGTAGGTTCACAGGTGTTCACTCACCTGATCGTCCGATCGCCGACCGTCCCCGTGCGGAGGAAACCCCGATGGCCACTGCCACCACCCCGACTGCCACCACGTCGATACTGAGCCGCGGCGTCCTCGCCGACCTGCTGCCCGCCGCGTCCGGCCGGTTCGGCGCCCAGGCCCGCGACCTCGTCCTGGTGACCGGCGGCGCGGCCCTCACCGGTCTGGCCGCCCAGTTCTCGGTGACCGTCCACGGCTCCCCGGTGCCGGTCACCGGCCAGACCTTCGCCGCGCTGCTGGTCGGCACCGCGCTCGGCGCCCGCCGCGGGATCGCCTCGCTCGGCCTCTACCTGCTGGCCGGCATGGCGGGCCTGCCCTGGTTCGCCGAGGGCGCCTCCGGCTGGTCGATCCCCACCCTCGGCTACATGATCGGCTTCGTCCTGGCCGCCGCCCTCACCGGCGCGCTGGCCCGCCGGGGCGCCGACCGCACCCCGCTGAACACCGCCGCCACGATGGCGCTCGGCACCCTCGCCATCTACGCCGTCGGCGTGCCGTACCTCGCCTTCTCGCTGGGTGTCCCGCTGTCCCGCGCCGCCGAGCTCGGCCTCTACCCGTACCTGGTCGGCGACGCGCTGAAGGCCGTCCTCGCGGCCGGCGTCCTGCCGCTCGCCTGGAAGCTGCTCGGCAGGCGCTGACCGGTCCGCTCCCGGTCCGCTCCCGGGCCGGGCGCCCCGCGGGCCCGCTCGGCCGCCCCCTGCGCGGCCCGGGTGCACGCACGTGCCACACTCATGGCATGCGCGTGTACCTGGGCTCGGACCATGCCGGATACGAACTGAAGAACCACCTCGTGGAGTGGCTCAAGGAGGCCGGCCACGAGCCGGTCGACTGCGGGCCGCACATCTACGACGCGGCCGACGACTACCCCCCGTTCTGCCTGCGCGCCGCCGAGCGCACCGCGGCGGACCCGGAGGCGCTGGGCGTCGTGATCGGCGGTTCGGGCAACGGCGAGGCGATCGCCGCCAACAAGGTCAAGGGCGTCCGCGCGGCGCTGGCCTGGAGCGAGCAGACCGCCTCGCTCGGCCGCGAGCACAACAACGCCAACGTGATCTCCGTCGGCGGCCGGATGCACACCCAGGAGGAGGCGACCCGCTTCGTCGAGGTCTTCCTCAACACCCCGTACAGCGGCGACGCCCGGCACACCCGCCGGATCACGATGCTGAGCGAGTACGAGGTCACCGGCGAGCTCCCGCCGATCCCGGCCCACCACCCGCAGGGCTGATCCACCCCGTCGACCACCTCCACCGGCCGGCCGCGCTCCCCAGCGCGGCCGGCCGGCGCGTCTGCGGGCCCGCGCGCCGTCCTGTGTGATCGGCCACAGCGCCCGCCCCGCCCGTCCGGCGCGCCGACGGCGCCGCGCCCGGCGCGCGGGTGCGGCCCGCACGGTTCGTACGCCCAACCGGCGTACGCCTCCTGACGCAGCGGCCGACGCCCGCCGCGATCGGCCGAAACCCACTGACGCGCCGGCGCCACGGCGGCGCCGCCCGCGCCCGGGCCGTCGACGCCGACCCGTACCGGTGGATATGGTCGGTCCCCATGGCTGGCAGACCGCCGGGCGAAACGCCCCAGACGACTGCGACGAGGCCCGGCGCCGCCACGGCGCCCGACCCCGTGACGGCCCGGTTGCGCAAGAAGCTCCGCCGGGTCCGCCGAAGGCTGCGCACCGCCGGTGTCGACTACTTCCGCGGCGGCGCCGCCGACTGGCCGGTGCTCTGCGTGCTGGCCCTGCTCGTCCCGCTGCTGATCCTGCTCAACATCTGGATCCCCGCCTGGGTCCCGCCCACCTCTCTGGTCCTGCCGATCCTGGCCGCCGCCCTGCTGCTGCGCCCCGGCAGCCTGGTGGTGCTCTACGCGCTGGCCGCGCTCGGCCTCTCCGCCGAGTCCGTGATCCACACCGGCCAGCGGGTCGCCAGCGCCGATCCGGACGCCTACACCTACGGAGTCACCCCCGGCGCCGCCCTGGTGGTCGGCGCGGCCGGGGTCGGCGGCCTGCTGCTGGCCCAGTTCCGCAGCCGGGTCGGCGTCCCCTGGTGGGGCGGTTCCACGATGCTCTTCGACCTGCGCGAGCGGCTGCGGGTGCAGAGCCGCGTCCCGGAGCTGCCGGACGGCTGGCACGCCGACATGGCGCTGCGCCCGGCCGGCGGGCAGTCCTTCTCCGGGGACTTCGTGGTCGCCGCCCGGACCGGCCCCGCCCAGCGGGTGCTGGAGGTGGTCCTGGCGGACGTCTCGGGCAAGGGCATGGACGCCGGTTCGCGGGCCCTGCTGCTCTCCGGCGCCTTCGGCGGCCTGGTCGGCTCGCTGCCCGCGCACGACTTCCTGCCCGCCGCCAACGGCTACCTGCTCCGCCAGTCCTGGGAGGAGGGCTTCGCCACCGCCGTCCACCTGGTCCTCGACCTGGACACGGGGGAGTACGAGCTCCTCTCGGCGGGCCACCTGCCCGGGATGCAGCGGCTCGCGGGCGCCGGGCGCTGGGAGATCAAGGAGACCACCGAGGGTCCGCTGCTCGGCATCTACGACGGTGCCAAGTTCGAGGGCGTGCGGGGCCGGCTCAACCGCGGCGACGTCCTGATGCTCTGCACCGACGGCATGGTCGAGGCGCCCGGCCGGGACCTCTCGGACGGGATGGACCGGCTGATGGGCGAGGCCGACCGGCTGGTCCCCGGCGGCGGTCCCGGCGCCGGCGCGGGCGCCGCCGCCCGGCTGATCGAGACGGTCGCCCGGGACATCAACGACGACCGCGCCGTCCTGCTGCTCTGGCGCGACTGACCGCGCGCGTCCCCGCCGGCCCGGCCCGGGGAGGCCCTGACCGGGCCGGTTCCCCCTGACGGGCGGGCGGGCGGTTCCCGGGCACATGCCGCGGGCAGCTGCTGTCAAGCCTGGGAGCTGATCTTCGGCCATTTCCGACCCGCCGTCACCGGAGCGGACCAGCTCGTTCCGGTCCGGCCCGCCGACCGTTTCCCGGCCGCTCAGCGGCGCCCCACCGACGATTCGTCAGAACGGCTCCGCTATCGTCTCGGTCGGCGGAAACTCGTCTCGCATCGCAGGATATCGGCGTTCGGCTGACAGTCAGACCTTTACGCAATCGGCACGGTCGACCACACTGAGTCCGGGCGGGACTGGTCAGGATTCGGGGGATGGGGGCGCCACATGCGGCACGACGGACACCGTCCGGCCGTACCGGACCCTCCTTCCGGCCGCGACACGTCGGACGAACTGCCGTTCCGCCTCGGGACCGTCGGACAGGCCGGGGTCCGGCTTCGCAGGGGTCAGCCGATGGCGCCCCGCTATGAAACGAGGAAGTGAGTCCGGGTGGCACTCTCCGTCTCCGCACTGGTCCTGTTCGGCGTCATCTGCTTCATCTTCATCCGCAACAAGCAACTGAAGGTCGGGCACGCGATCCTGGCCGCCCTGTTCGGCTTCATGCTCAACCAGAGCACGGCCGCCAAGCCGATCCAGGACTTCCTGAGCCAGATCGCCAAGAGCATCTCCAACATCGCCAGCTGACCCCCGGCCCCGGTCGGGGCCCCGAGAGCGGGTTCAGTAGGGGGGAGGCCGGCCGTCCGGGTCACCGGTCGGCCCGTCTGGCCTGCCGCCAGCGGGCGAACAGCCCGCGGGCCCGGGCCGCCGCCAGGGCCCGCGGCCGAACCGTGACGGGCGCCGCCACGCCCGTCGGCGCGGTCGTCACCACCGCCGTGTCCGGGGCCGTCAGCAGCACGAACAGCCGTGCCCAGCAGAGCCGTTCGCCGCGCGGCCAGTCCAGCGCGCGCAGCGCCGCCGACGCGGCCTCCGACACCTCGCCGTTGACCCGGACCTCGGCGACGTCGTCCCCCGACTTGCCGCCGAGGAAGAGCTTCACCCCGTTCAACTGCCGCCCGGCCAGGTCCGGCAGTAGCGCGGGCGCCAGGGCGGGCAGCACCCGGTGCTCCGCCAGCCAGCCGGCCAGCCGTTCGTTGCCGAAGCCGAACACCGCCGCCGGCCCCTGTACGGCGTGCCAGCCGGGCAGTTCCGCGTGATCGGCGTGGTCGGCGTACTCGCCGCGGCGTTCCCGCAGTTCGACCAGCGCCGCCGCGGTGGTGGTCGCCCACATCCGCACCGCGTTGTCGAGCTTCTCCTCCTCGGTCTTGCCGAGGCCGGCCGAGCAGTCCCAGACCACCGGCGCGTCCGCCCGGCCCAGCCGCAGCACGAAGCCCAGGTCGACGTGGCCGGCGCCGTCGATGCCGGGGTGCTCCCGGACGGCCACCGCGGTGGTGCCCGGACCGCGCACCACCTCGCCGTCGACGGTGAATTCCTGCCCGAAGCGTGCCATTTCCCGGACCACAGAGCGCTGTATGACGGCCAGTCGGTCCTGGGGACGCACCGGACACTCCTCCACCCTCGGGTTCGCAGCGTTCTCGAACTGCTCTCGAACTACTTTCGAACGCCGCCGAGGCTATCGGCCCGGAGCCCTGCCGGGAAACCGAAGCGGACCGCCGCCCGTCGGCGTGAGCCCGGCTCTCCGGTCGCAGAAATGTCCCTTATGCACCATTTTGGGTAGCGGCAACCGTAGGCCACCGCCTGGAGAACCGCATGCCCCGCACCGACCTGACGCCCGCTCCGCCGCTGCTCACCCCGGACGGCACCAGCCTGGTCGCCGAGATCGAGGCGTACCTCGCCACGCTGCCCGCTCCGGCGCGCACTCCGGCGCCCTACCTCCGGCCGCCGTACGTCTGCCCGCTCGGCTCGACCGTGCAGCCGTGGCACGTCGGCCACCCCTCGCCCCGGGCCACGCTGCTGGACCGCGCGCTGCGCCGGCCGCCCCGTCCGGTGCCGGTGAGCGCCGCCGAGCACCTGCGGCTGGCCTCCCGCTACATCGGCGCGGCCGGCTGGCTGCAGGGCGCGATGTGGGACGGCGCCGGCCGGGTCTGCCTGCTCGGCGCCCAGGCCGCCGTCCTCGCCCACGGCTACGGGACCCCGGACACCGTCCGCACCGCCCGGACGCAGCTGATGGAGGTGCTGCACGCCACCGGCCGGCCCGCGGCCTCCCCGGACGAGTACAACGACCGGCCCACCACCCGGCAGGCCGACGTCCACCAGCTGCTCGACCGGGCGGCGGCCCGCGCCGGACGGCTCGGCCTCTGACGGACCGCCGGGCGGCGCCGGGTGCTGACGGGAGGCCGGGAAACGCGACGGCCCCGGAACGACGGTGACGTCGTTCCGGGGCCGGGCGGTCGGAGCGGGTGACGAGAATCGAACTCGCGTGACTAGTTTGGAAGACTAGGGCTCTACCATTGAGCTACACCCGCGCGATCCTCCGGCCGTCGCCGGACGGAAGGTCGGGAACAGCGTACCTGGTCCGGTCGCCCGAGCGCACACCACATTCGTTCCGGGGCCCCGGATATGTCGCCGACCGGGCGGGGCCCGGCGTGTACGCTTCCTCTCGGCACCACGGGGTGTGGCGCAGTTTGGTAGCGCGTCCGCTTTGGGAGCGGAAGGCCGTCGGTTCGAATCCGGTCACCCCGACAGTGCGGCAGGGTCTCGTCCTCGGCGGGGCCCTGTTGGCGTCTCCGGGGGTCCCGAGGGGTCCGGTCGCCGGCCCGTGGGCGCGGAAGATCGGGCCTGTTGTCCTTTTCGGCCCGGTCCGGCATGGTGAATGGTTGACCTTTCACCAAATGCTGGAGCCCGGATGAGCCCGATGAGGATGAACCCCAAGATCGCGGTCGGAGTCGTCTTCGTCGCCTCGCTCTTCATGTCGATCATGGACACCACGATCGTCAACGTCGCCCTGCCGGCGATCGGCCGGGAGTTCGGCACCGATCCGGCCGGGGTCGGCGTGATCAACGTCGGCTACCTGGTCAGCCTGGCCGTCTTCGTCCCGCTCTCCGGCTGGCTGGGGGACCGCTTCGGCACCCGGCGGGTCTTCCTCGCCTCGCTCGCCCTGTTCACCGTCGCCTCGCTGCTCTGCGGCGCGGCCGGCTCGATGACCTCGCTCACCCTCTACCGGATCCTCCAGGGCGCGGCCGGCGGCCTGCTCACCCCGGTCGGAATGACCATGCTCTTCCGGGCCTTCCCGCAGGAGGAGCGGATGCGGGCGACCCGCATCCTGATGCTGCCCACCGCCGTCGCGCCGGCCGCCGGGCCGGTGCTCGGCGGCTGGCTGGTGGACGGCTGGTCCTGGCACTGGGTCTTCATCGTCAACGTGCCGGTCGGCCTCGCCGCCCTGGTCTTCGGGCTGCTCGCGCTGCCGGACTACCGCGTCGAGCGGGCCGGGCGCTTCGACGCGGCCGGCTTCCTGCTCTCCGCCGTCGGCTTCGGCGCCGCGATGTACGCGCTCTCCGAGGGCGCGTCGCAGGGCTGGGGGAGCGCGCGGATCGTGGCCTCCGCGCTCGTCGGCGGCTGCGCGCTGGCGGCCCTGGTCGTGGTCGAGCTGCGCCTGCCCGAGCCGATGCTCGACCTGCGGCTCTTCCGGGACCGCATCTTCCGCACCACCAACCTGCTCTCGCTCTTCTCCGGCGCCGCCTTCCTCGGCATGCTCTACCTCTTCCCGCTGCTGATGCAGGACGCGCTCGGCATGGACGCCCTGCACAGCGGTCTGATGGTCTTCCCCGAGGCGCTCGGGGTGATGCTCGCTTCCCAGATCGCGAGCCGCCTGTACCCGAGGATCGGCCCGCGCCGGATCCTGGCCACCGGCTCCGCCGTGGTGGCCTGCTGCCTGGCCCTGATGGCCACGATCGGGCCGGACAGCAACCTCTGGGCGGTCCGCGTCCTGATGTTCGTCACCGGGTACGCGATGTCGCACGTCTTCATGCCCTCGCAGACCGCCGCCTTCGCCACGATCGGCGCCCGCGACACCGGGGCCGCCTCCACCCTCTACAACGCGCAGCGCCAGCTGGGCTCCGCGCTCGGGGTCGCGGTGCTCGGCACCGTGCTGACGGCCGTGGGGGCCGTCACCGTGAACGCCTCGGGTACGCCCGTGGCGAACCTCGCCGCCTACCGGGCGGCCTTCCTCACCGCCGCCGGCCTGGCGCTGGCGGCGGCCGCGATCTCCTTGCTGGTACGGGATTCCGACGCCGCCGCCACCATGCGCGCGGTACCGGCCGGGGGTACCGGCGAGGGGGCGGCCGAATCCGTCGCGGAGCCCGTCGGGAAGGGCTGAGCGACCCCCGGCGGCGACGTCCTGGCGTCCGCCTTTCGTGGTACCGGTAGGATGGGGCGCTGGCGGTAGTCCCTGTGGCGTCAACCCAGGTCAACCGCACGAGGGCGAGGAGTCACGCTCACCGTCCACCCCCCACGGGAGATGCAGCTCCAACCGCCCATCGCCCGTCTCGCCCGACCCGCCCGCACCGGCCCAGGCCGGCGTCGATGGGGAGGGCGGAGGCAACCTGACCGCAAGCCCATAGGAGACCAAACCGTGAAGAGCGCCGTCGAGACTCTGAACCCGACCCGGGTTCGACTCACCGTCGAGGTGCCCTTCGAGGAGCTCAAGCCCAGCCTCGACGCGGCGTACAAGAAGATCAACCAGCAGGTCTCGGTCCCGGGCTTCCGCAAGGGCAAGATCCCGAACCGTGTCATCGACCAGCGTTTCGGTCGTGGCGCCGTGCTGGAGGAGGCCGTCAACGACGCCCTCCCGCGCTTCTACACGCAGGCCGTCGACGAGGGCAAGATCGAGGTCCTCGGCCAGCCCGACATCACCAACATCGAGGGTGTCGAGACGATCGCCGACGGCGGTGACCTGAAGTTCACCGCCGAGGTCGACATTCGTCCCGAGATCACCCTTCCGGACTTCTCGACCATCGAGGTCACCGTCGACCCGATCGTGGTCACCGACGAGGACGTCGACAAGTCGCTGGAGCAGCTGCGCGAGCGCTTCTCCTCGGTCAAGGACGTCGAGCGCGCCGCGGCCGCCGGCGACATCGTGGTCGTCGACCTGGAGGCCAAGGTCGACGGCGAGGTGCCGGAGGACGGCATCGCCAAGGCCGTCAGCTACGAGATCGGCTCCGGCCGTCTGATCGACGGCATCGACGACGCCGTCGTCGGCCTGGAGGCCGGTGGCACCGCCACCTTCTCCACCGAGCTCAAGGGCGGCACCCAGGCGGGCAAGACCTCCGAGGTCACCGTCACCGTCACCGCCGTCCAGGAGAAGGAGCTCCCCGAGCTGGACGACGAGTTCGCCCAGCTGGCCAGCGAGTTCGACTCGCTGGAGGAGCTGCGCGGCGACTCCCGCAAGCGCCTGGAGCGCATGAAGGAGTACGACCAGGCCACCCAGGCCCAGGAGAAGGTGCTCGACGCGCTGCTGGCGCTGGTCGAGATCGAGTTCCCGGAGAAGCTCCTCAAGGACGAGATCGAGACCCGCAAGCACAACCTGGAGCACCACCAGCTGGAGCCGATGGGCCTCAACCTCGCGACCTACCTGGAGACCCAGGGCAAGACCGAGGAGGAGTTCCTCGCGGAGACCGAGGAGCAGGCGAAGAAGGGCATCAAGACCCAGTTCGTCCTGGACCAGATCGTCGCCGACGAGGAGCTGGGCGTCGACCAGCAGGAGCTCACCGAGCACCTCATCCGCCGTGCCGCCGGCTCGGGCCTGACCCCGGACCAGTTCGCGCAGCAGGTCGTCCAGGGTGGCCAGGTGCCGCTGCTGGTCGGCGAGGTCGCCCGCGGCAAGGCGCTGGCCACCGTGGTCGAGGCCGCCAAGGTCGTCGACACCGAGGGCAACGAGATCAACTTCGACGACGACGAGACCGACGAGTCGGCCGAGACCGTCGCCGCCGAGGCGCCGGCAGCCGAGGCCGACGCCGAGGAGAAGACCGAGGCCTGACCGCCCCGGTCCGACTGACGCAGTAGCGGGCCCGGACGCCGTACGCGGCGTCCGGGCCCGTCGCGTTCCCCGGCCGACCGCGTTCCCCGCCGGGCGCGGCGGCCGGACGCCCCGGCCGCGCCGTGAACCCTGCGCTCACAGCGAACAGTTCGGCGTGAGGGATTCTGCGGCCCGGCCTGCGCGTTAGGGTCCTTGGACAGCAACAATCACACCGTGATACCCGGAAGCTGTGCGACACCGTGAGGGCCGTGGCACGGCCCTCCAAATCGACTGAGCAGGTGGCTAAGTGACGTTCCCGCAGATGCAGATGCCTGGCCCGATGGCGCCGCACGCCGCCTCTGGTGACGTGCTCGGCGGCCTGGGCGACCAGGTCTACAACCGGCTGCTCAACGAGCGGATCATCTTCCTCGGCCAGCAGGTCGACGACGACATCGCCAACAAGATCACCGCCCAGCTGCTCCTGCTGGCCGCGGACCCGGACAAGGACATCTTCCTCTACATCAACTCCCCGGGCGGCTCGATCTCGGCCGGCATGGCGATCTACGACACCATGCAGTACATCAAGAACGACGTCGTCACCATCGCGATGGGCATGGCCGCCTCGATGGGCCAGTTCCTGCTGACCGCCGGCGCCAAGGGCAAGCGCTTCTCGCTGCCGAACGCCAACATCCTGATGCACCAGCCGTCCGCCGGTCTCGGCGGCTCGGCCACGGACATCCGCATCCAGGCGGAGCAGCTGCTCCGCACCAAGAAGCGGATGTCCGAGCTGATCGCCTTCCACAGCGGCCAGTCCTTCGAGCAGATCACCGCGGACTCCGACCGCGACCGCTGGTTCACGCCCGAGGAGGCCCTGGAGTACGGCCTGATCGACGCGATCATGCACAGCGCCGCGGACGTCCCCGGCGGCGGCGGCACGGGCGCCTGAGCCTCGGCCCGGCTCCCACGAGACCACAGCCACAACGCTCCGGAGGACTAGAACCCCCATGAACATCCCCAGCCTGTCCAGCGCCAAGGCACGCGTCGAGGACATGCGCGCCGAGGGCCGCTACATCGTCCCGCGCTTCGTCGAGCGCACCTCGCAGGGCATCCGTGAGTACGACCCGTACGCCAAGCTGTTCGAGGAGCGCATCATCTTCCTCGGCTCGCAGGTCGACGACGTCTCCGCGAACGACATCATGGCTCAGCTGCTCTGCCTGGAGTCGATGGACCCGGACCGCGAGATCCAGATGTACATCAACTCGCCCGGTGGCTCGTTCACGGCGCTGACGGCCATCTACGACACCATGCAGTACGTGAAGCCGGACATCACCACCGTCTGCATGGGCCAGGCCGCCTCCGCCGCCGCCGTGCTGCTCGCGGCCGGCACCCCCGGCAAGCGGATGGCGCTGCCGAACGCCCGCATCCTGATCCACCAGCCGTACACCGAGACCGGCCGCGGCCAGGTCTCGGACCTGGAGATCCAGGCCCGCGAGATCTTCCGGATGCGCGAGCAGCTGGAGGAGATGCTCTCCAAGCACTCCAACAAGTCGGTGGAGCAGGTCCGCGACGACATCGAGCGCGACAAGATCCTCACGGCCGAGGAGGCCGTCGAGTACGGTCTGGTCGACCTCGTCATCTCCACCCGCAAGGCCTCGCTGACCTCCTGAGGCCGGCACTCTCCCGCCCTGCCCCGTGGGGGCGGGGCGAAGCTCCCGGGCGGGGCGCGCAAGGAGTCGCGCGCCCCGCCCCCGGCGCATCGGCGGCGCGGCCGCCGGCATCTGTTCGGTATCAATTCGCCCAGGGCGTAGGGCAGACCTGGCGAAGAGGACGGAATCAGGGGCCCGGCAGAGTACCGTCGGATAGCGAGACCGGGCGCCGTCGGCGTGTACGGTCCACAGCACCAGGCCCCGGAACCCCCGCGGGGCCCCTGGCGAAGGGGAAGCACCTCGTGGCACGCATCGGAGACGGTGGCGACCTGCTCAAGTGCTCGTTCTGCGGCAAGTCGCAGAAGCAGGTGAAGAAGCTGATCGCCGGCCCAGGCGTGTACATCTGCGACGAGTGCATCGACCTGTGCAACGAGATCATCGAGGAGGAGCTCGCCGAGACCTCCGAGGTGCGTTTCGAGGAGCTCCCGAAGCCGCGCGAGATCTACGAGTTCCTGGACCAGTACGTGGTCGGCCAGGACCTCGCCAAGAAGGCGCTGTCGGTGGCGGTGTACAACCACTACAAGCGCGTGCAGGCGGGCGAGGCCGGCCGCAGCGGCGGCAACGGCCGTGAGGACGCCATCGAGCTGGCGAAGTCCAACATCCTGCTGCTCGGCCCGACCGGCTCCGGCAAGACGCTGCTCGCGCAGACGCTCGCCCGGATGCTGAACGTGCCGTTCGCGATCGCCGACGCCACCGCGCTGACCGAGGCCGGGTACGTCGGCGAGGACGTCGAGAACATCCTGCTGAAGCTGATCCAGGCGGCCGACTACGACGTCAAGAAGGCCGAGACCGGGATCATCTACATCGACGAGATCGACAAGGTCGCCCGCAAGAGCGAGAACCCGTCGATCACCCGGGACGTCTCCGGCGAGGGCGTGCAGCAGGCCCTGCTGAAGATCCTGGAGGGCACCACCGCCTCGGTGCCGCCGCAGGGCGGGCGCAAGCACCCGCACCAGGAGTTCATCCAGATCGACACCACCAACGTGCTGTTCATCGTGGGTGGCGCGTTCGCCGGCCTGGAGCGGATCATCGAGGGCCGCGCGGGCGCCAAGGGCATCGGCTTCGGCGCGAACATCCGCTCCAAGCGGGAGCAGGACGCCAGCGACCACTTCCGTCAGGTGATGCCGGAGGACCTGGTCAAGTTCGGCATGATCCCGGAGTTCATCGGCCGCCTTCCGGTGATCACCAGCGTGCACAACCTCGACCGCGAGGCGCTGCTGCAGATCCTCACCGAGCCGAAGAACGCGCTGGTCAAGCAGTACCGCAAGCTCTTCGAACTGGACGGCGTCGAGCTGGAGTTCTCCCGCGACGCGCTGGAGGCGATCGCCGACCAGGCGATCCTGCGCGGCACCGGCGCGCGCGGCCTGCGGGCCATCATGGAGGAGGTGCTGATGTCCGTGATGTACGAGGTGCCCTCGCGTCAGGACGTCGCCCGCGTGGTGGTCACCGGGGACGTCGTCTCCAAGCACGCCATCCCCACGCTCGTCCCGCGTGACATGATCAAGCGGGAGCGGCGCGACAAGAGCGCCTGACCTTCCGCGTGAAAGGGCCCCCGGAGACCGTCGGTCGGTCTCCGGGGGCCCTCGCGTTCCGCGCCGCGGGCGGAGGAGGTTACTTCGCCACCTCGGCGACCGCGCGCAGGTCGCGGGCGTCGGCCGCGAGCTTCTCCAGGTCCGGCGCCTTGCCGTCCTCGGGCGCCTGCATCAGCAGCACCAGGGTGCTGTTGTCGGCCCAGGCGCAGATGCCCAGGTCGGTGCCGGACTGGGTGGCCTTGGCGCACTCCATGGTGCCGCCCTTGGAGCCGGCGTCGACCGCGTGCCGGTCGGTGACGGCGGGGCCGCCGGACGAGAAGCCCTTGAACATGGCGTCCAGCTCCTGCTTCGGGAGCAGCACCTTGCCGTAGCCGCCGACCACGATGAGCTGGGGCTCCTCCGAGGAGTCCTGGTAGACGGCGCTGACGCCGGTCGGGTTCCAGGCGCCGTCGCCCTTGCCGAACTCGGAGGTGATCTCCTTCTCCATCGCGTCCGCGATCTCGTTGTCGGTGTCCTTCGTGAGGTCCTTGAAGGTGGCCGGCAGGACGATCTTCTGGGTGCCCGCGTTGGACGTCACGTCGAAGACGAAGTAGGCGAGACCGCCGCCGATCAGCGCCAGCACGCCGACGAACACGCCGAGCAGGATCCAGAGCGTCTTGCGGGACTTGCGCGGCGGAACCGGGGCGTACGCGCCGTAGCCCGGGTAGCCGGGCTGGCCCTCCGCCGGCGGGAAGCCGGGCGGCGTGCCCTGCGGCGGGACGGCGCCCCAGGCCTGGTCGGCCGGGGGCGGCGGGGGCGTCGCGCCGTAGCCGGGCTGGGGCGGCACGGGAGCGCCGCCCTGGGGCTGTCCGGCGGGCGGCGGCGGGGCTCCGTACGGGGTCTGATCGGTCACGATGGCCCTTTCTGGGAACGGGAGGGGACGGGACGGCGGACGTGACGCACTCCCACCCGGAGCCGGGTGGCAGGTGTGAGGGTGAGCGGCGCCGGGGCTACTTGGCGACGACCATGGCGGAGCGGATCGCCCGGGTCTTCTCGGCGGCCTGGGCGGGGGTGAGCGCGGTCTGGGCGGCGCCGGTGAGGCTGGCCTTCAGGAAGGAGACCCGGGCCGTGGTCGACTTGTCGGCCCAGATGCAGACGGTGGACTGCGACTTGCCGCCGAGCACGCCGTAGACGCCGCAGGAGAGCTTGGCCGAGGAGTTGTGGCTGTCCTGGGCCGGGAACTCCGCCAACGGGGTGGTCCAGCTGCCGCCCTCACCGGGCTTCTCGGAGTCCTTCATGATCTTGTCCGGGTCGTCGAGGTTCCCGTAGACGCCGATCACGCTGATGGTGTCCAGCGGGTCCGCGCCCTTGGCGTAGCTGGCGACCAGCACGTGCAGGTCGGTGCCGAGCTTGGAGGTCTCGGCCTTGCTCGGGTCGGCGGCCTGCTCCTTGGCGGACTTCTGGGTGTAGCCGTCCGGCAGCGACTGGGCGGCGGTGATCTTGTACTTCCCGCCGGTGTCCCCGCCGAGGACCTTGTAGAGGCCGAAGCCGCCGCCGCCCAGCACCAGGGCCCCGATCACCAGACCGACCACCAGCCCGGCCCTGCTCTTCTTCGGCGGCGGCGCGACCGGGTAGCCGGGCGCGCCGTACGGGGCCTGCGGCGCCGCCGCGCCGTAGGGCGGCTGCGGGGCGCCGTACGGGGGCTGGGGCGCGCCGTACTGCGGGGCCGGGGCCCCCTGCTGCGGATAGCCGTACTGCTGCGGCGGCTGGCCGTAGGGCGGCTGCGGCTGCGGTGCGCCGTAGGGCTGCGGTGCCCCGTACGGCTGCGGCTGACCCTGCGGATACTGCTGACCCTGGCCGTACATCTGCCTGTGCTCCCCCGCCGCACCCGCGGCCTGTCGTGATGAAGTCCTCCGTGTCCCTACCAAGGACCGGACGATTGTGCGGGCACGTTATCGCACAGGGCCGACGGCCCGCCCGGGCCGGGCGCGAGGGGCCCGGACCGAAAGCGGTTCGTAACCCACGTCCCCAGGTACGTAAACTGTGCGTCGTGACCGACACCACGAACCAGCGCCCCGTGAGCACTCACGCCGGGGACGACGCAGCCACCCTCCCGACGACCTACGCCCCGGCGGACGTAGAGGGCGAGCTGTACGAGCGCTGGGTAGAGCGCGGTTACTTCACGGCCGACGCCAAGAGCGACAAGCCCCCGTACACCATCGTCATCCCGCCGCCGAACGTCACGGGCAGCCTCCACTTGGGCCACGCCTTCGAGCACACGCTGATCGACGCCCTCGTCCGCCGCAAGCGGATGCAGGGCTACGAGGCCCTCTGGCAGCCCGGCATGGACCACGCCGGCATCGCCACCCAGAACGTCGTCGAGCGCGAGCTGGCCAAGGAGGGCAAGTCCCGCCACGACCTCGGCCGGGAGGCCTTCGTCGACCGGGTCTGGCAGTGGAAGGCGGAGTCCGGCGGCCAGATCTCCGGTCAGATGCGCCGCCTCGGCGACGGCGTGGACTGGTCCCGCGAGCGCTTCACCATGGACGAGGGGCTCTCCCAGGCCGTCCAGACCATCTTCAAGAAGCTCTTCGACGACGAGCTGATCTACCGCGCCGAGCGCATCATCAACTGGTGCCCGCGCTGCCTCACCGCGATCTCGGACATCGAGGTGGAGTACCAGGACGACGACGGCGAGCTCGTCTCCATCCGCTACGGCGAGGGCGACGCCTCGATCGTCGTCGCCACCACCCGGGCCGAGACGATGCTCGGCGACACCGCCGTCGCGGTCCACCCGGAGGACGAGCGCTACCGCCACCTGGTCGGCACCGAGATCGAGCTGCCGCTGACCGGCCGCCGCATCCCGGTCGTCGCCGACGCCCACGTCGACCCGGAGTTCGGCACCGGCGCCGTCAAGGTGACGCCGGCCCACGACCCGAACGACTTCGAGATCGGCCAGCGCCACGGCCTGCCGTCGATCGCCGTCATGGACGAGCACGCGGTCATCACCGTGCACGGCCCGTTCCAGGGCCTGGACCGGCTGGAGGCCCGCTCGGCCATCGTCGGCGCGCTGCGCGCCGAGGGCCGGATCGTGGCGGAGAAGCGGCCGTACGTCCACTCGGTCGGCCACTGCTCGCGCTGCAAGACCACCATCGAACCGCGGCTGTCCATGCAGTGGTGGGTCAAGGTCGGCCCGCTCGCCCAGGCCGCGGGCGACGCGGTCCGCGACGGCAAGGTCAAGATCCACCCGCAGGAGATGGAGAAGCGCTACTTCGACTGGGTCGACAACCTCCACGACTGGTGCATCTCGCGCCAGCTCTGGTGGGGCCACCGGATCCCGGTCTGGTACGGCCCGGCCGGCGAGATCGTCTGCGTCGGCCCGGACGAGCAGCCGCCGACCGGTGAGGGCTGGCACCAGGACACCGACGTCCTGGACACCTGGTTCTCCTCCGGCCTGTGGCCCTTCTCCACCCTCGGCTGGCCCGAGCAGACCGACAGCCTGGCGAAGTTCTACCCGAACGCCGTCCTGGTGACCGGCTACGACATCCTCTTCTTCTGGGTCGCCCGGATGATGATGTTCGGCCTCTACGCGATGGACGGCACCCCGCCGTTCCACACCATCGCGCTGCACGGCATGGTCCGTGACCAGAACGGCAAGAAGATGTCGAAGTCCTTCGGCAACGTGGTGAACCCGCTGGACTGGATGGACAAGTACGGCTCCGACGCGCTGCGCTTCACGCTGGCCCGCGGCGCCAACCCGGGCGTCGACGTCCCGATCGGCGAGGACTGGGTCCAGGCGGCCCGCAACTTCGCCAACAAGATCTGGAACGCCACCCGCTTCGCGCTGATGAACGGCGCCACCGTCGAGGGCCCGCTGCCCGCGCCGGAGGAGCTGACCGCGGCCGACCGCTGGATCCTGTCCCGGCTGAACAGCACGGTCGCCGAGGTGGACGCGCTCTACGAGGACTACCAGTTCTCCAAGCTGTCCGAGGCGCTCTACCACTTCGCCTGGGACGAGGTCTTCGACTGGTACGTCGAGCTCTCCAAGACCACCCTCGCCAAGGGCGGCCCGCAGGCCGACGCCGCGCGCCGGGTGCTCGGCGAGGTCCTGGACGTCACGCTGCGGCTGCTCCACCCGATCGTCCCGTTCGTCACCGAGACCCTGTGGACGACGCTCACCGGCGCCGAGTCGGTGGTCATCGCCGACTGGCCGGCGGACAGCGGCTACCGCGACGCGGCGGCCGAGGCCGAGATCGCCACGCTCCAGCAGGTGGTCACCGAGGTCCGGCGCTTCCGCACCGACCAGGGCCTGAAGCCGGGTCAGCGGGTCCCGGCCCGGCTGGAGGTGGCCGGTACCGTGCTGGCCGTCCACGAGGACGCGATCCGCTCGCTGCTGCGGCTGACCGCTCCCGAGGAGGGCTTCTCGGCCACCGCCTCGCTCCCGGTCGCGGGCGCGACCGTGCTGCTGGACCTCTCCGGCACCATCGACGTCGCGGCGGAGCGCAAGCGCCTCGCCAAGGACCTCGCGGCCGCCGAGAAGGAGAAGGCCCAGACGGCCGGCAAGCTCGGCAACGAGGCGTTCCTCGCCAAGGCGCCGGACGACGTGGTCGCCAAGATCCGGACCCGTCAGGAGGCCGCCGAGGCCGACATCGTCCGGATCACCGCTCAGCTCGCGGCGCTGCCGCAGGCCTGACCGGCCGGCTCACCAGGGGCCGCACTCCGCCGACGCGGAGTGCGGCCCCTCGGCGTTCGCGCGGGCTTTCGGCCGGGCGCCGGCCGGGGTGGTGGGAGCGCTCCGGCCGGCCGCTCCGGCCGAACGGTGAAATGGGCCCTCTAATAGCCCAGTGCCATTGCTCTGTTCCGGCGAATATTCATCATGGACCGGGTGAAGTCCTATTCCGCCCGAATTCATTCCGGTCTTGCCCGCGCGGGTTCGCGGAAGTTTGCAGGTCGGCTGTGTACGGTGTGACGGAGTTTCGCCAGCCGACGACCGACGGGAGGGCATGGCGTGATGGTGACCGAGAAGTTGGCCGACGAACTGCCGGTGGAAGCGGTCCAGGAGGCCAAGGGCAGGGCGGCGACGCTGCTGCTCGCGTTCCGGCACGGGAACCAGCTCGCCTTCGACCACGCGCTGGACCGGCTCTTCGAGGAGCACGCGGAGCGCGAGGTGACCACCCTGCTGGCCTGGATCGCCGCCGAGGCGGTCCGCAAGGCGTACGCGCCCGAGGTGGGTGACCGGGTGCTGCACGCGATGGCCCGCCGCGCCCCGGCCGACTGCGGTGCGGTGGCGGTGGACGAGGACACCGCCGACGCGGCCCGCCTGATCGAGGCGGTGGCGGCGGGCGAGGTGACCGAGGTGCGCGGCCTGGTGGCCGCCACCGCCGACACCACCTTCCTGCTCGGCGGCCTGCTCCAGGGCGTCGCCATGATGCTGCCGCTGCTGCCCGAGGGCGAGCTGGCCGAGATCACCGCCGAACTGCGGCGCCGGCACTGCGGCCCCTGCCCCGAGATCCCGGAGGCCCGGGCCGGGGTCTGAGACCCGGTCCGGACCCAGGGGGCCGCGCCTACGGCATCGCGTGCAGGTGCGAGCCGACGGTGCCGGCGATGCCGCCGCCGGCCTTGGCGTCCCAGTTGGTCGACCAGGTCATCGCCCCGCCGATGCCGGGCCACTTGGTGTCGGGCTTGAAGCTCCCGCAGTTGGTGCCGGCGGCCAGGCAGTCCAGGGCGTTGTTCACCACGGACGGGCTGACGTACCCGCCGCCCGCCGCGCTGGTGGAGGCGGGCACCCCGAGCCCGACCTGGTCGGGCCGCAGTCCGCCCTTGAGCTGGATGCAGGCGAGCGCGGTCAGGAAGTTGACGCTGCCCTGGGAGTACACCTGCCCGTCGCAGCCGAGCATCGCGCCGGAGTTGTAGTACTGCATGTTGACGATAGTGAGGATGTCCTTCACGTTCAGCGCCAGCTTGAAGTACTCCATCCCGGTCGACTGCATGTCGATGGTCTGCGGCGCCATGGTGAGGACGAACCCGCTGCCCGCCTTCGCCGCCAGCGCGTGCAGGGCCTGGCCCATGTAGGTGGCGCTGACGCCGTTCTCCAGGTCGATGTCGATCCCGTCGAAGCCGTAGCTCTGCATCAGGGCCCAGGCGGTGTTGGCGAAGGTGGTGGCCGAGGCGGAGCTGTTCACCGAGACGGTGCCGTTCTGGCCGCCGATCGAGAGCACCACCTTCTTGCCGGCCGCCTTCTTGGCCGCGATGTCGGCCTTGAACTGCGCGTCGGTGTAGCCGCCGAGCTTGGCCGACAGGGCCGGGTCCAGGGTGAAGCTCAGGCCCCCGGGTGTGCCGGTGGCGTCCGCGAAGGAGACCGCGATGATGTCGTACGCGGCCGGGACGTCGCTGATCCGCTGCACCGTGGCGGTGTTGTCGAAGTTCTGCCAGTAGCCGGTGAGCAGGTGCTTGGGCAGCCCCGGCCGGGTCGGCGTGACGGTCGGGGTGACCGTCGGAGTCCCGGTGGGCGTCGGGGTCGGGGTCGGCGTCGCGGTGGGGGTCGCGGTCCCGGTCGGGGTGGGCTTCGGGTCGCCCGGCCCGATCAGTGAGACGTCGTCGGCCAGGTAGGAGGGCTGGCCGTACCAGCCGTGCAGGTAGACCGTGACGCTGGTGGTGGCGGCCCCGGTGGTGAAGGTGGTGGAGAGCTTGGACCAGCCCGCCGAGTTGGTCCAGGTGCCGGGGTCGGTGCCGCCGGTGCCGCGGGCACCCAGGTAGACGTAGGAGCCCTGCACCCAGGCGCTCAGGGCGTACGTGGACGAGGGCTTCACGGTGACGGTCTGGGTGCACTCGCCGGTGTCGCCCGAGCCCGGGGTGGCGCGCAGCGCGTACGAGCCGGAGTGGACGGTGGCGGTGTCCGCGGCGGCGCCGGACGGACAGGTCCAGTGGCCGAGGTGGTCGGCGGCCTCGAAGCCGCCGTTGTCGATCACGTCGACGTCGGCGGTCGCCGCGCCGGAGGCGCTGGTGGCGACGACCAGGCCGCTCAGGCCCAGGGCGATCGCCGAGGCGCCGGCGAGCAGGGTGTGGACGACGCGGGCGCGCCGGTGTCGGGCAGGTGGCATGACTCCATCTCCTGTGGGGGGAGACCGTCGGCTCACGTGGGGGAGAGCCGTCCGGCTGTCGCTGGTGCGGGAGCTACCGACAACTCAAGTCCCTGTCGGGGGAGGAGACTTGCCCTCACAAGGTGGAGTAGACCAATCCGGCTGTCAAGAGTGCCTGTCCGGGCGTCAGGCGGCGGCGGGCTCCGACCGCGCGGCGAGCCCTGCCGTGAGCCGGGCGATCCGGGCGGAGGCCAGGCCGTCCCCGTACGGGCTCGGGGTGGCCGCCAGCCGGGCGAGCCGCTCGGGGGTGTCGGCCAGCCAGGTCCGGGCCAGGCCGCCGAGCTCCTCGCCGGGGGCGACCAGGGCGGCGAACCCCGCGTCGACGGCCTCCGGGCGTTCGGTGGAGCGGCGCACCACCAGCAGCGGGCGGCCGAGTACGGTGCACTCCTCCTGGACCCCGCCGGAGTCGGAGACCAGCAGTGCCGCGTGCCGGGCCAGGCCCAGGAACTCCGCGTACCCCACCGGCGCGGTCACGGCGATCCGCTCCAGCAGGCCGTCCAGCGCGAACCGCTCGACGGCGGCCGCGGTCCGCGGGTGCATCGGGAACAGGACGGGGGTGCCGGCCCCGGCGATCCGGTCCAGTTCGGCGAGGACGGCGCCCAGGGCCTCGGCGCTGTCGGTGTTCTCCGGCCGGTGCACGGTGGCCAGGACGTAGCCGTCCGGCTCCAGCCCGTGCGAGGCCAGCAGCGCGGTCCGGGCGGCCCGGTCGGGCAGCCGGCGGTGGACCACCTCGACGACGGTGTTGCCGGTGACGGTGATCCGTTCCTCGTCCAGCGACTCGGCGCGCAGGTTGGCCGCGTTCTCCGCGGTGGCGGCGCAGAGCAGGTCGGAGACGTGGTCGACCATCACCCGGTTGTGCTCCTCGGGCATCGCCCGGTCGAAGCTGCGCAGCCCGGCCTCGACGTGCACCAGCGGGATCTCCCGGGCGTTGGCGGCCAGCGCGCCGGCCAGGGTGGCGTTGGTGTCGCCCTGGACGACGACGGCGGCGGGCCGGTCCTCGGCGAAGGCGGCGTCCAGCTGGCCGAGCGACTGGGCGATCTGGCCGGCCCGCGGGCGGCCGCCGACCCCGGTCAGCAGCTCCGGCCGGGGCAGGTCGAGGTCGCGCAGGAAGCGGCCGGACAGCGCCTCGTCCCAGTGCTGGCCGGTGTGCACCAGCCGGGTCGCGGCGCCGAGCTCGTGGATCAGCGGGGCGAGCTTGACCAGCTCGGGGCGGGTGCCGAGGACGACGGCGACACTGGCGGGCGGCAGCGGGGGAAGGCACGGGGACACGGTGGAACTCCGGACGGGTCTGGGCGGGACGGCGGGATCGCCTGCGGGCATCGAGGGCGTCGAGGATGTCGAGGATGTCGAGGCGGAAGCGGGTGGAGGGCGGAGCGGGCGCGGCTCAGGTCTCGAGGGCGGTGGGGGCGCCCACCGCGACCTTCTCGGCGTTGCGCCTGGTCTTGGCCCAGCCGTTGCGGCCGAGCAGCAGGCGGACGGCGGCCCGGGTGGCGACCAGGAACAGGTGGTAGGCGTAGAGCCAGACCAGGACGCCCCAGAGCAGGCCGGTGAGCCGGCTCCGGTCGGGGTGCACGCGCCGGCGGTAGGCGAAGCCCCAGAGCACCATCGGCAGCGTCGCGATCACGAAGGCGGCGGCCATCAGCGGCCCGAACCGGGCCTGGAAGTCGACGGTGTCCTCGGGGAACAGCGCCAGTCCGGCGGCCGTGATCCCGAGCGACAGCGGGGTGAGCACCACCAGCAGCACGCAGACCACCGGCTGCAGGAAGGTGTACAGCACCTCGGCCTTGCCGGCCCAGCGGTAGTGCGGCGAGCGCAGCACCCGCCCGGTGTAGCGCAGGCACTGCATGTTGCCCTGGGCCCACCGGGTGCGCTGGGTGAGGAGGCGGCGGAGCGAGACCAGCCCCTCCTGGGACACCCGGGCCTCCGTCACGTGTGTCAACCGCCACCCGGCCAGCCGCAGTTCGAGACCGGACTCGTAGTCCTCCAGGAGGGCCCGCTCCGGCCAGGGGCGGCCCTCGCGGCCTTCGTCGGCGGTGAGCGAGTCCAGCGCGGTGAGCCGGACGAACTGGCCGTTTCCGCCGAGACCGACGCTGCCGGTGCGCCGGCGCAGCAGCTGCATGCCGGCGTTGTTGGCCTGGAACTCGACGTCCTGCATCCGGACCAGCGCGCGGGCCAGCGCGTTGGCGGTCCGGCCGCGGCCGGGCAGCGGCCGTTCGTCGTCCGCGTTGCGCATCCGGACGCCGATCTGCACGGCGCCGGTGTCGGGGCGGGCCAGCGCGTGTTCGGAGCAGACCAGGCCCAGGGTGCCCGGCTCCAGCTCGCCGTCGGCGTCGACGACGCCGATGATCACCCGGGCGCGGTCGGCGTCCTCGGGCAGCCAGGCGTCGACGCTCCGGTAGGCGGCGTTGAGCGCGGCGCCCTTGCCGATCCGCGCGTGCGGACGGCGGCGCTGGACGAGGTGGATCCGGTCGTCCCGCTCCGCGGCGGCCAGGACCAGCTCGCGGGTGCGGTCCTCGCTGTCGTCGTCGATCACCCACAGGTGCGCCTCGGGGGCGGCGGCGCGCAGCCCGGCGAGGGTCTGGGTGACGACGGCCTCCTCGTCCCGGCAGGGGATCAGCAGGTGCCACTGGAAGGCGGCCGGATCGCCCGGCTCGGCGGGCCGGTCGTGCCGGAAGGCGTGCCGGGAGCCGGCCCAGTAGAGGAGGAAGCGGCCGAACACCAGGACCATGTAGGCGAGGAGCACCAGCGACAGCAGCTCGGCGAGTTGGACGACACCGCTCCGATGGACCAGGAACGACTCGCGCAGGGCGTCGGGCATGGGACTGTCCTCCTGGTGATCAAAGGTGATGCGTCTCCCTCGGGTGCGAATCGATGCTTCATTGCCGTCTGAACTCGCTGAATCAATAGTAAATCGGGTGAATCGGAAAGTCAGGGCAAAGTGGTGGTTCTCACCCCGTCGGGAGCGCGCGACGCCGCTCCGTAGACTGTGCTCGTGAGCGACAAGGCCGACCCGAACCCGTACACCCTCCGCCCCGCCGACGACGGCTCCGGCGACGCCCTGCGCGACGTCGAGGTGGAACTCTCTAAGCGCTGGCCGGAGAACAAGCTGGAGCCCTCGCTCGACCGGATCGAGGCGCTGATGGACATCCTGGGCCAGCCCCAGCGGTCCTTCCCCTCGATCCACATCACCGGCACCAACGGCAAGACCTCCACCGCGCGGATGGTCGAGCAGCTGCTCAACACCTTCGAGCTGCGCACCGGCCGCTACACCAGCCCGCACGTGGAGTCCGTCACCGAGCGGATCAGCCTGGACGGCGCCCCGATCACCCCCGAGCGGTTCGTCGAGGTCTACCGGGACATCGAGCCCTACGTCCGGATGGTCGACGAGCGCGAGCCGGTCGCGATGTCCTTCTTCGAGGTGCTGACCGGCATGGCCTACGCGGCCTTCGCCGACGCCCCGGTGGACGTCGGCGTGATCGAGGTCGGCATGGGCGGCTCCTGGGACGCCACCAACGTGATCGACGCCGCCGTCGCGGTGATCGCCCCGATCTCGCTGGACCACACCGACAAGCTGGGCGAGACCACCGGCGAGATCGCGGTCGAGAAGTCCGGGATCATCAAGCCGGGCTCCATCGCGGTCGTCGCCCAGCAGCAGCTGGACGCCGCCCAGAACATCCTGCGGCGCGCCGTCGAGGTGGACGCGACGGTGGCCCGCGAGGGCATGGAGTTCGGGGTGATCCGCCGTGAGGTCGCCATCGGGGGCCAGCTGGTGACGCTGCGCGGGCTCGGCGGCGAGGAGTACACGGACGTCTTCCTCCCGCTGCACGGCGCCCACCAGGCGCAGAACGCGGCGCTCGCGCTCGCGGCGGTCGAGGCCTTCTTCGGTGTCGGCGGCGCGCGCGGCGGGCAGCTGGACGCGGACAAGGTGCGGCAGGCGTTCTCCGGCGTCGCCTCGCCGGGCCGCCTGGAGGTCGTCCGCCGCAGCCCGACCATCGTCCTGGACGCCGCGCACAACCCGGACGGCGCGCGCGCCACGGTGGCCGCGATCGGCGAGTCCTTCGGCTTCACCCGGCTCGTCGGCGTGATCGGCACCAGCGGCGACAAGGACGTGGCCGGCCTGCTGGAGGCCTTCGAGCCGATCCTGGCCGAGGTCGTCATCACCCAGAACTCCACCCACCGCGCGATGGACGCGGACGCGCTGGCCGCGCTCGCCGTCGAGGTCTTCGGCGAGGACCGCGTCCAGGTCGAGCCCCGGCTCGACGACGCCATCGCCGCCGCCGTCACCCTCGCCGAGGAGGACGGGGACCTCGGCGGCGCCGGGGTGCTGGTCACCGGTTCGGTCATCACGGTGGGCGAGGCCCGCCTGCTGCTCGGGAGGAAGTGACGATGAGGACGCTCTGTTCCTCGACGCTGATCGGCGAGGCGCTGCTGGCGCTCTTCGCCGGGCTGGTGGCCATGCAGCTGTCCGACGTGCCGACCGCCACCGTGTGGACCGTGACGGGCATCGCGATGGCGCTGTGCGTGCTGCTCTGCGGCATGATCACCCGCCCCGGCGCGGTCGCGATCGGCTGGGTGCTCCAGCTCGGCCTGATCGCCAGCGGCTTCATCCTGCCGACCATGTTCGGCCTGGGCGTGGTCTTCGCCGGACTCTGGTGGTGCTCGGTGCACTACGGCCGGAAGATCGACGAGTTCAAGGCCGCCCGCGCGGCCGGCGCGGTCCCGGCGGCATAGGGCCCGGGCTCGCCCAAGGCCCGCTGCTCACGCAAGGTAACCTCTGCGGTAGTCGCACTCCGCACCGCGAACCGGGTGCGCGCCGAACCGAATTCCCAGGAGACGCACCGTGTCCCAGCGCACTCTCGTCCTGCTCAAGCCCGACGCCGTCAAGCGCGGCCTGGCCGGCGAGATCATCAGCCGCATCGAGCGCAAGGCCTGCTGGCGGCTCGCCGCCGTCGAGCTGCGGACCTTCGACCGGGCGACGCTGGAGCAGCACTACGCGGAGCACGTCGGCCGCCCGTTCTACGAGCCGCTGCTGGAGTTCATGACCTCCGGTCCGTCGATCGCGCTGATCGTCGAGGGCGAGGAGGTCGTCCCCGGCATCCGGATGCTGGCCGGTGCGACCAACCCGCTGGAGGCCGGTGCCGGCACCATCCGCGGCGACTACGCGACGATCACCCGGGAGAACCTGATCCACGCCTCCGACTCCACGGAGTCCGCCGAGCGCGAGATCAAGATCTTCTTCCCGACGCACGCCTGAGAACCACCCAGGACCTTCGGGTGCCCCGGTCGGGACCATTGGCCCGGCCGGGGCATTCTTATCGTGAAATAGGGAACTGGGGACGCCGACACGGCGTCCCAATGCTCGGAGAAGCGATCACGCTCCGGACAATGGACGGTATGCCCCACGTCGACGTCCGTACTGGCGGGCGTGACTACGATGGACGCGACTCATGGGCCCGGTACGGCTGGTCAGCTCGTCTTCGCCCAAGCCGTGGGCGCGCTCCCTCGTCCACCCCCCGCAATGACTCCGAGCCCGGGAAGGCACCTACACCCCATGGCAACCAACCTGTCGTTCATCGGCCGCGATCTGGCGATCGACCTCGGAACCGCCAACACGCTGGTGTACGTCAGGGGCAAGGGGATCGTGCTCAACGAGCCGTCCGTGGTCGCGGTCAACACCAACACCGGCGGCATCCTGGCGGTCGGCGCCGAGGCCAAGAAGATGATCGGCCGCACGCCCGGCAACATCGTCGCCATCCGCCCGCTCAAGGACGGCGTGATCGCCGACTTCGAGATCACCGAGCGGATGCTCCGCTACTTCATCCTCAAGATCCACCGCCGCCGCTACCTGGCCCGCCCCCGCGTCGTGGTCTGCGTTCCCTCGGGCATCACCGGGGTCGAGCGCCGCGCCGTGATCGAGGCCTCCTCGCAGGCCGGCGCGCGCCAGGTGCACATCATCGAGGAGCCGATGGCGGCCGCGATCGGCGCCGGCCTGCCGGTCCACGAGGCCACCGGCAACATGGTGGTCGACATCGGCGGCGGCACCACCGAGGTGGCCGTGATCTCGCTCGGCGGCATCGTCACCGCGCAGTCGATCCGGGTGGCCGGCGACGAGCTGGACAACGCGATCGTCCAGCACATCAAGAAGGAGTACTCGCTCCTCCTGGGCGAGCGCAGCGCCGAGCAGATCAAGATGAGCATCGGCTCCGCCTTCGCGCTGGAGGGCGAGAAGGACGAGCACGCCGAGATCCGCGGCCGCGACCTGGTCAGCGGCCTGCCCAAGACCGTCGTCATCTCGGCGGCCGAGGTCCGCGAGGCCATCGACGAGCCGGTCAACTCGATCATCGACGCGGTCAAGACCACCCTCGACCAGTGCCCGCCCGAGCTCGCCGGCGACGTCATGGACCGCGGCATCGTGCTCACCGGCGGCGGCGCCCTGCTGCGCGGCCTGGACGAGCGGCTGCGCCGCGAGACCGGCATGCCGATCCACATCGCCGAGAACCCGCTGGACTCCGTGGCGCTCGGCTCCGGCAAGTGCGTCGAGGAGTTCGAGGCCCTCCAGCAGGTACTCGACGCCCAGCCGCGCCGTTAGCAGAAACGTCAGACCTCGTAGTCAACTGAACGGCCCCCGCCCGGGCCCACAGCCCGGGTGGGCGGCCAGGTACGAAGGGGCAGTACCAGCACCGTGAGGGACACACGAGAGAGCCGGCTGCTGCTCATCCTGCTGGTGGCCGTCGCCTTCGCGCTGATCACCGTGGACATCAAGGGCGGCGAGAGTTCGCCGCTCGGCGGCGCCCGGCGCGCCGCGGCAGGCGTCCTCGGCCCGGTCGAGCGCGGCGCCGCCACGGTGGTCGACCCGGTGGCCGACACCGTCCGCGCCTTCCGCGACGCCACCGGCCACAGCGGCCGCACCGACCAGCTGGCCCGCGAGAACACCGAGCTGCGCCAGAAGCTGGCCTCCTCCGACATGGCCGGCGGACGCACCAAGCAACTCGACGACCTGCTGCGCACCGCCGGCTCCGGCGGGTACACCGTCAAGGCCGCCCAGGTGATCGCGATCGGGCCGGCGCAGGGCTTCTCCTGGACCATCACCATCGACGCCGGCGGTGACGACGGCCTCACCCGGGACATGACGGTGATCAACGGCCAGGGCCTGGTCGGCCGGATCACCACCGTCGCCCCGACCACCTCCACCGTCCTGCTCGCCTCCGACCCGGGCTTCAGCGCCGGGGCCCGGCTGGAGGGCAGCGGGGAGATCGGCTTCGCCTCCGGCGGCGGCACCAGCGCGATGAAGGTCTCCCTGCTGAACGGCAAGGCCCAGGTGAAGGAGGGCGACCGGCTGGTCACCTTCGGCTCGCAGAGCGGCCGCCCGTTCGTGCCCGGAGTCCCGGTCGGCAAGGTGGTCCAGGTCGAGGCGACCCCGGGCCAGCTGACCAAGACGATCCTGGTCGAGCCCTTCGTCCAGTTCACCCGGCTCGACCTGGTCGGCGTGGTGGTCGTGCCGCCGCGCACCGACCCGCGCGACGCCGTCCTGCCGCCGGCCCCGGCCGCCCAGGGCCAGGCGGCGGCACCGGCCCCGGCCGCGCCCGCCGTCCCGGCCGCCGCCGCCCCGCCCGCCAAGACCACTGGGGGGAACTGAACCATGCGCCTCGCCCGCGTCCCCGTCACCGCCGTCCTCGTCCTGCTCGGCCTGATCCTTCAGGTCAGCGTCTTCGGCAGGCTCCAACTCCCGGGCGCCACACCGGACATACTGCTCCTCGTGGTGGTCGGCCTGGCGATGGTCTACGGGCCGACCGGCGGCTGCCTGGTGGGCTTCGCCGCCGGCCTGCTGGCCGACCTCGCGCCGCCGTCCGACCACGCGATCGGCCGCTACGCGCTGGTGCTCTGCCTGATGGGCTACGCCGCCGGACTGCTGCGCCCCGACCACGGCCGGCAGCGCTCGGTCTCCAGCGCGCTGCTGGTGGTGGCCGCCGCGGCGGTCGCCTCCACCCTGCTGTACGCGATGGTCGGCGCCCTGGTCGGCGACACCGCCGCCCGCCACGTCGGCCTCGGCAGCCTGGTGCTCACCGCCCTGCTGTACGACCTGCTGCTGGCGCCGTTCGTCGTCCCGGCGGTGATGCTGATCGGCCGCCGCTTCGGGCGGGACCCGGTGGCCGCCGCGGCCGGTGACGACGAGGGCGGCCCCGGGCTGGGCACGCTCGCCCGCTACCGGACGACCCGTGAGACCTCGTCCGGGCCGGGCTACAAGAAGCGGCGCTCGCTCGGCTTCGCCAAGCGGCCGTAGCCCCCGCCCTCGCCCATGAACCCCGGAACCCCGCACTCTGGAGCGCACGAGACGTGAGCAACATCCCCGAGACCGGCCGTACCCGGCGGGTGACGACCCGTCTGGTGGTACTGCAGATCCTGGTGCTGTCGCTGCTCGCCACCCTCGGTGGCCGGCTCTGGTACCTGCAGATCCGCAACGCCAGCGTCTACACCGCCAAGGCGACCGGCAACCACATCCGCGAGGTCGTCGAACCCGCCGTGCGCGGCGAGATCCTCGACGCCTCGGGCCGCATCCTGGCCGGCAACGAGACCCGGCTGGTGGTCTCGGTCAGCCGCACCTCGCTGCTCCAGCAGAAGGACGGCGGCAAGGCGGTGCTGGGCCGGCTCGCCGAGGTGCTCGGCATGCCGGCCAAGGACGTCCAGGAGAAGGTCCGGCTCTGCGACGCCAAGACGCCGCAGCCGTGCTGGAACGGCTCGCCGTACCAGCCGATCCCGGTCACCAAGGAGGCGACCACCCAGCAGGCGCTGCAGATGATGGAGCGCCGCGAGGACTTCCCCGGGGTGACCGCGCAGCCCACCGCCGTGCGCCACTACACCGGCGTCGAGGGCGCCAACATGGCCCAGGTGCTCGGCTACCTCTCGCCGGTGACGGACGAGGAGGTCAGCAAGACCGCCGACAAGACCGGCCTGGACCGCTACCTGCCGGCCGACCAGATCGGCCGCGCCGGCCTGGAGTCGGTGTACGACCGCGACCTGCGCGGGACGGCCGGGATCACCAAGCTGGAGGTGGACAACCTCGGCCGGGTGATCGGCAACGCCGGCATCGTCGAGCCGCAGACCGGCAACAACCTGGTGACCAGCATCGACGCCCGGGTGCAGAAGGTCGTCGAGGACAACCTGGCGCAGGCGATGAACGACGCCAGGAAGACCTTCGACAAGGTGACCAACCGCAACTACGAGGCCGACTCCGGCGCCGCGGTCGTCATGGACGTGCACACCGGGCGGATCGTGGCGATGGCCAGCGCGCCGACGTACGACCCCAACCTCTGGCAGGGCGGTATCTCCGGCAAGGACTACCAGGCACTGACCAGCAAGGACTCCAACTTCCCGCTGCTGAACCGGGCCATACAGGGTCAGTCCGCGCCCGGCTCGACCTTCAAGGTCATCTCCACCACCGCCGCCGTGCAGGCCGGCTACTCGCTGGACGGGACGTACCCGTGCCCGAAGAGCATGACCATCGGCGGCCGTGAGTTCAAGAACTTCGAGAGCGAGAGCTTCGGCTCGATCACGCTGGAGAAGGCGCTCGAAGTCTCCTGCGACACCGTCTTCTACGGGCTGGCCTACGACCAGTGGATGAAGGACGGCGGCATCAAGCCGAAGAAGGAGACCGCCGACTGGTTCTTCAAGACCGCCCACCAGTTCGGCCTCGGCGCCAAGACCGGCATCGACCTGCCCAGCGAGGTCACCGGCCGGGTGCCGGACCGGCAGTGGAAGCAGTCCTTCTACGACAACAACAAGGACGCCTGGTGCCGGCAGGCGGAGAAGGGCGGCAACACCTTCTCCGACCAGATCGCCCGGGAGAACTGCGTCGACGGCTACCAGATGCGCGCCGGTGACTCGGTCAACTTCGCGATCGGCCAGGGCGACACCCTCGTCACCCCGATCCAGATGGCCCGGATCTACTCGGCGCTCGCCAACGGCGGCACCTTCTACCGGCCGACCGTCGCCAAGGCGGTGATAAGCCCGGGCGGGGAGCTCGTCCGCGAGATCGCCCCGCACGAGGACGCCAAGTTCCCCGGCGACCAGAAGCTGCTGAGCTACATCGACCAGGCCACCGCGGGCGTCGTCACCAGCGGTACCGCCGCCTGGAAGTTCACCGGCGCCGGCTGGCCGCAGGGCAAGATCGAGCTGCACGCCAAGACCGGCACCGCCGAGGTCGAGGGCAAGCAGACCACCTCGTGGCTGACCACCTACAGCGGCGACTACGCGGTCGTGATGACGATAAGCCAGGGCGGCACCGGCTCCGGCGGCTCCGGCGACGCGATCCGACGGATCTACCAGTCGCTCTACGGCGTCGACGACAAGGGCAACATCGACAACGGCAAGGCACTGCTGCCCAAGCCGCAGGCCGAGCTGCCGAAGTTCAACGCGGACGGCACCGCCATCATCAAGCCGGCCGGCTTCACCGCCGCCGCCGGGGACCCGGGCGTGACCGGCGGCTCGCCGCGGGTCTTCCTGGACCCGGCACCGCCGGCCGGCCCGCCGATCGCGCTCGCCGCGGTGGACGCCACCGCCGTCGAGCCCAACCGGAGCACCGGAAGGAGCCGGACATGACCTCCTACGGCTCGTACCGCCAGCTGCGGCTCGCCCCGCAGCGCAGCGGGGTCTCGAAGGCCCTCGCCAAGGACTCCCCGCTCTGGCGGATCGACTGGATACTGCTGCTGGCCGCGATGGTGCTGTCGCTGGGCAGCTCGCTGCTGGTCTGGTCCGCCACCCGGGGGCGGGACTCGCTCACCCACGGCGATCCGCAGTACTTCCTGTTCCGGCACCTCACCAACGTGGTGATCGGACTGGTGCTGTGCGCGGTGGTGATAGGGATAGGGAGCCGGCGGTTCCGCACGGTGGTGCCGTTTCTGTACGTCGCGGTGATCCTGCTGCTGGTGGCCACGCTGAGCCCGCTCGGCTCGACCATCAACGGCCAGCACTCCTGGATCCAGCTCGGCGGCGGCTTCTCCGTCCAGCCGGCCGAGTTCGCCAAGCTGGCGATCGTGCTGGCGATGGCCGTGGTGCTGTCCGACCAGGTGGACGCGGGGGAGCGGGAGTTCCCCTCGCACCGGGCGGTCTTCCGCGGACTGGTCTGGGCCACCGTGCCGATGGCGATCGTGATGCTGATGCCGGACGCCGGGTCGGTGATGGTCATGGCCGTCATCGTGCTGGGCATCCTGCTCGCCTCCGGCGCGGCCAACCGCTGGGTGTTCGGGCTGATCCTGGCCGGCGTCGGCGGCTGCGTGGCGATCTGGAAGCTCGGGGTGCTGAGCAAGTACCAGATCGACCGCTTCGCGGCCTTCGCCAACCCGGCGCTGGACCCGTCCGGAGTGGGCTACAACACCGCCCAGGCCCGGATCGCGATCGGCTCGGGCGGGCTCACCGGCAAGGGCCTGTTCCACGGGACGCAGACCACCGGGCAGTTCGTGCCGGAGCAGCAGACCGACTTCGTCTTCACGGTGGCCGGCGAGGAGCTGGGCTTCCTCGGGGCGATGGCCATCATCGTGCTGCTCGGCGTGGTGCTCTGGCGGGCCTGCCGGATCGCCCGGCACGCCACCGACCTGTACGGCACCATCGTGGCCGCCGGAGTGGTCGCCTGGTTCGCCTTCCAGGGCTTCGAGAACATAGGGATGTGCCTGGGCATCATGCCGGTGGCCGGCATCCCGCTGCCGTTCGTCTCCTACGGAGGGTCGTCGATGTTCTCGACCTGGGTGGCGATCGGACTGCTGCAGGCGGTGCAGAGCCAGCGGCCGATAGCGGCCTGAGCGCACGGACGCACCGGCGGGGCCGGTCCGGGGTCACCCCCCGGACCGGCCCCGCCGCCGTGCGGGCGGCCCGCCGCTACCGGCTCCGGCCGCGCAGGCAGGCGGCCGCGGCCAGCACCGCGCGGGTCTGGTGGGCGGTCTGGACCTCCACCGGCACCCAGCGGGCGCCGAAGCGGTGGCGCAACTGGTCCAGGCTCTCGGTGACGATCCCGAGCGCCCGCTCGCGGGCGGCGTCCACGGCCGGACCCCCGGTGTCCGCCAGCAGGCGCAGCAGCACCGAGGCCACCCGCAGCGGGATCCGCGCGGCGGCGAGCCCGGCGGTGGTCACCCGGGAGACGGTGAGCGGCTGGGCGCACCACTGCTCCAGCCACTCGTCGGCGACCGGCGAGCAGACCGCCAGCGTGAACTCCACGGCGCGCACCATCGGGCCGTAGGCCCGACGGGCGTGCGGCGGGACGTGTACGAGCACGCCGGACAGCTCCTCGGCGCGGTCCCGCAGCACCCGGGCGGCGGTCCCGACCGCCTGCCGGACGGCCGGGTGCCGGCGGCCGTCCCCCACCGCGTCGACGGCCCACATCGGCACCTCCAGGACGGCCGTCACCCCGCCGTGGCGGCCGGCGTACGACCAGGTTGACAGCTCGGGCTCGTCCGGGAGCGCCCGGGACACGCCGGAGCCGCCGGGCGCGGGCATCAGGTACGTCCCGGGGGCGGGGCTGGCCCAGCCGACCGCGTCGTACGAGTCGACGTCCAGCGGGACGGCGCCGCGCGCCGCCGAGCGGCCGAAGCGCTCGGACAGGCCCGGGACGGGCCCGGTGAGCTGCACGAAGGCGCCGCCGAAGTCCACGCCGTGCAGGGAGCACTGCAGGAACGGCCGCAGCTCGTCGATCAGACCGGTCAGCGCCAGGCTCTCCGGCATCGGCGCGCGGTCGGCGCCGGCGGGCGGCAGCAGCTCGGGCTGCTCCTCGAAGGAGGGCCGGAAGAAGTGCTCGTAGTGGCGGCGCATGGTGAGCGGGCCGTCCAGCCAGCCGGCGTTGAACGCGGCGCCGTCCGGGTCCAGGCAGGGCAGGATGTGCCAGGAGACGCCCGGCCGGGGCGGGTGGTCCAGCAGCCGCTCGGCCAGCCGCAGGGCGCTGCTGACGCCGACCGGCTCGTTGGGGTGCGGGCCGCCGACCACCAGGACGGCGTCCGGGCCCGCGTCCACGGAGAGCAGCAGCAGCGGGTGCCCGGCCCGGGAGCGGCCCACCTCCCGCAGCCGGCAGCGGCCCGGATGGCGGCGGGCGAGCCGGCGGGCCGCCGCCTCGGCGCGGGCCACCGTGAGGTAGCGGTCCGCCTGCTCGGGCGCGGGGTGGCACTGGGGCACCCGCCGGCCGGTGTCGGTCATGTCAGGAGGCCGGTGTCGGTGCCGTCGTGCATGGTCAACTTCCTTGTCCCGATGGCGTGCAGGGCCTCCCGGCGGAGCCCTGCCAGTACCGCATGGGCCGTCCGGGGCTGTCAACAGCCGATTCGACCCCCGCTCGGGGGCCGGCCCAGGCCCGCGGCCGGCCGGAGCGTCCCGGGATTCGGCTACCCTTGAGGGTCACCCCTCCCAGCCGTCGCGCACCACCCCACCGGGTCCGATGCCAGCGACACCATTCAACGTCGTAAGGGTTCCTAGTACATGACTGTCGAATCGGTCTTCCCACGCCTGGAGGCCCTCCTCCCGCACGTCCAGAAGCCGATCCAGTACGTCGGCGGCGAGCTCAACTCGACCGTCAAGGACTGGGACGCCTGCGACGTCCGCTGGGCGCTGATGTACCCCGACGCCTACGAGGTCGGCCTGCCCAACCAGGGCGTCATGATCCTCTACGAGGTGCTCAACGAGCGCGAGGGCGTGCTCGCCGAGCGCACCTACAGCGTCTGGCCGGATCTCGAAGCGCTCATGCGCGAGCACGACGTCCCGCAGTTCACCGTGGACGCGCACCGGCCGGTCAAGGCCTTCGACGTGTTCGGGCTCTCGTTCTCCACCGAGCTCGGCTACACCAACATGCTGACCGCGCTCGACCTGGCCGGCATCCCGCTGGAGGCCCGCGACCGGACGGTGGACGACCCGATCGTGCTGGCCGGCGGCCACGCCGCGTTCAACCCCGAGCCGATCGCCGACTTCATCGACTGCGCGGTGGTGGGCGACGGCGAGCAGGCCGTCCTGGACATCACCGAGCTGGTCCGCGGCTGGAAGGCCGAGGGCCGCCCGGGCGGGCGCGACGAGCTGCTGCTGCGCCTGGCGCGCACCGGCGGCGTGTACGTCCCCCGGTTCTACGACGTGGAGTACCTGGCCGACGGCCGGATCGCCCGAGTGGTGCCGAACGCGCCGGGCGTGCCGTGGCGGGTCTCCAAGCACACCGTGATGGACCTCGACGAGTGGCCCTACCCCAAGCAGCCGCTCGTCCCGCTCGCCGAGACGGTGCACGAGCGAATGTCCGTCGAGATCTTCCGCGGCTGCACCCGCGGCTGCCGCTTCTGCCAGGCCGGCATGATCACGCGCCCCGTGCGGGAGCGAAGCATCACCGGCATCGGCGAGATGGTGGAGCGCGGGCTGAAGGCCACCGGGTTCGAGGAGGTCGGCCTGCTGTCGCTGTCCAGCGCCGACCACACCGAGATCGGTGACATCGCCAAGGGCCTGGCCGACCGCTACACCGAGGACAAGATCGGTCTGTCGCTGCCGTCCACCCGGGTCGACGCCTTCAACATCGACCTCGCCAACGAGCTCAGCCGCAACGGCCGCCGCTCGGGCCTCACCTTCGCCCCCGAGGGCGGCAGTGAGCGCATGCGCAAGGTGATCAACAAGATGGTGTCGGAGGAGGACCTCATCCGCACCGTCTCCACCGCGTACGGCAACGGCTGGCGCCAGGTGAAGCTGTACTTCATGTGCGGCCTGCCCACCGAGACCGACGAGGACGTCCTCCAGATCGGTGAGATGGCGAAGAACGTCATCCAGAAGGGGCGCGAGGTCACCGGCCAGAACGACATCCGCTGCACCGTCTCGATCGGCGGATTCGTGCCCAAGCCGCACACCCCGTTCCAGTGGGCCCCGCAGCTGTCCGCCGAGGACACCGACGCCCGGCTGGCCAAGCTGCGCGACTCGATCCGCGGCGACCGCAAGTACGGCAAGAACATCGGCTACCGCTACCACGACGGCAAGCCCGGCATCGTCGAGGGCCTGCTCTCCCGGGGTGACCGCCGGATCGGCGCCGTCATCCGGGCGGTCTACGAGGACGGCGGCCGTTTCGACGGCTGGCGCGAGCACTTCTCCTACGACCGCTGGATGGCCTCGGCCGAGAAGGGCCTGGCCGGCACCGGCGTCGACGTCGACTGGTACACCACCCGCGAGCGCACCTACGAGGAGGTGCTGCCCTGGGACCACCTGGACAGCGGCCTCGACAAGGACTGGCTCTGGGAGGACTGGCAGGACGCCCTCGAAGAGGTCGAGGTCGACGACTGCCGCTGGACCCCGTGCTTCGACTGCGGTGTCTGTCCTCAGATGGACACGGCCATCCAGATCGGCCCGACGGGCAAGAAGCTCCTGCCGCTGACGGTCGTCAAGTAGGGCGGCGCACGCCATCGCGGGACCCCGGCCGGGCGCTCCGGCCGGGGTTTCGCGCATCCGGGCTGACCAGGGGCGGAGCGAAGGTGGCGCGCGGGCGCGTACCCTTTGGGTGACAGAGTCCGGAGAGTGGCGCGATCGTGTCACGCCGGACGGGGACATCTGACTAAGGACTGAGCGACTCTGGCACGCCGTACGCCCGACGGTCCGCCGCCCGCGCCGACGGTGCAGCGGATCCGTCTCCGCTACACCAAGCGCGGCCGGCTCCGCTTCACCAGCCACCGCGACTTCCAGCGCGCCTTCGAGCGCGCCCTGCGCCGGTCGGCCGTGCCGATGGCCTACTCGGCCGGCTTCACACCGCACCCGAAGGTGTCCTACGCCAACGCGGCCCCCACCGGGGTGGCCAGCGAGGCGGAGTACCTGGAGATCGGCCTGGCGGCCCACCGCGACCCCGAGGAGCTGCGCGCGCAGCTGGACGAGTCGCTGCCGAAGGGCCTCGACATCATCGACGCGGTCGAAGTCCGGACGCCGAACTTCGTCGAGCGTCTGGAAGCCTCCGAATGGCAGGTCCGGCTGGACGGTGTCACCGGGCCGGAGGCGTCCCGCGCGGCCGCCGCCTTCCTCGCCGAGGAGCGGGTCGAGGTCGAACGCCGCACCAAGAACGGCGTGCGCGTCTTCGACGCGCGCGGCGCGGTCGCGGCGCTGGAAATCCTCTCGCCGCAGGTCGACGACGGTGCGGACACGGAGGGCGAAGGGGCCCGCGATGTTCGGACCGGCCGTGCCTGTGCGATACTGCGCCTGGTAGTACGACACGCCACACCAGCCGTACGACCCGACGACGTATTGTCCGGTCTCCGTGCGACGGCTGACCTGGCGCCGCCGGTCCCCGCAGAGGTGACCAGGCTGGCGCAGGGGCCGCTCGACGAGGAGACCGGCACGGTGACCGACCCGCTGGCGCTCGACCGCGCCGCGGCCCCGGCCGGCCCTGTGGCCGCCGACGAGCCGCGCGCAACCGCGTCCGCCTAGCGGGCGGAGGCCTGGTCCAGTGCCTCACTGGACCCGTTGGTCCTCCAGGCCCCCGCGGCTCCCCAGGGGAGCGAGCGTCGTCGAAGCACAGGCCGGCCTCTTGCGGCCCGCCGACCCGGATGGTCGGTGGGCCCGAGGTCCCCGTCCGGGAGCCACCCGGGGTTGGGGAACGGCGCAGCTTGGGAAAACCTCAGAAGACTGGGCAGACCAGAAGACTTTCGACACCCCGCCGCGTGCGGGGCGCCGAGCGAGACTACGAGCCCCTGTGCGGCCTCGCGTCCGCACGGCGGCACCAGGAAAGGGTCCGGCCCGAGCATCCTCGTGATGCCGGCCGGCCACCGGTGCCCTGCCGTGCCCGGATACGGAGCCCGGGGGCCTGACGGGAGATCCACCCGCATGCTCGATAACACCGATCCGCAGCAGAACGCGGCGACGGAACCGAACGAGAACACCGCCGCCACCGGCGACGGCACGACCGGCGCACCGCCGCGCCGCCGCCGCCGTGCGGTGTCCCGCCCCGCGGGCACCCCGCAGGGCGCGGCCGCCGACGGCGCCGAGACGGTCATCGCGGCCGAGGCGCCCGCCGCCGAGGCCCCCGCCGTGGAGGCGCCGGCCGCCGAGCCGGCCGCCGAGAAGCCGGTCCGGGCCCGCCGGACCCGCAAGCGGGCCGAGGCGCCCGCCGGGGCGCCGGAGGCCACCCCGATCGTCGTCACGCCGGCCGAGGCCGAGGCGCCCGCCGCAGAGGCCCCCGCCGTGAAGGCGCCGGCCGCCGAGCCCGTGGCCGAGAAGCCCGCCAGGGCCCGCCGGACCCGCAAGCGGGCCGAGGCGCCGGTGAGCGCGCCCGCCCCGGCCGACGCACCCGTCGAGACCCCGGTCGAGGCCGCACCCGCCGAGGCGCCCGCCGCCGAGGCCGCGCCGGTCGAGGAGGCCCCCGCGGCCCCCGCCCGCCGCCCCCGTCGCCGCCGCGTGGCCGAGGCCGCGCCGGTCGTCGAGGAGGCCCCGGTCGAGGAGCCCGCCGCGGAGGAGGAGCCCGCCGAGGAGGCCGAGGCCGTCGCGCCCGCCGCCGAGCCGGAGCCCGCCCCGGCCCCCGCGCCGGTCGCCGAGGCCGAGCCGACCCACCGGGTGCGCCGCCGCGCGGTCCGCCCGTCCACCGCGATCTTCCAGGCCCCCGTCTTCCAGGAGCCGGCCCCCTACACCGCGCCGTCGGCCCCGGCCGCCGCCGCCCCGGCCGCCGCCGCCCCCGCCGCGGCCGCCCCGGCCGAGACCCCGGCTCCGGCCGAGGCCCCCGCCGTGAAGAGCACGGAGGAGGACGAGTACGAGTACAGCGGCGTCGGCCGCCGTCGCCGTACCCGCACCCAGGTGCGGGTGCAGACCCCGAACCGCCGCAAGTCGGCCGCCGCCGCCGCTCCGGTGGCGCCCGCCGCTCCCGTGGTCGAGGCCCCGGTCGCGCCGCCCGCCCCGGTCGCGGCCCCGGCCGCCGTCGAGGCGCCCGCCGCCGGTCCCGAGGCCGAGGACGAGTGGGAGGACGGTCGTCCGTCCCGCCGTCGCCGCCGGGGCGGCCGCCGCCGCCGTCGTGGCGAGGCCGAGGACTTCGAGGCCGAGACGGCCGAGACCGAGCAGCCCGTCCAGGAGCCGGCCGCCGAGGCCGAGGACGAGGACGGCGAGGACGACGACGACCTGTCGGCCGGCCTGGCCTCGTCCCGTCGTCGCCGTCGTCGCCGCCGTCGCAGTGGCGAGGCCGGTGCCGGCGAGGCGGCCGAGACCACCGAGGACGGCGTCCGCACGGTGGTGAAGGTGCGCGAGCCGCGCCGCCGCTCCACCGAGCCGTCGTTCGACCCGGACGAGGTGCAGTCCATCAAGGGCTCCACCCGACTGGAGGCCAAGAAGCAGCGCCGCCGTGAGGGCCGCGAGCTGGGCCGCCGCCGGGTGCCGATCATCACCGAGGCCGAGTTCCTGGCCCGTCGCGAGTCGGTCGAGCGCGTCATGGTGGTGCGCCAGAACGGCCAGCGCACCCAGATCGGCGTCCTCGAGGACGGCGTGCTGGTCGAGCACTACGTCAACAAGGAGCAGGCCACCTCGTACGTCGGCAACGTCTACCTGGGCAAGGTCCAGAACGTGCTGCCGTCGATGGAGGCCGCCTTCGTCGACATCGGCAAGGGCCGCAACGCGGTGCTGTACGCCGGTGAGGTGAACTTCGGCTCGCTGGGCGGCCACGGTGGCCCGCGCCGGATCGAGTCGGTGCTGAAGTCCGGCCAGTCCGTCCTGGTGCAGGTCTCCAAGGACCCGATCGGCCACAAGGGCGCCCGCCTGACCAGCCAGATCTCGCTGCCCGGCCGCTACCTGGTCTACGTGCCCGAGGGCTCGATGACCGGCATCTCGCGCAAGCTGCCCGAGAACGAGCGGGCCCGTCTGAAGCAGATCCTCAAGAAGATCGTCCCGGACGACGCGGGCGTCATCGTGCGCACCGCCGCCGAGGGCGCCTCCGAGGACGAGCTGACCCGTGACGTCCAGCGCCTCCAGCAGCAGTGGGAGGAGATCCAGAAGAAGGCCGCGACCGGCAACGCCCCCGCGCTGCTCTACGGCGAGCCGGACATGACCGTCCGGGTCGTCCGCGACATCTTCAACGAGGACTTCACCAAGGTCATCGTCTCCGGCACCGAGGCGTGGAACACCATCCACGACTACGTCTCCAACGTGGCCCCCGACCTGGCCGAGCGCCTGCAGCGGTGGACCTCCGAGGTCGACGTGTTCGCGACCTACCGGATCGACGAGCAGCTGATGAAGGCGCTGGACCGCAAGGTCTGGCTGCCCAGCGGCGGTTCGCTGGTGATCGACCGCACCGAGGCGATGGTCGTCATCGACGTCAACACCGGCAAGTTCGTCGGTCAGGGCGGCAACCTCGAAGAGACCGTCACCCGCAACAACATCGAGGCGGCCGAGGAGATCGTGCGCCAGCTGCGGCTGCGCGACCTCGGCGGCATCATCGTGATCGACTTCATCGACATGGTGCTGGAGTCCAACCGGGACCTGGTGCTGCGCCGTCTGCTGGAGTGCCTGGGCCGGGACCGGACCAAGCACCAGGTGGCCGAGGTCACCTCGCTGGGCCTGGTCCAGATGACCCGCAAGCGGGTCGGCCAGGGCCTGCTGGAGTCCTTCTCCGAGCCGTGTGTCCACTGCAACGGGCGCGGCGTGATCGTCCACATGGAGCAGCCGAGCAGCCACGTCCACACCGGTGGCGGCCACGCCGTCGCGGCGGGCGAGCCGGCCTCGGGCGGCGGCAAGCGCCGGCGCCGGGGCAAGGGCGGCGGCGCCCAGGACGAGGCGCAGACCGTGGTCGAGGCCGACATCGAGGCTCCGGAGCACGAGGAGGTCGAGGGGCAGCTCGCGATCGACGTGCCGGTGGCCGAGGTCGAGGCCGAGGCCGTCGTCGAGCCGGTGACCGAGCCGGTGACCGAGCCGGTGGTCGTCGAGGAGACGGCCCAGCCGAGCCTGGTCGAGATCCCCGCCGCCACGGCGGCGCCGGCCGGCCGCACCCGCCGCCGGGCGGTGCGCAAGGCGACGGCTCCGGCCGGGGCGCCCGCCGAGGCCGAGATCGTGGTGCTGCAGGCCCGTGCCGACGCGGCGCTGCAGGCGGCCTTCGCGGCCGTCGAGACGCCCGCCGAGGCCCCGGCCGAGCCGGTGGCGGAGGCCGTCGAGGCACCCGTCGAGGCGCCGGCCGCGACCGAGCCGGTCGCGACGGAGCCCGAGCCGGCCGCGGAGACCGGTACGCCGGAGCCCGCCGCCGAGGCCGCCCCGGCCGAGGAGCCCGCCGAGGAGGCGCCGGCCCCGAAGAAGCGGGCCGCCCGCAAGACCACCGCGAAGAAGACGGCCGCCAAGAAGACCACCACCACGGCGGCCGCCGCGAAGAAGACCACCGCCCGCAAGACCGCCACCAAGCGGACGAGCGCGGCGGCCAAGAAGGCCGCGGCCGCCGAGGGTGATTCGGCAGCCGAGTAGTGCGTCGGTCCGGGGCGGGCTCGCGCCCGCCCCGGACCGGGACGGCCCGGTTTGCCCCCGAGGGGGCCGGTCCGTATTCTTGACCCTCGGCGTGTCTACGCCGTCGCTCCCGAACACATCACCTTCCGGGCCCCTCGTCAGAGGAGTCGGGGAGAGGCCCCTGTGTCCGTACCCAGGTGGCTGGCATCTGGAGCTCCGACCGAGTTAGGAAAGTGGGTACCGCATGTACGCGATCGTTCGCGCAGGCGGCCGCCAGCACAAGGTCGCCGTCGGCGACGTGCTGGAGATCGACCGTATCGAGGCCAAGCCGGGTGACTCGGTGGAGCTCTCCACCATCCTGGTCGTCGATGGTGAAGCTGTCACCTCCGACCCGTGGGTGCTGGCCGGCGTGAAGGCTCACGCCGAGGTGGTCGACCAGACCAAGGGCGACAAGATCGTCATCCTGCGCTACAAGAACAAGACCGGTTACCGTCGCCGCCAGGGTCACCGCCAGCAGCACACTGCTGTGCGGATCACGAGCATCGACTCCGTCAGCAAGTAAGGGGATAGCGAGATGGCACACAAGAAGGGCGCAAGCTCTACCCGGAACGGCCGTGACTCGAACGCCCAGCGCCTCGGCGTGAAGCGCTTCGGCGGCCAGGTCGTCTCCGCCGGCGAGATCATCGTCCGCCAGCGTGGCACCCACTTCCACCCGGGCGCCAACGTCGGCCGTGGTGGCGACGACACCCTGTTCGCGCTGTCCGCCGGTGCGGTGCAGTTCGGCACCCGTCGCGGCCGCAAGGTCGTCAACATCGTGGCCGTCGAGGCCTGAGTCCGACAAGACTCACAATGAAGGGTGGGCCGGAATGATCCGGTCCACCCTTCATGCTTGAGAAGCAGGCAACACTTTCTTCGCACTGGAGGCACAACCATGACCACCTTCGTGGACCGCGTCGAGCTGTACGTCGCCGCGGGTAACGGGGGCCACGGCTGCGCCTCCGTTCACCGGGAGAAGTTCAAGCCGCTGGGAGGCCCCGACGGCGGCAACGGCGGTCAGGGCGGCAGCGTCATCCTCACCGTGGACGCGCAGATCACCACCCTGCTGGAGTACCACCACTCGCCCAAGCGCAAGGCGACCAACGGCAAGCCCGGCGCGGGCGGCAACCGGACCGGCGCCGAGGGCCACGACCTCGTCCTGCCGGTGCCGGACGGCACCGTCGTGATGGACCGGCAGGGCAACGTCCTCGCCGACCTGGTCGGCCACGGCACCAGCTTCGTCGTCGCCGCCGGCGGCCGGGGCGGCCTGGGCAACGCGGCGCTGGCCTCGTCCCGCCGCAAGGCGCCCGGCTTCGCGCTGCTCGGCGAGCCGGGTGAGGCCCGTGACATCGTCATGGAGCTCAAGTCCGTCGCCGACGTGGCCCTGGTGGGCTACCCGAGCGCCGGCAAGTCCTCGCTGATCTCGGTGATCTCCGCCGCCAAGCCGAAGATCGCGGACTACCCGTTCACCACCCTCGTCCCCAACCTCGGCGTGGTGACCGCCGGCGACTTCGTCTACACCGTCGCCGACGTCCCCGGCCTGATCCCGGGCGCCAGCCAGGGCCGCGGCCTCGGCCTGGAGTTCCTGCGGCACGTCGAGCGCTGCTCGGCGCTGGTCCACGTGCTGGACTGCGCGACCCTGGAGCCCGGCCGCGACCCGCTGACCGACCTGGAGACCATCGAGGCCGAGCTGGCGCAGTACGGCGGCCTGGAGGACCGGCCGCGACTGGTCGCGCTCAACAAGGTCGACGTCCCGGACGGCCAGGACATCGCCGACCTCACCCGGGCCTCGCTGGAGGAGCGCGGCTACCGCGTGTTCGAGGTGTCCGCCGCCTCCCGCAAGGGCCTGCGCGAGCTGAACTTCGCGATGGCGCAGATCGTCGCCGAGGCCCGCGCCGCCAAGCCGCTGGAGGAGTCCACCCGGATCGTGCTGCGGCCCACCGCCGTGGACGACGCGGGCTTCACCATCACCGAGGAGGACGGCGCCTTCCGCATCCGCGGTATCAAGCCGGAGCGCTGGGTCCGCCAGACGGACTTCTCCAACGACGAGGCCGTCGGCTACCTCGCCGACCGGCTGGCCCGCCTCGGCGTGGAGGACAAGCTCTGGAAGGTCGGCGCCCACGAGGGCGACACCGTCATCATCGGCGCGGAGGACAACGCGGTCGTCTTCGACTGGGAGCCGACCATGGCCGCCGGCGCCGAGATGCTCGGCCGCCGCGGTGAGGACCACCGCCTGGAGAGCCCGCGTCCGGCGGTCGACCGCCGCCGCGACAAGCTGAAGAACCGGGACGCGGCCGAGTCCGAGTTCCTCGCCTTCGAGGCGCTCTCCAGTGGCCGCCAGGCCGCCGTCGAGGGCGACGACGACGAGGAGTAGGACCGGCCGGTCCGACCCGTGTAGTGCCGCGGCCCCGCCTCCCTCCCGGAGGCGGGGCCGCGGTGCGTCGGTGCGTCGGTGCGTTGATGAACGTCACTTCGCTTGGCGGGAGCCGGACTTGGCGAGACCGCCCCCGGCCCGGGTGGCGGGACGGGGCCCGCCGGGCGGGTGCGGTCCGCCCGGCGTCCCGCGACCGGTCCGGGCCGGCCGGTGCCCGGGGAGGGGCGCGGTCCAGCCGGTGAAATGCCCTGCGGACGGACTGCGCCGATCGCGTAGATTGCGGGGGTGACGGCCGGGCCCGGGCCCGCCGTACCCGCACCACACCGGAAGGGCGTACAGCGAGATGAGCGAGGACTCACTGCGGCAGGAGGTCCTGACCGCACGACGGATCGTCGTCAAGGTCGGTTCCTCCTCTCTCACCACGGCGGCCGGCGGCCTGGACGCCGACCGGGTCGACGCCCTGGTGGACGCGCTCGCCAAGGTGCGCAGCGGCCCGGACGCCCCCGAGGTGGTCCTGGTCTCCTCCGGTGCCATCGCGGCCGGCCTGGCCCCGCTGGGCCTGGACCGCCGGCCCAAGGACCTCGCCCGCCAGCAGGCCGCCGCGAGCGTCGGCCAGGGCCTGCTGGTCGCCCGCTACACCGCTTCCTTCGCCCGGTACGGCATCCGGGTCGGCCAGGTGCTGCTGACCGCCGAGGACGCCAGCCGGCGCGCCCACTACCGCAACGCCTACCGGACGCTGGACCAGTTGCTGGCGATGGGCGCGATGCCGATCGTCAACGAGAACGACACCGTCGCCACCGCCGAAATCAAGTTCGGTGACAACGACCGGCTGGCCGCGCTGGTCGCCCACCTGGTCCGGGCCGACCTGCTGGTGCTGCTCTCCGACGTGGACGGGCTCTACGACGGCGACCCGAGCCGCCCCGGCACCAGCCGGATCGCCCAGGTGGCCGGACCGCACGACCTGGACGGCGTCTCGATCGGCAGCGCGGGCAAGGCCGGGGTCGGTACCGGCGGCATGGTCACCAAGGTGGAGGCGGCCCGGATCGCCACCGGCGCGGGCATCCCCGTGGTGCTCACCGCCGCCAGCCGGGCCGCCGACGCGCTGGGCGGCCGGCCCACCGGCACGCTCTTCCTGCGCACCGGCAGCCGCTCCTCCGACCGGCTGCTCTGGCTGGCGCACGCGAGCAGCCCGCGCGGCGCCCTCCACCTGGACGAGGGGGCCGTCGCGGCGGTCGTCTCCGGGGGTGCCTCGCTGCTGCCCGCCGGGGTCACCAAGGTCGACGGGGAGTTCGCCGCGGGTGATCCGGTGGACCTTCTTGGCGAAAACGGCCACATCGTGGCGCGCGGACTGGTCAACTTTGATGCGAGGGAGTTGCCCCGGCTGCTCGGCCGGTCCACCCGAGACCTGGCCCAGGAGTTCGGTGCCGCGTACGAGCGCGAGGTCGTCCACCGCGACGACCTGGTCGTCCTGCGGGGCTGACCGGTCCGCGGGCGCGGCGGCGGTGCGGGCCTTGCCGCGGGCGAGGGGGCGCAGCCGTACGCGCCGGACCGGGGCCGGCGGGTACGACGACACGAGATCGCCGAACAGGAGGCCGCCGGTGGAACGCAGGCGCGAGGCAGCGCTGACCGGAGGAACGGCGGGCCGACGGCTGACCAGCATCGACGGCGGGCGCGGGGCGGACACCCCGGCCGGGCCGGCCGGTCCGCCGCCGCAGGAGCCCGGCGCGCTACGCGGGGTCCGGCCGGACCGCCGGGACGAGGGGGAGCCGCCCACGGTGCCCGAACAGGCCCGGCTCTGGCACGTGGTGCTGAGCGTGGCGGGGCAGACCACCCCGCTGTCCGCGTTGCGGGCGGGGCTGGAGCGGCTGGCGCACGACCACTCGTTCTTCCTGACCGCCCGCTACGCGGCCGACCACGCGGAGATCCGCTACTGGGAGCAGGCCCGGGACCTGCACGACGCGGCGGCGATCGCGCTGCGGCTCTGGGGCGAGCACAAGGTGACCGCGAACCTGCCGCCGTGGGAGATCGTCGGGCTGGAGGTGGTCGACCGGGCGACGTACCACAAACGCGTCGCCGAGGGCTTCGGCGGCCCGCCACCCCATCCGGGCGGGGTGCACCCGTACTGACGCACGTGTGCCGTGCCCGGGGCACGGCACGTGCGGGCCTTGCTGGGCGCCCATGTCTCACCGGGCGAAATGCCCGGCGGGCGGGGGCGGCGCACTCGCTACCCTTGGCGCATGACCAGCGACCTCGCCACCGCCGACAGCCCCGTCCTCGCCGTAGCGCGCCGAGCCCGGGAGGCCGCCGCCGTGCTCGCCCCGCTCCCGCGCCGGGCGAAGGACGCCGCGCTGTCGGCGATCGCGGACGCCCTGGTGGCCCGGAGCGCCGAGATCACCGCCGCCAACGCCGAGGACGTCGCCCGGGCCCGTGAGGCGGGTACCGCCGAGTCGGTGATCGACCGCCTGACCCTCACCGACGAGCGGATCGCCGCGATCGCCTCGGACGTCCGCGACGTGGCCGGCCTGCCCGACCCGGTCGGCGAGGTGGTGCGCGGCTACACCCTGCCCAACGGCCTGGACGTGCGGCAGGTCCGCGTCCCGCTCGGCGTCGTCGGCATCATCTACGAGGCCCGTCCGAACGTCACCGTGGACGCCGCCGCGCTCTGCCTGAAGTCCGGCAACGCGGTACTGCTGCGCGGTTCGGCCTCGGCCTACCGCTCCAACACCGCGCTGATCGCGGTGCTGCGCGACGCCGTCGTCTCGGCGGGCCTGCCCGCCGACGTGATCCAGCTCGTCCCGGGCGAGAGCCGGGACTCCGTCCAGGAACTGATGCGCGCCCGGGGCCTGGTGGACGTGCTGATCCCGCGCGGCGGGGCCGCGCTGATCCGTACCGTGGTCGAGGGCTCGACCGTGCCGGTGATCGAGACGGGGACGGGCAACTGCCACGTCTACGTGGACGCCGAGACGGACCTGGCGATGGCCGTCGGCATCCTGCTGAACTCGAAGGCGCAGCGGGTCAGCGTCTGCAACTCGGCCGAGACCCTGCTCGTCCACCAGGACGTCGCGGGAGCCTTCCTGCCGCTCGCGCTGGCGGCCCTGGCCCAGGCCGGGGTGACGGTGCACGGCGACGACGCGGTCCTCAAGGCCGCCGAGGGTTCGGCGGCGACCGTGGTGCCGGCCACCGAGGCGGACTGGGAGACCGAGTACCTCTCCCACGACCTGGCGGCGGCCGTGGTGCCCTCGCTGGAGGCCGCCGTCGCGCACATCCGCCGCTGGTCCTCCGGCCACACCGAGGCGATCGTGACCACCTCGCAGGCCGCGGCCCGCCGTTTCACCCAGTTGGTCGACGCGACGACGGTGGCCGTCAACGCCTCGACGCGGTTCACCGACGGCGGTGAGTTCGGCTTCGGCGCCGAGATCGGCATCTCGACCCAGAAGCTGCACGCCCGCGGCCCGATGGGCCTGCCGGAGCTGACCAGCACCAAGTACATCGTCACTGGTGACGGGCATGTCCGGGGCGAGGCGACGCAGACCGTGGGCGGGGCGGCCGACGCCGGCTGAGCCGGCCGGGAGCCCCCGGCGGGCGGTCCGCGTCACACGGGTGACGGACCAAGTGCGAGGAGCCACAGACAAAACGCCCGACCGGTAATACGCTGAATCCGTGGCTGACGATGTGGGGGGTTTGCCGTACCCCGACGGCGCCGACCACGGTGGTGCGGACGACGAGTTCGCCACCGTGGTCTTCGATGAGGCCTTCGTCCGGTCCGCCGCCGTGCACGAGCCGACAGCCAAGGAGCGGCAGCTCGCCGCCGCCGAGGCCCGGTTCGAGCCGGACGCGGTGGTACCGGGCTGGGGCTATGACGTCCCCGTGGGGGACGGGGTGCCGCTGGAGCTGCGCCCCTACCCGAGCGGACTGGACGACGACCGCCTCTACCCCGATCCGTGGTCGGGCCCCGGCCGGGTGGTCGGGCGCCGGGCCGGGCGCTGGGGGCGGGACAGTGTCTACGACCCGGTCCGGTCGCGGCGCGGGCGCTATGTCGCCCAGCAGCGCTGGCACCGGCCGGTGGCCTGGGTGCTCGCCGTGATCATGGGCGTGAGCCTGGTCGCGGTGGCGGTCGCGGCGGTCTACCAGGGTGTGGGCGGCTCCGGTGGCGGTACGCCCCGGCGGCCCGACTCGGGGAGCAGCAGCGCGGGTGTCGATCCGGCGCCCACGCCGGCCGAGCCGTCGCTCGTGGTCACCGCGCCGGCGGGCTGAGGCACTGGTTCGCGGACGCTGCGCCGGAGTGCGCCGGAGCGCGTTCGCGCGCCGGGCCTCCGGTCACGGAGCGCTCCCGGGAATCTGGGCGAACACCCTCGTGGCGGGGCGCGGATGCGGCTTACCCTGGTGTCATGGGTGACCCGCGAGAGCCTCCGGAGGGTGCGCCCGACGGTGGTTCCGGAAGCGATGACGAGTACCGGTCCGTCGTCTTCGACGAATCCTTCGTCCGTGCTGCCCGGATCCAGGAGCTCTCCGCCCGGGAGCGGCTGGCGGGCTCGTTCGGCCGGGCCACCCGCCCGCGGGTGCGGCTCGGTCCGCTGGGCACCGTGCCGCGGCAGGCGCTCGCGCTGCTGCTGTTGATCCTGCTGGCCTTCGCGGCCGCCGTGTACTTCGGCATCAGTACGCCGAACCGGCAGACCTCCCGCCCCGAGGGCAGCCAACTGACCGTCAGCCTGGTGGCGTTGAGCCCGGCGTCGGCCGTGCGGCCGGTCGCCGACCCGGCCGCCCCGTTCGCCGCGCTGCCGCCCGGCTACGGGGACGGTGCCATCGGTCTGGGGACGCCCGCCGGGGCGGCCACCGCGCACTTCAGCAAGATCGAGGTCACCAAGGCGCTCGACACCGTCCAGCGCTATCTGGTGGCGTCCTCGCTGGCGCCGACGGCCCTGGTCCAGGGGTCGACCGCCGATGTGCGGGCCTTCGTGACGCCCGGCGAGCAGGCCCAGTTCGACGCCAGTGCGGCGCACCCCGTCGACGACCGCCACCACGCGCTGACCGGGTGGGTGGTCCGGTTCGACCCGGCGCAGGTCGCGCTGGCGGCCGACAGCGTGAAGGTGGCCGGAGCGATGCGGATCGACGAGGCGGACAGCACCACCCTGCAGATCACCACCGACCACACCTTCGTCTACGCGCTCAAGCCCGCCGGGACCCCGAGCGGCGCACCGGTGACGCTGGAGACCGTCCGGCGGCAGCTGACCTTCCAGTTCGACCGGATCGACCTGGCCTCCGCCCAGCTGCGGCTGGTGGACTCGGTGCTCCAGGCCGGGCCGGCGCCGTGCGCCGGTTCGCTGGCCGGGTACGTCCGGCCGCTGCTGGCGGGGGCGGACGGCGCCGTGACCGGTGCGCAGCCGACGGAAGGTGCGCAGTCGCCGGAGGGCGCGCAGCCGATCGATCCGGGCAACCACGCCCGTCCGGCCTGGCAGGTCTGCGGGGTCCTGGCGGGCAGCTGACGTCCGGCGGCGGGCCCCGTCGCGACCGGCCGCTCGGGCACACCGGGGCCGCCGCCGGGGCACGGCGGGTGCCGGGGCCGGGGACGCCGACGGCCCCCGGCGGGAAGCCGGGAGCCGTCGGGAGCCGTCGCGGGATCAGTCCTCGTCGCGCGGCGTCGAGGAGCCGTTGGCGCGGGTGGCGCCGGTGAAGGTGTCGCGGAGCTTGCCGCCGACGGTGGCGGCGCCGCCGGCGACGTCGCGGATCAGGCCCATCAGCGGGTCCTTGCTCTCCTTCACCGAGGTCGTGTAGTGGTCGGCCGCGGCCTTCCACTGCTCGCCGACCGAGGTGTCGCCGTCGTCGGAGCGGCGCGGGTAGGCACCGGCCAGGATCGAGCGGTACTCCTCGCTCTCCGCCCACTTCTTCAGCTTGGCGACCCGCACCACCGCGAACGGGTGGCTCTGCGGCAGCACCTGCAGCAGCTTGAGCACGCCGTCGCGCAGGTCCCCGGCCTTGTCGTACTCCTCGGCCTGCTCCAGGAAGGCGTCGACGTTCATCTCGGCCAGGTTGTGGCCGCCGGCCAGCTTCATCAGGGCCCGCATGGAGGCCTGGAGGTCCTGTCCGGCGAGCAGGCCGGCCCGGTCGCTGGAGAGCTCGGCCTTGCGGAACCACTCCTTGAGGGCCGTCACGATCGCCATGATCGCGAGGTTGCCGAGCGGCACCCAGGCGATCCGGGCGGCGATGTTGGTGAGGATCAGCAGCATCGTCCGGTAGACCGCGTGGCCGGACATCGCGTGGCCGACCTCGTGGCCGATGACGGAGCGCAGCTCCTCCTCGTCCAGGAGCTCGACCAGGCCGCTGGTCACCACGATGATCGGGCTGTCGATGCCGATGCAGTAGGCGTTGACCGTCGGGTCCTGGGAGACGTAGAGGTCCGGGACCTTCTCCAGGTCCAGCACGTACGCGGCGTCGCGCACCATCCCGTGCAGCTCGGGGAACTGCCGCTCGGACGTCTTCACCGCGGTGGCCAGGAACATCAGCCGGATCGAGCGCTCGGAGACCAGCCCGGCGAGCTTCTTCAGGATGTCGTCGAAGCCGGTCAGCTTGCGCAGCGCGACGAGCGCGGAGCGGTCCGCCGGGTGCTCCCAGGCGCGGGTGGAGATCTCCGGGAAGCGCTGGCGGCGCCGGCTCGGGGTCTTCGAGGTCGTATCGGTCATGGTGTGAGTACCCTCCTGGTCGACGGCGGCCCCGGCAGCTGGCCGGCCCCCGCTGGTCTTCGCCTGCAACGACTGTCTGTGCAACGTCCGTGGTTGCGTACTCGTCCCCGGGCTCACCCTACGCGGCGCGAACGGCGCCGCAGGGGGCGGTGGCCGTCGCGGGTGTGAGGCCGGTTTACCCTGAATGCCCTGGAGAGCCGAGACCAGACCTGGCCGCGGTACCGAGCAGTCCGAGGAGCCCGCAGATGTCCACCTCCGCCCTTGTCAGCCTGGCCGGCCCGATCTCCACGGAGAACGGCCCGGGGCTCTTCCTGCGGATCATCGTGGTGGCCTCCTTCGTCGGCGTCGGCCTGCTGGCGTGGGTCCTGCTGCGGGCCGGCCGCAACAACTGAGCACCCTCCCGCCGGGCCCCGCCGGGCGCCCGGCTCACGCCGGATCAGACGCGGTGGGCCGCCGAGCGGTTGCCGTGTCGGCACCCGTACGATGACAGATGGGCCCTCACCGGCCCGCACACCCCTGGTCCGTCATCCGAGCCGAGAAGGTCCGCCGACCATGAGCACTGCCGCCGCACTCCCCGTCCTGAACCTGCTCGCCTCCGAGGGCGAGGGGGGCAATCACGACAGCCTCAACCCGTACCTGACGGGTGGCGCCGCGCTGTTCATCCTGCTGCTGCTGCTCTACGTCACCACGCGCTTCAACCGGGACCGCTGAGCGGGGCACCGAGCCCCCGCCGGGGCGGCCCGGGGAGCGTCCGGCGGGAGCGCCGGCCGCTCCCTCACGCGTCCTCCCGGCGGCCCCCACCCGGTCGTTCCCGCCCCGTCACGGGCGTCGCGTAAGGTGTGGCGCCATGGGAGAGCAGGCCGGGAATCCCGGCGGACCGGAACCGGTGAAGAAGCGGCTCGGTGTGATGGGCGGCACCTTCGACCCGATCCACCACGGGCACCTGGTCGCCGCCAGCGAGGTGGCGAGCGCGTTCCACCTCGATGAGGTGATCTTCGTGCCGACCGGACAGCCGTGGCAGAAGACCGACCGCCTGGTGACGCCGGCCGAGGACCGCTACCTGATGACGGTCATCGCCACGGCGGAGAACCCGCAGTTCTCGGTCAGCCGGATCGACATCGACCGCGAGGGCCCGACCTACACCGTCGACACCCTGCGCGACCTGCGCGCGCTCCACCCGGACGCCGACCTCTTCTTCATCACCGGCGCCGACGCGCTCGCGCAGATCCTCTCCTGGCGGGACTCCGAGGAGCTCTTCTCGCTCGCCCACTTCATCGGCTGCACCCGGCCGGGGCACACTCTGTCGGACGCCGGACTTCCGGTGGGCGGGGTCTCCCTGGTGGAGGTCCCGGCGCTGGCCATCTCCTCCACGGACTGCCGCAACCGGGTCGCCAAGGGCGAACCGGTCTGGTACCTCGTCCCGGACGGCGTGGTCCGCTACATCGACAAGCGGGCGCTCTACGCGCCGCACCGGACCTGATCCCCGGAGGGGCCGACGGATGACCGATCGCAGGGGACAGCAGGACGACTGGTCCACCGGGCAGTACCAGCAGCAGTACCCGCCCCGGCAACCGGGCGGCTACGAGCAGCAGTACGACCAGTACGGGCAGCCGGTCCCGCCGGCGCAGCCCTACGGGCAGGACCAGTACACCGCCTACCAGGGGCAGGGCCAGGACCAGTACCAGCAGGCGTACCAGCCGTACGAGCAGCAGCAGCCGCAGCAGGGCGGCGGGTACGACCAGCAGCAGTACGACCAGTACGACCAGTACGACCCGTACGGGCAGCCGCAGCAGGGCGGCGGCCAGGCGTACCAGCAGCCCGGGGTCTACCAGGGGCAGTACCAGCAGGGGTACCAGCCGTACGAGCAGCAGCAGCCGCCGCAGCAGGGTGGCGGGTACGACCAGCAGGGCGGCTACGAGCAGCAGTACGCGACCGCGCCGCAGCCGGTCGTCACCGAGCCGGTGGCCGAGCAGGCCGCCCCGGCGCCGCCGCGACCCCGGACGCCCCGGCCGGCCCCCGCCGAGGCGGCGCCGGCCCGGCCCGCGGCGCCCTCCGAGCAGGTCGGCGGAAGCCGCGCGGCCAAGGCCGCCGGCGGTGCCGGCAAGACGCCCACGGGCGACTACCCCACCGGTGAGTTCACCTTCGTCGACGAGGAGGCGGAGGAGACCGAGGACGTCATCGACTGGCTGAAGTTCGCCGAGTCGCGCAGCGAGGTGCGCGCCGAGCGCCGCCGCAAGCTCCGCAACCGGCTGGTCGGCGTCGGCGTGGTGCTGGCCCTCGCCGCGGCCGGCACCGGCGGCTACCTCTGGTTCACCGGCGACAAGCAGAGCGCGGCGACGGCCGCAGGCCCGCGCCAGGTCAACGTGGTGCACCTGCGGGACCTCCAGGGCAAGGTCTCCAGCGCGCTGCTGGTCAACGACGCCTCGGGGCACAAGGGCACCGTGCTGCTGCTCCCGGACACGCTGCGCCTGCCCGGCCCGGGCGACCCGCCGGTCACCACGGTCGGCCAGGCGATGGACAGCGTCGGTCCGTCCGCCACCCGGGACGCCCTGGCCACCGTGCTGGGCGCCCCGGTGGCCGGCACCTGGCGGCTCGACACGCCGTACCTGGAACTGCTGGTCGCCCAGCTCGGCGGGGTCCGGGTGGACACCAATGCCGAGACCCACGAGGGCGGCAAGCCGGACGGCAAGCTGCTCGCCGCCGCGGGCAAGAACACCCTGCTGAGCGGGAAGGCCGCGGTCGCCTACGCCACCCTGCAGGGGGCCGGCGAGGGCCGCGACGCCCAACTGGCCCGGTTCGGGCAGGTGATGGACGCGGTGGTGCGGACCATGCCGACCGAGTTCAAGGACGCCAAGGACGACGTGCACCGGATGAACGCGGTGCTCGACCCGTCGCTGCCCGAGGACGCCCTGGCCGGCGTGCTGGTCCAGCTCGCCCAGCAGGCGAAGGACGGCCACCTCGGGACCACGGTGCTGACCGTGAAGCCGGACGGCTCGCTGGACGAGGCCGCCGCCGGCCAGCAGGTCAAGGACGTGCTGGGCGGCACGGTGAAGTCCGCCACCTCGGCCGACACCCCGGCCCGGGTCTCGATCCAGGACGCCACCGGCAACGACCAGGCGGCCGCCGCCGCGCAGGTCCAGGTGGTGAACGCGGGCCTCACCTTCATCCCCGGCGGGACGAAGGCCGCGGCCCAGGCCGCCAGTGAGATCCGCTACACCGACGACGCCCGGCAGGCCGCGGCGAAGTCCCTGGCGCTGAGCCTCAACCTGCCGGAGACGGCGGCGAAGAAGGTCACCGACGCGCAGAACGCCGACCTGGTGGTCGTCCTCGGCAAGGACTACCAGCCGCCGAAGACCCCGTAGGGCGGCGGCGGCCCCGCCTCCTCCACGCAGGGTCGTGGGGGCTCGGGGCGGGGCCGCGGCGGGCGCGGGCCGGTAAACGGTTCCTGGGCCACCTGGGCGGCGTGAGATCCTGGAAGGCGATGCCCGGCCGCGTGCCGGGCATCGCCCCCAAGCCGCCGAGCCGGAAGAACATCGTGACCGCCACCGAGCACAGCCAGGAAATCATCAACGTCGCCGCCCAGGCGGCGGCCGACAAGCTGGCGCACAACATCATCGCGTTCGACGTCAGCGACGTGCTGTCGATCACCGACGCGTTCCTGATCGCCTCCGCGAACAACGACCGCCAGGTCAAGTCCATCGCCGAGGAGATCGAGGACAAGCTGCGCGAGCAGCTGGACATCAAGCCGGTGCGCCGGGAGGGCGAGCGCGACGGCCGCTGGATCCTGCTCGACTACCTGGACATCGTGGTGCACGTCCAGCACTCCGAGGAGCGCTCCTTCTACTCCCTGGACCGGCTCTGGAAGGACTGCCCCGAGCTGCCGCTGCCGGCCGACGCGCTGGCCTCGCGCAACCGCCCCGACGCGCACACCGACGAGGCCGGCAACGCCCTCGCCCCGGCCGAGGCCGCCCCGGCCGACAACTTCGGCGCCGAGGACTACAGCTGAGCCGGGAGGCGCGGGGCCCGCGCATCGTCTTCTGGCGGCACGGCCAGACCTCCTGGAACCTCGAATCGCGGTTCCAGGGCACCACGGACATCGAGCTGACCGGCCAGGGCGTCCTGCAGGCCCAGCGGGCGGCCCGGCTGCTCTCCGGCCTGCGCCCCGACCTGCTGATCTCCTCGGACCTCCAGCGCGCCCGGCGGACCGCCGACGAGCTGGCCGTGATCACCGGCCTGGACGTGCAGCACCACGAGGGGCTGCGCGAGACCTACGCCGGCTCCTGGCAGGGGCTGACCAACGCGGAGATCCGGGCCCGGTTCCCGGAGGAGTACGAGGCCTGGGCGCAGGGCGAGCCCGTCCGGCGCGGCGGCGGAGAACTCTCCACCGAGGTCGCCGACCGTTCGGTGCCGGTGGTGCTGGACGCGGTCGGCAAGCTGCCGGAGGACGGCACGCTGGTGGTCGTCAGCCACGGCGGCACCATCCGCACCATGCTCGGGCGGCTGCTCGGACTGGAGCCGGAGCTCTGGGAGTGCTTCGGCGGCCTGTCCAACTGCTGCTGGTCCGTGCTGGGCCGCGGCGCGCGCGGCTGGCGCCTGCTGGAGCACAACGCGGGCACCCTCCCGCAGCCGGTGATCGGCGACGACACCTGACCGGCGACGGCAGCTGACCGGTGGCGACGGCCGATCGGCGACGGTCGAGCCGCGCCCCCGCCGTTCGCCGGCACCGCGCGGGGACGGATTTCGCAGTTCCGGGCCTGACCGGTTAGAGTCTTCCTCGTTCGCACGGAAGAAACGCGGCCCGGAAGGGAAGCGGGAAATCCGGTGAGTGCGGGGCTGTAGCTCAGTTGGTAGAGCGCTTGCATGGCATGCAAGAGGTCCGGGGTTCAATTCCCCGTAGCTCCACTCCGCACCTGCGGTCCGCGAGGGCCGTGCGTGTCGCGGGGCTGTAGCTCAGTTGGTAGAGCGCTTGCATGGCATGCAAGAGGTCCGGGGTTCAATTCCCCGTAGCTCCACAGACCGCGAGAAGGCCGTCACCCACCGGGTGGCGGCCTTCGGCGTTCCCCGGGCCCCGGACGCAGGCGCGCCGGGTCCCCGGCCGTTCAGGAGTGGCAGCTGTTCAGCCAGCCGCCGGGCGGCAGCGCGGCGAGCTCCTCGATCCGCTCACGGTCCCCGGCGCCTTCCGGGAGGTAGACCACCACGTAGGTCTCGGGCACCCCGGGCAGCGTCAGGTACGAGGCGTTCAGCCGCAGCACCCCGACCTGCGGGTGCCGGAACACCCGCAGCGACGTCTCCGGCGGCGCCACCTCCTGCCGGGCCCAGAGGTCCCGGAACAGCTCGCTCTTCGCCGACAGCCCCTGCACGTGCTGCTCCCAGACCGGCTCGCCGACGTGCTTGCCGTACGCGGCCCGCAGCACCGCCACCATCCGCGGCAGCGCCTCCGCGCGGTTCAGGAACGGGTTGCAGCACGGCGGCATGAGCAGCGTGCACCAGATGCTGTTGAACCGCCCGCTGGGCGTGACGTTCCGGTTCGTCCCGAACAGCGACTCGTACGACCGGTTGTACATCAGCACGTCGAACCGGGTGTTCGAGACCGCGGCCGGCAGCGGCGCGAGGGCGTCCAGGATGGCCTGGGTGGACGGGTCGAGGACGGGGGGCTCGGGCCGGCTGCTCGGGCTCGCGGACACCCCCGCGAGCCGGAACAGGTGCTCCCGCTCGGTGTCGTCCAGCCGCAGCGTCCGGGCCACCGCCGCCAGCACCTGCTCGCTGGCGTTGATCGGCCGCCCCTGCTCCAGCCAGGTGTACCAGGTGACGCCGACCCCGGAGAGCTGCGCCACCTCCTCCCGGCGCAGCCCCGGCGTGCGGCGGCGAAGCCCCGGCGGCAGGCCGACCTCCTCGGGGGTGACCCGGGCGCGGCAGGCCTTGAGGTAGCCGGCCAGCTCGGTGCGGCGGCGGTCCTGCCGGCGCGGTCCGACGGTGGTGGCGGTGCGGTCGTCCAGGACGGTCATACCCGCCATCGTGCCGCAGACCGGGCGGCCGAGACAGGTGCTGCCAGTACCAGGATCGGCAGGCTCTAACCACCAGTACCGGGGGCGCCGCAGGCTGGGCCCATGACGGACCTTCAGATCCGGCCCGGTGCGGCCGGCGCCACCACCACCGGCGGCCCGGCCACCAGGCCCGGGCTGCTCCTCACCCTCCTGCTCTGCGGCCAGTTCATGGCCATCCTGGACGTCTCCATCGTCAACGTCGCGGTGCCGACCATCCGCACCGACCTGCACGCCTCGGGCGCGGCCCTCCAACTCGTGATCGCCGGCTACACCATCGCCTACGCGGTGCTGCTCATCACCGGGGCCCGGCTGGGCGCCCGCTACGGCTACGGCCGGCTGTTCCAGCTGGGCCTGGCCGCCTTCACCCTCGCCTCGCTGGCCTGCGGGCTGGCACCGGCCACCGGCTGGCTGATCGCCTTCCGGCTGCTCCAGGGCGCCGGTTCGGCGCTGATGGTGCCGCAGGTCATGAGCCTGCTGCAGCGCACCTTCACCGGCGCCGCCCGGACCAGGGCGCTCGGCCTCTACTCGGCCGTGCTGGCCGGCGGCCTGGCGGTCGGCCAGGTGCTCGGCGGAGTCCTGGTCAGCGCCGACCTGTTCGGGACGGGCTGGCGCCCGGTCTTCCTGGTCAACGTGCCGATCGGGCTGGCCCTGCTGGCGGCCGGCGCCCGGCTGCTGCCGGTCCTGCCGGTCCTGCCGGGCGACCGCGGGCGCGGGTTCGACCTCCCCGGCCTGGTGGTGCTCGGCGCGGCCCTCGGGCTGCTGGTGGTGCCGCTGGTGCTCGGTCACGAACTGGGCTGGCCCGTCTGGGGCTGGGCGATGCTCGCCGCCAGTGCCCTCCTGTTCGCCCTGTTCGCGGTGGTCGAGCGGCGGATCGCCCGGCGCGGCGGACAGCCGCTGATCAGCGGCCGGGTGCTGCGGACGGCCACGCTGCGACCGGCGGCGGGCGCGATCTTCATGATCATGGCCGCCTTCGCGGGCTTCCTGTTCGCCTTCGCGCTGCACCAGCAGTCCGGCCTCGGGCACAGCGCGCTGCGGGCCGGCCTCTGCTCGGCGCCGATGGCGCTCGGCTTCGGGTTCTCCAGCCTGCACTGGCACCGGCTGCCCGCCCGGCTGCACGGCGTCCTGCCGCTGCTCGGCGCCGGGCTGCTCGTCCCCGGCTACCTGCTGCTCGGGCTGCTGCTCGGCGGCGGCGCGGAGATCGGCCCGGTGGCGCTGCTGCTGATGACCGGGCTGGGCCTCGTGGCCGGCTGCACGTACTCGCCGCTGTTCGCCCGGGCGCTGGGCGGCGTCGCCCCGGCCGACGCGGCGGACGCCAGCGGGGTGATGGTGACGGTCGTACAGCTCGGCCAGGTGGTCGGCGTCGCGGTGCTGGGCTCGGTCTTCCTCGGCGGGGTCTCGCTGCCGGCGGCGGCCCGGGACTCCGGACACGCCCTGCTGGTGACCACCGCCGCGATCGCGGGCCTGGTCGGCGTCGGCGCGGCCTTCGCCGCCCGCGCCCGCCCGACGGCCGGGTAGTACCTCCGGTAACGGATTCGTGGAGCACCCCTTCGACCGTGTAAAGTAGTCGATGTCGCCGAGGGAGACCGAAGGAAACCTCCGGTGACGCAGCAGGTCAAGGGGCTGTAGCTCAGTTGGTAGAGCGCTTGCATGGCATGCAAGAGGTCCGGGGTTCAATTCCCCGTAGCTCCACAGCAGTCGAGGGCCGCCTCCCGTTCCGGGAGGCGGCCCTCGGTGTTTTCCGGGGCGCGCTGGCCGCGTTTCCGGGGCGCCCCGGGGTGCTTTCCGCGGCGCCCCGGGGCGCGTTCTCGCGGCCCGGGATCCCTCCGGAGGGTTCGGGGGCGCTCGCGGCCCCGGCGGTCCGGGGTTTTCCGAACGGCTCGGCAGCCGGCCCCGCCGGACCGCTACCGTCGTCCCATGGCCGATCTGGAGCGCAGGCGCAACGAGGAGCTGGCCCGGATACTGCACCAGCTCGGCTGGAACCCGGAGCGCCTGGCCCGCGAGGTGAACCTCACCCTGCCGCCCGGCCTGGCGATCAGCTCCACCGCCCCATACAAGTGGCGCGACCGGGGCATGGTCCCGCGAAGCCCGCACGACCAGACGGTCTGCGAGGTGCTCGGCCGCGCCCTCGGCATCGCCGTCACCTACGAGCAGCTCTGGGGCCGGATGGGCGGCAACCGGGGGGCCAAGATCCTCTCGCCGCGGCTGCTCACCGACCCCTGGACGGCCGACACCGCCCAGACCGCGTTGCGCGAGGCGGCCACCGACGCCGGCCCGGTCCGTCTCACCGACCTGTTCCGCGGCGCCGACCTCGACCAGGCCGCCGGCCGGCTGGCCACCGCGCCGCCCCCGGTCGGCGGCGGGGAGGGCGCGCTGCGGATCGACCCCGCGCTGGTCGGGGAGCTCCGGCTCTCCTACCGGAGCAAGCTGCGGCTGGAGCGGGCCTGCGGCGGCGGCCTGGTGCTCGGGCCGACCCGGGCCGAGCTGGCCATGGTCGCGAAGCTGCTGGAACTCGGCGGGTACGACGAGGAGTTGGGCCGCGTGCTGTACGGCACGGCCAGCCGGCTGGCCCGGCTGGCGGGCTGGGCCGCGTACGACCTGGGGCACGAGGCGGCCGCCCAGCGGGCGTTCGTGGCCGCGCTGCGCGCCGCCCACCTCAGCGGGGACCTGCGGCTCGGGGTGGGCGTGGTGGGCTGCCTGGTGGTGCTGGCCACCCAGGGCGGGGGAGGGCGTGGGCTGGACGCGGTCACCGTGCTCGCCGGGGTGCTGGAGACGGCGGGTGACGCGCTCGGGCCGGTCGACCGGGCCCTGCAGCTCGGCCGGATGGCCCGGGCGTACGGGCGGCGCGGCGAGCCGGAGGAGCTGGCGGCGGTGGCCGGGCGGGCGTTCGCGGAGCTGGACGCCGCGGCGGGCGCGGGTGCTTCTGCCAGTGCCAGTGCTGGTGCCGGTGTCGGTGCGTCTGCTTGTGCTTGTGCGGGGCAAGGTGCGGCTTCCGGCGCGGGTGCCGGGCCGGATGTGGCGCAGGCCCGGGCGGACCTCGCGGGGATGGTGGGGGAGGGCCACCTGTTCCTCGGCGACCACCGCGGCGCCCAGGCCCTGCTCACCGAGGCGGTGGCCGGGCTGGGCCCCGGCCGCGCGCGGGCCAGGGCCCTGCTGATGGTCCGGCTGGCGGACTCCCAGCGCCGCACCGGCTCCCTCCGGGAGGCCGCCGACACGGCCGAGCGGGCACGCGCCCTGGCCGCGGGCATGCAGTCCGAACGGGTGGCCCGCGCGCTGCGCGACTTCGACGCGGCCTCGCGGTCGATATCTCCGGAGGAGGCCTGAGCCCCTTGCGGTACCCTGAGCCCATGCGAACCGTGCGCCTGCTCCTTAGCCGGCCGCGCTGACCAGGACCGGCCGCGCCCCAGGGCGGGTGCCGGAGTCGGCGTGGCACCCCCTCCTGCGAGGGGCTTTTTTGTTTTCCGCCGCCTTTCGTGCCGCGCCCGGCCCTGTGCCCGGTTCGCCCACTGACATCGATGGAGCCTGAAGGACCATGAGCGAGACGACCCCTGCTTCCGGCGCGGCCGAGGCCGCGACCGAGCCGTTCCGGTACAGCGCCACCCTGGCAGCGGAGATCGAGTCCCGCTGGCAGGACATCTGGGAGAAGGAGGGCACGTTCAGCGCCCCCAACCCGGCCGGTGACCTGGCCGACCCGAGCGCCGGGGACGTCTCCGCGAAGCCGCACAGCTTCATCATGGACATGTTCCCGTACCCCTCCGGCGCGGGCCTGCACGTCGGCCACCCGCTGGGCTACATCGCCACCGACGTCTTCGCCCGCTACCAGCGGATGACCGGCCACAACGTGCTGCACACGCTGGGCTACGACGCGTTCGGCCTGCCCGCCGAGCAGTACGCGGTGCAGACCGGTACCCACCCGCGGGTCTCCACCGAGGCCAACATCGCCAACATGCGCCAGCAGCTGCGCCGGCTGGGCCTGGGCCACGACCCGCGCCGCTCGATCTCCACGATCGACCCGGAGTACTACCGCTGGACCCAGTGGATCTTCCTGCAGATCTTCAACTCCTGGTACGACGAGGAGGCCGGCCGGGCCCGCCCGATCGCCGAGCTGATCGCCGGCTTCGCGGACGGCTCGCGCGAGGTCCCCGGCGGCCGCGCGTGGTCGGAGCTGTCCGCCGCCGAGCGCGACGAACTGCTGGGCGACTACCGGCTGGCGTACTCCAAGGAGGTGCCGGTCAACTGGTGCCCCGGGCTGGGCACCGTGCTGGCCAACGAGGAGGTCACCGCGGACGGCCGCTCCGAGCGCGGCAACTTCCCGGTGTTCAAGTCGAACCTGCGCCAGTGGATGATGCGGATCACCGCCTACTCGGACCGGCTGATCTCCGACCTGGACCTGCTGGACTGGCCCGAGGCCATCAAGCTGCAGCAGCGCAACTGGATCGGTCGCTCGGAAGGCGCCCGGGTCGACTTCGCGGCCCCCGGCGACCGGAAGATCACCGTCTTCACCACTCGCCCCGACACCCTGTTCGGCGCCACCTACATGGTGCTGGCCCCCGAGCACGACCTGGTCGACTCGATCGTGCCGGCCGCCTGGCCCGCCGGCACCCGTGACGAGTGGACCGGCGGCGCCGCCACCCCGGCCGAGGCCGTCGCCGCCTACCGCGCGAGTGCCGCCGCCAAGTCCGACGTGGAGCGCCAGGTCGAGGCCAAGGTCAAGACCGGTGTCTTCACCGGCGCCTACGCGGTCAACCCGGTCAGCGGCGAGCCCGTCCCGGTCTTCGTCGCCGACTACGTGCTGATGGGCTACGGCACCGGCGCGATCATGGCCGTCCCGGCCCACGACCACCGCGACTTCGCGTTCGCCCGCGCCTTCGAGCTGCCGATGCGCTGCGTCGTCAAGCCGACCGACGGCCGCGACGAGGACCCGCACACCTGGGACGACGCCTTCAGCACGTACGACTCCGTCATCGTCAACTCGGCCCACGCCGAGGGCACCGAGAACGGCATCTCGCTGGACGGTCTGAGCGTCGCCGACGGCAAGGCCGCAGTGACCGCCTGGCTGGCCGAGCGCGGCATCGGCGAGGGCACCGTCAACTACCGCCTGCGCGACTGGCTGTTCAGCCGCCAGCGGTACTGGGGCGAGCCCTTCCCGATCGTCTACGACGAGGACGGCGTGATGCACGCGCTGCCCGAGTCGATGCTGCCGGTCGAGGTCCCCGAGGTGGACGACTACTCGCCGCACACCTACGACCCGTTCGACTCGACCTCCTCCCCGAAGACGCCGCTGTCGCGCAACGAGGACTGGGTCAACGTCGAGCTGGACCTGGGCGACGGGCCGAAGAAGTACCGCCGCGAGACCAACACCATGCCCAACTGGGCCGGTTCCTGCTGGTACGAGCTGCGCTACATCGACCCGTCGAACGGCGCGCGGGTCGTCGACCCGGCCAACGAGCAGTACTGGCTGGGCCCGACCGCCGAGAAGCCCGGCGGCGGCGCCGACCTGTACGTCGGCGGTGCCGAGCACGCCGTGCTGCACCTGCTGTACGCGCGGTTCTGGCACAAGGTCCTGCACGACCTGGGCCACGTCTCCTCGGTCGAGCCGTTCCACAAGCTGTTCAACCAGGGCATGATCACCGCCGACGTCTACCGCGACGAGCGCGGCTTCCCGGTGCCCGCCACCGAGGTCGAGGAGCGCGACGGCGGCTACTTCTGGCAGGGCGAGCCGGTCAAGCGCGAGGCCGGCAAGATGGGCAAGTCCCTGAAGAACGCCGTCGCCCCGGACGAGATCGCCGACGAGTACGGCGCCGACACGCTGCGCCTGTACGAGATGTCGATGGGCCCGCTGGACGTCTCCCGCCCGTGGGACACCCGCGCGGTGGTCGGCTCGTACCGCTTCCTGCAGCGGCTGTGGCGCAACATCGTCTCCGAGGCCACCGGCGAGCTGGTCGTCACCGACGAGGAGCCGGACGAGGCGACGCTGCGCGCGCTGCACAAGGCCATCGACGGCATCCGCGGCGACATGGCCGCGCTGCGCTTCAACACGGCCGTGGCCAAGGCGATCGAGCTGAACAACTTCCTGGTGAAGCGCGGCTCCACGCCGCGACCGGTCGCCGAGCGGCTGGTCCTGCTGGTCGCCCCGCTGGCCCCGCACATCGCGGAGGAGCTGTGGCGCCGACTGGGCCACGGCGACTCGCTGGCCCACACCGACTACCCCGTCGCCGACCCGGCGTACGTGGTGGACGAGGCGGTCACCTGCGTCGTGCAGATCAAGGGCAAGGTCAAGGCCCGGCTGGAGGTCGTGCCGTCGATCTCCGACGCCGAGCTGGAGGCGCTGGCGCTGGCCGACCCGGCCGTCGTCGCGGCGATCGGGGACGCGCCGGTACGCAAGGTGATCGCGCGGGCGCCGAAGCTGGTGAACATCGTCACCGGCTGACTGCCGGTGGTCGCCGTGGGTCGTTGACGGCCAGGGCGGGTGTCCTTCGGGGCGCCCGCCCTTCGGCGTTCCCGGGGCGGTGGTTCGCCGGGTGTGTGGAGGCAGGTGGGGGCGGGATGCGTTGCCCGAGGCCGGGCCCGCCTCGGGGAGATCCCCCATCTGTCCCTGATCTCCGGAGCCCGGGCCCGTTCGACCTGCCCCCGGCACGGGTCGGGCGGCTACCGTGGAACCCACGGTGGGCCGGCCCGCGTTGGGCCCGGTGGGGGCCGGTTCGGCGGACGGAAGGTGGCTCGTGATGGACGCGCTCGGCGTGATGGTCGGTCTGGCCCTGCTCTTCGGCCTCGCGATGCTGGTGCTGGTGGTGGTCGGGACCGTCAAGGCGGCGAGGGCGGTCGCCACGAAGGTGGAGCGGCACGAGGCCAACGCCCGCCGCGCGGTCGAGAACGTGACCCTCAAGGCGAAGACCTACGCCAAGCCCGGCCCGCAGGGCCAGATCTCCGCCGTCCGGCTGGGGCTGCGGACCTCCCTGGACGGCACGCGCCAGGTCCTGGAGAGCGGTCTGGTGCAGGACGGCCAGCTCGGTGAGGCACTCGCCCTGCTGCGGCGTCTGGACACCCACGCGGCCGAGCTGGACGCTGAGCTGCGGATCCTGGAGCGCGAGCCGGACCCGGGCCGGATCGCGGCCAAGCTGCCCGAGCTGCGGGAGCGCGCCGAACGGATCACCCACTCCGCCGAGACCATGCGCTGGGCGGCCCAGGACCGGATGCACCGCTTCGCCGACGACGAGCTCCGGCGGCTCAGCCAGGAGTGCGAGAGCGAGGCGGGGGCGTTGCGGCACTGGGACCACTCGGGGGCGGGGTCGGATTCCGGGTCGGGTACGGGGGCGGGCTTCGGCTCGGGCGTCGGTTCCGGTGGGTCGGCTGGTGCTGGCGCTGGTGCTGGCGGGGCGGCGGCGGGTCGGGCCGGGCTGACGGACGGGAAGGGGCGCCCGAGCGCCGAGGAACTGCTGGGGCTGAACGACCCGCTGTCGCGGCTGGCGGACCGGCTGCGGAAGCCGTCGGCCGGGCCGACGGCGGGCTGACCGGACGTCCCGCTCCTCCGGCCCCGCCGCATCCCGGAAGACTCGACCTCTCCCGGAGGGCTCGGGTGGGGGCGCCGTGCCCGGCGCACCGACCGGCTGTCCCTGGCACCCGCCCGGCGCCGGTGCCGGGGCCGCCCGGCGCTCCGCCCGGTTCCGGCGCCGGGGCCGGACGGCGGGGCCGGGGCAGGCCCGGTTCGGGCGCTGTCCTCCTGGCCGGACGCGGAGTAACCTCCGCCTCATGCCCGCCGACCTCGCACTTGTCACCGATTCCACGGCTTATCTGCCCCAGCAGGCCGTCGACCGTCACGAGATCGCGGTGGTGCCGCTGAGCGTCGCGGTCGGTGACACCGTCCTCGCCGAGGGCGTGGAGATCTCGCCCAAGGACGTCGCCGAGGCGCTGCGCGGCAAGCAGCGGGTGACGACCTCCCGGCCGAGCCCCGAGGCCTTCGCCGCCGCCTACCGGGCCGCCGCCGAGGCCGGCGCGAAGGGCATCGTCTCGGTGCACATCTCCGCCGAGTTGTCCGGGACCGCGGAGGCGGCCCGGCTGGCGGCCGCCGAGGCGCCCGTCCCGGTGCGAGTGGTGGACAGCCGGCTGGTCGGCATGGCCCTCGGATACGGCGTACTGGCGGCGGCCGAGGCGATCGAGGCGGGGCGGGAACTGGACGAGGTGGTCGCCGCTGTGACCGCGCGGACGGCGGTGACCAGCGGATTCTTCTACGTGGACACCCTGGAGCACCTGCGTCGGGGCGGCCGGATCGGGGCGGCCCGGGCGCTGCTCGGGTCGGCGCTGGCGGTGAAGCCGCTGCTGCACCTGGACGGCGGCCGGATCGAGCCGCTGGAGAAGGTCCGGACGGCGTCGCGGGCGATCGCGCGGCTGGAGGAGATCGCGGTCGAGCAGGCGGGGGAGCGAGTGGTCGACATCGCCGTCCACCACCTGGCGGCGGAGGAGCGGGCCGAGCCGCTCGCGGAGCGACTGCGAGGGCGGATCCCCGGGCTGCGTGACCTGTACGTGAGCGAGGTGGGCGCGGTGATCGGGGCGCATGTCGGACCGGGGCTGCTGGCGGTGGTGGTCTCGCCGCGCTGAGGCCCGTGAAGCCGGGGTGCGTGAAGCCGGGGTGGTGAACCCTGTGGGGCGTGAAGCCGCGGTGCGTGGAGCCGCGGTGCGTTGAAGCCGCGGTGCGTTGAAGCCGCGGTGCGTGAGGACGCCTCCGGACGGGGGCTGAGACGGGCCTCGTGAGGGCCTTTGCCAGGCGGGAAGTCAACTCCGACAACTGCTGATCACTCGTGCGAGCGACATGAGTTGTCCACAACCCCGGGGTTTTCCACAGGGTTTCGCCGATTCTCCCATCGACGGCGGACGGCTCCTAGCGTGCTCCGCATGACGAGCATGAACATCGGCGCGGTGAAGCGCCAGCGGGTCGGGGAGACGGCGCGGCGTCGGCTGGCAGCGCTGCTGCCGGCGGCCGGGGGAGGCGCTGAAGGGGCCGCCGAGGAATCGGCCGCGAGGGTGGCCAGGGGAGCCGCCGGTGCGGCGGAGCCGTCGGCCACCGGGCCGCCTGGGGGCTCGCCCCTCGGGGGCGGGTCGGGCGGCGGGTCGGGTGACGTGCCGAGTGCGCCGGTCGATGGACCCGCTGGTGGCGCGGGGTTTGACGGTGTGCCGCCCTACGGTGTGCCGTCCGACGATGACGGGTCTGCCGACCCGGGTCGCGCGCCGTTTCGCTTCGGTCCTGCGGTGATGCTCGACCGGCGGGCCGTGTCGGGGCTGGTCGTCCTGCTGCTGCTCGCCGTGGGCTACGGCGTCCAGCACTTCTGGCTGGCGCGGCCCCAGCCGGTCGCCGTGCCGGCGGTGGCGGTGCCAGCGCCGGCGGCCGTGCCGGCCGAGCCGGGGGCATCGCCCCCGAGCACACCGGAGGCCTCCGCCGGCCCCGTCCCAGCAGCTCCGGGAGACGCCGAGGCGCGCACTGTCGTCGTGGTCGACATCGGGGGGCGGGTGCACGCACCCGGTGTCCACACGCTGCCCGGCGGCTCCCGGGTGGCGGACGCGTTGCGCGTGGCCGGCGGACCGCTGCCCGAGACGGAGACCAAGGGCCTCAACCTGGCGCGGGTGCTGACGGACGGTGAGCAGATTCTCGTCGGCGAACCGGACGGTGCGGCGCAGGCCGCGGGCGGGCCGGCCACGGGCGCCGTGCCGAAACAGCCGGTCAGTCTGAACCACGCCACCCTCGAACAGCTCGACACGCTCCCGGGAGTCGGTCCGACGCTGGCGCAGCGCATCATCGCCTTCCGCGCGTCGCACGGATCGTTCCGCTCACTCGACCAGCTCCGGCAGGTCAGCGGCATCGGCGAACGCACCTATGCGGAGCTCAGACCGATGCTCACGCTCTGACCCGCCCGTACCCGCCAGGTGACGCTTCCGGTCGGTCCTCCTGCTTCCGGCTCGCCCGACGCACGGAGCCGTGCGACCCGTCAGCCCATCGACCCGTCGGTCACTCCCCGGAAGGAGGTGCCGTCATCGCCGCCACTGTCACCACAGACGCCGTCGTGCCGCACCGGCCTCCCGGCGATCTTCGCCTGCTCCTCCCCGCCGTCGCGGCCTGGGTGGTCACGGGGGGTGTTCTCGGGCTGGGCCCCGGGCACGGCCTCCTGCTGTCCTCGGCCGCCGGCACGGCTGTCCTGTTCGCCGTCCTCCTGCTCGCCCGCCCGGGAGTGCGGCGGCGTCGCGGCGCCGCCATGACGCTGGCCGCCCTGCTGCTCACCGGTGCGGCGGCCGCCGCCGCGACCCTGCTGCACACCGCCGACCTCCACCGGGGGCCGCTGCCCGGGCTGGCCCGGGCCGGAGCCGCCGCGCCGGAGGTGGGTGTCGAACTGACCATCACCGCCGACCCGAGAGCCCACACCTCCCGCACCAGGGGAACGGCTGCCGGGCAGACCGTCCTCACCGTGGACGCGGTGGTGGAGCGGGTCACCGTCCCGGCGGGCTTCGAGCCGGCGGCTCCGGCCCCGGGCGACGGCGCGGGCGGCCCGCCGCCGGTTGGCACCGGGGCGGTGACCAGGACGCGGACGCCGGTGACGGTGATGGCGCGAGGGCCGGAGATCGGCGCGTGGCAACGGCTGCTCCCGTCGGCCCGTGTCGCCGTGGAAGCGGACGTCCGCCCGGCGGGGGAGGGCTACGACGACGAGTCGGCCGCGTTGCTGATCGCCCACGGGCCGCCACGTGAGCTCGCGCCGCCCAGCCTGCCGCAACGGGTCGCCGGCCGGTTGCGGGCGGGACTGCGGACGTCAAGTGACGATCTCCCGCCGGACGCGCGGGGGTTGCTCCCGGCCTTGGTGGTCGGTGACACCTCACGCCTGCCCGGGGACCTCCTGGACGCCTTCCGGGCCACCGACATGGCGCATCTGGTCGCTGTCAGCGGGGCCAACCTCGCGATCGTGCTGGGTGTCCTGCTCGGGGCCCCCAGTCGTGCCGGTACAGCCGAACGACGTGGCCTGGCCGCCGCGTTCGGTATCCCGCTGCGCACCACCGCGCTGCTCGGCACAGTCGTCACGCTGGCCTTCGTGACCGTCTGCCGACCGGAACCCAGCGTGTTGCGGGCCGCCGGTACGGGGCTGATCGGACTGCTCGCGCTCGCCACCGGCCGACCCCGGCAGGCGGTGCCCGCCCTGGCCGGTACGGCGTTGCTCCTGGTGCTCCTCGACCCTTACCTCGCCCGGTCGTTCGGCTTCCTGCTCTCCGTGCTCGCCACCACCGGTCTGCTGGTGGTCGGCCCGCACTGGGCGCAGCGCCTGCGGGCGCGGGGCTGGCCGCACCACCTGGCGGGCGCCGTCGCCGCGACGGCAGCGGCCCAGGCGCTCTGCGCGCCCGTGACGGTCGTGCTGTCCGGACACATCAGCCTGGTCGCGGTGCCGTGCAACCTGCTGGCCGAGCTGGCGGTGGCTCCGGCGACTCTGCTCGGCTTCGCGGTGCTCGTCCTGGAGCCGCTCTCGCCGGCCCTGGCCCGGCTGCTCGCGGAGCCGGCCGGGCTCCCGGTGGGCTGGCTCGCGGCGGTGGCCCGGCATGGGGCGGAGCTGCCGGGCGCTCAGATCTCCTGGCCCGGCGGGCTGCTCGGCACGGTGACGCTGGCCCTGGCGACGGTGGCGGTGTGCTGGACGGTTCCTCTCCTGGCACCCGGACGCGCCGCAGCGGACGGTCTGCGCGTCAGGGGCGGCTGGGCCCGGCCGCTGGTGGCGGGCCTGCTCCTCCTGGTCCTGCTGGCCGTGCTGGTGCGGCCGCCCCTGCTCACCCGGCTCGCGACCGGCTGGCCGCCGCCGGGCTGGCGGCTGGTCATGTGCGACGTGGGTCAGGGGGACATGGTGGTGCTGCCGGTCACCGCCGGCGGCGGGGCGCCGGGGAGCGCGGTAGTGGTGGACGCCGGGCCGGATCCGCGTGCGGCGGACCGCTGTCTGCGCGACCTCGGGATCACCCGGGTGCCGTTGCTGGTGGTGACGCACTTCCACGCGGACCACGTGGAGGGTGTGCCCGGGGTGTTGCGGGGGCGTTCGGTGGGCGCGATCGAGGGGACGGTCCTGGGTGAGCCGCCGGGCGAGGCCGCCCGGGTGTCGGGGTGGGCGGCTGCGGCCGGAGTGCCACTGGTGCGCGCGCGGACAGGCGAGCGCCGGTCGGCCGGACCGGGGCTGTCATGGGAGGTGGTGTGGCCCGATGCCGTGCTTCCGGCGGAGGCTGCCGGGGCCAACAACGCGAGTGTGGTGCTGCTGGTGACGGTGGCGGACGGTGTGCGGCTGGCTCTGCTGGGCGATCTCGAACCGCCCGCGCAGGCCGCGCTGTCGGCGCGGTGGGGCCGTGGTGTCCGGGTGGATGTGCTGAAGGTGGCCCACCACGGGTCGGCGCACCAGGACTGGGAGCTCGCGGCCGCGTTGAGGCCCAGGCTGGCGTTGATCTCGTGTGGCGAGGGGAATCCGTACGGGCATCCGTCCGTGCGGACGGTGGAGCGGCTGCGTGCCCTCGGTGCCACGGTGTTGCGCACCGATACCGCTGGGGACATCGCGGTGACGGGCGACACCCCGGCTCGTCTGGGGGCGTCCGTGCACCCGCACGGCGGGCAGACCCGCCACGCCGCGGCCGCGTCGCGCGGTAGGCACACGGCCGGCGGGCCGCGCGGCCCGCCGGCGTGAGCCCTCTCGCTCAACCCGCCCTCTCCACAGGGAGGAGGTGGAGAGGGCGGGGAGGGGGAGCGGGGGTGGGGGGTGGGGGCGGGCCCCGGAGGACCTGGCGGGGCCGACGGATCAGCCCTCCTCGCGCCACCCCTCGTGCTCGGCGGCGACGGCGTCCAGGGCGCGGAGCAGCTCTGCGGTCCAACCGTCCTCGGGGGGTTCCACGACCACCAGCCACTGGGCGTCCTCGGCGTCGTCCTCGCCGGCGAGGGCGTCCCGGACGATTTCGAGTTCGCCGAGGTCGGGGTGGTTGGCGCTGAGTTCCTCCGTGGCGTCCTCGGCGGCATCGCGGTCGGGCAGGACGAGGAGCTGCCGGGCGCTCGGGTCGAAGTCGTCCGGATGGTCGGTGGCGAGGTGTTCGGTCACCGGCCCATTCTCCCGGGAGCGCCTCCCGCGTCGGAGCACACCCCCCACTAGTCGGGCCCACCCCGGCCACCCCGGCGGCTCCGCCCCTCCGGCCGTCGGACCCGGCCCGCCCACCCCCGCCCGCCCCCGCCCGCCGGTCGTTCCTCCGGGTGGGAGTGTCCCCACCCCATGGGATGCTGGTAGGCGATGGCCAGGAAGAGTGCACCCGACGACCTGCTCGCCCCGCTGACCCTCGCGGTCGGCCAGGAGGAGCTGCTGCTCGACCGCGCGGTCGCCCAGGTGGTGGCGGCGGCGAGGGCTGCGGACCCGGACACCGATGTGCGGGACCTCCCGCCCGGCACCCTGCAGCCCGGCAGCCTCGCCGAGCTGACCACGCCCTCGCTGTTCGCCGAGCGCAAGGTGATCGTCGTCCGGGCCGCCCAGGACCTCTCCGCCGACTCCGTCAAGGAGCTCAAGGCGTACATCGAGGCCCCGGCCGACGAGGTGATCGTGGTGCTGGTGCACGCGGGCGGCGCCAAGGGCAAGGGCCTGCTGGACGCCGGGCGGAAGGCCGGCGGCCGTGAGGTCGCCTGCGCGAAGCTGGCGAAGGCGTCGGACCGGCTGGCCTTCGTCCGGGGAGAGTTCCGCACGCTCGGCAGGTCGGCCACCCCGGAGGCGTGCCAGGCCCTGCTGGACGCGCTCGGCAGTGACCTCCGCGAGCTGGCGGCCGCGTGCAGCCAGCTCACCTCGGACGTCGAGGGCACCATCGACGAGACGGTGGTGGCCCGCTACTACAGCGGCCGGGCCGAGGCCACCGGCTTCGAGGTGGCGGACTTCGCGGTCACCGGCCGGGCCGCCGAGGCGCTGGAGCGGTTGCGCTGGGCGCTGGCCGTCGGGCAGCCGCCGACCGGTATCACCTACGCGCTGGCGTCCGGGGTCCGCAGCATCGGTCGGCTGGCGACCACCGGGCGGAACATGCGCCCGGCCGATCTGGCCCGCGAGCTGGGGATGCCCCCGTGGAAGGTCGAGCGGGTCCGCCAGCAGATGCGCGGCTGGACGGGCGACGGCGTGGCCACGGCCCTGACGGCGATCGCCCAGGCGGACGCGGCCGTCAAGGGCGGCTCCGACGACCCCGCCTTCGCGCTGGAGCGGGCCGTGGTGGCCGTCGCCCGGGCCGCGCGCGCCGGCTCCGGGGGCCGTTCCTACTGATCCCGGCACGGGCGCCCCGGCGACCCGAGCCCGCCCGCCGGGACGGCCGGCCGCCACGAGCAGCTCCTGCGACCGACCCGACCGGCCCGACCGGCCCGACGGGAACCCCTCCCGACCCGGCCGCCACGACCGGCCCTTACGAGCCGCCGAGCGCCTTCAGGATGTCCCGGGTGTCGTCGAGCATCGCCCGGCGGACGGTCTCGCGGTCCAGCGTGGTGTTCTTCCCGACCTGGTAGTTGTCCGTCCAGAACAGGGAGTACGTCATCCCGCCGTCCCGGACCTGTAGGTAGTGGTTGATGTCGTGGAAGGTCTGGTCCGAGCTGGTCGGCTCGTCGCCGTAGGCGAAGTAGGCCTCCTGGCCGAGGTTCGGCACATCGGTGATCTCGTACTTCTGCTGCTCGAAGTAGCTTCGGGTGGCGGCGAATTCGGGCGCGGAGTCGACCGCCCGGTGCAGTTCGGCGCGGATGTCGAGGGTGGCGTAGTCGGCGACGTCGCTCCCGCTGACCGCCCGTTTGACCAGCGCGTAGCACCGCATGATGTCCATGGAGTCGGACCGGCCGGTGTGCTGCAGCGGGTAGTCGTCGACCATGCGGTACTGCTTCTTGAACGCGGTGAGCGTGCCCGACTCGCAGAGCCTGTCGACCGCGTGGTAGCCGTGGAGGCTCTGCGCCGGGGAGCCGCTGTCGACGATCCGCGGCACCAGGGCCACGGCGCCGGACCAGGCGGCCGAGGCCAGGACGGCGCCGACGAACGCCCAGACGGCGTTGCGGCGCAGGTTTCCGCCCCTCCTGACCGTCCCCTCGCGCGGCCCGGGCTCCCCGGCGGGGGCCGTACCGGGTGAGGGGGCGGGCCCCGCAGCGGGGGGAAGTCCGGGGGAGGAGGGAGGTTCGGGGGAGGCGGGAAGGCCGGGCGACGCGGGCAGTCCGGGCGGAGGTCCGAAGCCCGGGGCCGTCCCGGGCGACGGTGGCTGCTGCGGGAAGCCGCCGAACCCCGGTCCGCCCTGGGCCGGTGGTGGTGGTGGCGGTGGTGGCGTCGTCATAGGTGCCCCCTGAGCGTCGACGAAGATGCCTGCCACGAAGGTGCCGCCCCGGAACCGTGACTCGCAACGGTGCCCCGAAACGGTGACCCGGAACCCGGTGGCCCCCCGGGAGGGGGACGCGACCGCCGCCCGCCCGGTTTCCGGGAGCGCGGCCCCCCGAGCTGCCGTCACCGACCATAGCGGCAGGACCACAGAACGCGACAGAAGCCGCAGGATCCGCAGCCGCAGCCGCAGGATCCGCAGCCGGTCCGCCGGGCGACGGGGATCCGCGCGAGAACGTCCGCGGCGGAAGCCCCGGCCCGAAACGACGACTGCCCGCCCGGTGGGGACCGGGCGGGCAGTCGGGGAAGCGCCTACGAACGGGCACTTCCGGTGGATCTTCGTGCACCGCACCCGCGTGGCGAACGCAGGCCGCGTGCGGTGCGAGTCTTGAGCTCGTGCCTCAGGGGACCGGGTAGAGGGCCGGTCCGTCCTGGGACGGTCGGGGCCGTGGGCCCCGGCGGAGTCAGGCCTGGACGGCGTTGACGCGCTTGGTGATGGCCGACTTCTTGTTGGCGGCCTGGTTGGCGTGGATGACGCCCTTGCTGACGGCCTTGTCCAGCGCCTTGGAGGCGGCGCGGGCCAGCACGGTGGCCTTCTCGGTCTCGCCGGCGGCAGCGGCCTCACGGGCCTTGCGCAGGGCGGTCTTCAGCGAGGACTTGACGGCCTTGTTGCGCAGGCGCGCCTTCTCGTTGGTCTTGTTGCGCTTGATCTGGGACTTGATGTTCGCCACGAAGGAGCCTCAGTCTTGTCAGTAAACGGTTCTGGGGTCCCCCCGGCCGAAGGCTGGGGGAGAGTGCACCGCGCGGCCGCCGGACTGCTGAGAGGGCATGCCTGGGCCAGGTGCAGCGCCCCACGCTACCAGGGGGGTACCGCACGACCCAAACCGGCCGGATCCGGATCAGGCCCGGAGCACCGGCTCGCCGTAGTGCTCGACCTCGGGAAACGGCCGGTAGAAGCGGTGCAGCAGCTCGCGCCACCGCTGGTACTCGGCGGAACGGCGGAACCCCTCCGTGTGGTCCTCCAGCGCCTCCCATTCCACCTGGAGCAGGAACCTGGCGCCGCGGCCCTCGTCGAGGCAGCGGCGCAGCGCGAGGGAGCGGAAGCCGGACTGGACCGCGATCAGCGGCTTCGCCTCCGCGAAGGCGGCGAGGAACGCGTCCTCCTGGCCGGGGACGACGTCGAGGAGGGCGCTTTCCAGGATCATGGACGACCATCCTGCCCCGACCGGTCGGGCCGCGGGAAGGGACGGCCGTTCAAGGGCCCCGCGGCGGCACTTGAACGGGCCCGCGGACCAGCCCCGGACGGACTCCCGGACGGACCCGCGCACCGACCCCCGGAGCACCCCCGGCGCGGCCCCGGTGGAACCGAACGGCGGCGGACGTCGCGCTCGTGGGAGGATGGGAAGAACTATTTCGATCGGACGACTGTCCGGTCCCCGGGAAACCGGTCAGCGATGACCCGGACGCCCCCGGCCCCCGGACCAACGGAGAATCGGACCAAGGTGCCCGCGACCCCCAGCAATGTGCCAGAGCCCAGCCGTACCGACCCGGCGCTGATCCGCAACTTCTGCATCATCGCCCACATCGACCACGGCAAGTCGACGCTCGCAGACCGGATGCTCCAGATCACCGGTGTGGTCGACCCGCGGCAGATGCGCGCCCAGTACCTCGACCGCATGGACATCGAGCGTGAGCGCGGCATCACCATCAAGTCGCAGGCCGTCCGCCTCCCATGGGCGCCGAAGACGGGGCCGAACGCCGGCTCGACGCACATCCTCAACATGATCGACACCCCGGGCCACGTGGACTTCACGTACGAGGTGTCCCGCTCCCTCGCCGCCTGCGAGGGCACCGTCCTCGTGGTGGACGCCGCCCAGGGCATCGAGGCGCAGACCCTCGCCAACCTGTACCTGGCGCTGGAGAACGACCTCACGATCGTCCCGGTGCTCAACAAGATCGACCTGCCGGCCGCCCAGCCGGAGAAGTACGCCGCCGAGATCGCGCACATCATCGGCTGCGACCCGGACGACGTGCTCAAGGTCAGCGCCAAGACCGGTCTCGGCGTCGAGGAGCTGCTCGACCACCTGGTCGACAGGATCCCGGCCCCGGTCGGCGTCAAGGACGCCCCGGCCCGCGCGATGATCTTCGACTCGGTCTACGACTCCTACCGCGGCGTGGTCACCTACGTCCGGGTCGTCGACGGCCAGCTCACCAAGCGCGAGCGCATCGCCATGATGTCCACCGGCGCGACCCACGAGCTGCTGGAGATCGGCGTCATCTCGCCGGAGCCGAAGGTCGCCGACGGCCTGGGCGTCGGCGAGGTCGGCTACATCATCACCGGGGTGAAGGACGTCCGGCAGTCCAAGGTCGGTGACACCATCACCTCGATGCACAAGGGTGCGACCGAGGCGCTGGGCGGCTACAAGGACCCGCGTCCGATGGTCTTCTCCGGCCTGTACCCGCTGGACGGCTCGGACTACCCGCTGCTGCGCGACGCCCTCGACAAGCTGCGCCTGAACGACGCCGCGCTGGTCTACGAGCCGGAGACCTCGGTCGCCCTCGGCTTCGGCTACCGCTGCGGCTTCCTCGGCCTGCTGCACCTGGAGATCATCCGGGAGCGCCTGGAGCGCGAGTTCAACCTCGACCTGATCTCCACCGCCCCGAACGTGGTCTACCGCGTCGTGATGGAGGACGGCACCGAGCACACCGTCACCAACCCCAGCGAGTTCCCGACCGGGAAGCTCGCCGAGGTCTACGAGCCGGTCGTGCGCGGCACCATCCTGGCGCCGAACGAGTTCGTCGGCGCCATCATGGAGCTCTGCCAGGCCCGTCGCGGCAACCTCCAGGGCATGGACTACCTCTCCGAGGACCGCGTCGAGCTGCGCTACACCCTGCCGCTCGCCGAGATCGTCTTCGACTTCTTCGACCAGTTGAAGTCCAAGACCCGCGGCTACGGCTCCTTCGACTACGAGCCCATCGGCGAGCAGAGCGCCCAGCTGGTCAAGGTCGACATCCTGCTGCACGGCGACGCGGTGGACGCGTTCTCCGCGATCGTGCACAAGGACAAGGCCTACAACTACGGCGTGATGATGGCCGGCAAGCTGCAGAAGCTGATCCCGCGCCAGCAGTTCGAGGTGCCGATCCAGGCCGCCATCGGCTCCCGGGTGATCGCCCGTGAGACGGTCCGCGCGATCCGCAAGGACGTTCTCGCCAAGTGCTACGGCGGTGACATCTCGCGCAAGCGCAAGCTGCTGGAGAAGCAGAAGGAAGGCAAGAAGCGGATGAAGATGGTCGGCCGCGTGGAGGTCCCGCAGGAGGCCTTCATCGCCGCGCTGTCCACCGACGCCGAGGCGCCGAAGGAGAAGAAGTAGCCGGCGCGAGCCGGGTGTTTCCGGCCGGCCCGACGGGGTCGGCCGCAGCGGTGCCCGACGGGCCCGGGGCGTCTCGCCCCGGGCCCGTCGGCCTGCCCGCACGGTCGGCCTGCCCGCACGGTCGGCCTGTCCGCACGGCGGCCGGTCGGTGCGGCGGCCCGGCTCAGGCTCTCAACGCAGCGCCCAGACCACGCCGTTGACGATGGCGGCCTTGGTCAGCCGCCCGGCCCGGCCGGTCAGCACCGAGGGCCGCATCGAGTCGTCGCCGTGGATCAGCTGGACCAGGCCGTCCCGGCGGCCGAGGCTCAGGCACTGCACGGCGTAGCGGAACGCGAAGGGTTTGTCGGTGCGCCCGGTGAGCAGCTTGCCGAGGTAGCGGCCCATCGGCTGGGCGGTGGCGCAGCCCATCCGCAGGGTGCCGGTGCCGGGGACGGTCACCGCGGCGGCGTCGCCGATGACGTGGACCTCCGGGTGCGAGACGGAGCGCAGGTGGCCGTCCACCACCGCCCGGCCGGCCGGGTCGACGGTCAGGCCCGCCTCGGCCGCCAGCGGGTGCGGCTCCATGGCGGCGGCCCAGGCGACCAGGTCGGCGGGGATCCGGCCGCCGGTGGTGTCGAGGCCCCCGGCGTCGACCCCGGTGACGGTGCGCCGCTCGTGCACCTCGATCCCGAGCCGGGCCATGACGGTGCGGACGTGGGCCCGGCCACGGGCCGAGAACCAGCCGCCGACCTGTCCGGCGGCGACGATCCGCACCCGCCAGGCGGGGTGGGCCTCGGCGATCTCGGTGGCCAGTTCGATGCCGGTGGCGCCGCCGCCGACCACGGCGACGGTGCCGGGCCGCCCGGCGGTGCGCAGCCGCTCGCCCAGTTCGGCGGCCCGCTCGGCGGAGTAGGCGTGCTCGGCGGCGCCCGGGACGGCGTGCCAGGCGGTGCGGCTGCCGAGGGCGTAGACCAGGGTGTCGTAGGGGAGGGCCTCACCGGTGTCCAGGAAGACCTTGCGGGCGGCGAGGTCCAGGCCGGTGGCCCGGGCCGGGACGTGCCGCACGCCGCGGCCGCGGACCACCTCGGCCAGGGCGGGCCGGTGCTCGGGGAGGCCGGCGGCGGTCTCGTGCTGGCGGACGCGGTGCAGGAAGCGGGTCTCCGGGGCGATCAGGGTCACCCGGTGGTGCCGGCCCGCCCGGGTCGCCGCGGTCAGCCCCGCGTAGCCGGCTCCCAGTACGACGATCTGCTTCTCGGTCATGTCGCCCGCCTCCTCCGAAACGCCCCCGCGGAGCGTTCTGTCGACACGTTCTCGGTGTCCGTTCGGGAAGGGGACGACGCGGCCGGTCAGGGTGTGACGGTGAGCCGGGTCACAGGTCCGTCGGCGTGCCGGCGGCGTCGGCCACCCGGGTCAGCTTCTCGGGGTTGACCACCACGAAGGCCTCGGTGATCCGGCCGTCGGCGACGGTGAACGCCAGCACGCCGCCGGGCCGGCCGTCCGCGTCCTGGACGAGCAGCCCCGGCTCGTCGTTGACCAGGGCGGGCACCAGGCTCATGCCCGGCAGGAACCACTTCGCGACCAGGCCGGCCACCAGGCGGGAGACCTTGTCCGCGCCGAGGACCGGGCGGGCGCCGGCGCTGACGACGCCGCCGCCGTCGGAGTGCCAGACCACGTCCGGGTCGAGCACGGCCAGCAGGCCCTCGATGTCGCCCCGGGTACTGGCCGCCGCGAAGGCGGCCACGGCCTGCCGGTGCTCGGCCGGGTCGGCGGTGGCGCGGCGCCCGCCGTCCTTGACCCGGCGCCGGGCCCGGGAGGCGAGCTGGCGGGCGGCGTCGGGGGAGCGGTCGAGGGAGGCGGCGATCTCGTCGAAGCCGACCGCGAACACGTCGTGCAGCACGAAGGCGGCGCGTTCGGCCGGGGTGAGCTGCTCCAGGACGGCGAGCACCGCGAGCGAGACGGACTCGCCGAGTTCGGCGAGCTCGGCCGGGGAGGCGGGGGAGTCCTGGTAGGAGACGGCCGGTTCGGGCAGCCATTCGCCGAAGTAGGCCTCCCGGCGGGCCCGGGCGGAGCCCAGCTGGTCGTAGCAGAGCCGGGTGACGACGGTGGTCAGGAAGGCGCGCGGGTCGGCGACGGCGGACCGGTCGGTGCCGCGCCAGCGCAGCCAGGCCTCCTGCAGCACGTCCTCGGCGTCGCTGAACGAGCCGAGCAGCCGGTAGGCGACCGAGCCCAGGTAGCGCCGGTGGGCCTCGAAGGCGTCGGGTTGTGCGGCGGCAGCGGCCGACAGGTCGTCACTCACGGGCCCACCGTAGCGGCCCGGGGCGGCGGCCGGAGCGTTCGAGGGGGCACCCCCGGACGGGGCCACGCTGCCCCGGCCTCCCCGTCGGCGGAACGCCGGAGGGGGAGGCCGGGTGACCCCGGCCTCCCCCTCCGGTGCGGCCCGCCGGTCAGTCCACCTCGGCGACGGCCTCGGCGAACTGCGCCTGGTACAGGCGGGCGTACGCGCCCTCGGCGGCGATCAGCTCGTCGTGCGTGCCCTGTTCGACGATCGAGCCGCTCTCCATCACCAGGATCACGTCGGCGTCCCGGATGGTGGAGAGCCGGTGGGCGATCACGAAGCTGGTGCGGCCGGTGCGCAGCCGGGCCATGGCGCGCTGGATCAGCACCTCGGTCCGGGTGTCGACCGAGCTGGTCGCCTCGTCCAGGACCAGGATCGACGGCTGCGCCAGGAACGCCCGGGCGATGGTGATCAGCTGCTTCTCGCCGGTGCTGACGCCGGTGCCCTCGTCGTCGATGACGGTGTCGTAGCCGTTCGGCAGGGTCCGGACGAAGCGGTCCACGTGGGCGGCCCTGGCCGCCTCGACGACCTGCTCGTGGGTGGCGCCCTGGGCGCCGTAGGCGATGTTCTCGGCGATGGTGCCGCCGAACAGCCAGGTGTCCTGGAGGACCATGCCGATGCCGGAGCGGAGGTCCTCGCGGGACATCGCCGCGATGTCGACCCCGTCCAGGGTGATCCGGCCGCCGCTGACCTCGTAGAACCGCATCAGCAGGTTGACCAGGGTGGTCTTGCCGGCGCCGGTCGGGCCGACGATGGCGACGGTCTGGCCCGGTTCGACCTTCAGCGAGAGGTCGTCGATGAGCGGCTTGTCGGGGTCGTAGCGGAAGGAGACGTCCTGGAAGGCGACCCGGCCGCGGATCGCGTCGGGGCGTTCCGGCATGGCCGGCTCAGGGGTCTGCTCGGGCGCGTCCAGCAGCTCGAAGACGCGTTCGGCGGAGGCGACGCCGGACTGCACCAGGTTGGCCATGCTGGCGACCTGGGTGAGCGGCTGGCTGAACTGCCGCGAGTACTGGATGAACGCCTGCACGTCGCCGATCGACAGCGCGCCGCTGGCGACCCGCAGGCCGCCGACGACGGCCACCAGCACGTACTGCAGGTTGCCGATCAGCATCATCGCGGGCTGGATGATGCCGGAGATGAACTGGGCCCGGAAGCTGGCCGTGTACAGCGCCTCGTTGTGCTCCCGGAAGGTCTCGGCGGACTCCTTCTGCCGGCCGAAGACCTTCACCAGGGCGTGGCCGGTGTACATCTCCTCGATGTGCGCGTTCAGCTGCCCGGTGGACTTCCACTGCTGGACGAACTGCGGCTGCGCCCGCTTGCCGACCCTGGTCGCCACCACGACCGACAGCGGGACGGAGATCAGGGCGATCAGGGCGAGCAGCGGGGAGATCCAGAACATCATGGCGAGCACGCCGACCACGGTGAGCAGTGAGTTCACCACCTGGCCCATGGTCTGCTGCATGGACTGGCCGATGTTGTCGATGTCGTTGGTGACCCGGCTGAGCACCTCGCCGCGGGGCTGCTTGTCGAAGTAGCTGAGCGGCAGCCGGGCGAGCTTGGACTCGACGTCCTGGCGCAGCCGGTAGCTGGCCCGCTGGATCGCCTTGGTGGCGAGCCGGCCCTGGACGATGCCGAAGGCGGCGGAGGCGACGTAGATCGCCAGCACCCAGAGCAGCACGGTGCCGATCGCGCCGAAGTCCATGTGCTGGCCGGGGGTGAAGTCGACCGCGGAGAGCAGGTCGGCGGCGCCGCCGTCGTGCGCCCGCACGTCCGCGACGGCCTGCGCCTTGGAGATGCCGGCCGGGAACTGCTGGCCGACCACGCCGGCGAAGATCAGGTCGGTGGCCCTGCCGAGCACCTTGGGCCCGGTCACGGCGCAGCCGATGCTGAGCACGCCGAGGGCCAGCACGCCGCTGAGCAGGGCGCGTTCGGGGCGGAGCAGGGCGAGCAGCCGCTTGCCCGAGCCCTTGAAGTCCATCGACTTCTCGGAGCCCTGGCCGCCCATGAACCGGCCGGGGCCGGCCGGGCCGCGGCGGGCGGCGGCGGCCTGCGAGTCGCTGGGCACCTCGCCGGAGCCGGGGCCCTTCGTCATGGGCGCCTTCTTCTGCGGGGTGGTCACGCCGCCTCCTGCTCGGTGAGCTGGGAGAGCACGATCTCCCGGTACGTCGGGTTGTCGGCCATCAGTTCGCCGTGGGTGCCGCTGCCGACGACCGCGCCCTCGTCCAGGACGACGATCCGGTCGGCGTCGCGGATGGTGGAGACGCGCTGGGCGACGATCAGCACGGTGGCGTCGGCGGTCTCCCGGGAGAGGGCCCTGCGCAGCCTGGCGTCGGTGGCGTAGTCCAGCGCCGAGAACGAGTCGTCGAACAGGTAGACGCCGGGCTTGCGGACGAGCGCGCGGGCGATCGCCAGGCGCTGGCGCTGGCCGCCGGAGACGTTGCTGCCGCCCTGGGCGATGGGTGCGTCGAGGCCCTCGGGGAAGCGCTCGACGAACTCCTTGGCCTGGGCGACCTCCAGGGCGTGCCAGAGCTCCTCGTCGGTGGCGTCGGGCCGGCCGTAGCGCAGGTTGCTGGCGACGGTGCCGGTGAACAGGTAGGGCTTCTGCGGGACGAGGCCGACGGTCTCGGCGATCGTCTCGGGGGCGAGTTCGCGGACGTCCACGCCGTCCAGCAGGACCTGTCCGGCGGTGGCGTCGAAGAGCCGGGGGACGAGGCCGAGCAGGGTGGACTTGCCGCTGCCGGTGGAGCCGATGACGGCGGTGGTCTCGCCGGGGCGGGCGGTGATGTCGACGCCGCGCAGGACGGAGGCCTCGGCGCCGGGGTAGCGGAACTCGACGGCGCGCAGTTCGAGCTTGCCCCGGGCCAGGAGTTCGGTGACGGGGGTGGCCGGCGGGACGACGCTGGAGCTGGTGTCCAGGACCTCCTGGATGCGCTCGGCGCAGACCTCGGCGCGCGGCACCATCATGAACATGAAGGTGGCCATCATGACGCTCATCAGGATCTGCATCAGGTAGGAGAGGAAGGCGGTCAGCCCGCCGATCTCCATGCCGCCGCTGTCGATGCGCATGGCGCCGAACCAGAGCACGGCGACGCTGGAGGCGTTCACCACCAGCATCACGGCCGGGAACATGAACGACATCAGCTGGCCGACCTGGAGGGCGACCCCGGTCAGGTCCCGGTTGGCGCCGGCGAACCGGGCCTGCTCGTGGTCGTCCTTGACGAAGGCGCGGATGACCCGGATGCCGGTGATCTGCTCGCGCAGGACCCGGTTCACCGTGTCGATCTTCTTCTGCATGCTGCGGAACTTCGGGCGCAGCGCGCGGACGAGCAGGGCGACCACGACGCCCAGCAGGGGGACGACGGCCAGCAGCAGCGCGGAGAGCGGCACGTCCTGGTTGAGCGCCATGACGATGCCGCCCACGCACATGATCGGCGCGGCGACCATCAGGGTGAAGGTCATCAGGGCCAGCATCTGGACCTGCTGGACGTCGTTGGTCGTCCGGGTGATCAGGGAGGGGGCGCCGAAGGAGCCGACCTCGCGGGCGGAGAAGGCCTGCACCCGGTCGAAGACGGCGGCCCGGACGTCCCGGCCGAACGCCATGGCGGTGCGCGCGCCGTAGAAGACGGCACCGATCGAGCAGAGCGCCTGGGCGACGGTGACGGCGATCATCACACCGCCGATGCGCAGGATGTAACCGGTGTCGCCCTTGACCACGCCCTGGTCGATGATGTCGGCGTTCAGCGTCGGCAGGTAGAGCAGGGCGAGCGTGGACACCAGCTGGAGGAGCACCAGCAGGGAGATCGGTCGGGAGTACGGGCGCAGGTACGCCCTCAGCAGTCTGATCAGCACTGGCACACTCTTGTCTTCGGCAGTGGGGTTCGCATCCCAATTCTCATGCTTCTGTGGACTCGCACAGTTGATTCCGGCCCCGCGCCCCGAGGTTTGTCCAGTCCTTTGCTGAACGCACCGGCGGGCCCGGTTGCGCCGTGCACCGGCGGCTCGACAGTGTGCCAGCTGTCCTCACCCTCTTACGGAATGACCGGTTTCCCCCTAGGCTGCTGATTGCCCCCTTGTTACTCACCGGTATCGGATCGATTGCCCGGGGGCCCGGCGACCGCCCCCACGGGCGCCGCGACATCCCTCAGACGGCCACCCGCCCCCGGAGGTCCTCGTTGAGTTCCGCGCAGTCCCTGATCGACTCCGGCCGTGCCGACATCGTCGCCGGGCGGCCCGCCTCCGTCGCCCACCTGTTCCTGGAGCGGGTCGCCGCCACGCCGGCGGGTGAGGCCTACCGCTTCCCCGTCCCGGTGGACGAGCACGCGGCGGACGGCGCCCCCGGCGCCGAGCAGTGGCGTTCGCTGACCTGGGCGCAGACCGCCACCCGGGTGTACGCGGTGGCCGCCGGCCTGCTGTCGCTGGGCATCAGCCCGGAGGACCGGGTCGCGCTGATGTCCTCCACCCGGCTGGAGTGGGTCATCGCCGACCTCGGCAACATGTGCGCGGGGGCGGCCACCACGGCCGTCTACCCGAGCACCAACGCCGACGAGACGGCCTACATCCTCTCCGACTCGGGCTCCAGGGCGATCTTCGTCGAGAACGAGAAGCAGCTCGCCAAGGTCGTCGGCGAGCTCGGCCAGCTGCCCGAGCTGCGCACCGCCGTCCTCTTCGACGGCACCGGCCCGGTCGCCGGGGCGCCCGGGCTGAACGTGCTCACCCTGGCCGAGCTGGAGCAGCTCGGCGCCGAGTACCTGGAGCAGCACCCGAACGCCGTGCGGCGGGCCGTCGACGCGCTCGACAAGGAGCAGCTGGCGACCCTGATCTACACCTCCGGCACCACCGGCCGCCCCAAGGGCGTGCGGCTGGTCCACGACTGCTGGGCGTACCAGGGGCGGGCGCAGGAGGAGAGCGGGCTGCTGCGCGCGGACGACGTGCAGTTCATGTGGCTGCCGCTGTCGCACGTGTTCGGCAAGAGCCTGATCTGCGGCCAGATCGCCACCGGTCACGTGATGGCGCTGGACGGCCGGGTGGACCGGATCATCCACAACCTGCCGGTGATCCGCCCGACCATGATGGCCTCGGCGCCGCGCATCTTCGAGAAGGTCTACAACGGCATCGCCGGCAAGGCCCGGGCCGAGGGCGGCGCCAAGTACAAGATCTTCATGTGGGCGGCGAAGACCGCCCGCGACTACGCCCGGGTCACCCAGGCCAACCGGATCGCCACCGGGCACGACAGCGCCCCGCTGGGGCTGCGGGTGCGGCACGCGGTGGCCGACAAGCTGGTGTACGCCAAGATCCGGGCCGCGTTCGGCGGGCGGATGCGCGGCTCGGTCTCCGGCAGTGCCGCGCTGGCGCCCGAGATCGGCTACTTCTTCGCCGGCGTCGGCGTGCCCGTCCTGGAGGGCTACGGCCTGACCGAGAGCTCGGCCGGGATCTGCGTCAACCCCGCCGAGGACCTCCGGGTCGGCACCATCGGCACCGTGCTGCCCGGCAGCGAGATCCGGATCGCCGAGGACGGCGAGATCCTGCTGCGCGGCCCCGGCGTCATGCGCGGCTACCACAACCTGCCGGAGAAGACCGCCGAGGTGCTGGAGCCGGACGGCTGGTTCCACACCGAGGACATCGGCGAGATCGGCCAGGACGGCTTCCTGCGGATCACCGACCGCAAGAAGGACATGTTCAAGACCTCCGGCGGCAAGTACGTCGCGCCGAGCGAGGTGGAGGGCAAGTTCAAGGCGGTCTGCCCGTTCGTCAGCAACATCCTGGTGATCGGCAACGGCCGCAACTACTGCACCGCGCTGATCGGCCTGGACGAGTCGGTGATCATGCCGTGGGCGGCCGAGCACGGCCTGGCCGGCAAGTCCTACGCCGAGGTGGTCGGCGACCCGAAGGTGCACCAGCTGGTCGACGGCTTCGTGCAGCGCCTCAACGGCGACCTCCAGCGCTGGCAGACGATCAAGAAGTTCACCCTCCTCCCGCGCGACCTGGACATCGAGCACGGCGAGCTCACGCCGAGCCTGAAGATCAAGCGCCCGGTGGTCGAGCGGACGTACGCGGACGCCGTCACCGAGATGTACGCGGGCGCGAACGAGGCCTGATCCGTCCGTCGTCCCGTACGGCCTCGATGATCACCGGGGCCGTACGGGACAATGGGGTCATGCCCTCCGCACTCCCCGACGGCGAACCCGTGCCGTCCGACGGTTCCCTGCCCGCGCACGCCCTCGCCGGGCTCGGGTCGCGGCCGTTCGGCTTCTACCTGCACGTGCCGTACTGCGCGAGCCGCTGCGGCTACTGCGACTTCAACACCTACACCGCCACCGAGTTGCGCTCCTCCGGCGCCGTCGCCTCCCAGGAGACCTACGCCGACAACGTGGTCGCCGAGATCCGGCTGGCCCGCGAGGTCCTCGGCGACACCGACCTGCCCGTGCGGACCGTCTTCCTCGGCGGCGGCACGCCCACCCTGCTGCCCGCCCGGGACCTGGTGAAGATGCTGGCGGCGATCCGGGCGGAGTTCGGGCTCGCCGACGACGCCGAGGTGACCACCGAGGCCAACCCCGAGTCGGTCGACCCGGCCTACCTCGCCGAACTGCGCGAGGGCGGCTACAATCGGGTCTCCTTCGGCATGCAGAGCGCCCGGCCGCACGTCCTGCGGCTGCTCGACCGCCACCACACCCCGGGCCGCCCGGAGGCCTGCGTGGCCGAGGCCCGCGCGGCCGGCTTCGAGCACGTCAACCTGGACCTCATCTACGGCACCCCCGGCGAGTCCGACGACGACTGGCGGGCCTCCCTGGACGCCGCGATCGGCGCCGGGCCGGACCACGTCTCGGCCTACTCGCTGATCGTCGAGGACGGCACCAAGCTCGCCGCCCGGGTCAAGCGCGGCGAGCTGCCGATGATCGACGACGACGTGCACGCCGACCGCTACCTGATCGCCGAGCAGGCGCTCGCCGCCGCCGGCTACTCCTGGTACGAGGTCTCCAACTGGGCCACCACCCCGCAGGGCCGCTGCCGCCACAACGAGCTCTACTGGACCGGCGGCGACTGGTGGGGCGCCGGCCCCGGCGCGCACAGCCACGTCGGCGGCGTCCGCTGGTGGAACGCCAAGCACCCGGCCGGCTACGCCCGCGCCCTCGCCGAGCGCCGCACCCCGGCCCAGGGCCGCGAGCGGCTCACCGACGAGGACCGCCGGGTCGAGCGCATCCTGCTCGAACTGCGCCTCGCCGAGGGCATCCCGCTGGACCTGCTCACGGCGACCGGCCGCGCGGCCGCCGACCGGCACCTCGCCGACGGCCTGCTCGACCGCACCACCCACGAGCGCGGCCGGGCCACCCTGACCCTCCAGGGCCGCCTCCTGGCCGACGCCGTGGTCCGCGACCTGGTGGACTGAGAGCCGTTGCCGTGGTGTCGGCCGCCGGCTCGCGGTCGCGGGCCCACGGCTGACCGGTCAGTCCTCCAGGGTGACGAAGTCGATCAGTTCCTCGACCTTCGCCAGGAGCGCGGGCTCCAGGTCCTTGAAGGAGTCGACCGAGGCGAGGATCCGCTTCCACGCGGCGGGGGTGTCGGCCGGCCAGCCGAGGCGGCGGCAGACGCCCCCCTTCCAGTCCTCGCCGTAGGGGACGTCCGGCCAGCCGGGGATGCCGACGGAGGAGGGCTTCACGGCCTGCCAGACGTCGATGTACGGGTGGCCGACGACCAGCACGGCGTCGCCGGTGACCCGGGCGGCGATCCGGTGCTCCTTGGTGCCGGGGAGCAGGTGGTCGACCAGGACGCCGAGCCGGCGGCCCGGGCCGGGGGCGAAGTCGGCGACGATCGCGGGCAGGTCGTCGATGCCCTCCAGGTACTCGACGACGACGCCCTCGATCCGCAGGTCGTCCCCCCAGACCCGCTCGACCAGTTCGGCGTCGTGCCGCCCCTCGACGTAGATCCGCGACTCCCGGGCCACCCGGGCCCGCGCTCCGGGGACGGCGACCGAGCCGGAGGCCGTCCGGCCCGGCGCGCGCGGGGGCGCCGGCGCCGCGGCGGCGGGGCGGACCAGGGTGACGGTCCGGCCCTCCAGCAGGAAGCCGCGCGGCACCAGCGGGAACACCCGCCGCTTGCCGAACCGGTCCTCCAGGGTGACGGTGAACCCCTCGGCGGTCTTCTCGCAGCGCACCACCGCGCCGCAGAAGCCGGTCGCGGCCTCCTCGACCACGAGGTCCCGGTCGGCGGGCACCTCGGGGGCGGGCTGCTGCCGCTTCCACGGCGGGGTGAGGTCGGGTCCGTACTGGCGGCTGCGCATGCAGGTGACTATAGGCAGGCCCGACGGGGCGTCACAGGCCCGGCGCGCCCCAGACCGGGAACCAGCGGGTGAGGTCCTTCTCCAGCCGCAGGTCGTTCCCCAGCATGGCGTTGACCTGCAGTTCCAGCGGGCTGTCGCGCTTCTCCCCGCCGCCCGGCACCGGCGCGAACGGGTAGAAAGTGCCGCGCTTGTACAGGTAGACCAGCGCCAGCGGCTGCCCCTCGGCGCCGCGGAAGGCCACCAGCGAGCAGAGCAGCTGCGGGCCGAAGCCGTTCCCCTCCAGCTCGCTGTTGACCGCGTGCAGGTCGTTGACCAGCTCCGGCAGCTCCTCGGGGGTGTGCCGGGCGAGCAGCCAGGAGTAGCCGTAGGCGTCCTTGGAGGCCTCCACCGGGACGCCGCCGCGCTCGGTGTCGGCGTCCAGCAGGGCCCGGACCTGCCGCTCGACCTCGACGAAGGCGCCGCCCTCGACCGAGGAGAAGCAGACCGACCCGACGCCGGTCGGCCGGAAGCCGGCCGCCGCCTCCAGGGTCAGCGCGGCCGAGGGCACGCCGAACAGCTGGTCGAGGTCGGGCCGGACGGGCTTGGTGCGGCCGAACAGTGCGTCCAGGATTCCCACGGCGGTCCCCTCCGGGGCGTGTCGTCGGCTCAGCGGCCGAGCTGGGTGGAGATCTTCGCCAGCTGCTCCAGCCGCTGCTCCAGCGAGGGGTGGGTGGAGAACAGCTGCGAGGCGGCCTCCCGGGCGCTCAGCGCGGGGGCGAAGTAGAAGGCGTTGTACGGCTGGGCCTGGCGCAGGTCCTTGGTCGGGATCGCGGCGATCTGGCCGGTCACCTTGGTGAGCGCCGAGGCCAGTGCGCTGGGCCGGCCGGTGAGCTGGGCGGCGGCCCGGTCGGCGGCCAGTTCCCGGTAGCGGGAGAGCAACCGGGTCAGCAGGAAGCTGATCGCGTACACCACCACCGACACCAGCGGGATGACCAGCGCGGCGATCGCGGCGTTGGAGTCGTTGCTGTTGCGGCCGCCGCCCATGAAGCCGCCGTACATCGCGATCCGGGTCATCGCCCCGGCCAGTACGCCGAGGAAGCCGGCGATGGTCATCACCGCGACGTCCCGGTGGGCGACGTGCGACAGCTCGTGCGCCAGGACGCCCTCCAGTTCCTCCGGTTCCAGCCGCCGCAGCAGCCCGGTGGTGACGCAGACCACCGCGTTCTGCGGGTTGCGGCCGGTCGCGAAGGCGTTCGGCATGTCGTTGTCGGCGACCGCCACCCGGGGTTTGGGCATGTCGGCGAGGGCGCAGAGCCGGTCGACGGTGCCGTGCAGCTGGGGGTACTGCTCCGGGGTCACCCGGTGGGCGCCCATCGCCCGTTCGGTGATCTTGTCGCTGAACCAGAACTGGGCCACGAACAGCCCGCCGGAGATCAGCACGATCAGTGGCCAGGCGCCGCGCAGCAGCGCGATCAGCAGGCCGGTGAAACCCACGTACAGGAGCCCGATCACGAACATGGTCCCGACCATCCGGCCGGTCAGGCCGCGGTCCGGGGCGAAGCGGGTGGGCTGGCCCGAGGTCGACATCGCTGGTCCTCCGTTCGCCGTTCGCTATCGATGCTGCCACCCGGCCGGTCCCGCGGCATCACCCGCGCGCCGCGCGATGCGGGCAGGATCACCCCGGCGGTGCCGTTCCTGCCGTCGGACCCGGGCCTTACACTGGCAGGTACGGTTCTGGCACTCCTCTGTTCAGAGTGCCAAAGGCCGCGGTCCGCCCGGCGGACCGCACCATGCCGGAACGACACACGTCACCACGGACAACGTGCGAAGAGGGAGGTGCGTGCCCCATGGCCGGTGAGGTCCGCCAGCTCGACGAACGCAAGCTCGCCGTGCTCCGCGCCATCGTCCAGGACTACGTGGGCACCGAGGAGCCGGTCGGCTCCAAGGCTCTCGTCGAACGCCACAACCTCGGGGTCTCCCCGGCCACCGTCCGCAACGACATGGCCGCGCTGGAGGAGGACGGCTTCATCCACCAGCCGCACACCAGCGCCGGGCGGATCCCCACCGACAAGGGGTACCGCCTCTTCGTCGACCGGCTCGCCGAGGTCAAGCCGATGAGCGCGCCCGAGCGGCGGGCGATCCGGCACTTCCTGGACGGCGCGGTGGACCTGGACGACGTGGTCGCCCGCACGGTCCGGCTGCTCGCCCAGCTCACCCGGCAGGTGGCGGTGGTCCAGTACCCCTCGCTCTCCCGCTCCACGGTGCGCCACATCGAGCTGGTCGCGCTGGCTCCGGCCAAGGTCATGCTGGTCCTGATCACCAACACCGGCCGGGTCGAGCAGCGGATGGTCGACTGCCCGGGTCCGGTCGGCGAGGTGGTCCTCGCGGACCTCCGTGCCAAGATCAACACGAGGGCCGTCGGCGTGCGGCTGCCCGACGTGCCGGGGCTGCTGGACGAGCTCCCGGCGATGTTCGAGGCGGTGGACCGGCCGGCCGTCACCATCGTCCTGGCGACGCTCTTCGAGGCGCTCGCCGAGCAGAACGAGGAGCGGATCATGCTGGCCGGCACGGCCAACCTGACCCGCTTCGGCCACGACTTCCCGCTCACCATCCAGCCGGTGCTGGAGGCGCTGGAGGAGCAGGTCGTCCTGCTGCGCCTCCTGGGTGAGACGGCGGACGCCGGGATGACGGTCCGGATCGGCCGGGAGAACGCGTACGAAGGGCTCAATTCCACCTCGGTCGTCTCGGTCGGTTACGGTTCGGGCGACGAGAGCGTGGCCAAACTGGGTGTGATCGGTCCGACCCGGATGGACTATCCGGGCACAATGGGGGCGGTGCGAGCGGTGGCACGGTACGTGGGCCAGATCCTGGCCGAGTCGTAGGGAACGACCGGTGTCACACAGGTGACACCGGTACCAGTCGCAAGCACTTCTACAGGCGGAACAAGCGGAGCATTTGGTGGCCACGGACTACTACGCGGTACTCGGCGTCCGACGGGATGCGGGGCAGGACGAGATCAAGAAGGCGTTCCGGCGCCTGGCGCGCGAACTGCACCCGGACGTCAACCCCGACCCGAAGACGCAGGAGCGGTTCAAGGAGATCAACGCCGCCTACGAGGTCCTCTCCGACCCGCAGAAGCGGCAGGTCTACGACCTCGGCGGGGATCCCCTCTCGCCCAACGGCGGAGGCGCGGGCGGCTTCGGCGCGGGCGCGGCCGGGTTCGGCTTCTCCGACATCATGGACGCGTTCTTCGGCGCGGCCGCCGGTCAGCGCGGCCCGCGCTCGCGCACCCGGCGCGGCCAGGACGCCATGATCCGGCTGGAGATCACCCTGGAGGAGGCCGCGTTCGGCACCACCAAGGAACTCCAGGTCGACACCGCCGTCACCTGCACCACGTGCAGCGGCGAGGGCGCCGCCCCCGGCACCTCCGCGCAGACCTGTGACATGTGTCGCGGCAAGGGCGAGGTCTCCCAGGTCACCCGGTCCTTCCTGGGCCAGGTCATGACCTCCCGGCCCTGCCCGCAGTGCCAGGGCTTCGGCACCGTCGTGCCGACCCCATGCCCGGAGTGCGCCGGCGACGGCCGCGTGCGGGCCCGCCGCACCCTGACCGTGAAGATCCCGGCCGGTGTCGACAACGGCACCCGGATCCAGCTGGCCGGCGAGGGCGAGGTCGGCCCCGGCGGCGGCCCGGCCGGCGACCTCTACGTCGAGATCGCCGAGAGCACCCACCCGACCTTCCAGCGCCGCGGCGACGACCTGCACTGCACGGTCACCATCCCGATGACGGCCGCCTCGCTCGGCACCCAGGTGCCGCTGCAGACCCTGGACGGGCTGGAGGAGGTCGACATCCGGCCCGGCACCCAGTCCGGCCAGTCGATCCCGCTGCACGCCCGCGGCATCACCCATCTGCGCGGCGGCGGCCGGGGCGACTTGATAGTGCACGTCGAGGTGCAGACGCCCACCAAGCTCGACCCCGAGCAGGAGGACCTGCTGCGCCGGCTCGCGGTGCTGCGCGGCGAGGAGCGGCCCTCCGGGCAGTTCGCGCCGGGCCAGCAGGGGCTGTTCTCCCGGCTGAAGGACGCCTTCAACGGCCGCTGACCGTACCGGCGCCCGGTGCCCCGCTCCCGGCGGGTCACCGGGCGCCGTCGTTCCCCCGTCCGTCCCCCCACTCCAGGAACCGCCATGACCGCGCCCGTGTTCGTCGTCGAGACCGCGCAGCTCGCCTCCGCCGCCCCCGGCGCGGTGGTCCGGCTGGACGGCCCGGAGGGGCGGCACGCCGCCGCCGTGAAGCGGCTGGAGCCGGGCGAGGCGGTGACCCTGGCCGACGGGCTCGGCCTGGGCGCCGACGGCACCGTCACGGCCGTGCACGGCAAGGACGCCGTCGAGGTGACGGTCGCCGGGGTCCGCCGGGAGGCCGAGCCGGCGCCGCGGATCGTCGTCGTCCAGGCGCTGCCCAAGGGCGACCGCGGCGAGCTGGCGGTGGAGACCATGACCGAGGTCGGCGTGGACGTGGTGATCCCCTGGGCCGCCTCCCGCTGCATCACCCAGTGGAAGGGCGAGCGCGGTGCCAAGGCGCTCGCGAAGTGGCGCTCCACCGCCCGCGAGGCGGGCAAGCAGTCCCGCCGGCTGCGCTTCCCCGAGGTCCGCGAACTCGCCACCACCCGCCAGCTGGCGTCCGTCCTGGCCGGGGCCGCGCTCGCCGCGGTGCTGCACGAGGACGGCGCCGAGCCGCTGGCCGGTGCCGCGCTGCCCGGCGGCGGGGACATCGTGCTGGTGGTCGGCCCCGAGGGCGGGGTCTCCCCGGAGGAGCTGGCCGCCTTCGCCGAGGCCGGTGCCAGGCCGTACCGGCTCGGGTCCTCGGTGCTGCGCACCTCGACCGCGGGAGTGGCCGCCGGCGCCCTGCTGCTGGGCCGCACCGGCCGCTGGGGCTGAGCGGGCCGGTCGCCGCACGGACCGTTCGTCCCCCGGTGGTTCGTTCCCCGGCGGTTCGTCCCCCGTAGGGGGCGGCCTGCGCGAAACCGGAGGCGCGCCGCCCCGGCGGGTGCGTAGGGTGCGGCTGTGAGCGAATCCCCGAGCACCCCTGCCGGCGCCTACCTGCGCCATCCGCACCTGCACGGTGACCTGATCACCTTCGTCGCGGAGAACGACGTCTGGCTCGCCCCGCTGGACGGCGGCCGGCCCTGGCGGCTGACGGCCGATCACGTCCCGGTCCGCCGCCCGCGCTTCTCGCCGGACGGCCGGCACATCGCCTTCGTCTCCACCCGGGACGGCGCGCCCGAGGTGCACGTCGCGCCGGTGGACGGCGGCCCGTCCCGGCGGCTGACGTACTGGGGCAGCGACCAGACGCAGCTGCAGGGCTGGACGGCCGACGGCAGCCCGGTCGCCACCACCTCCGCCGGACAGGCCACCCTGCGCCGCACCTGGGCCCATGCCGTACCGCTGGACGGCGGCGAGCCGCGGCGGCTGCCGTACGGGCCGGTCGGCGGCGTGGCGTACGAGCCGGGCGGCGACCGGGTGCTGCTGCTCTCGGCGGCCGGTGCGGAGCCCGCGCGGTGGAAGCGCTACCGGGGCGGCCGGGTCGGCAAGCTCTGGATCGGCGCCGAGCGGTTCGCCCGCGTCCACGAGGAGCTGGACGGGCACATCGAGGCGCCGCTCTGGGTCGACGCGCCCGGCGGCGCCCGGATCGCCTTCCTGGCCGACCACGAGGGCGTCGGCGAACTCTACTCCAGCCTCCCCGACGGCAGCGGCCTGCGCCGCCACACCACCTCCCCGGAGGGCTTCTACGCCCGCGGCGCGACCAGCGACGGCACCCGGGTGATCTGGCACCGGGCCGGTGACCTCTGGCTGCTGGACGACCTCGACGGCGCCGAGCCGCGCCGGCTGGACGTCCGGCCGTCCGGCCCCCGGGCCGGCCGGCGGCCCCGCCCGGTGCCGGCCGCGCACTGGCTGGAGAGCGCCGCCCCCGACCGCACCGGCCGGGCCGGCGCCGTGGTGGTGCGCGGCAGCGTGCACTGGCTGCCGCACCGGGAGGGCCCCGCCCGGGTGCTGGACGAGACGCCCGGCGTCCGGGCCCGGCGGGCCCACGTGGTGCCGGGCGAGGACGGTGCGCAGGGCGTGCTCTGGGTGACCGACGCCGACGGCGAGGACGCCGTCGAGTACGCCCCCGCCGTGCTCGGCGAGGAGCGCCGCCGGCTGGCCGGCGGACAGCTGGGCCGGGTCCGCGCGCTGGCGGTCTCGCCGGACGGCAAGCAGGCGGCGGTCGGCGCGCACGACGGCCGGGTCCTCCTGGTGTCGCTCGCCGACGGGACGGTGCACGAGCTGGACCGCAGCACGGACGGCGAGGTCAGCGGGCTGGCGTTCAGTCCGGACTCCGCCTGGCTCGCCTGGTCGCGGCCGAGCCCGGGCTTCGGGGCCTGGTCGCTGCGCCAGATCGTGCTGGCCAACCTGGCCACCCGCACGGTCGGCGAGGTCACCCCGGCGCGCTTCATCGACACCTCGCCGGCCTTCACCGCCGACGGCCGCCACCTGGCCTTCCTCTCGGTGCGCAACTTCGACCCGGTCTACGACTCGCACGTCTTCGACCTGTCGTTCCCCAACGGCTGCCGCCCGTACCTGGTCACCCTGGCCGCCGACACCCCTTCCCCGTTCGGCCCGCGCCGGGCCGGGCGGCCGGCCGGCGGGGAGGACGACGAGCCCAAGGGCAAGAAGGCGGACGGCGAGGAGGGGGCGGCCGACGCCCCGCCCGCCACCCGGGTAGACCTGGACGGGATCGCCGACCGGATCATCCCCTTCCCGGTCGAGGGCGGCCGGTTCGGCGAGCTGGCGGCCGCCAAGGACGGCGTGCTCTGGACGCGGATCCCGCTCACCGGCGAGCTCGGCGACGACGCGGCCACGCCGGAGGACGAGCAGCCGCGCCCCACCCTGGAGCGGTTCGACCTGCGCAAGCGCCGGGTCGAGCAACTGGTCGACGGGCTCGACGAGTTCGCGGTCAGCGGCGACGGCACCCGGGTCGCCGTGCTGGACGAGGGCGAGCTGCGGATCGTCCCCGCGGACCACAAGGCGGCGGGCGACGACGACGAGATCGACGTCGACCTGCACCGGCTGCGGGTGACCGTCGACCCGGCCGCCGAGTGGCGGCAGATGTACGACGAGAACGGCCGCCTGATGCGCGACAACTTCTGGCGCCCGGACCTCGGCGGCCTGCCCTGGGCCGAGATCCTCGACCGCTACCGGCCGCTGGTGGAGCGGCTCGGTTCGCACGACGACCTGGTCGACCTGCTCTGGGAGGTGCACGGCGAGCTGGGCACCTCGCACGCCTACGTGCAGCCCTACGGCATCCACACCGAGGCCGCCCGCCGGCAGGGCAAGCTCGGCGCCGACCTGGTCAAGGACGGCGAGGTCTGGCGGATCGCCCGGATCCTGCCGGGCGAGTCCTCGGACCCGCGGGCCCGCTCGCCGCTGGCCGCGCCGGGCGCCGCCGTCCGCCCGGGCGACGCGGTGCTGGCCGTCAACGGCCGCCCGGTGGACGCGACCGCCGGCCCGGCCCCGCTGCTGGCCGGCACCGCCGGACAACCGGTCGAGCTGACCGTGGCCGGCAAGGACGGCACCGACCGCCGGTACCCGGTGGTCGTCCCGCTCGCCGACGACGAGCCGCTGCGCTACCACGACTGGGTGGCCGGGCGGCGGGCCGCCGTCCGGGAGCTGTCCGGCGGGCGGCTCGGCTACCTGCACATCCCCGACATGCAGAGCACCGGCTGGGCCCAGATCCACCGCGACCTGCGGTCGGAGATGGCCCGGGAGGGCGTGATCGTCGACATCCGGGAGAACCGCGGCGGCCACACCTCGCAGCTGGTGATCGAGAAGCTGGCCCGGCGGATCGTCGGCTGGACGGTCGCCCGCGACCTCGCCAACCCGGTGCCCTACCCCGGTGACGCGCCGCGCGGGCCGATCGTCGCGCTGGCCGACGAGTTCTCCGGCTCGGACGGCGACATCGTCAACGCCGCCATCCAGGCGCTGAAGCTCGGCCCGGTGGTCGGGACGAGGACCTGGGGCGGCGTGATCGGCATCGACAGCAAGTACAGCCTGGTGGACGGCACCCTGGTCACCCAGCCGAAGTACGCGTTCTGGCTGGAGGGCTACGGCTGGGGGGTGGAGAACCACGGCGTCGACCCGGACGTCGAGGTGCCGGTCGCGCCGCACCAGTGGGCCGCGGGGGAGGACCCGCAGCTCGCCGAGGGCGTCCGGATCGCCCTGGCGGCGCTGACCGAGACCCCGGGCAGCACGCCGCCGCCGCTGCCCTGGGAGCAGGGCCCGGCGCCGGACGGCCCGCGGGGCGCGGGGCAGGAGAGCGGGCACGGCGCCGGGCAGGACGCCGGGTAGGACGGGCGCAGGTCCGGCGGGGGTGCCCGGGCAGCTGACCGGGCACCCCCGCGGGCCGTACGCCCCCCGCGGGCGGCGGGTCCGCGGGGGCGGGCGCGACTGCCAGCAGGCGACCGGGCCGCTCGGCTAGCATGCGGCCGTACGCCCCGACCGACACCGTGCGACACCGCGAGGAGACCCCGATGGCCGGCGAGCCGCAGTCCGACTGCCTGTTCTGCAAGATCGTGGCGGGCGAGATCCCGGCCACCGTGGTGCGCAAGACCGAGCGCGTCCTCGCCTTCCGGGACATCGCCCCGAAGGCTCCGACCCACGTCCTGGTCATCCCGCACGCCCACTACCCGAACGCCGCCGCGCTGGCCGCCGCCGAGCCGCGGATCGCCGGCGAGCTGCTCGCCGAGGCCGGCGAGGTCGCCCGGGACGAGGGCCTCGACGACTACCGGCTGATCTTCAACACCGGCGCGGGCGCGGGCCAGACCGTCTTCCACGCCCACGTCCACGTGCTCGGCGGCATGCCGATGAACGAGCGCATGGTCTGAACGACGTGTCACAGCGCGAACTCGTCGTCCTCGGCACGGCCAGCCAGGTCCCGACCCGGCACCGCAACCACAACGGCTACCTGCTGCGCTGGGACGGCGAGGGCCTGCTGTTCGACCCCGGCGAGGGCACCCAGCGCCAGATGCTGCACGCCGGGGTCTCCGCCACCCAGATCACCCGGATCGCGGTCACCCACTTCCACGGCGACCACAGCCTGGGCCTCGCCGGGGTGATCCAGCGGATCAACCTGGACCGCGTCCCGCACCCGGTGGACGTCTACTTCCCGGCCTCCGGGGAGGTCTACTTCGAGCGGCTGCGGCACGCCACCGCGTTCCACGAGACCGCCGTGCTGCGCCCCCGCCCGATCGACGGGCCGGGGCCGCTGCCGGCGCCCGGCGCCCGCTTCGCGCTGGACGCCGTCCGGCTCTCGCACCCCGTCGAGTCCTTCGGCTACCGGCTCACCGAGCCGGACGGCCGCCGGCTGGTGCCCGAGCGGCTGGCCGCGCTCGGCATCGCCGGCCCGGACGTCGGCCGGCTCCAGCACCGGGGAGCGATCGAGTCGGGCGGCCGGCGGATCACCCTCGACGAGGTCAGCGAGTTCCGCGGGGGCCAGCGGTTCGCCTTCGTGATGGACACCCGGCTCTGCGAGGGCGTCCACGAACTCGCCGAGGGCGCCGACCTGCTGGTCATCGAGTCCACCTTCACCGACGCCGACACCCGGCTCGCCGAGGAGCACGGCCACCTCACCGCCGGCCAGGCCGGCAAGGTCGCCGCCGAGGCCGGCGCGGGCACCCTGGTGCTGACCCACTTCTCGCAGCGCTACCCGGACCTCGGCCAGCACCTCGCCGACGCCCGCAAGCACTTCGACGGCACCGTCGTGCTCGCCGAGGACCTCGCCCGGGTGCCCGTGCCGCCCCGCCGGCGGCCGTGAGCGGCCGGGCGCGCGGAGCCGCGGGCCGGTGGCCGTGCGCCCGGGCGGGGCACCGGTCCCGGGCGGAAAACCGTTCGCGCCGCTCCGCGATCTGCCCCAGCATCGTCGGGAGCGGCCCCGCCGCCCGCCGCAGCGATCACGCTCGCGGCGTACCCTGGTGCCCCGGAAGGACCGCGCGGCACCACGAGACCACGGATTGGGATGAGGCAGGCCCCAGCGCCGACCTATGAGTGACACATCGCAGACCCGTACGAACGGACAGCCGCGCCCCGAACCGGCCGACGAGGGCCGTACCAGCGCCCGGATCGTCATCCCCGAGAAGCACCCGATGGTCACCCTGCTCGGCACCGCGGACTCGCTGCTGAGGGTGATCGAGCGAGGCTTCCCCGCCGCGGACATCCACGTCCGCGGCAACGAGGTGACCGCCACCGGAGAGCGCGCCGAGGTCGCCCTCGTCAAGCAGCTCTTCGACGAGATGATGCTGGTGCTGCGCACCGGCCAACCCCTCACGGAGGACGCCGTGGAGCGCTCCATCGCCATGCTCCGGAGCGCCGTCGACGACCCGGACAGCCCGGCGCCGTCGCAGGTGTTCACCGCGAACATCCTGTCCAACCGGGGCCGCACCATCCGCCCCAAGACGCTCAACCAGCAGCGCTACGTCGACGCGATCGACAAGCACACCATCGTCTTCGGGCTCGGCCCGGCCGGTACCGGCAAGACCTACCTCGCGATGGCCAAGGCCGTCCAGGCCCTCCAGGCCAAGGAGGTCAACCGGATCATCCTGACCCGTCCGGCGGTCGAGGCGGGGGAGCGGCTGGGCTTCCTGCCCGGCACCCTCTTCGACAAGATCGACCCGTACCTGCGCCCGCTCTACGACGCGCTGCACGACATGATGGACCCGGACTCCATCCCGCGCCTGATGGCGGCCGGCACCATCGAGGTCGCCCCGCTCGCCTACATGCGCGGCCGGACCCTCAACGACGCCTTCATCATCCTCGACGAGGCCCAGAACACCTCGCCCGAGCAGATGAAGATGTTCCTCACCCGCCTCGGGTTCAACTCCCGGGTGGTCGTCACCGGCGACACCAGCCAGATCGACCTCCCGGGCGGCACCCGCAGCGGCCTCAAGGTCGTCCAGGAGATCCTGGTCGACGTGCCCGACATCCACTTCTCCGTGCTCACCAGCACCGACGTGGTCCGCCACAAGCTGGTCGGCCGGATCGTGGACGCCTACGAGCGCTGGGACGCCCGGCAGGAGGCCGAGGAGAACGCTCCGTCGGCCCGCAAGCCCGGCCAGCGGCGCCCCGGCAAGACGACCGCACCGCGCGCACCCCGACAGTCCCATCGCACCGAAAGCTGAGTAACCAGCCCGTCATGTCGATCGACATCGCCAATGAGTCCGGTTGGGACGCCGACGAGGAGTCCATCCTCGACGTCGCCCGCTACGCGCTGGACAAGATGCGGATCCACCCGCAGTCAGAACTGTCCGTGATCCTGGTGGACGGTGCGGCGATGGAGGAGCTGCACATCCAGTGGATGGACCTCCCCGGCCCGACCGACGTGATGTCCTTCCCGATGGACGAGCTGCGTCCCGGCAAGGAGGGCGAGGAGCTGCCGCAGGGCCTGCTCGGCGACATCGTGCTCTGCCCCGAGGTGGCCGAGCAGCAGGGCAAGGCGGCTCCGTCCAAGCACTCGATGGACGAGGAGCTGCAGCTGCTCACCGTCCACGGGGTGCTCCACGTGCTCGGGTACGACCACGAGGAGCCGGACGAGGAGGAGGAGATGTTCGGCCTCCAGAAGGCCATCCTCGACGGCTGGCGGGCCGGCCGCGGCCTGGGCGGGATCTCCCCGGCCCCCACCACCCACTGAGCGCGGAGCCCGAACCCCTGTGAGTGGTGAGAGTACGAGTTTCATCCTCGGCGCCGTGCTGCTGGTCGTCCTCGGCTGGCTGGCGGCCTGCGCCGAGGCGGGTATCTCCCGGGTCTCCCGGTTCCGCGCGGAGGAGGCGGTCCGGGCCGGCCGGCGGGGCTCGGCCCGGCTGCTGGCGCTGGCCTCCGACCCGATCCGCTACCTCAACCTGGCCACCCTGATCCGGGTGGCCAGCGAGATGGCGGCGGCGGTCCTGGTCACCGTGGTCTGCGTGCGGAGCCTGGACTCCACCTGGCAGGCCGTGCTGCTGGCGTTCGGCGTGATGGTGCTGGTCTCCTTCGTGGCGGTCGGCGTCTCGCCCCGCACGATCGGGCGCCAGCACCCGCTGACCACCTCCACGGCGGCCTCCTTCGTGCTGCTGCCGCTGGCGGGCGTGCTCGGCCCGATCCCGCGGCTGCTGATCCTGCTCGGCAACGCGCTGACCCCGGGAAAGGGCTACCGCGAGGGGCCGTTCGCCTCCGAGGCGGAGCTGCGCGCCCTGGTGGACCTCGCCGAGAAGGACGACCTGATCGAGGACGAGGAGCGCCGGATGGTGCACTCGGTCTTCGAGCTGGGCGACACCATCGTCCGCGAGGTGATGGTGCCGCGCACCGACCTGGTGATGATCGAGCGTCACAAGACCGTCCGTCAGGCGCTGACCCTGGCGCTGCGCTCGGGCTTCTCGCGGATCCCGGTGGTCGGCGACAACGAGGACGACGTGGTCGGCATCGTCTACCTCAAGGACCTCGTGCGGCGCACCCACATCAACCGGGAGGCCGAGTCCGAGGAGGTCGGCGCGGTGATGCGGCCGGCCGTCTTCGTCCCGGACTCCAAGCCGGCCGGCGACCTGCTGCGCGAGATGCAGCAGCGCCGCTCGCACGTGGCGATCGTGATCGACGAGTACGGCGGCACGGCCGGACTGGTCACCATCGAGGACATCCTGGAGGAGATCGTCGGCGAGATCACCGACGAGTACGACCGGGAGATCGCGCCGGTCGAGGACCTCGGTGACGGCTCGTACCGGATCACCGCCCGGCTGCTGGTCGAGGACCTCGGCGAGCTGTTCGGGATCGAGCTGGAGGACGAGGACGTCGAGACCGTCGGCGGCCTGCTCGCCAAGCACCTCGGCCGGGTGCCGATCCCGGGCTCGTCCTGCGAGATCCCGCTGCCCGAGGACGCGGCCACCGACCTGACCGCGATCCGGCTGACCGCGGAGAGCTCGGCCGGCCGCCGCAACCGGATCGGTTCGATGGTCGCGATCCCGGTCCGGGTCTCGGCCGAGGCCCTCCAGGAGTCCGGCGAGTAGCGTTCGGGCGGCCGCGGGGCGACGATGGCGTCATGACTCATCTACTGCGTGCGGAGTACGGCCCGCAGGGTCGGTCGGCCGGGGCGAAGACCTGGCACGTCGTCCGGGCCGCCGAACCCGCGGCGGCCCTCTGCGGCCGCACGATGGACACCGACGCCGAGACCCGGCCGGACCAGGAGTGGGGCACCGGGCTGCGCTGCTGTCAGCAGTGCGGCTCGCTGTACATGCACGAGGTGCCGCACATGCAGGGGAGCCACCCCTACAGCTAGGCACATGCGGGGGTACCGCCCCCCGGAAGCCAGGCCGTGCGCCCGCTCCGCGGTCGGAGTAGCGTGAACGAAGGCCGTTTCGACGTCGCCATGGTGGAGGTCACCATGAAGCTGCAAGACGAACTGCCGGTCGACCACCGGCTGCTCCTGGTCTGGCGGACCGGGGCGGGACTCGGCGGGATCTTCCTGATCGTGTTCGGCATCCTCGGGCTGGCGGACCATCCCGGCTTCCTGTCCACCGAGGGCGACGACATCGCCGGGATGTCGACCAACGGAGCGCTGAGCATCCTCTCCATCGTGATGGGCGCGGTCCTGGTGGCCGGCGCGGTGATCGGCGGGAACTTCGCCGCCAACCTCAACATGGTGGTCGGCATCCTCTTCGTGCTCTCCGGTTTCTACGGGCTGACGGTGCTCGGCCGGCCGGATGCCAACATCCTCAACTTCCGGATGTCCAACGTGCTGTTCGCGTTCATCTTCGGACTGGTCGTGGTGACCTTCGGGATGTACGGCAGGGTCAGCAGCCATCTGCCGCACGACAACCCGTACTGGCGCAAGCGGTCCGCCGAGGAGGAGCCGCTGCCGAACGGTCCGAAGACCTTCGTCAAGGTCATGCGGCCCGGGCCGCCCAATCCGATCGGCCACTGAGGCCACTGAGGCCACTGAGGCGACCGACCGGCCGTCCGCGTCGCAGGGCGCGGTCGGCCGGTCGGCGGGGCGTCCTATGCTCGGCGCCATGAGTGACATCGTCGAGCTGGATCCCGAAGACAAGAAGATCATCACCCTGGCCCGCTCCGCGCGCGCCCGCAACGGCGTCGCGGAGGGGGCCGCGGTGCGTGACGAGACCGGGCGCACCTACGTGGCGGGCACGGTCGCGCTGGAGTCGCTGCGGCTCAGCGCGCTGCAGACGGCGGTGGCGATGGCGGTGGCCAGCGGCGCCAGGTCGCTGGAGGCGGCCGCCGTGGTGAGCGAGGCCGGGGAGCCGGCCGAGGCCGATCTGGCCGCGGTGCGGGACCTCGGCGGGGCCGGGACGCCGGTGCTGCTCGCCGGACCGGACGGGGCGCTGAAGGTGGCGGCCGAGGCGCGCTGAGGCGCGTCGACGGCGTACCGGGGCCCGCCGGGGGCCGCCGGGGGACGGCTCGGGGCGCCCGGGGCAGCCCGGGCGCCCGGCCCTCCAGGATCCGCAGATAATCTCACCGGTACAGATGGTGAGCAGGTCGCGGTGAGGGGGCTGGGGGCATGGGACCGTTCGCGTTCTTCGCGGGCCTGCTGCTGGGCGTCATGGGGATGGGCAAGTGGCAGGAGACCGGGTCGCCGTTCTGGCTCTGGGGCTCCGTCGCCTTCCTCCTCATCGTCCTGATCAGCGGGATCTCCGCCGTTCTGGGCGGCAAAAAGGGCTGACGGGGGCGGGCTGTCCGCCGGGCGCCCGGTGATCAGGGAGAATGGGGCCCATGAGTGCCCCTTCCTCCTCGTACCGCTCCGGCTTCGCGTGCTTCGTCGGCCGGCCCAACGCGGGCAAGTCGACCCTGACCAACGCCCTGGTGGGGACGAAGGTCGCGATCACCTCCGACCGTCCGCAGACCACCCGGCACACCGTGCGCGGCATCGTGCACCGCCCGGACGCCCAGCTCGTGCTGGTCGACACCCCCGGTCTGCACAAGCCGCGCACCCTGCTCGGCGAGCGGCTGAACGACCTCGTCCGCTCCACCTGGGCCGAGGTCGACGTGATCGGCTTCTGCCTGCCCGCCGACCAGAAGCTCGGCCCCGGCGACAAGTTCATCGCCAAGGAACTCGCCGACATCAAGAAGACCCCCAAGGTGGCCATCGTCACCAAGACCGACCTGGTGGACTCCAAGCGGCTGGCCGAGCAGCTGATCGCCGTCCACCAGCTCGGTGCCGAGCTGGGCATCGAGTGGGCCGAGATCATCCCGGTCTCGGCGGTCGGTGACAAGCAGGTCGAGCTGGTCGCCGAGCTGATCACCAAGTTGCTCCCGGAGGGCATGCCGCTCTACCCGGACGGCGACCTCACCGACGAGCCCGAGGTGATCATGGTCGCCGAGCTGATCCGGGAGGCCGCCCTGGAGGGCGTCCGGGACGAGCTCCCGCACTCGCTGGCCGTGGTCGTCGAGGAGATGATCCCGCGCGAGGACCGCCCGGCGGACCGGCCGCTGCTGGACATCCACGCGAACGTCTACATCGAGCGGCAGAGCCAGAAGGCCATCGTGATCGGGGCCAAGGGCGCCCGGTTGAAGCACGTCGGCACCACCGCCCGCAAGCACATCGAGGCGCTGCTCGGCACGCCGGTCTACCTGGACCTGCACGTCAAGGTCGCCAAGGACTGGCAGCGCGACCCGAAGCAGCTGCGCAAGCTGGGCTTCTGAGCGCGCCCGCACCGAGCGGGGCCCGTCCGGACGACCGCGTCCGGACGGGCCCCGCGCCGTCCCCTAGGCGCCCTCGCGCAGCACCAGCGAGACCAGCTCCCGTTGCGACTCGGTGAGCTTCGGGTCGGCGCAGTGCACCGTCCGGCCGTCGACGGTGATCTCGTAGTGGAAGCCGTCCGGCACCCCGTAGGAGGGCGCCCGCAGCCCGCCCGCGACGGCCTCGCGGGCGAGCGCGTGCACGTGCGGGGCGTCCGTCCGCGCGGTGGTGTCGAGCTCCGCGCGGCGGACGTTCCCCGCGAGGCCGCCGGTCCGGGTCACCTGGATACGCATGGTGTCCATGGTGCTACGCAGGGATGGCGTTCGCCGGGCTTTTCCAGGACCTTGACCTTATGCGCTCTTAAACCTTATGACCGCTCAAGTCGGGCTCGACCGCGGTCGGGCGGCTCAGGCTGTACTGACCCCGACCTTCGCCCAGGCCGCCGTCACGGTGTCGCCCACCGCGGGCTCGGGGTAGCGGGCCCGGGCGGCCGCCACGGTGGCCCGGGCGAAGGCCGCGAAGTCGGCGTCCCCGGGCAGCTGCCGACCGGTCAGCGCGTCGTACCAGATCCGCCCGGCCCGCTCCCAGGCCGGTCCGCCGAGCGCGGTGGCCAGCAGGTAGAAGGCGTGGTTCGGGATGCCGGAGTTGATGTGCACGCCGCCGTTGTCCCGGGCGGTGCGGACGTAGTCGCGCAGATGGGCCGGCTGCGGGTCCTTGCCGAGCCGGGGGTCGTCGTACGCGGTCCCGGGCGCCTTCATCGAGCGCAGTGCCACCCCCTGCACGCCCGGGGCGAGCAGGCCGGCGCCGATCAGCCAGTCCGCTTCGCCGGCGTCCTGGCGCAGCGCGTACTGCTTCACGAGCGAGCCGAACACGTCGGAGACGGACTCGTTGAGCGCGCCGGGCTGGCCCCGGTACTCCAGTGCGGCGGTGAACTGGGTGACGCCGTGGGTGAGTTCGTGGCCGATCACGTCGACGCAGGCGGTGAAGTCGCCGAACACCTCGCCGTCGCCGTCGCCGAAGACCATCCGCCGGCCGTCCCAGAAGGCGTTGTCGTAGTCGCGGCCGTAGTGCACGGTGGCGTCCAGCCGCAGACCCTGGTCGTCGATCGATCGGCGGCCGAAGGCGTCGGCGAAGAGGGCGAAGGTGTTGCCGAGGCCGTCGTAGGCGTGGTTGACGGACTGGTCGGGGACGGGCTCCTGGTCCTCCCGGCGGACGGTGCGGCCGGGCAGCCGTTCGCTGTGTCCGGCGTCGCAGACCACCCGCTCCAGGCGGGTGCCGCCGGGCTGCGGCGCAGTGGCGGTGAGGCGGGCCGTGCGGTGCGCGGCATCCAGGGCGAGGGAGCGGGCGGCGGGCTCGTGACCGGCCTCGGCGAGGCGGTCCAGGACGTACGGCGGAACGATCGCGCAGAGCGGCGGTTCGGCGGTCATGTGGCCAAGGGTGAGGCATTCGTGACCCGTTGTCACCGGCGTGGACGGAATCGGGCGCCGTCTCAAGGGGTGGAATGTCCGCCCGGCTCACTTCGGGGGCGCGTGCTCCTCGGTTACGCTGGACGACATCATGCGCAACGGGCTGCTTCTTCTTAGCTGCCGCGTCGAGGGCCTGTAGTCCACCAGGGCCGGCTCCCTCGCCGCGGGGACTGTGCTGTGCGCGTTGCAATACTGCGGCCCACCGAGGGGTCGTGCGCGGCAGCAGGCCGGCCGGTCGGGTGTCCATCTCACCCCGACAAGCCCCGCATCACAGGAAGCCGAGAGTCACCTCCATGACCGAGCAGAGCTCCGCCGCGTCCATCCCCGCCGGTCGCGCGTTCGTCGACCGTCCGACGCCGATCACCGCCGCGACCGTGCGCCAGCGGGGCGCCGGCATGCGCCACGGCCGCTACCTGCCGTTCGGCACGGTCGACCTGCCGGACCGCAGCTGGCCGTCGAAGGTGATCACCAAGGCGCCGCGCTGGCTCTCCACCGACCTGCGGGACGGCAACCAGGCGCTGATCGACCCGATGTCCCCGGCCCGCAAGCGCAAGATGTTCGACCTGCTGGTCGGCATGGGCTACAAGGAGATCGAGGTCGGCTTCCCCTCCTCCGGCGCCACCGACCACGCCTTCGTACGGTCGCTGATCGAGGAGGGGGCGATCCCGGAGGACGTCACCATCTCGGTGCTGACCCAGGCCCGCGAGGAGCTGATCGAGAAGACCGTCGAGTCGCTGGTCGGCGCGCCGCGGGCGACCGTGCACCTGTACAACGCGACCGCGCCGCTGTTCCGCCGGGTGGTGTTCCGCAACGACCGGGCGGCCACCAAGGCGATCGCCACCGACGGCACCCGGCTGGTGATGGAGTACGCCGAGAAGCTGCTGGGCGACGACACCGTCTTCGGCTACCAGTACTCGCCGGAGATCTTCGTCGACACCGAGCTGGACTTCGCCCTGGAGGTCTGCGAGGCGGTGATGGACGTCTGGCAGCCGGGCGAGGGCCGCGAGATCATCCTGAACCTGCCGGCCACCATCGAGCGGGCCACCCCGAACGTCCAGGCCGACCAGTTCGAGTGGATGTCGCGCAACCTGTCCCGCCGCGAGCACGTCTGCCTGTCGGTGCACCCGCACAACGACCGCGGCACCGCCGTCGCCTCCGCCGAGCTGGCCTACATGGCCGGCGCCGACCGCATCGAGGGCTGCCTGTTCGGCCAGGGCGAGCGGACCGGCAACGTCGACCTGGTGACCCTGGGCATGAACCTGTTCTCGCAGGGCATCGACCCGCAGATCGACTTCTCCGACATCGACGAGGTGCGCCGCACCGCCGAGTACTGCAACCAGATGGAGGTGCACCCGCGCCACCCGTACGCCGGCGACCTGGTGTACACCTCCTTCTCCGGCTCGCACCAGGACGCGATCAAGAAGGGGTTCGACGCCCTGGAGGCCGACGCGAAGGCGGCCGGCGTGCCGGTGGGCGAGCACACCTGGGGTGTGCCGTACCTGCCGATCGACCCGAAGGACGTCGGCCGCACCTACGAGGCGGTCATCCGGGTCAACAGCCAGTCCGGCAAGGGCGGCGTCGCCTACGTCCTGAAGAACGACCACAAGCTGGACCTGCCGCGCCGGATGCAGATCGAGTTCTCCCGGATCATCCAGGCCAAGACCGACGCCGAGGGCGGCGAGGTCACCCCGGCGGCGATCTGGGCGGTCTTCCAGGACGAGTACCTGCCGACCACCGACAACCCGTGGGGCCGGATCTCGCTGAGCGGCTCGCGCAGCCTGACCACCGAGGACGGCCGGGACGCGCTGACCGCCCAGGCCGTGGTCGAGGGCGCGCCGGTCACCCTGGCCGGTACCGGCAACGGCCCGGTCTCCGCCTTCGCCGACGCGCTGGGCCGGATCGGGGTGGACGTCCGGGTGCTGGACTACGCGGAGCACGCGCTGAGCGAGGGCGGCGACGCCCAGGCCGCCGCGTACGTCGAGTGCGCCGTGGACGGCAAGGTGCTGTGGGGCGTGGGCATCGACGGCAACACGGTGCTGGCCTCGCTGAAGGCGATGATCAGCGCCGTCAACCGGGCGCAGCGCGGGTAGTTCGTACGAGTGGTAGTGGCGGGCCGTCCTCCGGGGCGGCCCGCCGTCGTCGTGGGCGGTCCCGGGTGGGCGGCTGTGGCCTGCGCCACATTTTTTCGGCCCGGAAGCCGTTCGAGGTACTGACACGTGCCGGTAACCATGGCAACATCGACCCACCGGAAATCCGGGTCGGTGGGACGGCCTCGGGGTCCGGTCGCGTGACCTGCCCATTGTTGTGCAGGCCGCCTGCCATGTCTGGGGAGTGGCGCCGTGACAGGGTTGTGGGGTGTTCGCCCGCGCTGGCGGACTGACGTTCTCGGTGACTTCTTCTGTCCAGGCTGCGGCGGGGACCGCAACTACCGCCGGCAGCACGGCCGGCGGTGGCTGCGGTTGCTGGGCGCGGCGGTGCTGCCGCTCGGCCCGGTCGTCCGCAGCGTGCAGTGCACCACCTGCCACGGCCGCTACGGCGTGGAGAGCCTGGACCAGCCCACCTGCGTGCGCCTCGGCGGGATGCTGCGCGACGCGCAGTACACCGTCGCCCTCGCGCTGCTGGCGGCCGGCGGGACGGCGCACCGGGCGGCCCGCGAGGCGGCCTGCGCGGCCGTCCGGGAGGCCGGTTTCGACGACTGCGGCGAGGCCCAGGTGCTCGCCGCGCTGGCCGCGCTCTCCGGGCTCGGCGGCGAACTCCGGGACGCCCACGACCTGGAGGCGTCCTCCGGGCTCGGGGACGCCGGCGCGCTGGCGGTGGAACTGCACGCGGTGCTCGAACCGCTCGCCCCGCACCTGGCCCACCACGGCCGGGAGCGGCTGCTGCTGCAGGGGGCGGCGATCGCGCTGGCCGACGGGCGCTACCTGCCCCAGGAGCGGGAGGCGCTGGCCGCCGTGGGGCGCTGCCTGGACCTGCCGCAGGCGAGGGTCGGGGCGCTGCTGGAGGCGGCCACCCGCGCTTCGTACTAGGCCGCGCGGGCCACGTCCCGGCCGCGCGGGAAGGACCTCGGCCGTCGCACCACGCGGACCCCGGACGGCCGCCCCCGGGACCCCCACGAACCGGGCCCGAACCGCCCCCCGGCCCCCCGGCCGGGCGGCGCCCCACCCCGGGCCCGCCGTGCCCCGCACCGGTCGGGTCTCCCCCACGGCCCCGGTGCGGGCCACACGGCTGCCGCCCGGAGGTCGGCCGGTGGGGGACAATGGTGGGATGTCCACACTGTTCGACGCCGGCCGCGAGGCCGCCGCATGAGCCTGTTCCGGGACGACGGCGTGGTGCTCCGGGCGCAGAAGCTCGGCGAGGCCGACCGGATCATCACCATGCTCACCCGCCAGCACGGCAAGGTGCGCGCGGTGGCCCGCGGGGTGCGCAAGACCAAGTCCAAGTTCGGCGCCCGGCTGGAGCCGTTCTCGCACGTGGACGTGCAGTTCTTCAGCCGGGGGAGCGAGCTGGTGGGGCGCGGGCTGCCGCTCTGCACCCAGGTGGAGACGATCGCCCCGTACGGCGGCTCGATCGTCACCGACTACGGCCGCTACACCGCGGGGACGGCGATGCTGGAGACGGCGGAGCGGTTCGCCGAGAACGAGGGCGAGCCGGCCGTCCAGCAGTACCTGCTGCTGGTCGGCGGCCTGCGGACGCTGGCGGCCGGGGTGCACGAGTCGCACCTGGTGATGGACGCCTTCCTGCTCCGCTCGCTGGCCGTCAACGGGTACGGCGCGAGCTTCACCGACTGCGCCAAGTGCGGCCTGGAGGGCCCGAACCGGTTCTTCTCGCTCCAGGCGGGCGGCGTGCTGTGCGGAGACTGCCGAGTCCCCGGTTGTGCCGTACCCTCCCCTGAGACACTGGTACTGCTCGGGGCGCTGCTGTCAGGGGACTGGCGGACGGCCGACACCTGCGAGCCGAGGTACTGGCGGGAGGGCAGCGGCCTGGTCGCGGCCTATCTGCAGTGGCACCTGGAGCGGGGCATCCGCTCGATGAGATACGTGGAGAAGTGAGCACATGGCAGCGCGACGGCTCTTCGGCGGTGGCAAGCAAAGGGAGTACCTCCCCCCGACCCCGCACCCCAGCGGCGCACAGCCCCCGAAGATCCCCGGCGAGCTGGTCCCCAACCACGTCGCGATCGTGATGGACGGGAACGGGCGCTGGGCCAAGGAGCGCGGGCTGCCGCGCACGGAGGGCCACAAGGTCGGCGAGTCCGTGGTGCTGGACGTGCTCAAGGGCGCGATCGAGCTCGGTGTGAAGAACATCTCGCTGTACGCGTTCTCCACCGAGAACTGGAAGCGCTCGCCCGACGAGGTGAAGTTCCTGATGAACTTCAACCGGGACGTCATCCACCGCCGCCGTGACGAGATGGACGCGATGGGCGTGCGGGTCCGCTGGGCCGGCCGGATGCCCAAGCTGTGGAAGAGCGTCGTCCAGGAGCTCAAGGTCGCCGAGGAGCAGACCAGGGAGAACGACGCCGTCACGCTCTACATGTGCGTCAACTACGGCGGCCGGGCGGAGATCGCGGACGCCATGGCGGCCATCGCGGCCGATGTCGCGGCGGGCCGGCTGGACCCGAAGAAGGTCAACGAGAAGACCATCGCCAAGTACCTGTACCACCCGGACATGCCGGACGTGGACCTCTTCCTGCGCCCGAGCGGCGAGCAGCGGACGTCCAACTTCCTGCTCTGGCAGTCGGCGTACGCGGAGTTCGTGTTCCAGGACGTGCTCTGGCCGGACTTCGACCGCCGGGACCTCTGGCGGGCCTGCGAGCAGTACGCGCGGCGCGACCGCCGCTTCGGCGGGGCGATCCCCAACGAGGTCGCCCCCGGCGAGGCCGCGGAGGTCCCCGCGCAGCGCTGAGCCGCCGTCGGGCGCGGTCCGCGTCCCGGCGCCGGGACGCGGAGCGCGCCCGACGGGGTACGCCGAAGGGCCCGTGGGAGCCAGCTCCCACGGGCCCTTCGGCGCGGCCGGATCAGGCCTTCTTGGCGCACTCCGCACAGGTCCCGAAGATCTCCAGGGTGTGGGCGATGTCGCTGAACCCGTGCTCGGCGGCTACCGAGTTGGCCCAGCGTTCGACGGCCGGCCCCTCCACCTCGACGGTCGCGCCGCAGTGCCGGCAGACCAGGTGGTGGTGGTGCCCGCTGCTGCAGCGGCGGTAGACGGCCTCGCCGTCGGCGGTGCGCAGCACGTCGACCTCGCCGGCGTCGGCGAGCGACTGCAGGGTGCGGTAGACCGTGGTCAGACCCACCGAGTCGCCTCGGTGCTTGAGCATGTCGTGGAGCTCCTGCGCGCTGCGGAAGTCCTCGATCTCGTCCAGGGCCGCCGAGACGGCGGCTCGCTGCCGGGTCGAGCGGGCGCGCGGCGACGGGCCTGCGGTGGTCACCGTGGGTCCTCCTGGGGGTGTGGGCATCTCGCACCTCATTGTGCCAGCCCCGCCCTCCGGTCCGGAGTGGTCGCGTCGGACGCGCTCTGCCCGGGCAGTTGGACGTCGCAGACCGCGGGGCCGGGGTCGGCCTTCGCCGTCCGGTGCCGGTGGCGGGCCAGCGGTGCGGCGATCGCGCTGAACACCGCGAACACCGCGATGGCGAGCAGCACGATGGCCGGTCCGGAGGGGACGTCGAGCTGGTAGGAGCCGGTGACGCCGGCCAGCGAGACCAGGACGCCGAGGCCGATCGAGGCGGCCTGGGTGGCGGCGAAGGAGCGGGTGAGCTGCTGGGCGGCCACCACCGGGACCACCATCAGCGCGCTGACCAGCAGCAGCCCCACGACCCGCATGGCGACCGTGACGGTGATCGCGGCCATCACCGCGAGCAGCAGGTTGAGGAGGCGCACCGGCAGGCCGGTGACCCGGGCGAAGTCCTCGTCCTGGCAGATCGCGAAGAGCTGGCGGCGCAGGCCCACGGTGACGCCGATGACCACGGCGCCGAGGACGCCGATGGTGACGAGGTCGGCGGGGGCGACGGTCAGGATGGAGCCCCAGAGGTAGCTCTCCAGGCTGCCGGCGCCGGCCTGGGCGGACTTCGAGACGAGCAGCTTGCCGCAGGCCATGCCGCCGTAGAACAGCATGGCGAGGGCGATGTCGCCACGCTGGTTGCCGCGCGAGCGGACCAGCTCCATGGTGACGGCGCCGAGGACGCAGACCAGGACGGCCATCCAGACCGGGCTGGTGTCGAAGATGAAGCCGAGGCCGACCCCGGTCATCGCGACGTGGCCCATGCCGTCGCCCAGCAGTGCCTGGCGCCGCTGCACCAGGTAGATGCCGACGGCCGGCGCGGTGATGCCGACCAGGACGGCGGCGAGCAGGGCGCGCTGCATGAAGTCGTAGGAGAGCATCTCGGTCATGCGAGCAGCCTCGGCGGGGTGTGGTCGGCGTGCGGATGGACGTGGTCGTGGCCGGGCAGGGCGTGCAGGCCGGTGTTGGGGACGGGCGGGCCGTCGTGCGCGACGCAGCCGTCGCGCAGCACCACGGCGCGGTCGATCAGCGGCTCCAGCGGCCCGAGTTCGTGCAGCACCAGCAGCACGGCCGCGCCGCGTCCGACCTCGGCGCGCAGGGTGTCGGCGAGCACCTGCTGGCTGGTGGCGTCCACTCCGGCCATCGGCTCGTCCATGATCAGCAGGTCGGGGGTGCCGACCAGGGCGCGGGCGATCAGCACCCGCTGCTGCTGGCCGCCGGAGAGGTCGGCGACGCCGTCCCCGGCCCGGTCCAGCATGCCGACGGCGGTCAGCGCGCGGTCCACCGCGTCCCGGTCCCGGCGGCGGAAGGGCAGCAGCCGGTGCTGCGGGAGCCGCCCGGTGGAGACCACCTCGCGCACGGTGGCCGGCACGCCGGAGGCGGCGGTGGTGCGCTGCGGCACGTAGCCGACCCGGTGCCAGGCACGGAACTTGGCGAACGGGATGCCGAACAGGTCCAGGCTGCCGTGCTCCAGCGGGACGGCGCCGGTGACGGCCTTGACGGTGGTGGACTTGCCGGAGCCGTTGGCGCCGAGCAGGGCGACCACCTCGCCGGGTTGCACCGTGAGGTCGACGCCGCGCAGCACCGGCCGGCCGCCGCGCGAGGCGACGGCGTCGTGCAGGCGGACGGCCGGGGGTATCGGGTGGGTCATGGCGTGTTGTCGTCCCCTCAGCTGGTGGTGGCGCCGGCCGTGCCGAGCGCGGCCCGCAGGTTGGCGAGGTTCTGCTCCATCACCGTCAGGTAGGTGTCCTTGGCCGGGTCCTTGACGCCCTCCAGCGGGTCCAGCACCGCGGTCCGGAGGCCGAGGTCCTTGGCGACGGTCTCCGCGAGCTTGGGGCTGACCAGGGTCTCGAAGAAGATCGTGGTGACGCCGTTGTCCTTGGCGGCCTTCTGGACGTCGGCCAGCCGGGCGGGGGTGGGCTCGGACTCCGGGTCGACGCCGTTGATGGCGACCTGGGTGAGGCCGTAGTGCTCGGCGAGGTAGCCGAAGGCGGCGTGGCTGGTGACGAAGGTCCTGGTGTTCGCGTCCTTGAGGCCGTCCCGGAACCGCTGGTCCAGGGTGGTGAGCTTGCCGACCAGTTCGTCGGTGTTCTTCCGGTAGTCGGCCGCGTGCGCCGGGTCGGCCTTGGCGAACTCGGCGCCGACGCTCTGGGCGACCGCCGCGTAGCGGGTCGGGTCGAGCCAGATGTGCGGGTCGCCGGGGGCGCCGTCGTGCTGGTGGCCGTCGCCCTCGGCGTGGCCCTCCTCGCCCTCGCCGAGGTGGTGGTCGACCAGCGGGCTGGCGGCGGTGGCGTCGACGACGTGCTTGGCGCCGGAGTCGGCGACCGCCTTGTCCACGGTCGGCTGGAGGCCCTTGAGGTAGAGCAGGGCGTCGGCCTTCTTGACGCTCGCGACCTGCTTGGCGGTGAGGTCGAGGTCGTGCGGCTCGGTGCCGGCCGGGGTCAGGGTGGTGACCTTGACGTGCTCGCCGCCGATCTGCGAGGCGAGGAACTCCATCGGATAGAACGAGGCGACGACGCCCAGCTTGCCGTCCGTGCCCTTGGCGCCGCCGTCCCCGCCGCAGGCGGTGAGCAGGAGGGTGCCGGCGAGGGTGGTCGCGGTCAGGGCGAGGACGGTGCGGGTAGGTCGTCGGATCATCATGACAACCATTCTCAGGTTAGATGGAAATGATTGTCAAATCACTCGGACGGGTGAACGGTGGATGGTGATGGTCGGGCGGGGCCGGGCGATACCGATTTGAACCCCGTACCCGTATGGCCGGTAACCTGAGGTATTCGGGTACGCGCAACCAGCCGTGCCCTGACCGTGCCGTCGTACTGAAGAGAGCACTGTGGCCGCCGACAAGATCGACACGATCGTCAGCCTGAGCAAGCGCCGTGGCTTCGTCTACCCCTGCAGCGAGATCTACGGCGGCACGCGTGCCGCCTGGGACTACGGGCCGCTGGGCGTCGAGCTGAAGGAGAACATCAAGCGCCAGTGGTGGCGCGCGATGGTCCAGGCCCGTGAGGACGTCGTCGGGCTCGATTCGTCGGTGATCCTGGCCCGTGAGGTCTGGGAGGCCTCCGGTCACGTCGCCACCTTCAACGACCCGTTGACCGAGTGCCTCTCCTGCCACAAGCGCCACCGGGCCGACCACCTGGAGGAGAAGTACGAGGCCAAGCACGGCTACCCGCCGGCGAACGGCCTCAAGGACATCAACTGCCCCGACTGCGGCACCAAGGGCTCCTTCACCGAGCCCCGGGAGTTCTCGGGCATGCTGAAGACGCACCTCGGCGTCACCGAGGAGGCGGGCGGCCTGGCCTACCTGCGCCCGGAGACGGCGCAGGGCATCTTCACCAACTTCAAGGCCGTCCAGACGACCTCGCGCAAGAAGCCGCCGTTCGGCATCGCCCAGACCGGCAAGAGCTTCCGCAACGAGATCACCCCCGGCAACTTCATCTTCCGCACCCGCGAGTTCGAGCAGATGGAGATGGAGTTCTTCGTCAAGCCGGGCGAGGACGAGCAGTGGCACGACTACTGGCTCCAGCAGCGCTGGGACTGGTACGTCGACCTCGGCCTGCGGACCGAGAACATGCGCTTCTTCGAGCACCCGAAGGAGAAGCTGTCCCACTACGCCAAGCGCACGGTGGACATCGAGTACCGCTTCAACTTCGGCGGCCAGGAGTTCTCCGAGCTGGAGGGCGTCGCCAACCGCACCGACTACGACCTCACGGTGCACAGCGAGGCCTCCGGCCAGGACCTCAAGTACTTCGACCAGGAGTCCGGCGAGCGGTACTTCCCGTACGTCATCGAGCCGGCGGCGGGCCTCAACCGCGCCATGCTGGCCTTCCTGATCGACGCCTACTTCGAGGACGAGGCGCCCAACGCCAAGGGCGTCCTGGAGAAGCGCGTCGGCATGCGGCTGGACCCGCGGCTGGCCCCGGTCAAGGTCGCGGTGCTGCCGCTGTCGCGCAACGCCGACCTCTCGCCGAAGGCCCGCGGCCTGGCCGCCGACCTGCGCACCGCGTGGAACGTCGAGTTCGACGACGCGGGCGCGATCGGCAAGCGCTACCGCCGCCAGGACGAGATCGGCACGCCGTTCTGCGTCACCGTCGACTTCGACACCCTTGAGGACAACGCGGTGACCGTGCGCGAGCGCGACACCATGTCGCAGGAGCGCGTCTCGCTCGACCAGGTCAAGTCTTACCTGGCCGCGCGGCTGATCGGCTGCTGACCGCAGCACACCCGGCCGTCGCGCCGAAGGAGCCCCCGTCCGCCTTCCGGCGGGCGGGGGCTCCCCGCGTCCGGCTCGTTGAATCCGCCGACCCCGGCCTACCGGCGGCCCCAGCGGGAGCGCGGCGGGCCGGCCGGGGCGGTCGGCAGGCCGGCGCCGCGCAGCGAGGCGAGGGTGCTGCGGTGGCGGCCCTCGTCCTCCAGGAGGGCGGCCAGCAGGCCGTCGTAGAGCCGCCGGTGCGGGGCGAGCGCGGTGGCGAGCCGGACGAGTTCGGCCGGCGGGCGCAGCGCCGCGAGGTCGCGCAGCAGGACGCCGGACAGTGGCTCCGGCAGGGTGCCGGCCAGGTCGGTGAGCTCGGCGGCGGGCCGGCCGGCGGCCTGGCGCAGCAGCGTCCGGGCGTCCTCGGAGCGGCCGGCCCGCTCCAGCCCGGCCGCGAGGGCGGCCAGCTCGGCGGTGGGCGCGGAGCCCCACTCCCAGAGCAGGGTGGCGCTGTCCGCGTGCTGGCCGGCCCGTTCCAGGGCCACCAGCAGGGCCGGCAGCGCGTCGGCCGGGTAGGCCCAGAGGGCGTGGAACAGTTCGGTCGCCTCCTGGGCCAGGCCGGCGGAACGCAGTTCGGCGAGGGTGCTGGCGGCCTGCGTCGGAGTGCCGGCCGCGGCGCCGCGGGCCAGCTGGACGGAGGCTTCGGGCGGGCCGCCGCGGGCGAGCAGACCGGCCAGCCGGGCGGTGTCGAGCGGGAGGAGCAGGGCGGCGGCCTGGCCCAGCAGGGAGGTGATCTCCTGGGTGGCGCCCTGGCGGTGCAGAGCGGTGATCCGCTCGGCGAGGGCGGTGAGTTCGGCGGGGGAGCGGCGCCGGGGCGGCTCCGGTGGCTCTTCGGGCGCGGGCGGTGGCTGGGGCGCCGGGACCGTCCGGGGCGGGGTCGGTTCGCCGGCCTCCTCGGGGCGGGACCGCGGGGCGCCGAACCGGGCCCCGGTGGCGGGTGGCGGCGGAGCGGCTCGGCGCGCCGACGGGGCGTGCGCTCCTTCCTCCTCCCCCCGCACGCCCCCGAAGCGGGCGCCGGTGGGCTGCCGGGGCACCGGATTGCGGACCGGCGGCTGGCGCAGCCGGTCCTCCAGCGCGGTCAACTGCTCGCTGAGCTCCAGGCAGCGGGTGCCGAGCCCCTCGCGCAGCGTCCGCGCCTGGGCCAGCTGCCGCAGCAGTTCCGCGTCCGGCCGCTGCCGCTCCGGGACGGCCCGTACGGCCTCGGCGAGCCGCCGTTCGCGCTGGTTGGCGTACTGCCGGGCTCGCAGTAATTCGTCCAGCTCGGCACGGAGGTCGAGCGCGTCCTGTTCGCTCTCGCCGCTGTGCTGAGCCGGGGGTTGTTCCGTGTGCCGTATCCGCATGATCGCCGCACCCTGTCCATCTCGACCCTGACTGCGGGTCATCCTGGCGTCGATATACGGCGACAGAGTTACGGGAGTGCGTCGAAATGTTTGCGACTGCCGTCCAGGACCGCGCAGACGGCACCGGTGGTGAGCAAGCCGACGACGGCCGCCCGGAGCAGAGCCGCCTCGAAGTACGGGTCGGTGGACCACCGGACGGCCAGGTATCCCGCCCCCGCGCCGACGGTGGCGGGCAGGGCGAGCCGGCCCGCGCGCCGGCCGACGGCGGCGATCAGCACCGCGGCGCCCGCCGCGGCGGCCAGCCGGGGCGTGCCGAAGCTCCCGGCGTACCGGAGGGCGAGGGCGGGGACGAGGAACAGCGCGAGGCCCCGGCCGAGGGAGTCCGTGAGCGCGGCCATGCGGGGGCCGGCCGGGGCGCCGGGCCGTTTCGCCGCCAGGACGCGGGTCGCGCCGAGCACGGCGACCGCGGTGATCATGCCCGTGAGCCGTTCGCCGAGCCGGGAGAGGTTGTAGAGCAGCACGGTGTCGTAGAGGGCCAGCATCAGGGAGCCGAAGGCCCACAGCTCGACCGCGAGGACGAGCGGCCCGGGGGAGCGGGGCGCGGTGTCCGCCTCCCGCCCCGCGATCCGGGCGAGCAGCGGCGCGGTGACCAGCGCCGACACGACCCGGATGACCAGGTCGTCCACCGTGTACGGGTTGCGCAGCTCCCACTCCACCGCGCAGAACGCGACGGTGTACGAGCCGGCGGCGAGCGGGAACAGCGGTGAGCGGGCCACCCGGACGTACAGCTGCCGGTCGAGCCGGCGCAGCACGGCGAGGAAGGCCAGCAGGACGAGCGGGAGTTCGAGGAAGGCCTGGACGCGCAGCACGGACGGCGCGAGCAGCTCGGGTGCGGGGGTGTGGGCGGCGACCCAGTCGACGAACGTGTTGCCGCGGGGCACGGCGAACCACCCGGGGGGCAGGTAGCGCGCGACGAACGCGGTGCTGCCGTCGTGCACGCGCTGGACGTGGACGGCGAAGGCCAGTTGGTTGAGGAGGAGCAGCGCCACGACGGCGGCGAGCAACGCCTCCGGCCCGGGCGCTCCCCCGCGCCCGGGCCGGACCTCCCGCCGCAGCACCCTCGGGGTGAGGGCGAGCGCGGCGCCCACCGACAGCACCGCCGTGGCGTCCAGGGCCGGGGCGATCGTGCTCATCGGCTCCTCCGGCGGGTCGCGCTTCTCCAGCTCGTCGTGCTCGTCGTGCTCGTGGCGCTCGTCGTGCTCGTGGCGCTCGTCGTGCCCGTCCTGCTCGTGGCGCTCGCGATGCTCACCGGGCCAGCCGGGTGCGGGCCTCCATCAGGGCGAAGCCGAGCAGGTTCTCCCCGCGCCAGTCGGCCGGTCGTGCGGCCCGTTCGTCGTCGGCGGCGAGACCGATGCCCCAGAGCCGGTCCACCGGGCTGGCCTCGACCAGGACGCGCTGCCGGGTGCCGAGGAGGTAGTCGCGGAGGGCGTCGTCCTGCCCGAACTTGGCGACATTGCCCGTCACCACCAGCTCGAACCGCCCGGCGGCCCAGGTGGGTTCGTCGAACCCCCGTACCTGGCGCCCCAGCTTCTTCGCCTCGGCCGGGGACCGGGCGGCGAGGATCCGCGGCACGATCGCCTCGTCGCCGAACAGCCGGGCCTTCCCGGCCATCATCCAGTGCTCGGCGCTCGCGTACGTCACGCCGTCCACGGTGAAGGGGGACGGCCACCACTGGCTCAGCGCCCCCTGCCCGACCGAACCGTCCTGCTGCGGCTGATGCCCCCAGAACATCAGCCACTTCGGCTCGGCGCCGGAGGCGACGGCCGCCACCAGCTCGGCCCGGTTGCGGGTGTCGAGGGGGTTCCCCTTCTCCATGCTGCTCATATCGTCATCCTGACGTAAAGGGGCCCGTGGTGCCAGTGATTTGATCGGGGCGGGCCGCCCGTGACCGACTCCGGGAACGGGGCTGAATCCTTTGCGCAGGGGTGTGCCTCTTATGAATGTCTCCGACGAAAGGGTCGGACCGGACTGGGAGGTTCTCGTGATCGTTGGCATCGCCGTGGCTGTCGCCCTGTTGCTGCTGTGCACCTGCACCGTGGTCGTGATGAGGAAGCGGGGGCGGGGCCGTGGCTGACGCGGGGGGCTGGCCGGGGGAGCGCCTGGTCCACGCGGCGCAGCGGGGGGACGTCGACTCGATCGCCGCGCTGGTGTCGGGGGCGCACCCGCATGTGCGGCGGTTCGCCCGGACGTTGTGCGCCTCGCCGGAGGATGCCGAGGACGCGGCGCAGGAGGCGCTGATCATCCTGTACCGCAAGATCGGGATGCTGCGGGCCTCCGGTGCGCTGGCGTCGTGGTTGTTCCGCATCGTGCGCAACGAGTGCCTGCGCCGGGCGCGGGTACTGCGGCGCGACCCCGTGCCGTCGGGGGACGACACCGTGCTGTCGGCCGAGGAGGAGGTGCTGCGACGCCTGGAGGCCGGGCGGGTCGCGGCGGCGATCGCCGCGCTCCCGGCCGACCAGCGGCGGGTGCTGGTCATGCGGGACATCCAGGGCCTCGACGGGCGGACGGTCGCCGACGCGCTGGGGCTGAGCGGCGCGGCGATGAAGTCACGACTGCACCGGGCGCGATCGGCCGTCCGCTGCGAGCTGCGGGCCGCGCCCGAGACCGTCCTTGGAGGCGTCGGTGAGTGATCGACCCGACTTCGCGAGTGCGTCCCTGCCCCGCCACTTGGTGCGCGGCGCGGTGGGGTTCGGCGGCCTGATCGGCGCCTTCGCGCTGCTCCCGGTGGTGGGGCCGGCCGCGCTGCTGCTCCTTCCGATCGGCGTGCTCGCCCTGCGCGGATGCCCGATGTGCTGGACGATCGGGCTGATCCAGACCGTCTCGCGGGGCCGCCTGGAGCGCTCCTGCACGGCGGACGGCCAGTGCCGGCTGACCGTCGCCGGGTCCGGCTGACGACGCCCCGCGCACCCGAGCGCGCCCGACCGCGGTTTCGCGGGCGGGCGCGCGGGCTGTGCGGGAGCCGGTCGTGACCCGGCCGCCCGGGGTCACCCGATGGAGCGGGGGAGCCGGGTGGTCAGGTACAGGATGCTGAAGGAGCCCAGCAGTTGGACGGCGAGGCAGAGGGCCAGCGCGCGGTCCATGCCCACGGTCGGGGCGAGGGCCAGGTAGAGGCTGCCGAGGGTGGCCACGCCGAGGGCCAGGCTGGACTGCTGGCTGGTGGCGAGGACGCCGCTGCCGACGCCCGCGCGGTCGGCGGGCACCTTGGAGAGGACCACCCGGAACAGCGGGGTGCCGATCAGGCCCTGCCCGATGCCCGCGAGCGCGACCCCGGGGGCCATCCGCAGCGGGGAGAAGTGCGACCAGTCGGCGAGCACCGTCAGGATCAGGGCGGCCAGGCCGAGCGCCTGGACGACGGCGCCGGCGGTCAGTACCCGGCTGCCGAAGCGGCCGATCAGCCGGGGGCCGGCGAGCGAGGCCCCGAAGTAGCCGACGGCCATCGGGACGAGCGCCCAGCCGGCCGCCACCGGGCCGAGCCGCAGGCCCTGCTGGAGGGCGATCGCGATCACGAACATGAAGCCGCCGAAGCCGCCGAAGTAGGGGAGGGCGATGCCGAGCCCGCGCCGCATCTCGGGGATCCGCAGCAGGCTGGGCGGCACCAGCGGGGTGGCGCCCCGGCGTTCGGCGCGGGTCTCGACCAGGGCGAAGGCGACCGCGAACACCGGGGAGAGCGCGAGCAGCACCCAGGACCAGAGCGGCCAGCCGGCGGCGCGGCCCTCCATCAGCGGGACGAGCAGGGCGAGCATGGTCGCGGTGAGCAGCATGGTGCCCAGGACGTCCACCCGGGCGGCCTGCGGGGAGCGGCTCTCCGGCACGTACCGGAGGGCGAGGACGAGGGCGAGCAGGGCGAACGGGACGTTCAGCAGGAAGACCGAGCGCCAGCCGGTGCCGAGGACGTCGGCGGCGACCAGCATCCCGCCGAGCACCTGGCCGACCACCACCGAGATCCCGGCGACCGCGCCGTAGACGCTGAGCGCGTGGGCGCGGCGGGCGCCGTGGGTGGCGGCGGTGATGGTGCCGAGGACCTGGGGGACGATCAGGGCGGCCGAGGCGCCCTGGGCGGCGCGGGCGGCGACCAGCGACCAGGCCCCGGGGGCGAGCCCGCAGGCGAGCGAGGTGAGGGCGAACGCGGCGGCGCCGACCACGAAGAGCCGTCGGCGGCCGAAGATGTCGCCGAGCCGTCCGCCGAGGACGAGCAGGACGGCGAACGCGATGCCGTACCCGGCGGCGACCAGCTCCAGCACGGCGGGGCCGGCGGCGAGGTCGCGGTCGATGGTGGGCAGGGCGACGTTGACGATGAAGAAGTCGAGCATCGGCAGGAACGCCCCGAGCAGTACGGTGACCAGTCCGGCGGTGCCGATCGAAGCGCTGCCGATCGAAGCGCTGCTCGGCGAGGTGGTGCCGGAGGCGGCAGAGGCGGTGGTGCTACCGGTGGTGGTGGTACCGGCCGTGGTGGAGCCGGTGGGGCGGGCTGACGCGGTAGCGGTGGTGGTCGTGGCGACGGCGAGTTGTTGGGTCACGGGTCATACGATCTTCCGTCCGACAACCTGGTACCAGAGTGTGCTTATCCAGGTATCAGAAGTACCTGGCACCCGGCTCCCGCATGGCGCATGCTGAGTTCATGAACCTGACCACCGCGTCCGTCCGAAGCACCACCGCGGCCGCCGGGTCGACCGCGACCGCGAGCCCAGCAGCCGCTCCGTCGACCCCGCTCGCCGCCGAGGCCCGACGGCACGAGCTGGCGGCGTTCCTGCGCAGCCGCCGCGAGCGGATCGCACCGGAGCAGGTGGGCCTGCCGACGACCGGCCGCCGCCGGACGCCGGGGCTGCGCCGCGAGGAGCTCGCGCAGCTCGCCGCCGTGGGGGTCACCTGGTACACGTGGCTGGAGCAGGGCCGGGACATCCAGGTCTCCACCCAGGTACTGGACGCCGTCGCCCGTGCCCTGCGGCTCGATCCGGCCGAGCGGTCGCACCTGTTCGCCCTGGCGGCCGCCGAGGACCCCGCTCCGGTGCTGGAGTGCCCGACGGTGACCCCGGCGGTGCGGCTGGTGCTGGAGCAGATGGCGCCGATGCCGGCGGCGGTGATCAACGCCCGGTACGACATCCTGGCGCACAACCCCTCCTACACCCACCTGGTCGGGAACGTCGACGAGTTGCCGTTCGAGGAGCGGAACCTGGTCTGGATGGCGTTCACACCGTCGCGCTTCCGGGACGTGCTGGTGAACCACGAGCAGGAGCGCGAGGGAATGGTGGCCCGGTTCCGGTCGGGCATGGCGGACCACACCGCCGAACCGGCCTGGAAGGCACTGCTCGCCCGGCTGCGCAAGGCCTCGCCGGACTTCGAGGCGGCCTGGCAGCGGCACGACGTCCAGCGGCCCGGCAACGGACTCAAGCAGTTCCTCATCCCGGGGGTCGGGCTGCTGCACTGCGACTACACGAGCTTCTGGCTCGGGCCCCGCCCCAGCACCCGCCTGATCGCCTACACCCCCAGGGACGAGGAGACCCGGGCACGGATGGCCCTCATGGCGGGCGGCCTCTGACCCGGACGGCCGTCGGGCCGCCCGTCGGGCCGCCCGTCGGGCCCGGCCGCCGCCGAGCCGGCCCGTCGCGCCCGGTACCGGCCCCGACACCGGCTCGGCAGCCGCCGCGCCCCGACCGAGCGCCAGGCAGAGGACGGCCAGCGGCAGCTCGACACCGCAGGCCATCACCAGGGCGGCGAGCAGCGGCAGCCCGCGTCCGGCGGTGCCGACGTCGGCCAGGGCGTCGCCCGCGAGCAGCAGCGCCACCACGCAGGCGGGCCCGAGCGCGCCCGGACTGCGGCGGCGCAGCAGCGCGTCCAGCCAGAGCAGGGCGCTCAGCTCGCCCAGGTCGAGGACGACCCAGACGGTCTCGTGGCAGAGCACCAGCACGGCCAGCCAGGGCAGCAGGGCCAGCGCCGCCAGGGCGGGCACCTGCGGAGCCCAGCCGGGCAGCGCCGGGGCGGTCGGCCGGGTCGGCCGGACGCGCGGAGCCGGCCAGGTGAACGACGTCGGCCGGGCTCCCGGCAGGACGGCGCTCATCGTGCGCTCCGGCCACGCGGGCGGACCCGCTCCAGCGACCGCCGCACCCGGCCGGCCGGGTGCTCCACCAGGACGCCGTCGAACGGGCCCCGCGCCCAGGCGAGCCAGAACTCCCCGGCCACCGTGACCACCTCGGGTGCCTCGACCACCCCGGCCCGCCGCCCCGCCCGGCGCAGCCGCCCGGCGGTGAAGCCCACGGCGGGCGCCGGGCCGCCCTGCGGCAGCCGGCCCCAGACCAGCCCGTACGACTCCCGCGCGCCGAGGGCCGGGCACCGCCGGGCGCCGCGCAGCAGCTCCGGGGCGAGCCGGGCCGCGACCACGACGTCGACCAACTCGCCGTGCTCGTACACCTCCAGCGCGGCCCGCCCCCGGGACGCCGGGACGCCCCGCACCGACCAGGGCCCGAGCAGCCCGAGCGGGGCCGCCGACCCGAGAAGGCCGACCGGCCGCGCCCACGCGGCGCCGGCGTCGCCGAGACCGGCGGCGGGCCGCGGGTGCGGCGCGGTGGTGGGGTGCGAAGGAGTGCTCGTCATGCCGTCAAGACTTCCGTGGACGACGCTCGCTGTCGGTAGTGCACCACACCGAATCAGGGGTGTACCCAGCTACACCCCAGGTCTCCACTCCCCTTCATGGCGGCCGTCGATCTTCGCGCCCTACGCTGTCCGTCATGCCCTCCACCCCGCTGCGCCGTGCGCTCGCCAGGAGCGTCGGGCGGCCGCTGTGGGCGGCCGTCTGGCGCGACACCCGGTTCATAGCCGCCGGCGTCCCACTGGCCGCGCCGATCTGGCTGGCCGTCCTCTACCTCAAGGTGTTCCTGCTGGTCCTCGGCCTGAGCCTGGCCGGCATGCGCCTGCTGACGACGGCCCAGCGCGGCCGGTTGCGAGCCCTGCGCGGGGTCGAGGTGCCGCCGCTGCTCCGTCCGGTCCGGACCTCGGCCGGTCTGCTGACCGGGCTGCGCACGGGGGTGAGCTGGCGCCAGGTCGGCTACCACCTGCTCGCGGGCCCGCTGCTCGCGCTCGGCGCCGTCGGGCTGCTCTACGCCTGGGGCGCGGGCCTGGTGATGGCCACCGTCTACGGCTGGACGTGGCTGATGCCGTCGTCGAGCCCGGTCCGCGGGCAGCTGGTCACGCTGGACGTCGCGGTCACCGTGGGCGGCGTGCTGCTGCTCCTCGTGCTGCCGTGGGCGACGGTCCTGCTGGCCCGGCTGGAGGAGTGGACGGCCCTGCGGCTGCTCGGCCCCGGCCGGGCGGAGGCCCTGGAGCGCCGGGTCGAGGAGATCGCCGAGAGCCGGGCCGGCCTGGTCGACGCCGTCGACGCCGAGCGCCGCCGGATCGAGCGCGACCTGCACGACGGCGCCCAGCAGCGGCTCACCTCGCTGGCGATGAACCTGGGCCTGGCCCGGCGCACCCTCAAACACGCCCCGCCCGAGGTCATGCAGGTGATAGTGGACGCGCACGAGGAGGCCCAGGCCGCCATCGACGAACTGCGGGACCTCGTGCGCGGCCTGCACCCCGCCGTTCTGGAGGACCGCGGCCTGGACGCGGCGCTGTCCGGCATCGCCGCCCGCTCGCCGCTGCCGGTGCGCGTCGACGTCGCCCTGACCGAGCCGGTCGCCCCGACCGTCGAGGCGGTCGCCTACTTCACCGTCTCCGAGGCGCTGACCAACGTCGCCAAGCACGCCCGTGCCTCCCGGGTCGACCTCTCGGTGCGGACGGCGGGCGGCCGGCTGCGCCTGGTCGTCAGCGACGACGGTGTCGGCGGCGCGGACGCCGCGCGCGGCACCGGCCTGACCGGGCTGCGCAAGCGCGCCGCCTCGGTCGACGGCACGCTGTCCGTTCTGAGCCCCCTCGGGGGCCCCACCACCATCACCGTGGAGTTGCCGTGCGTGCTGTGATCGCCGAGGACTCGGTCCTGCTGAGGGTCGGTCTGGTCAAGGTCCTGGAGGCCGTGGGCTTCGAGGTGGCGGCCGCGGTCGGGGACGCCGAGGCGCTGCTCGCCGCCGTCGAGGAGCACCGTCCGGCGGTGGTGGTGGCGGACGTCCGGATGCCGCCCGACTACACCGACGAGGGCGTCCGGGCCGCACTGATGATCCGCCGGCAGTGGCCGGAGGTCGCGGTGCTGCTGCTCTCGCAGTACGTCGAGGAGCGGTACGCGGCCGATCTGCTGGCCACGAACACCAGTGGGGTGGGCTACCTGCTCAAGCAGCGGGTGGCCAATGTGGACGACTTCGTGGACGCCCTCCAGCGGGTGGCCGAGGGCGGCACCGCGCTGGACCCGGAGGTGGTCGCCCAGCTGCTGGTCCGCCGCCACCGCGATCCGCTGGAGAAGCTGACCCCGCGCGAGCGGGACGTGCTCGGCCTGATGGCGGAGGGCCGCTCCAACGCGGCGATCGCCGCCGCCCTGGTGGTCAGCGACAGTGCCGTGGCGAAGCACATCAACTCGATCTTCACCAAGCTCGACCTGCCGCCGGCCGACAACAGCCACCGCCGGGTGCTCGCGGTGCTGCGGTTCCTGGAGGTCGGGTAGCCGTGGGCGCACGTCGGGCCTGGCAGATCACCGGGACGCTCACGCTGGCCTTCGCCATGCTGTTCGGCGCCGTGCAGACCTGGGCGGTGGTGGTGCAGCAGAAGGCGGTGTCCGAGCACTCCTACCAGGTCGCGGTGACCAGGGTGGAGCTGGACACCGGGACGGCGGCGGTCCGGATCAAGCCGGGCGTCCCCGGACGGGTGACGATGAGGCAGTACCTGGACTGGACGGTCCGCAAGCCCACGGTCTCGGCGATCTTCCAGGGGGACGTCCTCACCGTCCGGATGCGCTGCAACCAGCTGCTGCCTGCGGTGGACGTCGGCTGCGGCGCCTCGATCGATCTGGAGGTGCCGGCCGCGGCGTCGGTGTCCGGCGGCGGGACGTCCGGTGCCCTGGAGGTCCGGGACCTCACCGGGGACGTCCGGCTCACCGCGACCTCGGGCACGATCCGGCTGACCGGGCTCTCCGGAGAGGTGTACGCACGCACCACCTCCGGGGAGCTGAAGGCCGCCGGCCTCGGGTCGCCGCGGGTGGAGGTGAGAGCCTTCTCCGGGGAGATCGACCTGGGCTTCGTGCGGCCGCCGCAGCTGGTGGACGCCGGTGCCACCTCCGGGTCGGTGGCGATCGGACTACCGAAGGGCTCCCGGTACGCCTTCGACTTCAGCGGCGCCGCCGGTCCGGGCGACCGCCACATCGACCCCGAGCTGGCCGACTCCACCAGCTCCGACACCGTCCGGGTGGTGACTACGTCGGGTTCGGTGCGCATCGTCACCGCGGCGGGCTGACGGACAAGGGCCGACGGACGCGGGCCCACGGACGCGGGCCCACGGACGAAGGCCAACGGCCAAAGGCCCACCGCCCGGCCCCCGGAAGGGCCCGGTGACCAGCGCCGACCGGCCCCGGCGCGCGGTGGGGGACAATGAAGAGTCCCGAGCCCCCGTCCACGAGGTCAGCCGCGCATGACAGCCACGCTCGACACCACCGCGTCCGCCACGGCAGCCGCGCCCGCGCCCGCCACGGCCCCCGCCGCCGCGAACGCGGCCGCCGGCGAGCCCGCGGCCGCCGCCGCGCCCGCGACCAGCTCCGAGTTCGCGCCGCTGACGATCGGCCCGATGCGGGTGTGGCCGCCGGTCGTCCTGGCACCCATGGCCGGCATCACCAACGCGCCCTTCCGCACCCTCTGCCGCGAGCAGAGCGGCGGCAAGGGCCTGTACGTGAGCGAGATGATCACCACCCGGGCCCTGGTCGAGCGCAACGCCAAGACCATGCAGCTGATCAAGTTCGACGCGAGCGAGAAGCCGCGCTCGATCCAGCTGTACGGAGTGGACCCGGTGACCGTCGGCAAGGCCGCCCGGATGATCGCCGACGAGGGCCTGGCCGACCACATCGACCTCAACTTCGGCTGCCCCGTCCCCAAGGTGACCCGCAAGGGCGGCGGATCGGCGCTGCCGTACAAGCGCAACCTGCTGCGCGAGCTGTTGCGCGAGGCCGTGGCGAACGCGGGGGACCTCCCGGTCACCATGAAGATGCGCAAGGGCATCGACGACGACCACCTCACCTACCTGGACGCGGGCCGGATCGGCGCCGAGGAGGGCGTGGCCGCCATCGCCCTGCACGGGCGCACCGCCGCCCAACACTACGGGGGCACGGCGGACTGGTCGGCGATCGCCCGGCTGCGCGAGTCCGTCCCGGCGCACATCCCGGTGCTCGGCAACGGCGACATCTGGTCGGCGGACGACGCGGTGCGGATGATGCGCGAGACCGGTTGCGACGGGGTGGTGGTCGGACGCGGCTGCCTCGGCCGGCCGTGGCTGTTCAAGGACCTGGTCTCGATCTTCGAGGGCGAGGTCGACTACGCCCGCCCGAGCTTCGCCGACGTGGCGCGGGCGATGGTGCGCCACGCGCAGCTGCTCGGGGAGTGGCTGGGGGACGAGACCCGCGGCGTGATCGACTTCCGCAAGCACGTCGCCTGGTACACCAAGGGCTTCTCGGTCGGCTCCGAGCTTCGGGTGAAGCTGGCGAACTCCTCCTCCTTGGCCGAATTGGCCGAAACCCTGTCCATGGTGGAGCAGTCGCAGCTCTGGCCGGCCGGCGCGGACGGGCCGCGCGGGCGTACGAGCGGCAACAACCGGGTGGTTCTGCCGGAAGGCTGGTTGGACGATCCGTATGACTGCGCTCTTCCCAGTGCAGACGCCGAATCGGACACCTCTGGCGGTTGATCTGGCCGCTTCGGCAAAAATGGCGCTCGGCGACCACTCGCCGCCCCGTCCCAGCCCTCTTGTCCTATCTGGACAAGAGGGCTCCTTTTTGGTGTGCGAGTATCACGGAAAGAGCACGAATCCGGACGCAGTGCGACGACCGGCGGAGGAGACCTACGCCCGACGGGCGAGATGCGTCCGTGACGCTTGCCACATACGGTGGCGACTGACGGCCCTTCAGGTGACGAACTGGACAGGTCGGCAGGGAATCGCTTCCCGAAGGGGGTGGCGCGGGATCGGGTGCTCGGGGTGCAGGAAATCAAGCCGGGGCAACACGCTGGACCGTCGACCGCTACCCTGCGTCCCCCTCGTGTGATCTTCCTGTTTCCATGAGTTCAAGACTTGAAGGAATGCTCGCGTCATCCGGACGATTTCACCAACAGAGGTGAACGCCTTTACGTGCATTCGATCTGCTGGGTTACCACTGGGTACCGGCCTCATACGGCCTATTGGCGGCGCAGAAGCGCCTTCGAAATGGGTATGTTCTCCGGCGTCAGGGCAACCGTGTGCGAGGAGACCGACCCGTGCCGTCCCAGCAGAAGTTTGTTTACTCCTTCACCGAAGGAAACAAGGACCTCAAGGATCTTCTCGGCGGCAAGGGCGCGAACCTGGCCGAGATGACCAACCTGGGCCTCCCCGTCCCTCCGGGGTTCACCATCACCACCGAGGCCTGCAAGGTCTTCCTGGAGACCGGCAGCGAGCCCGCCTCCCTCCACAAGGAGATCAGCGCCCACCTGGACGCCCTTGAGCAGGAGATGGGCAAGCAGCTCGGCCAGGCCGACGACCCGCTGCTGGTCTCGGTCCGGTCCGGGGCCAAGTTCTCCATGCCCGGCATGATGGACACCGTCCTGAACATCGGCCTCTCCGACACCTCGGTGGTCGGTCTGGTCGCGCAGTCCGGCAACGAGCGTTTCGCCTGGGACTCCTACCGCCGCCTGGTCCAGATGTTCGGCAAGACCGTGCTGGGCGTCGACGGCGAGCTGTTCGAGGAGGCCCTGGACGAGGCCAAGCACGCCAAGGGCACCGTCAACGACCTGGACCTGGACGCTTCCGACCTCCAGGAACTGGTCGAGGTGTTCAAGGGCATCGTCCAGCGCGAGACCGGCCGGGCCTTCCCGCAGGACCCGCGCGAGCAGATGGACCTCGCCATCCACGCCGTCTTCCACTCCTGGAACGGCGACCGCGCGCGGCTCTACCGCCGCCAGGAGCGCATCCCGAACGACCTGGGCACCGCCGTCAACGTCTGTTCCATGGTGTTCGGCAACCTCGGCGAGGACTCCGGCACCGGTGTCGCCTTCACCCGCGACCCCTCCACGGGCGCCGTGGGCGTCTACGGCGACTACCTCTCCAACGCCCAGGGCGAGGACGTCGTCGCCGGCATCCGCAACACCCTGCCGCTCGCCGATCTCGAACAGCTCGACAAGAAGTCGTACGACGAGCTGATGACGATCATGCAGAAGCTCGAGAACCACTACCGCGACCTCTGCGACATCGAGTTCACCATCGAGCGCGGCAAGCTCTGGATGCTCCAGACCCGCGTCGGCAAGCGCACCGCCGCCGCCGCCTTCCGGATCGCCGTCCAGCTGGTCGACCAGGGCCTGATCGACCTGGACGAGGCCCTGATGCGGGTCACCGGCGGTCAGCTCTCCCAGCTGATGTTCCCGCGCTTCGCGCCGAACGCCGAGTCCAAGCAGATCGCCTGGGGCCTGGCCGCCTCGCCCGGCGCCGCGATCGGCAAGGTGGTCTTCGACTCCTACACCGCCGTCAAGTGGTCCCGGTCCGGCGAGAAGGTCATCCTGGTCCGCCGCGAGACCAACCCGGACGACCTGGACGGCATGATCGCCGCCGAGGGCATCCTCACCTCGCGCGGCGGCAAGACCTCGCACGCCGCCGTCGTCGCCCGCGGCATGGGCAAGACCTGTGTCTGCGGTGCCGAGGAGCTGGAGGTCGACACCAAGCGCCGCCGGATGACCACCTCCGACGGCCTGGTGCTGGAAGAGGGCGACATCGTCTCCATCGACGGTGCGAGCGGCAAGGTCTACCTGGGCGAGGTACCCGTCCTGCCGTCCCCGGTGGTCGAGTACTTCGAGGGCACCCTGCACGCCGGCGCCGACGTCCAGGGCGGTCTCGTCCAGGCCGTGCACCGGCTGATGTCGCACGCCGACGGCCGCCGCCGGCTGGCCGTGCGGGCCAACGCCGACAACTCCGAGGACGGTGGCCGCGCCCGTCGCTACGGCGCCCAGGGCATCGGCCTCTGCCGCACCGAGCACATGTTCCTCGGCGAGGAGCGCCGCAAGGAGGTCGAGCACCTGATCCTGGCGGACAACGACAAGGACCGCGAGACCGCGCTCTCCACCCTGCTGCCGCTGCAGAAGGGCGACTTCCTGGAGCTCTTCCAGGCGATGGACGGGCTGCCCGTCACCGTCCGCCTGCTCGACCCGCCGCTGCACGAGTTCCTGCCGGACATCACCGAGCTCTCGGTGCGCGTCGCCCTCGCCGAGGCCCGCAAGGACCCGAACGAGAACGACCTGCGACTGCTCCAGGCGGTGCACAAGCTGCACGAGCAGAACCCGATGCTCGGCCTGCGCGGCGTCCGCCTCGGCCTGGTCATCCCCGGCCTGTTCGGCATGCAGGTGCGCGCCATCGCCGAGGCCGCCGCCGAGCGCAAGCTGGCCGGCGGGGACCCCCGCCCCGAGGTGATGATCCCGCTGGTCGGCACCGTCCAGGAGCTGGAGCTGGTTCGCGACGAGTGCGATCGCGTGCTGGCCGAGGTCGCCCAGTCCACCGGCGTCCAGCTGGACATCAAGCTCGGCACCATGATCGAGCTGCCCCGGGCCGCCCTGACGGCCGGCCAGATCGCCGAGGCCGCCGAGTTCTTCTCCTTCGGCACCAACGACCTCACCCAGACGGTCTGGGGCTTCTCCCGGGACGACGTGGAGGCCTCGTTCTTCACGGCCTACCTGGAGAAGGGCATCTTCGGGGTCTCCCCGTTCGAGACCATCGACCGCGACGGTGTCGGCGCGCTGGTCAAGCACGCCGTCGAGGCCGGCCGGGCCACCCGCCCCGACCTCAAGCTGGGCGTCTGCGGCGAGCACGGCGGCGACCCGGAGTCGGTGCACTTCTTCCACGAGGTGGGGCTGGACTACGTCTCCTGCTCCCCCTTCCGGATCCCGGTGGCGCGCCTGGAGGCAGGCCGCGCCGCCATCGAGACGGCGGGCAGCGACTCGCGCTGACGCGGAGCCCCGGCCAGGCATCGGCCGGGGCACCGCCGACGCGGTCACTGACCGCACCCCCTCCCACCGGGGAGGGCGTACACCGGAGCTCGGCGCAGGAGAACCGGCGTACGTAACGCGAGCGGGGCGGGAACGGACAATGGCGTCCGTTCCCGCCCCGCTCGTCTGTCTGTGCGGAAGACCCGCGGGGAACGGCGGGCAACGGCGGGGACTCTGCCCGAAGGTCTGCCCGCCCGGCCCCCCGGGTCTGCCCGTCCGGTCCGCCATACCGTCCCTCTGCCCACCCGCGCCGCCCGCCCGTCGCACCCGACGAGCGGCCGCGGGTGTGGCCGCGGCCACGCGTGTGGCTGGCCGGACACGGCCCGGCCGGCTGCCAAGCTGGAGCGCATGACCAGCAAGAACCGCCTGTTCGCCCTGGTGGCCGTCCTCCTCTGCGCGCTCGCCGCGCTCGCCGGGTGCCAGCTCTCGAACGACGGGGCGGACAGCCCGAAAGCCACCGTCGCCGCCTCCACCGGAGCGAGCGCCACCGGCCCGAAGCCCTCCGCTCCGAAGTCCTCCCCGCCAGTCGGCACCACCCCGGCCCCGGCCGGCGGCTGGGTGCCCACCGACCCCGCGCTGGCCGACGTCTGCCGCACCAAGCTGCCCGCCCAGGCCGTCGACACCCTCGGCCTGATCGCCAAGGGCGGCCCCTACCCGTACCGCTCGGACGGCATCGTCTTCGAGAACCGGGAGAACCGCCTCCCGCGCAAGGCCTCCGGCTACTACCACGAGTACACCGTCGTGACCCCGGGCTCCGGCGACCGCGGCGCCCGACGCGTCGTCACCGGCGGTACCGGGGAGCAGTACTGGACGGCCGACCACTACGGCTCCTTCCAGGAGATCGACGCCCGCTGCTGAGTCATCGGCCGTGGAAAGTACTTTCCACATTGGAAAGTAGATGCCATAGTGGAAGTACCAGCAACGCCGGGGCGCCCATGGGGGCCCCGGGCACTCCAGGGGGATCCATGAACGCCGCCGAACCCGCCGACCTGCCCGCCGCCGAGGCGCTGCGCCTGGCCGACCGGGCCAGGGCCGCCGCCCAGGCGCCGGGCCGCCTTCCCGGCTGGTACGGACCGGCCTTCGCGGTGGCGTTCACCGTCTACGGCACCGGCGTCGGACAGGCGATCGGAGCCGGGATGGGCTGGCTGGGCGGGCTGTTCGGGGCGCTCTTCGCCGCCCTGACGGGTGCGCTGGCCCGGGTCGCCGTGAACCAGGGCGGCATCGTGCACCGCATGGCGCCCGGCATCGGTCGGCCGGTGGTCCTGGCCGTCCTCGCGGTGATCCTGGTGGGCCTGGCCGCCCTGCTGCTCGCCTGGCTGGCGGGCGGCGGTGCGCGCTGGATGGGCGCGGCGGCGGGCTTGGCGGCGGGCGCGGCGTTCTGGGTGGCCACGGACCGGCTCACCGCGTCGATCCGCCGGATGCCGGCGGCCCGCTGATGCCGGCCGCGCTCGACCCGCTGCTCCAGCACCCGACCCGGCTGATCGTGCTGGCCTTCCTGAGCGCCTGCACCGAGGCCGAGTTCGCCACCGTCCGGGACCACTGCGAGGTCTCCGACTCGACGCTCAGCAAGGCGGCGGCCGCCCTGGAGGAGGCCGGATACGTGGTGGTGAAGAAGGGGTACGTCGGCAAGCGTCCGCGGACCTGGCTCGGCGCCACCAAGGCCGGCCGCAAGGCGCTGGCCGCCCACCTCGCCGAACTCCAGCGGCTGGTGGCCGCGGCCGAGTCCGCCGGCGCCGCCCAGGACCCGACCTGAGCCCACGCGCCGACCGGACCGCGCCCGCCCACCGGTACGCCCGCAAGTCGCTACGCCCGCACGCCGCCGCCCCCGCAGGTCCGCCGCCCTACCGGGCCCGCCGCCAGCCGATCCGCGCGTGTGGCCCGTGCGGGCCGGTGGCGAGCAGGGTCCGCAGCTCCCGCAGCACGGGCTCCGGCTCCCGCCGCAGCTGCACCGGCGTGGCGCGGACGACCGGGAGTCCGGCGGCGGTGAGGCGGTTGGCCCGCGCCAGCCCGCGCTCGTGGTCGGCCGGGCGCAGGTGCCAGGCTCGGGAGTCGATCTCCAGTGCCACGCAGGCCTGCGGCCAGTAGGCGTCGGGGACGGCGAGGAAGCGCCCGCCCAGGAACAGCACCGGGTTCCAGAGCGGCTCCGGCAGGCCGGCCCCGCGGACCAGCTCACGGGCCTCGCCCTCGACGACCGAGCGCACTCCGGCGGTGAGGTCCTCCACCACCTGGGCGACCTGCGGCAGTACGAGCGCCCCGGGCCGGGTGAGCAACTGGTCCAGCAACTCGCCGAGGTCGCAGTGCCGCCGCTGGACCGCCTCCGCGCAGAGCGCCCGGAACCGGCGCCGGCCGCCCTCCCGCGGTACGAGGTCGGCCAGGGCCCGGGCGACCGTCGTGCTCCAGAGCCCGTCGTCCCGCTCGAACCCGCCCGGCAGCGGCCCGGCGGCCCGGTGGATCCGGACGAAGCCCCGGTCCGAGACCCGGCGCGGGCCCGCGATCAGCACGTCGACGTCCCCGAGGTCCGCCGGGTGCCCGGCGGACGGCAGCCCGGCCGAGGCCAGGACCGCCTCCCCGGTCAGCAGCACCTCGCCGGGCCGCGCCGACCGCCCCTTCGGAGCCGCGTACGCGAGCGCCGCGCGCAGCCGCTGATGCGGGGTCAGCCGCCCGCTCTGCAGGCAGATCACCCGGGGCAGCACCTGCTGCCAGGGGCCGCCGGGCCGCAGCCGGTGCGCGATGGTGCCGGACGGCACCCCGAGCCGGCGCAGCTGTGCCCGGGTGACGATGTGCTGCTGGTCGGCGCCGAGCAGCAGCAGGGGGTCGTGGAGGTCCGTGCGGGTCATGCCGGGGTGCTTCCCGCCCGGGTCGGGGGTATGCGAAACATCGCCCGTCGGGGGAGCGGGCCGCCAATCGGGTTGACGCGGCGCCGGTCGGCCGGGTGGGCTTGGCCGCGATGACTTCCCTCCGCGCCGGCCCCGGGCTGCTCGCCCGGCCGCTGGAGCGCGTCGCGACCGGTGGGCCGCCGGTCAGGCCGTGATCAGCTGCCCAGCACCGCCGCCGTGTCTAAGGCACTCCTGGTTGATCGCGCGTTCCGGGGCGCTCGGCGAGGTGGCGGCGGCGATCCGCAGCTCGATGATGTCCCGCACGGCGGGCCACTCGGAGTCGAGGATCGAGTAGAACGCGGTGGAGCGCACCACCCCGTCCAGCCCGCGCGAGTGTGCCCGGCGGACGCCCTCGGACGTCGCGCCCAGGCGCTCGATCGCGGCCCGGGAGCGCAGGTTGCGGGCGTCCGCGCGCATCGAGATCCGCTGCACCCGCCACTCCTCGAAGGCGTACCGCAGCATCAGCAGCTTGGCCTCGGCGTTGACGCCGGTGCCCTGGGCACGCGGGGAGAGCCAGGTGTTGCCGATCTCGGCGGCGTCCGGGACGGCCGTGGCCGGATCGCCGAACGGCACGCCGGGCACCGGCGGCCAGACGACCGGGCCCTGCCAGTAGTCGAGTTCGAGGAAACGGGTGGAGCCGACCACCCGGCCGTCCGCGAGGTTCACCGTCGCGAACGGCAGCGCCCGGCCCGCGGCCCGGTCGGCGAGGGCGCGCGCGATGTAGTCGCGGGCCGCTTCCAGGCCGTGCGGGACGGGGGTGAAGGCGTAGGTCGTACGGTCCTCGGCGCCGGCCTCGGCGATGGCCTCGGCATGGTGCGCGGCAAGGGGCTCCAGCCGCACGGTGCGGCCGGTGAGGATGACAGGTACGGGCACGGAACCATCGGTCCTTCATCGGTCGGAGGGCGCGTCCCGTGCCGGGGTGCGGCTCGGGCTGCGTGGACGTTCGCCCCGGCCCCGGAATCCGCCCGCCCGGGACCGCGCACGCCGGAGGACCGGTCGGACGGGGTGGGGGCGGCGGCCCGGAGGCGGGCAGCGCGGTGCCGGAACGGACACGGGTCGACGGACCGGTCCGGCGGGATGAGCGAGGGGACAGTGTGCGTCCGCGAGATGGCCGAAGAGGAAACGTGAGCGCGAAGGGGAGCAGGCGGCCAGATGAAGGCAAGATGCGTCGTGGGTGACTGGCCGAGCACCGGGCCGGGACGTGATCGACGGCGTTACGGACGACGTGACGACGACGCGGCGATGCGAGGCAGCGAGAGGACGATACCCGCCAGAAGGCGGTGCGTCACCTCGCGGCACACGAATGGGCGCGCGGGCCTTCCGGACGCACGCCCGGGAGGGGCTTCGGGCGCCCGTGACCAGCGGGTTTGCCGCCGGGTGCGATCATGGTCCGGAGGGCATCGCGGCGCGCCGCCGGGGCACCCCGGCGGGTCGCCGGGCGTTCCCCGGGGAAGCGGCCGCGCGACGGCCGCGGCCGGCGGGAATTCCGGCGGCGTCCGGCACGCTGGAGACGACGACAAGCCGGTACCGGTCGACGAGTAGAGAACGGGGTGTGGGTGCGCGGTGCGTGATCCCCAGGAGCTGTACGAGCTGGATCAGCAGGGCGTGGCCGCCGTGGCCGCGGCGAAGGCCGCGCTGGCCGACACCGGCGCGGGCCTGGTGCTGCTCCACCACTTCGAGGGCTTCATGGACGCCGGCGAGGCCGGCGGCCAGGTGGTCGCCCACCTGCTGGAGGAGGGCGAGCCGCAGGTGGTGGCCCGCTTCGACCACGACCGCCTGGTGGACTACCGGGCCCGCCGCCCCGCCATGCTGTTCGACCGCGAGCACTGGGCCTCCTACGAGCCGCCGGAGATCCTCCTCCAGCTGGTCCGCGACGCGGCCGGCTCGCCGTTCCTGCTGCTCACCGGGCCCGAGCCGGACGTCGAGTGGGAGCGCTTCGGCGCCGCCGTGCGCCGGCTCGTCGAGCGCTTCGAGGTCCGGCTGACGCTGGACTTCCACGGCATCCCGATGGGCGTGCCGCACACCCGCCCGGTCGGCCTCACCCCGCACGGCACCCGGCTGGACCTCGCCGCCGGCTACCCGCAGTGGTTCGAGCAGGCCCAGGTGCCGGGCAGCGCGCAGGCACTGCTGGAGTACCGGCTGGCCGAGGCCGGGCACGACGTGCTGGGCTTCGCCGTGCACGTGCCGCACTACGTGGCGCGCTCGGCCTACCCGGCGGCCGCGGTGCTGATCCTGGAGGCCGTGCAGTCCGCCACCGGCCTGGTGCTGCCGGGCACCCGGCTGCGCGAGCGGGTGGGCGAGGTGTACGCCGACATCGAGGAGCAGCTGGCCCACGGGGACGGCGAGTTGCGCTCCGCGATCCGCGGCATGGAGGGCCAGTACGACGCCGTCGCGGGGGCGGAGGGCCGGGAGAGCCTGCTGGCCGAGCCGGTCGACCTGCCGTCGGCGGACGAGCTGGGCCGGCGCTTCGAGCAGTTCCTGGCCGAGCACGAGCGCGGCCCCGAGTAGTCCGCGCGCCGGCGTCCGCCGGACTCTCCGCCCCGGGCGGGAGAGTTCGGGCGCCGTCGTTCGTTGGCGGTGAGGTGCCCGGGGGACGGGCCGCCGTGAAGAGATGCGTCGCCGGCTCCGGCCCCCGGGGGGATTCCATGTCCGTGTCCACACGCCCGACCGCGGTTCTGGCCACCGGGCTGGCCGCGCTGCTGCTGGCCGCCTGCAGCAGCGGCGGCGGCGGTGCCGCGGGTACCGCCGCCCGGGCACCGGGCGGCCCCGAGCCGGTGCGGGCCACCCCCACCCCGACCCCGCTCCCCACCGGCCCCTACGTCGCCCTCGGGGACTCCTACACCTCCGGGCTGAAGATCGCCCCGCAGGTGGGCGAACCGAGGGGCTGCGCCCGCTCGGCCGTCAACTACCCGTCCCTGGTGGCGAAGGCCCTCGGCCTGGCGGACGACCGGTTCAAGGACGTGAGCTGCAGCGGTGCCCGCACCGGGGACCTCACCGGCTCCCAGGAGACCGACGGCGGCGGGGTCAACCCGCCGCAGCTGGACGCGCTCTCCCCGGCCACCCGCCTGGTCACGGTCGGGATCGGCGGCAACGACGCCGGGTTCATGGAGGTCGTCGGCGAGTGCGCCAAGGAGAACCTGGCGGACGTGGTGAAGAGCCTGATCGGCTCGGGGCGGGCGCCGGCGCCGTGCAAGGACCACTACGCCTCCGCCGGCGGCGCCGCCGACCAGGTGCAGCGCAAGGTGGACACCGCCGGCGAACGGCTGGGCCAGGTGCTGCAGGAGGTCAAGCGCCGCTCCCCGCAGGCCCGCGTCTACGTGGTCGGCTACCCGGTGCTGCTGCCGGCCGACCCGGCGAGCTGCGCACCGGTGCTCGGCCGGGCCCTGGCCGCGGCCGACCTCGGCTTCATCGCCGAGAAGGAGCAGCAGTTGAACGCGATGCTCAAGCGGCGCGCGGAGACGGCGGGCGCCGTCTTCGTCGACGCGGCCGCGCCCTCGGCCGGTCACGACATGTGCGCCGGCGAGGCGGCCCGCTGGGTGGAGCCGCCGTTCCCGGCCCCCGGGCTGGCGGCGATCCACCCCAACGCGAGGGGCCAGGAGGGCGTGGCGGCAGCCGTGTTGAAGGCCGTCCGGGGCTGAGCCCCCGCCGGCCGGGTGCCGGACCGGCCCCGGCCGGACGGCCAGGGTTCACGTCCCGGCCCGCACCCCTTCGCGCGCCGCACATCCCGGCTGTCGGAGCGGCGGCGTACGGTGATTGGCATATGGACGACACTGCACACCGCCTCCCCGACGCCCCGTTCCCGTACGACCACGCCGCCGAGGCCCGCTGGGTGCCCGAGCCGGACAAGCGCCCGGGCCGGACGGCCTTCCAGCGCGACCGCGCCCGCGTGCTGCACTCCGCCGCCCTGCGCCGACTCGCCGGCACCACCCAGGTCGTTGCCCCGATGCGCAGTGACTTCCCCCGGACCAGGCTCACCCACTCGCTCGAATGCGCCCAGGTCGGGCGGGAGTTGGGCGCCGCCCTCGGCTGCGACCCGGACCTCGTCGAGACCGCCTGCCTGGCCCACGACATCGGCCACCCGCCGTTCGGCCACACCGGCGAGGAGGCCCTCGACCAGGCCGCCGAGGCCTGCGGCGGCTTCGAGGGCAACGCGCAGTCGCTGCGCATCCTGACCCGCCTGGAGCCCAAGCGCTTCGCCCCGCAGGACGAGCAGCCCGCCCGGCTCGCCCCCTGGCCCGGCCGCAGCGTCGGCCTCAACCTGACCCGGGCCGCGCTGGACGCCGCCACCAAGTACCCCTGGACGTACGGCGCGCACCCGGTCGACCCGGCCTCGTCCAAGTACGGCGTCTACGCCGACGACCTGCCGGTGTTCCGCTGGCTGCGGGCCGGCACCCCGCCGGGGCGCAAGTGCTTCGAGGCCACCGTGATGGACTGGTCCGACGACGTCGCCTACTCCACCCATGACGTCGAGGACGGCCTCCAGGCCGGCCACATCGAGCCGGCCGTGCTGCGCGCCCCGAGCGAGCGCGCCGAGCTGTTCAAGGTGGCCGAGCGCTACGCGCCGGACGCCGAGCCCGAGGAGCTGGCCGCCGCGCTGGACCGGCTGCTCGGCCAGGAGTGGTGGCCCAGCGCCTACGACGGCTCGGCCCGCGCCCGGGCCGGGCTGAAGGACCTCACCAGCCAGCTGATCGGCCGCTTCTGCCTGGCCGCCGAGCAGGCCACCCGGGCCCGCTACGGCCCCGGCCGGCTCAGCCGGTACGCGGCCGAGCTGGTGGTGCCGCGGGACGTCCGGCTGGAGTGCGCGGTGCTCAAGGCCGTCGCGGTGCGCTTCGTGATGCAGCGCGACGAGCAGGCCCAGCTCCGGGCCCGCCAGCGGATCGTGATCGCCGAGCTGGCCCACGTCCTCGCCGAGCGGGCGCCCGAGGGCCTGGACCCGGTCTTCGCCACCCTCTACCGCGAGGCGGAGGACGACCGCGGCGCCCTCCGTGCGGTGATCGACCAGATCGCCACCCTCACCGACGCCTCCGCCCTGGCGCTGCACGCCCGACTGGTGGGGCCGCCCCGGTCGTGAGGAGGTCGCCCCGGCGCGGTCGGTAACCCGCGCCGCCCCAGTAGACTTCCGGGGTGGCCGGGCGGATCAGGGACGAAGACGTACAGGCGGTGCGGAGCGCACTGCCGATCGACGTGGTGGTCGGCGACTACGTACAGCTCACCAACGGTGGCGGTGGCGAGTACAAGGGCGTCTGCCCGTTCCACGACGAGAAGTCCGCCTCCTTCTACGTGAACCCCGCCAAGGGCGTCTTCCACTGCTTCGGCTGCCAGGAGAACGGCGACACCATCGCCTTCCTGATGAAGATCGAGCACTTCACCTTCGCCGAGGCCGTCGAGCGGATGGCCGCCCAGGCCAACATCACGCTCCGCTACGAGGAGGGTGGCTACAGCCCCCGCCACCAGCAGGGCGAGCGCACTCGGCTGGTCGAGGCGCACAAGGTGGCCGCCGCCTGGTTCCGGGAGCAGCTCGGCTCGCCGGAGGCCGAGATCGGGCGGCGCTTCCTCGCCGAGCGCGGTTTCGACGAGGCGGCGGCGGCGACCTTCGGCGTCGGCTACGCCCCGGCCGGCTGGGAGAACCTGGTCCGCTACCTGCGCGGCAAGGGCTTCAGCGACAAGGAGATCCTGCTCGGCGGCCTGGCCTCGCAGGGCCAGCGCGGCGGCCTGATCGACCGCTTCCGGGGCCGGCTGGTCTGGCCGATCCGCGACATCGCCGGTGAGACGGTCGGCTTCGGCGCCCGCCGGCTGCGCGAGGACGACAACGGCCCGAAGTACCTCAACACGCCCGAGACGCCGATCTACAAGAAGTCCCACGTGCTGTACGGCATCGACCTGGCGAAGAAGGAGATCGCCAAGTCGGGCCGGGCGGTGGTGGTCGAGGGCTACACCGACGTGATGGCCTGCCACCTGGCCGGGGTCACCACGGCGGTGGCCACCTGCGGCACCGCCTTCGCCGAGGACCACATCAAGATCATCCGCCGGCTGCTGATGGACACCTCCCAGTACCGCGGCGAGACGGTCTTCACCTTCGACGGCGACGCGGCCGGCCAGAAGGCCGCCCTGCGGGCCTTCGAGGACGACCAGAAGTTCGCCGCCAAGACCTCCATCGCGGTCAGCCCCGGCGGCATGGACCCGTGCGACCTGCGCCTGGCCAAGGGCGACGAGGCGGTCCGGGAGCTGATCGACAACCCCGTCCCGCTGTTCGAGTTCGCGCTGCGCTCGGCCGTCGCCCGGCACCGGGTGGAGAACCCGGAGGGCCGCTCGGCGGCCCTGGAGGAGGCCGCGCCGATCGTCGCCAAGATCAAGGACCGCTCGATCCAGCACGAGTACGCCGTCCGGCTGGCCGGCATGCTCGGCATCCTGGACGAGCAGTTCGTGGTCCGCCGGATCTCCCAGCTGGCCCGCTGGGAGCGCGAGCGCCAGCAGAACCCGCGCGCCAACGGCCAGCAGCGCCGCCCCGAGCAGGCCCAGCCGGTCCGCTCCGCCCCGCCGGCCTTCCGGCTCAACCCGCGGGACCCGGCCCAGTTCGTCGAGCGCGAGCTGCTCAAGCTGGCCCTGCAGCACCCGGACCTGGTCAGCCCGGCCTTCGACCACTACGGCGAGGACGAGTTCCCCACGCCGCCGTACACCGCCGTGCGCCGCGCCATCGGCCAGGCCGGCGGCGCCGCGTACGGGGCCACCCTGGCCGACTTCACCAGCACGGTCCGCGAGGCGGCCCCGGACGACCGGGTCCGTTCGCTGGTCACCGAGCTGATCGTCGAACCGGTGCGCTCGCGCCGCAAGGTGGACGCGATCTACGCCGGGGAGTTCCTGGTCAAGCTGCGGCTACTGGCGGTCGACCGCCGCGTCGAGGAGGTCCGCGGGCACCTCCAGCGGCTCGGCACCCGGGCCTCCGCCGAGGAACTGCACGCGGTGCAGACCGAGCTGTGGCAGCTCCAGCAGTACGGGCAGAGCCTGCGCAGCCGGGGCGCCGCCGCGCTCTGACGCCGGGTCCGGTCCGGCGCCGGCGCGGGTGCCTCCCGGAGGAGCGGCCCTCGCGGCCCGCCGGAGAAAGTCCGCGCACGAGTCTCGGCCACGAAGCGTGGCGTACCGCACACTGGAGGGCGTCCCACCTCCGTCCAGCGCGCGGGTCCGCCAGAGTCGCGCCCGCCCCGAGGGATGCCCGTGGACCAAGGCCTAGCCGCGACCGCCCGCCCGACCACCGATCCGCTCGCCCCCCACGACGACGACCACGGCCGGGCCGGCCCGCCGCCCGCCGACGGTGCCCGGGTGCCCGCGCAGGGCCTCCCGGAGGGCCACCCCGGGGCCGCCGACCCCGATCCCGATCCCGTGCCCGCCGCCGGTCGGGCGGCGGAGCCGGGGTCCGCGGCCGAGCCGGACCTCGACGCCGAGCCCGACCCCGGCCCGGCGGGCGCCACCGGCCCGGCGGCGGACCTCTTCCGCCAGTACCTGCGCGAGATCGGCCGGATCCGGCTGCTGAACGCCGCCGAGGAGGTGGAGCTGGCCCGCCGGATCGAGGCCGGCCTGTTCGCGGAGGAGCGGCTCAACCGCGAGCCGCCGCCGCCCGACCCGCTGGCCGGGGAGCTGGACACCCTGGTGGTGACCGGGCGGATCGCCAAACGGCGGCTGATCGAGGCCAACCTGCGTCTGGTGGTCTCGGTCGCCAAGCGCTACGTCGGCCGCGGCCTCACCATGCTGGACCTGGTCCAGGAGGGCAACCTCGGCCTGATCCGGGCGGTGGAGAAGTTCGACTACGCCCGCGGGTACAAGTTCTCGACCTACGCGACCTGGTGGATCCGCCAGGCGATGAGCCGGGCGCTGGCCGACCAGGCGCGGACGATCCGGGTGCCGGTGCACGTGGTCGAGCTGATCAACCGGGTCATCCGGGTGCAGCGCGCGCTGCTCCAGGAGAGCGGGACCGAGCCGGGCCCGGCCGAGATCGCCGTCGCCCTGGAGCTGACCGAGGCCCGGGTGCGCGAGCTGCTCCGGCTGGCCCAGGAGCCGATCTCGCTGCACACCCCGGTCGGCGAGGAGGACGACGTCGCGCTCGGCGACCTGATCGAGGACGCGGACGCGGCCTCCCCGGCCGAGTCCGCCACCTTCCTGCTGCTGCGCCAGCACCTGGAGGCGGTGCTGGCCACGCTGGGGGACCGCGAGCGCCAGGTCGTCCAGCTCCGCTACGGCCTGGACGACGGCCGCCCGCGGACCCTGGAGGAGATCGGCGTGCTGTTCGGCGTGACCAGGGAGCGGATCCGCCAGATCGAGTCCAAGACCCTCGTCAAGCTCCGGGAGCACGCCTTCGCCGAGCAGCTCCGCGGCTACCTCGACTAGGAGCTGGGCACCGGGGCGGCGGGGGTGGCCGGCGGCGAGGCCGGGCCGATCGGGATCGGGGTCGAGGCGATCATCTCGGCCAGCCCCGAGACGCCCGCCGTGCAGGCGTCCCCGGCCGGCTGGTGGCCGCAGACCCGGAAGGTGGCGTTCGGGTCCGCCGCGTTCACCATCGCCGAGTAGTTGTCGTACCCCCAGTGGATCAGCGCCGTCTCGGTCTCGCCGCCGCTGCTGGTGATGGTCGCCCAGTCGTCCGGCGCGCCCTCGGTGATGGCGGCCCAGGCGGCCTGGCAGCGCTGGCTGTAGCGGAGGTAGATCACCACCTTGCCGATGTTGCCGGTCAGCAGGGTGCGGGCGTCGGCGCCGCAGCCGGTCGCCTTGGGATCCTTGTGCGAGCAGCCCATCGCCTGGCAGGACGACTCGGTCGGGGCGGTCCGCGCGGTCGGGGTGGCCGTGGCCGTCCCGGCCCCGGTGACCTGTGCGACGGCGGCCGGTTCGGCGCCGTCGCCGCGGGTGTAGTGGACCCCGGCCAGCACCATCAGGGCGGCCACCGCGGCCGCGCAGCCGACCAGGGCGACCGGCCGCCGCCACCAGCGGACGGACGGCGCCAGGTCCGGCCGGTCCTCGACCACCGGTTCGGCGCCGTCGGGCTCCGCGGGTTCCGCCTCCGGCTCCGGGTCCGGGTCCGCCCCGGCCCCTTCCACCGCCGGGTCCTGGACCGCCGGGCCGTCCGGGTCCGGGTACGCCTGCGCCTCCGTGTCCGCCGGCACGCCGTCGGTGCCGGCCGCGTCCCGCGCACCCGCCGCGGTCTGCTCCCAGAGCGCCCGCAGCGCGGCGCCGTCGCACTCGACCGCCCTGATCAGGGCGTCGAGCGCCTGCTCGGTGATGACCCGCTTGCCGTTCAGCCAGCGTTCCCAGGAGGCCCGGCTGTAGTGGGTCCGGGAGGCGAGCTCGGAGAGCGAGAACCCGGTGGCGTCCTTGACCGCACGGAGCTCCTCCGTCAGGCGCCTCGCGGGCACGGAGAGGTCGTCCGGCAGTTGCTTCCAGGCGGAGCCCATTTCGGTCAGTCCCAACATCGGAGGCGGGCGGCGGAGGCGCCGGAAGGGCCTGAAGGGGCTCCGGCCCGGGCCGTGGGGGCCGCTCCCGTGTCTCCAACCTCATCGGCATGTTGTCCCAAACACCAGGTCCTGGCCCTGAGACGGACGGAAGTGTCTCACAACCCCGGCTGACGCTCGAACAGGTGCCTGGTCGTCATGCAGAGTTCTCTCACCGGTGCGTTTCGCGGTCCGGATGTTTCGTCCGGACCCTGCTTTCCAGGCCGGTCCCCGACGTCCCGATCCCCCACCGGACATGGCAGCCTCGCGGGGGGAGGCTGCCCCGTCCGAGGGACGTACGGCGGGGGAGGACGCTTCTGTGCGTCCTCCCCCGCCGTGATCACGGGCCCGCCGGCGCCCGCCTCGGCCGAGCCGGTGTCAGTGGTGGAAGGCCGTCCTGGGCGGCACCCCGTACTCCTTGAGCGGGCGGGGCTGGCTCCGCAGCTCCGGCAGCAGCCGGTCGAGGTCGGCGAGCAGCAGGTCGGCCAGGTCCCGGGAGAAGCCGTTGCGGCAGACCACCCGGAGCACCGAGAGGTCCTCCCGGTCGGCGGGGAAGGTGTAGGCCGGTACCTGCCAGCCGCGCTCGCGCAGTCTCCGCGAGACGTCGAACACGTCGAAGCTCACCTCCTCGGAGGTGGTGAAGGCGAAGACCGGCAGTTCGTCGCCCCGGGTCAGCAGCCGGAAGTCGCCGAGCGCCTCGATCTGCCCGGCCAGGTAGACCGCGACCTCCCGGCAGGCTCCCTGGACGGCCGTGAAGCCGCTGCGGCCCAGCCGCAGGAAGGTGTAGTACTGCGCGATCACTTCCGCGCCGGGGCGGGAGAAGTTCAGCGCGAAGGTCGGCATCTCCCCACCGAGGTAGTTGACCCGGAACACCAGCTCCTCGGGCAGCGAGTCGTGGTCCCGCCAGAGCGCCCAGCCGACCCCGGGGTAGACCAGGCCGTACTTGTGGCCGGAGGTGTTGATCGAGGCGACCCGCGGCAGCCGGAAGTCCCAGACCAGCTCGGGGTCCAGGAAGGGCGCGACCATGGCGCCGGAGGCGCCGTCCACGTGGACCGGGATGTCCAGCCCGGTGCGCTGCTGCAGCGCGTCGAGGGCGGCGCTGAGCTCCGCCACCGGCTCGTAGGAGCCGTCGAAGGTCGATCCGAGCACGGCCACCACCCCGATGGTGTCCTCGTCGCAGAGCGCCAGCGCCTCCTCCGTGCCGAGGTGGAAGCGCTCGCCGGCCATCGGCACGAGGCGGGCCTCGACCTCCCAGAAGGTGCAGAACTTCTCCCAGCAGACCTGGACGTTGACGCCCATCACCAGGTTCGGGCGGGCGCCGGCCGCGTACCGGTCGGCGTTGCGCTTCATCCAGCGCCGCTTGAGGGCGAGGCCGGCCAGCATGCAGGCCTCGCTGGAGCCGGTGGTGGAGCAGCCGACCGCGGCGCTCGGGTCGGGCGCGTGCCAGAGGTCGGCGAGGATCGCCACGCAGCGCCGCTCCAGCTCGGCGGTCTGCGGGTACTCGTCCTTGTCGATCATGTTCTTGTCGAGGCACTCGGTCATCAGCCGGGTGGCCTGGACCTCCATCGACGTGGTGACGAAGGTCGCCAGGTTGAGCTTGGCGTTCCCGTCCAGCATCAGCTCGTCGTGGATCAGCTGGTACGCCGTGTCGGCCGCCACCGGGCCGTCGGAGAGGCGGTGCAGCGGTGGGGCCAGCTCCATCGCGCTCAGCGGGTCGGCGGAGCCGACGAACGGATTGACGGACAGCCGGCGGTCGTCGCCGGTCCCCTTGTGCAGCGCCATGTGGTCCTGTCGCCCTTCGCTCTGGTGACCGCGTCGCTCCTCACGCTGCCACCGGCCACCGGAAGGCGCATCTCCACGGCGGCGCGGCACGCCCGCTCCCGGGGGCCGCCGGGCGGATCAGGCGGCCGTCTCCGGGTGGATCTGCTCGCGGGCGGCGCGGTACTGCTGACGGACCGCCGAGCCGACCGGCAGGTCCTGCTCGGCGTCCGGTGTGACGGTGACGGCCTCCGGAAGCTCCCAGCGCGGCGGTTCGGGGGTGCCGGCCAGCGCCCAGGCGGCCTGCCGGGCCGCGCCGCGCGCCGCGTGGGCACCCGGCGGCGGCACCACGACCGGGATGCCGAACAGCTGCGGGGCGATCTGCCGCACGGCCGGCAGCCGCCCGGTGGCGCCCAGCAGGAAGACCCGCTTCACCCCGACGCCCTGGGCGCGCAGCACGTCCAGCGCGTCCGCGATGTTGCAGAGCATGCCCTCGACGGCGGCCCGGGCCAGGTGCTCGGGGGTCATCGACTCGGCCCGGAGCCCGGTCAGGGTGCCGGCCGCGTGGGGCAGCGCGGGCGTCCGCTCGCCGTCCAGGTAGGGCAGCAGCACCAGGCCGTACGCGCCGGGGGAGGAGCGCAGGGCCAGGTCGCTGAGGCCGTCCAGGTCGCAGCCGAGCATCGCCGCCGTGGAGCGGAGCACCTGGGCGGCGTTCAGGGTGGCGACCATCGGCAGGTGGCGGCCGGTGGCGTCGGCGAAGGAGGAGACCAGCCCGGTGGCGTCCACCACGGCCTGCTCGTTCACCGCGAAGATCGTCCCGGAGCTGCCCAGCGAGACCACCGCGTCGCCGGGCCGCAGGCCCAGCCCGAGCGCGGCGGCCATGTTGTCGCCGGTGCCGGCCGAGATCAGCAGGCCCTCGGGGGTGTGCCCGGCGGGTTCGGCGGGGCCGAGCACGTCGGGCAGCCTCAGCTCGTGGCCGAGCGCGAGCTCCACCAGGTCCTGCCGGTACTCACCGGTGATCGGCGACCAGTAGCCGGTGCCGGAGGCGTCGCCCCGGTCGGTGGTGCGCCGCTTGGGGTGGCCGAGCAGTTGCCAGACCAGCCAGTCGTGCGGCAGCAGCACCTCGGCCACCCGGCGGGCGTTGGCCGGTTCGAACTCGGCCAGCCAGCGCAGCTTGGCGATGGTGTACATCGGACCGGGGACGGCCCCGATCGCCGCCGTCCAGGCCGCCGGGCCGCCGAGCGCGTCCAGCAGCGCGGCGGCGGCGCCGCTGGAGCGCGGGTCGTTCCAGAGGATCGCGGGGCGGACCAGGACGCCGCCCGCGTCCAGGCCGATCATGCCGTGCTGCTGCGCGCTGACGCCGATCGCCCGGACGCCCTCCAGCAGACCACCGGCGGCGGCGTCCCCCAGCGAGTGCAGCCAGACCTGCGGGTCGGCCTCACCGGCCCGCAGGTCGGCCGCCTGCGGCACGGGGTGCGGCGCCTTGCCGGACCGCAGCACCGCGCCGGTCTCGCTGTCGCACGCGACGATCCGGGTGCGACCGGTCGAGCTGTCTATCCCCGCGACGATGGCCATGTCGAGATCATGCCTCAGCGCACGTCCGGACGCTGCCAGGCCCGGTAAGTGTTGCTCGTTCGGTACCGCTCCGGAGCCGTCCCGGCCGCCCCGCCGTCACCGCCCGGTCACGGGCGGAAGGTACCCCAGCTGTCGTCCTCGACCCGGGTGCGGTTGAAGTACGACACCCGGTCGGTGACGGCGTTCGGCAGCTTGTCGCCGACCTTGTCGGCGACGGCACCCGCCGCCTTCCCGGCCACCGCGCCGGCCTGCTGCTTGGCCTTGTCGGCCGCGCCCTGCACCTTGGGGTTCCGGGCCACCTGCCGGGTGGCCTTGGCGATCTGTTCGTACCGCTGGCGCCCGGCCCGCGAGCCCAGGATGTAGCCCGCCGCGAGTCCCACGGTCAACGACAGCTTCCACATGATCGGATTCCACCCTCTCCTGGCGGCCATTGCCGCAATGCTCTACCCGTTCAGCGGGGCGGCGAACCGTCCGCGCTCCCCAGCATCCCCGGGTGCCGCGCCGGGCGCGCGCGGGGCACGCCGGGCAGGGGGTCCGCCGGGGCGGCCGGGGAAAGCGATTGGCGGACCACCCCCCCGAGTGCGCTAATGTATGTCCCGCAGCGAGCGCCGAGGAGCCCGGGGAACCGGGGGCCGAAGCGGAAGCTCGATCCCCCATAGCTCAATTGGCAGAGCAGCCGACTGTTAATCGGCAGGTTATTGGTTCGAGTCCAATTGGGGGAGCTCAGGTGGCGGGCCTTCGGGTCGGCCGTCCTGGCCGTGGTGCGACTGTGGTCCACCGCGATCCCGCATAGCTCAATTGGCAGAGCAGCCGGCTGTTAACCGGCAGGTTTTTGGTTCGAGTCCAAATGCGGGAGCTTCACCGGGCCCGCCCGGTGAGTGCTCAGAGCGAAGGCCCCCCGGTCACCGGGGGGCCTTCGTGTTTCCTCGACCCGACCCGACCCGACCCGCCCCGACCCGATCCGACCCGACCGGGCCGGATCGGGGCAGTCGGGGTCAGGCGGTGGCTTGCCGGTACAGCTCGGCGACCCGCTCGTCGAAGGTGACGCTGTACGAGGTGCCGGGCGTCTCGCCGCCCTCCTGGTAGCCGCCGATCACGCCGACCACCGCACCGGTCGTGGTGACCCAGGGGCTCCCGCTGGTGCCGTCGGTGTAGCCGCCGCAGTCGAAGCGCTCCTGGGTCGGACTCTGCGAGCGGGTATGTGCCGAACAGGTGATCGGTTCATCGCTTCCATTGGGATAACCGGTCACCGAGACGGCGAGGCCGAAGCCCTGGCCGGTGCCGAGCGGGTTGCCGCCGACCGCGTCCTCGATGTCCCGCCCGCCCGCCGCCCGCAGGGTGACGAAGGCCACGTCGTACTCGGGGTCGTCGTCGGAGGCCCAACGCGGATCCACGGTGATCGACTCGACCGGCCAACTCCCGTACGGCGAGTACCCGTTGCGATAGCCAGGGGTGAACACCAGGCCGTCCAGCAGGCCGATCCGGCGGCTCTGCACGCAGTGCGCGGCGGTCACCAGCAGATTGCGCCCGGGGCTCTGCACCACGCTCGCCGTACAGGCCCGCGGGCCCTGCGGGGTCCGCACCGAGAGGGTGCCGATCCGGTCGCCCACCGGGCTCCGCGGCGCCACCTCGGCGGTCGGCGCCCGGTCGCTCCCGCCGCAGGCGGCGCCGGCCAGCAGCAGGGCCGCCAGGGCGGCCGCCTGGGCCGCGCGCGCGGGCCGTACCGGGCGGGAGTCCATCGGGGCTCCGTCTCGTGCTCGGGGCGGGCCCTGCCGGTCCTGCGGTCCGCCGTTCGTGAGGAAGATCTACCAGGCCGGGCGCGGCGACGCCAGCCCGGCCCGGTCAGCCCGTGGCCCGGTCGTAGAGGGCCCGCACGCGGTCGCCGAAGTAGCAGCTGTACGAGGTGTCGGGGCTGTTGCCGCCCTCCTGGTAGCCGCCGATCACGCCGACCACGGTCCCGGTCCGGGTGTCCGGGTCGAAATCCGTCACCCAGGGGCTGCCGCTGGTGCCGCCGGTCCAGTCCGGGCAGTCGATCCGCAGCTGGGAGGGGCTCTGTTCGGAGGTGGTGTTGCTACAGGTGATCGGGACGTCGCTGGTGCCGGGGTAGCCGGTCACCTTCACCGGCAGCCGGTGGCCGCGGTCGACGCCCAGCCGGTTGGCGCCGAGCACCTGCTGCACCTGCCGGCCGCCCTGCGGCTGGACCACGGCGAAGGCGACGTCCACGTCCGGGTCGGCGCCGTCCTTCCAGGCCTGGTCGACGGTGACGGCCAGCAGGGGCCAGACGCCGCTCGGGGTCTCGCCGTCCCGGTAGCCGGGGACGAAGACCAGGTCGCCGCGCTGACCGAGCTTCGGGTCCCAGACGCAGTGCGCGGCGGTGACGATCAGGTTCAGCCCGGCGCTGTCGACCACGCTGGCGGTGCAGAAGTGGTCGCCGTCCGCGTTGCGCGTGAAGACGGCGCCGACCAGGCCGTTGAGCACGGTGGGCTTGGCGGTGCGGGTGACGCCGGTGTGCCGGGCGAGCGCGCCGCGCAGCCGCTCGCTGCTCCAGCCGTGGCTGTCCGCGGGGGCCGTGGCCGGGTGGGAACTCACCGTCGGGGTGGCGCCGCCGGGGCCCGCCGCCGTGGTGCAGCCCGCCGCCGCCAGGACCGCCAGCGCGGCGCCGGCCGCCGCCAGCTCACGTACCGTCATCCGCCCAGGCTCCCGGGGCCGCCACGGGCCCGCCAGCGGGGCTGCTCCGGCCGGGGAGGCGTGAGTGGCCGGGCGCACCCATGTGCGCCCCCGGCGCGCACCACGGGTGATCGACCGGCTATGCTGCCCGGGACGGCCTTCCGGGGCCGTCTGCTGCTGCCGTGACCGGGTCACCGGCGCGCGCGGCGAACCGGGGCGGTAGCTCAGCCGGTTAGAGCAGGGGACTCATAATCCCTTGGTCGTGGGTTCGAGTCCCACCCGCCCCACCTTTCGCCCGGACGACCGGGCTTGACCAGGTGTGGTCATCTGCACGAACTCTAGTGACCGGCGACGGCGGCGACTGTACCGACAGGCCGGGAATCACCCGAATAGGGCCGCTTCGAAGCCACGTTGACGCCCCCGGGGCGGCCCATGGGCCGCCCCGGGGCGTTCCGCTGTCGGCCGTGGCGGCCCCTCCGCCGTCAGCCGAGCCGGGCCGGCTCCACGACCAGGTCGCCGTCGCCGTCCTTGCGGAGCACGGAGACGGCCAGCTCCGGGTGCTTGCCCCCGGCGGTCAGGACCCGGAGGTCGGCGAGCAGCTGGGAGGAGTCGTCGACGAAGAACCTCAGCGGCTCCGGGGAGGTGGCCGCGAAGTCCAGCACGTCCTGGGCGCTGCGGCGGTGCAGCGCCCACTCCCAGGCCCGCCAGGAGCGGCCCTGGTCACGGTTGAGCACGCCGAGCCAGAGGTTGTCCTCGGCCGATCCCCAGTCCTCCACCGTCTCGCCCCAGGCGCGGCTCCCGGCGAGGGAGACCGCCACCCGGCCGTCCCCGGCGCCGCTCGCCTCGATCACGGCGACCCGCTCGGCCACGCCGGGGCGGGCCGCCTCGCCGCGCAGCAGGTCCCGGCCGGCGCTGCCCGCCCAGCCGGTCCGCCCGCCGTCCGGCTGGGCGTTGCTGACGACGGTGAAGGTCAGGCAGCCCGCCACGGCCGCCACGGCCGCGCCCGAGCGGAGCCGGGCGGCGCCCGTTCCGCCCGTCGTACCGGGGTGCTGCCCGGCCAGCGCCCGGCGGCCGAGCATCGGCAGCAGCGCGGCGGCGAAGCAGATCAGCCCGACGACCAGCAGCTGGTGGAGCATCTTCTCGTAGAAGTAGGACGTCACGCCGACGGTGGCCAGCTGGTACTCCATCACGCCGAAGCAGAGCAGCGAGACCGCGGTGAGCGAGAGCAGGGCCACCCGGCGCGGCCGGTTGGCGCGCGCGCCGCGCGTCAGCAGGGCGGCGAACGCGGCCACCACGAGCGGCAGCAGGAGGTGCCGGCTGACCGGGCCGATGCCGCCGGGCAGCGTCAGGACGTCCGCGGAGCCGGCCGACTGGTGGTTGACGTACGGCGGGAACAGCGCGAGCGCGCCGCCGAGCAGGACGACCGGCAGCACGGTCGCCCAGTGCCGGAGCCAGCCGCGCCGGTTCACCACGGCCCAGGCGAGCACCGTGGCGGCGGCCGCCGGGAGCAGCAGGTAGTGGCCGAAGGAGACGCCGACCGTCAGCGCGGCCAGCACGGCGACCTGCTCGCGGGTGCGGTCGAGCGGGCGGATCGCCAGGCCGACCAGGAGCGCGAGCAGACCGAGGGCGAAGAGCTCGCTCAGGAAGCCGCGGCTGTGCAGACGGGGCACTTCGGCGACGATCAGGTAGGCGGTGGCCGGGACGGCGAGCGCCAGCCCCCGCCAGCCGCGCAGCGCGGGCCCGGCGGCGCGGCGCACCGCCCACAGGACGGCTGCCGCCAGCACGGCCGTGACCAGGGTGAAGAGTATGACGAACAGCGACGCCTGGGCGAGCGGCGCCCCCCGGTCGGTGCCCCCGTGCAGGAAGCTGGTCACCACCGCCAGCGTCAGGTGGCTGCCCTGCGGGTAGGTGCCGAGGCCCAGCGTCACGGTGTCGAACGCCGCGTCCCGCTGCAGGGAGGCGAGACCGCCCAGGCGCAGGATGGTGTCGTAGAGGGCCGCGTGGCGGCCGAGGTCCTCGGCCTCCAGGACGGTACCGAGGCGGCCGACGGCGTCCCGCCGCAGCAGTGGGTAGAAGAGGAACACGGCGGCCGCCGCGGCGCCGAGGAGCACCGGGCGGTCGCGGACCGGGACGACGCGGCGCAGCCGGGCGCGCAGCGGCTGCGGGCCGGTGGGCGCTTCCGGAGGGCGGACCAGCCGGAGCGCGGCCAGCGGGAGGGCGGTGGCCTCCGCCAGTGCCACCGGGTGCAGGCCCCAGGGCCAGTAGCCGGCCAGCAGGCCGAGTGCGCAGGTCCAGCCGATCAGCACGGCGCCGGAGATCATCAGCCGGTCGAAGGCGGAGGCCCGGGAGCGGATCAGCGACGCGGCGGCGAACCAGACGAGTGCGAAGGTCACGAGGTCGGCCGAGGCCAGGTGGAGGACCGGCGGGAGCCCGAGGAGGGCGGCGGCGAACCAGAGCTGCCGGGAGTCCGGGCGGCGGCGGTCCCGCGGAACGCGGAACCGTCCACCCCCGGCGGAACCCTGTCCCGTCGTCACCGGATCCTCCACAGATCTGACGGGCGTCCCGATCGACATCTATCCCCCATGGACATGATGAAAAGTTGAGAATATTGAGCAGTAAGTATGAATATCCGTGCCAGCACTAGTGTGAGCCATGGTGCGTGTGCTCAGCGCACCGGGGAGGCCCGGGCGAGCGACCCCCGCGCCCCGGCCGGACCGCTGTCCCGTCCGGCCCGCGGCCGCAGGGGCGTCGCCGTCGGCTCCGTATCCTGGCCCGATGCTCGAACCCGCACTGCTGCCGACCCCGCTGACGGACTGCACCGACGAGGCGTTGGCGCGGGCCGGGGTGGAGCTCCGGCTCAAGCGCGACGACCTGCTGCACCCCACGGTGCCGGGCAACAAGTGGCGCAAGCTCGCACCCAACCTGGCGGCCGCCGTGGAGCAGGGGCACACCCGGCTGCTGACCTTCGGCGGCGCCTACTCGACCCATCTGCGGGCGGTGGCGGTGGCGGCCGGCGCACTCGGGCTGGAGAGCGTCGGGCTGGTGCGGGGCGAGGAACTGGCCGGCGCCCCGCGCAACTGGTCGCTGCGGGCGGCCGAGGCGGCGGGCATGCGGCTGGAGTTCCTGCCGCGGTCGGCTTACCGGGAGACGGCCGGCCGATGGGCGGCCGACACCGGGGTCGAGGCCGCTCTGCGGCGGCGCTGGGGCCCGTGCCTGGTCCTGCCGGAGGGCGGCTCCAACGCCTTGGCGGCGATCGGCGCGGCGGCCGTCCCGGCGGAGCTGCCCGACCTCGGCGCACGGGACGTGGTCTGCTGCCCGGTCGGCACCGGCGGCACCCTCGCCGGGATCGCGGCCGGACTGCCGCCCGGCGCGCGGGCGCTCGGCGTGGCGGTGCTGCGCGGCGGCGCCGGCTACCTGGAGGGCGAGGTCGCCCGGCTGCACCGGGCCGCGTACGGCCGCGAGTTCGACAACTGGCGGATCGACCACGACCACCACGGCGGCGGCTACGGCAAGGTGCCGGCCGCGCTCGCCGCCTTCGCCGAGGACTTCGAGCGGCGCCACGGGATCGCGCTGGAGCACCGCTACGTCGCCAAGCTGCTCGCCGCCCTGACGGAGCTGGCCGCCGCCGGTGCCTTCCCGGCCGGTACCCGGCTGACCGCGGTGGTCACCGGCCTGCCCGACCCGCAGCAGGGCCGGCCCTCGCCGACCTGACGGGCCCGGGACGCCCGCTGGTGCGACCACGCGTCCCCGGCCTTCCGGCGGGAGGTGACGCCATCGCACGGATCTCCTCCGCCCGCGCCGCGCGGACCCCGACGCCGCCGCTCCCTAGCCGAAGGTCAGGTTGGCGCAGGGGTCGGTGTCGGCCCCGCGGGCGTTCTCGGCGATGCCGGTGGGGACGCCGGTCGGGGTGCCGGTGGCGGCGGCGCCCGGTGCGGCCGTCCGGTCGGCCGCCGGCCCGGCCGGGGCACCGGGGGCACCCGCGACACCGGGGGTGCCCGGGACGGGCCCGGTGGCCGCGGTGGGGTGGTAGTCGCGGCCGAGCGTGATGACGATGCCCCCGGCGCCCGGCTCCTCGACGGACCGGGCCTGCGGGAAGACCAGCGCCAGCTGGTCGGCGGCGGTCCTGAAGGCCGGGTCGTACGCGATCTCGGTGCGCAGCCGGCTGCCGCCGGTGGCGTCCAGGGTGATGTTCTGGAAGCCCTTGGCGCGGACCGCCTCGGCGCCCTTCCCGGCCAGCCCCGGGGTGCCGACCCCGTTGACCACGGTGATCGGTACGGCCGACTGCTCGGGCGAGAGCGCGGTGGGCGAGGCATCCGGGGCGGCGGAGGGGGAGGGCGGGGCGGCGGCCGGGTCGGCCGCCTGGCCGGTGCTCTGCCCGTCCAGGGTGCGGTCCTCGCGCAGCAGCTTCCAGAGGGTGTCCACGTCGGGGTGGACCAGCGCGACCCGTTCGCCGGAGAAGCGCCAGGGGGTGGTGACGAAGGTGATGTCGGGGAGCTTGATGCCCTGCAGCGACTGGGCGAAGTCCACCAGCTTCATCGCGGTGCCCAGGCCCTCGTCCACGGTGAGCGAGCGGGTGGCGGCGTCGGCCAGCGGGAGCAGGGTCGGCAGCGAGAAGCCGAGTCCCTGGATCTTGCTGATCATCGCGGAGAGGAAGGCCTGCTGGCGCTTCATCCGCCCGATGTCGGAGTTGTCGCCGAAGCCGTACCGCGCCCGCAGGTAGTCGACCGCGGGCTGCCCGGAGAGCTTCTGCAGCCCCTTCCTGAGCTTGATGTTGTGCGAGTTCACGTCGTTCGGGACGCAGACGTCCACGCCGTTGATCGCCTCGGTCATCGCGGCGACGCCCTTGAAGTCGACCACGATGGTGTGGTCCACCCGCAGGCCGGTGAGCGCCTCGACGGTGTTCTGCGTGCAGGCGGGGTTCCCCTGGGGGAACTCGCCTATGGTGAACGCCGAGTTGAACATCTGGTTGGTCCGGGGCTCGGTCCACCGGCCGCTGGGCAGCTTGCAGGCCGGGATGGTCACCAGCGCGTCGCGGGGGATCGAGACGCCGACGGCGTGCTTGTGGTCCGCGTAGACGTGCAGCAGGATCGCGGTGTCCGAGTGGCCGACGCCCTCCTCGCCGCCGCCGAGGTCGGCGTTGCCGTCGGTGCGGGTGTCCGAGCCGAGCACCAGGACGTTGACCGGGACGGACGCGCCCGGGGTGACCGGGACGGGGGCCGGCGGCCGCTCGGTCGCGACGCCGCCCGCGTCGAAGGTGGTGATGTTGCTGTCCAGCCGGTGGTAGAACCACGCCCCGGCCCCCGCCACCGACAGCACGAGAACGGCGGCGAGGCCCACGGCGGTCTTCACGATGCGCCGCCGGCGCGAGCTGCTGCTCATCCCCCGGGCCCCCCGTCTCCTGATGTCGTCCCTGCACGCACCGGCCCATGGGCAGGCCCGTGCGAATCTCGAACGTTAGACGTTTCGGGGGAGGGTTCGGTTACAGCCGACGGGCGGCCAATTCGGCCGGATCGGCCCCGGGGCCTGTGATGCTTCTCACCCGGCCGCTTCTCACGCGCCGGGGCCGGAGGCTCCCGCCAGCATCCGGCGGAGCAGGTCGCGCAGCGCCGTCCGCTCGTCCGGGCCGAGCGCGGCCAGCGGTTCGCGGGCGAAGTTCAGCGACTCGCGCAGCTCTTCGGACGCGGCGGAGCCGGTCTCGGTGGCGGCGACGAGCTTGACCCGGCGGTCCTGCCGGTCGGCCTCCCTGGTCACGAAGCCGCGCGACTCCAGGCGGTCGACGATGCCGGTGATGTTGGAGGGCTCGCAGCTGAGCGTCTGGGCGATGTGGCGCATCGGCATCGGTCCGCGCCGCAGCAGGGCGAGGACCTTGGCCTGGGCGCCGGTGAGCGAGCGGGCGGCGGCGGCCTCCTCGTACTCGCGGTGGAAGAGCGCGACCAGATTGGCCATCAGGTCGACGACCTCACGGGTGATCTCGTCGGGCTGCGGCGTGGCGGCCCCGGTCGGCTGGGTGTCCATGGGTGACAGTCTACCTGAACAGTTGACAACCTGAACCTTTCATGTCCATCGTTACTTCAGTCGCTCAACCTTTCAGGTCGCGCGGCATCACCGGGGGACCACCCAGACACCTCAAGGAGCACCACCGATGGCAACGCAGGAAGCGCCCGCCACCGCCCGCGAATGGCACCTCGCCGCCCGCCCGCAGGGCTGGCCGGTCCCGACGGACTTCGCCCTGGTCGAGGCACCGGTCCGGACCCCGGGCCCCGGCGAGATCCTGGTGCGCAACGCCTACCTCTCGGTCGACCCCTACATGCGCGGCCGGATGAACGACGTGAAGTCCTACGCCCCGCCGTTCCGGCTCGGCGCGCCGATGGACGGCGGCGCGGTCGGCTACGTGGTCGCCTCCGCGGCCGAGGGCTTCACGCCGGGCGACGCCGTGCTGCACGGCCTGGGCTGGCGCGAGTACGCCACCCTGCCCGCCGAGCAGGCGGTGAAGGTCGACCCGGCCGCCGCACCGCTCTCCGCCTACCTCGGCGTCCTCGGCATGACCGGTCTGACCGCCTACGCGGGCCTGCTCGCGGTCGGCGGCCTCAAGGAGGGCGACCGGGTCTTCGTCTCCGGCGCGGCCGGCGCGGTGGGCTCGATCGTCGGCCAGATCGCCCGGCTCAAGGGCGCCTCGCTGGTGGTCGGCTCGGCCGGCTCGGCGGAGAAGGTCGCCCGGCTGGTCGAGGACTTCGGCTTCGACGCCGCGTTCAACTACAAGGACGGCCCGGTCCACGAGCAGCTCGCCAAGGCCGCCCCGGAGGGCATCGACCTCTACTTCGACAACGTCGGCGGCGACCACCTGGAGGCCGCGATCGGCGCGCTCGGCGTGCACGGCCGCGCGGTGCTCTGCGGCGCGATCGCCCAGTACAACGACACCACCGCCCCGGCGGGCCCGCGCAACCTGGCGCAGGCGATCGGCAAGCGGCTGCGCCTGGAGGGCATGCTGGTGCGCGACCACGCGGCCCTCCAGCCGCAGTTCGTCGCCGAGGTCGGCGGCTGGCTTCGGGAGGGGAAGCTGCGCGAGGAGCAGACCGTGGTGGACGGCTTCGAGAACACCGCGGAGGCCTTCCTGGACCTGCTGCGCGGCGCCAACACCGGCAAGATGGTGGTCCGCCTGAACGGCTGACGCCGGATCGGCCCGTCGACCGCCCCGCCGCCCTCCCCGGGCGCGGGGCGGTTTGCGTACCGGGCGCAGGGAAGCGGGCCGCACTACCGCATTCCGGCCCGATCCGAAAGTGCGTCAGTCATGGTGCGGGACGGCGCGGTACGGTGGTCCCGCCTGACGATGGGGCCGTTCGGGGGAGAGATCCCACCGAGGGGTGGACCTCCTTGGGGATTCGATTAGCATTGAGCGAAAGCCTGTCCGTTTTGCTCAATTTAGTGGCTTAATGTCGGCTAACGTGGGTAACTGTGGATCAACTACAGGCGCGAACGCGAGGCAGCTGGGGAAGGCGACCCTCGTCCACAGCCTGGAGGTCCCGGTGACGACACGTGGAGTCCTGTACGTCCACTCCGCGCCCCGCGCGCTGTGCCCGCACGTCGAGTGGGCCGTCGCGGGGGTGCTCGGTGTGCGGGTGAGTCTGGACTGGATCCGCCAGCCGGCCGCGCCCGGGCACTGGCGGGCCGAGCTCTCCTGGCAGGGAGAGACCGGTACGGCCTCGAAGCTCGCCTCCGCGCTGCGCGGCTGGCAGTTGATGCGGTACGAAGTCACCAGCGAGCCCTGCGCCACGGCGGAGGGCGAGCGGTACAGCAGCACACCCGCGCTCGGCATCTTCCACGCCGTCACGGGCATCCACGGCGACATCCTGATCCCCGAGGACCGGCTCCGCGCCGTCCTGCTGCGGGCCCGCAGCGAGGGGGCCGACCTGGAGGCGGAGATCGCCCGGCTGCTCGGCAAGCCCTGGGACGACGAACTGGAGCCCTTCCGCTACGCCGGCGAGGGCGCCCCGGTGCGCTGGCTGCACCAGGTGGTCTGAGGCAGGTGCTCTGAGCCAGGTGGTCCGGGCCGGAGCCGTCCGGCCCGGCCCATGACGAAGGGGCCGGCGCTCGTCACGAGCGCCGGCCCTTCGTCATGGGCGTCGGAGCGGGCCTCAGACGGTGCGGAAGGCCAGCACCACGTTGTGGCCGCCGAAGCCGAACGAGTTGTTCAGCGCGGCGATCCGGCCCTCGGGCAGCTTGCGCGGCTCGTCCCGGACGATGTCCGCGTCCACGTCGTCGTCCAGCTCGCCGACGTTGATGGTCGGCGGGGCGATCCGGTTGTACAGGGCCAGTACGGTGGCGACGGTCTCGATGCCGCCGGCGCCGCCCAGCAGGTGGCCGGTCATCGACTTGGTCGCCGAGACGGCGATGTGGTCGAGGTGCTCGCCGAGCTCCTTGCGCAGCGCCTTCAGCTCGGCCGTGTCGCCCTGCGGGGTCGAGGTGGCGTGCGCGTTGACGTGCACGATCTCGGCCTTGTCGAGCGGGTTGCGCTCGAACAGGTCGGCCAGCGCACGGGCCACGCCGGCACCGGTGGGCTCGGGCTGGGCGATGTGGTGGGCGTCCGAGGAGAGGCCCTGACCCACCGCCTCGCAGTAGATCCGGGCGCCGCGGGCCTCGGCGTGCTCGACCGACTCCAGCACGACCACGCCCGCGCCCTCGCCGAGCACGAAGCCGTCGCGGCCCTTGTCGTACGGGCGGGAGGCGCCCTCGGGGTCGTCGTTGTTCTTGGACATCGCCATCATGTTGGCGAACGCGGCGATCGGCAGCGGGTGGATCGCGGCCTCGGTACCACCGGCCACCACGACGTCGGCGCGGCCGCTGCGGATCATCTCGATCGCGTAGCCGATCGCCTCGGCGCCGGAGGCGCAGGCGGAGACGGGGGTGTGCACACCGGCCCGGGCGCCGACCTCCAGGCCGACGTTGGCCGCCGGGGAGTTCGGCATCAGCATCGGCACGGTGTGCGGGGAGACCTTGCGGGCGCCCTTGTCCTTCAGCACGTCGTACTGGTCGAGCAGGGTGGTGACACCGCCGATGCCCGAGGCGATCACGGCGCCCAGGCGCTCCGGCGCGAGCTTGGAGGACTCGTCGGTGGCCGGCGTCTCGTAGCCGGCGTCGGCCCACGCCTCGCGGGCCGCGATCAGCGCGAACTGCGCCGAGCGGTCCAGCCGGCGGGCCAGCGGACGGGGGAGGACCTCGCCCGGCTCGACCGCGGTGCGCGCGGCGATCCGGACGGGCAGCTCGGTGGCCCACTCCTCGGTCAGGGCAGCCACTCCGGAGCGCCCGGCGACCAGGTTCTCCCAGGTGGTGGCGGCGTCGCCGCCCAGCGGCGTGAAGGCGCCGATACCCGTGACGACCACGGTACGGTTTTCAGCGGTCACTGGATCTTCTTCTCTCACGTTTGTGCGGGGGGCGGCGGCGAGCCGTGGATGGCCCGGCCGGGCGCCCGGTGGGGCGTCCCGGCCGGCGTGTCGGCCGCCTGCTGGAGGCGGCCGACGTCAGGCGTCGAACGAGTCGAACGCTCAGGCGTTGGCGAGGATGTAGTCCACCGCGTCGCCGACGGTCTTCAGGTTCTTGACCTCGTCGTCCGGGATCTTCACGTCGAAGCGCTCCTCGGCGGCCACGACGACCTCGACCATGGAGAGCGAGTCGACGTCCAGGTCATCGGTGAAGGACTTGTCGACCTCGACGTCCTCGGTCGGGATGCCGGCGATCTCGTTGACGATCTCAGCGAGACCTTCCAGGACCTCGTCCTTGGTAGCCATACTGGCTGCTCCTCTTCGGTGTTGAATGCGCCGCCCGGCGGACGGACGCAGGCTTGTGGATGGGTTGGGGCGAAAGTTGCCTAGGGGAGCGTAACGACTGCTGCCGCGTAGACCAGACCCGCCCCGAACCCGATGATCAGCGCGAGGTCCCCGCTGCGGGCCTCACCGCTTTCCAGCATGCGTTCCATCGCCAGCGGGATGGAGGCCGCGGAGGTGTTGCCGGTCTCGGTGATGTCGCGAGCGACGGGCACCGATTCGGGCAGCTTCAGCGCCTTGATCATGGCATCGGTGATGCGCATGTTGGCCTGGTGGGGGATGAACGCGCCCAGCTGGTCGGCGGTGATCCCGGCGGCGTCGAGCGCCTGCTGGGCCACCTTGGCCATCTCCCAGACCGCCCAGCGGAAGACCGACTGGCCCTCCATGCGCAGGGCCGGCCACTTGATCTCCTCGCCGGCGCCGTTGACGGCGTCCTCCTTGGCGAAGGCGGTGTCCCAGGCCTGGGTCTGCGAGATGACGTCCTTCTGGGAGCCGTCCGAGCCCCAGATGACCTTGCCGATACCGGGCGTGTCGGACGGGCCGACGATCGCGGCACCGGCGCCGTCACCGAAGATGAAGGCGGTCGAGCGGTCCGACTGGTCGGTCAGGTCGCTGAGCCGCTCCACGCCGATCACCAGTACGTACCCGGCGCTGCCGCCGCGGATCATGCCGTCGGCCAGGCCCAGGCCGTAGCCGAAGCCGGCGCAGGCGGCCGAGATGTCGAAGGCCGGGGCGGTGCCGCAGCCCAGCCGCTCGGCGATCTCGGTGGCGATCGCGGGGGTCTGCTTGAGGTGCGAGACGGTGGCGACGATCACGCCGCCGATCTGCTCCGGGCTGATCCCGGCCTGCGCGATGGCCTTGCCGGCGGCCTGCACCGACATCTCGGCGACGGTCTCCTCCGGGCCGGCCCAGCGCCGCTCGGCGATCCCGCTGCGGGTGCGGATCCACTCGTCCGAGGAGTCGATCCAGTTCAGGACCTCGGAGTTGGGGATCACCCGGACCGGGCGGTAGCCGCCGACGCCGTGGATGCGCGAGTAGCGGGCACCGGTGACGGGCTTGATCTGGGGCTGGCTCATGCCTTGTTCTCCTGATCCTGACCGCCGTGCTCCGCGACGAGGTCACGGGCCTTGTCCAGATCGGCGGGGGTCTTGAGGGCAAGCGTCGCCACACCCTTGAGGTTGCGCTTGACCAGTCCGGTGAGGGTACCCGCAGGCGCGAGCTCGATGACCGCGGTCGCGCCCAGCCGCTGCAGGGTCTCCATGCAGAGGTCCCAGCGGACCGGGTTGGAGACCTGCGAGACCAGCCGGTCCAGCACCTCGGTGCCGTCCGTCACGACCTCGCCGTCCCGGTTGGACACGTAGGTGACCTCCGGGTTCGCGACCGTCAGGGTCGGGGCGAGCTTCGCCAGCCGCTCGACACCGGGCGCCATGTGCTCGGTGTGGAACGCGCCGGCGACCTTGAGCCCGATCAGCCGGGAGACCGGCGGCGGGTCGGCCTTCAGGGCCTCCAGCTGGGCCAGCGTGCCGGCCGCGACGATCTGGCCCCCGCCGTTGTTGTTGGCCGGGGTCAGGCCGTGCTCCGCCAGCTTGGCGGCGACGACCTCGGGGTCGCCGCCGAGCACGGCGAGCATGCCGGTCTCGGTGGCGGCGGCGGCCTCGGCCATCGCCAGGCTGCGTTCGCGGACGAAGGTCAGCGCGTCGTGGGCGGACAGCACCCCGGCGCCGGCGGCGGCGGTGATCTCACCGACGCTGTGACCGGCCACGGCACCGACCAGCGCACGGGCGCGGTCCTCGTCCGGGAACAGCGCGCGGGCGGTCACCAGACCGGCCGCGACCAGCAGCGGCTGGGCGACGGCGGTGTCCTTGATCTCCTCGGCGGACGCCTCTGTGCCGGCGTGCACCAGGTCGAGCCCGGCGACCTCCGACCAGCCGCGCAGGCGGTCGGCGACGCCGTCGAGCTCCAGCCAGGGGCTGAGGAAACCGGGGGACTGGGCACCCTGTCCAGGGGCGACGATTACGAGCACGGTTCAACCCTCTCTCGCCAGGCGCCCGGGGGCGGGTAGGCGACGGTAACGAAGAAAAGCATCCGGGATTGTCAGTTCCCTACATCGGGGTCAACTCTGCTCCCCGGCCGCGGCGAGTCGGCCCAGCGCCAGTGCGATACGCAGCGTGAAGGCCGAACGTACGTCGGAGGGAGCGTAGCCCGTGACGTCTGTCACACGTCGGAGCCGGTAGCGCACCGTGTTGGGGTGAACGAAGAGCATCCGGGCGGCTCCCTCCAGGGAGGAGGCCTGCTCCAGGTAGACACTCAAGGTCTCCAACAGTGCCGAACCGGCCTCGTCGAGCGGTGTGTAGATCTCCTCCACCAGCTGACGGCGCGCCGCCTGGTCGCCGGCGAGCGCCCGTTCGGGCAGCAGGTCGTCGGCCAGGGCCGGGCGCGGGGCGTCGGGCCAGGCGGCGCAGGCCCGCAGGCCGGCCGCGGCGGCGTGCGCCGAGCGGGTCGCCGACAGCAGGTCGGGCACGGTCGGACCGACCACCACCGGCCCCGGCGCGAACTGGCCGATCAGCGCCCGGGCCGCGTGCACCGGCTCCTTCTCTCCACCGACCACCACCACCAGGCGCTTGCCCAGCACCCCGGTCAGGACGTGCAGCTTGGCGTAGCGGGCGGCCCGGCGGATCGCCTCGACCACCAGCTCGCTGTCGCCGTCCGGCGCGCTGCCCATGACCACCCGGACCTGGCTCGGCTGGCCCCAGCCGAGCGCGGCGGCCCGCGACAGCACGCCCTCGTCCGCGTCGCCGGACAGCAGCGAGTTGACGACCAGCGCCTCCAGCCGGGCGTCCCAGGCCCCGCGAGCCTCGGCGGCCTGGGCGTACACCTGGGCGGTCGCGAAGGCGATCTCCCGGGCGTAGACCAGGACGGACTCGCGCATGTCCGCCTCGTCGCCGGGCGAGGCCACCTCCTCGATGGCCTCCTCCATCACCTCGATGGTGGTGCGGATCAGCTCGACGGTCTGGCGCAGCGTGATCGCCCGGGTCAGCTCGCGCGGCGCGGTGCCGAAGACGTCGGTGGAGATCGCCTGCGGGGCGTCGGGGTGGCGGTACCACTCGGTGAAGGCGGCGATGCCGGCCTGGGCGACCAGGCCGATCCAGGAGCGGTGCTCCGGGGGCATCCGCCGGTACCAGCCGAGCTGGTCGTCCATCCGCGCGATCGCGGCGGTGGCCAGCTTGCCCGAGGACTTCTCCAGCCGCTTCAGCGTCGCGACCCGCCGTTCGGCCCGGTCGGCCGCGAGTCTGCGCTCCTGCGCGGTCAGGCGTGGCGCCGCCCGCCCGGGCCGGTCCCGCCCGGAGCCGGGCGTCGGGCTCTTCCCGTTCTTGTCGGGCTTGGCGGTCGGATCGTTCTTGGAGTTCGCGGAGGCGGCTGGCACAAGGACAAGACTGCCTCACCGGAGTGACTGCTCGTGCACAGCCCCCGGCGGAGCGGCACGACGGCGGGCGTCGCGCGCCGGCCCCGCCCCGGCCACCGGGCCCGCCGGGGAGCGCCGCCGCCGGGGCCGCGGTGCCCGCGAACCGGCCGCGGACCACGCTACGGTGAAGCCCGTGACCGACGCCCCCGCCCGCCCCCGCGCCGACCTGCGCCGCACCGCCGAGCGCTACCGCTCCACCCCGGCCGAGGGCATCGAGACCAGACACGCGTTCTCCTTCTCGGGCCACTACGACCCGAAGAACACGCACTTCGGCGCGCTGCTCGCCTGCAACGAGGAACTGCTCGCCCCCGGGGCGGGGTTCGAGGAGCACAAGCACCGGGACACCGAGATCCTCACCTGGGTCCTGGAGGGCGCGCTGGCCCACCGCGACTCCCGGGGCCACAGCGGGGTGGTCCGCCCCGGGATGCTCCAGTACCTCGGCGCGGGCTCCGGCGTCAGCCACACCGAGCGCAACGTCGGCGGCGCCGACGGGCCGGTCCGCTTCGTCCAGATGTGGCTCCAGCCGGACGTCTTCGACGCGCCGCCGGCGTACGGGCTGCGCCGGGTGGAACCGGCGGACGGCGGGTTGACGCTGCTCGCCTCCGGGCTGGCGCGGGACGCCGGGACGGACGCCCTGCGGCTGCGCCGCCGCGACGCCGCGCTCTGGCTGGTGACCGCCGACCCCTGGCAGCCGCTGCCCGCGCTCCCGCCCGCCGCCTGGCGGTACGCCCATCTGACGGCCGGCTCGCTGGGCTTCAGGACGGTACCGGGACCGCAGGGCGGCGGCCGCTCGATGGTGCCCGGCGACAGCGTGCGGATCACCGGCGAGGCCTTCGCCGACCCGACGGCGGGCCAGGACGGCGCCGTCCTGCTGCTCTGGGAGATGCACTCGCCGGTCTCGTACGGCTGAGGGCGGCCCGGTCGGCGCGCCGCCGACCGGGCCCGCCGGGCTCAGCCGCGCAGCTCGGCCAGCACCGCGTCGCCGAGCGCCGGCCAGACCTCGGCGGCCCACGGCCCGAAGTCCCGGTCGGTGAGCGCGACGCAGGCCACGCCGGCTTCCGGGTCCACCCAGAGGAAGGTGCCGGACTGGCCGAAGTGGCCGAAGGTGGCGGAGGAGTTGGCGGTGCCCGTCCAGTGCGGCGCCTTGCCGTCCCGGATCTCGAAGCCGAGGCCCCAGTCGTTCGGCCGGCGGTGGCCGAAGCCGGGCAGCACGCCGCTCGTCCCGGGGAAGGCGACCTCACGGGTGGCCGCGCGCAGGGTGGACGGGTCCAGCAGCTTGGGCGACTGCAGCTCGGCCGCGAACAGCGAGAGGTCCGCCACCGTGGAGAGGCCGCCGGCGCCGGCCGGGGACTTGTGCGCGGTGTTGATCAGCGTGGAGTGCATCCCGAGCGGTTCGAACACGGCCTCGGCGGCGTAGCGGCCGAACTCGATGCCCGAGGCCTCCTGGAGGGTCCGCGCCAGGACGTCGAACCCGGCGTTGGAGTAGAGCCGGCGGTTGCCCGGCGCGGCCATCACCCGGTGCTCGTCGAAGGCCAGCCCGGAGGTGTGCGCCAGCAGGTGGCGGACGGTCGAGCCGGCCGGCCCGGCCGGGTCGTCCAGCTCGAAGACGCCCTCCTCGACCGCGACCAGCACCGCGTACGAGGTGAGCAGCTTGGTCACCGACGCGAGCGGGAACAGGTGCTGCCGCGGGCCGTGCCCGCCCAGGACCGCGCCGTCCGCGCCCCGCACCACCGCCGCCGCGGCGTTGGGCACCGGCCAGGTCTCGATCATCCGCAAGCTCTCCATGGCGCCGACTCTAACGGGCGGCCGACGGCGGGTGCCGGGTCACCCGGGTGGCAGGCTTGCCTGGAGTGCACTCCAACTCACTAGCGTCGTCGTCATCGTTCACCACTGGGGGTACCGATCATGGCCACACTCGCACCGGTCGCCGTCGACCTGCGGACCTGCTCCGAGGTGTTCAGCACACCGGTCGGCGAGCCGAACCGGACTCCTCGGCACACGATCAGCGAGGTGGCGGCGGCCAGCGGACTGACCGCCCACACCCTGCGCTGGTACGAGCGGATCGGCCTGCTCGACCCGGTCGACCGCTCCGCCTCCGGCCAGCGCCGCTACTGCGACGCCGACCTGCACCGGCTGGCCTTCCTCGGCCGGCTCCGGCTGACCGGCATGACGGTCGCCGACATGCTCCGGTACGTGGAGCTGGCCCGCCGCGGCGAGCGGACCCTGGAGGACCGGCGCGGGCTGCTGCTCGCCCACCGCGAGGAGGTCCGGCAGCGGATCGCCGACCTGCACGCCACCCTCGCCGTCATCGACTACAAGATCGACCTGTACGCCGGAATGATCGCCGACCGCGGCGCCCCCGAGGACGCCCCGGACCCGGCGGCCGGCCCGCGGGGGAGGAAGCGGAGCGCCTGATCCGCCCCTGCCCGCCGGCCGGCCGCGAACCGCCCGCCCGGTGCGGGGGTTCAGACCGCGCGGCCCGTCCAGGCGGCCAGCCGGGTGTAGGTGTCGGCGCCGTCCGGCACGGGCTGCACGGCGGCGAACGGCACCGGGCCGCCGCGGTACTCGGGCGACAGCACGGCCTCGGCGACCGCCAGCGCGGTCAGCGCCAACCGCTCGTCCAGGGCGAGCCGGCTGCCGAGCGCTCGGGCGATGTCCCAGGAGTGCGTGACCGTCTCCATCACGTAGCCGCCCAGTGCGGCCCGGCCGGGCACCTCGCCCCAGGGGGCGACGGCGGGGCGGTCCAGCTTCGCGTCGTCCGCCCAGGCGGCGACGGCCCGGGCGCGGGCCCGGTCGAGGGCGGCCGGCCAGGCGTCGTCGGCCAGCTCGCCGGTGGCCGCCACGACGTCCTCCGCCCGGCCGCCCTCGCCGATGTAGGCGAGCCGGTGCACGCCGCCGACCACGTGGCTGAGCAGCTGTCGCAGGTCGTACTCGGGGCACGGGGTGGGGCGGTCCAGCGCCTCCGGGGTCACCTCGGCGATCAGCTTCTCCAGCTGGCCGAGCGCGAGCAGGTACTGCGGGCGGGGGTCCTGGGTGGTGTCCATCGGTGATCGGCTCCGTCGAGTGGAAGGGGTTTCGGCTCTCGGGAGGCAATCTCCCGGTAAAACCTGACAACCGCCGTCAGGGTTTCTGGAACCCTCGTGCCATGAAGGCCGACCGCCTGCTCTCGATCCTGCTGTTGCTCCAGACCCGCGGCCTGGTGTCCGCCACCGAACTGGCCGAGCGCCTGGAGGTGTCGGTCCGCACCATCTACCGCGACGTCGAGGCGCTCTCGTCGGCCGGCGTCCCGGTGTACACCGAGCGGGGCCGGCACGGCGGGATCGCCCTGCTGCCCGGGTACCGCACCGACGTCAGCGGCCTGACCGCCGACGAGGCCCGGGCGCTGTTCGTGCTCTCCGCCCAGGGCGCGCACAGCGATCTCGGGCTGGACGGCGCGCTCGGCTCCGCGCTGCGCAAGGTGATGGCCGCGCTGCCCGCCCCGCACCGCCCGGCCGCCGAGCGGATCAGCGAGCGGATCCTGGTGGACCCGGCCCGCTGGCTCCAGGCCGGCGCACCCGCCGGGCCCGACCTCGGCGAGCTGCAGTACGCCGTCTTCGCCGACCGCCGGCTGCGGCTGCGCTACCGGCACAGCGGCGCGCCGGCCCCGGCCGAGTACACCGTCGACCCCTACGGCCTGGTGAGCAAGGCCGCCGTCTGGTACCTGGTGGCCGATCTGCGCGGTGAGCCCCGGCTGTTCCGGGCCGACCGGGTGCTGGCGGCCGAGGCCACCGAGGAGCCGGTGCGCCGGCGCCCGGGGCTGGGGCTCGGCGAGGTGTGGGCGGTGCTGCGCGAGCAGGTGGAGCGGCTGCCGAAGGAGGTGCTGGTGAAGGTCCGGGTGCGGCGCGGGCGGCTGGACCTGTTCGTCCGGATCCACGGCAGCCGGCTCACCGCGCCGCCGCCGGAGTCGGGCGCGGGCGCCCCGGACGAGTGGGTCGAGCTGGCGATGGGCTTCCCGGCGCTGCCGGCCGTCCGCGCGCTGCTCTCCTTCGGGCCGGACGCCGAGGTGCTCGCGCCGCCGGCCGCCCGGCGGGAGCTGGCCCGGGCCGCCGTCGAGGCGGTCCGGCTCTACCAGGAGTGACCGGGGTGGGGCCGAGCGGCCGTCAGGCCTCGGGAGCGGGCCGGACCACGTCCTCGTAGTGGCCGAGCGAGATGGCCGCGAAGTTGTGCAGGCTGTCGGTGCCCTCGGTGAAGTAGCCGTTGTGGCCGGAGGAGCGGGCCGAGGAGATCTGCTCGGCGCCGAACTCGGCCGAGGTCGGGTCGGCGCCGTGGCCGAGCCCGCCGACCTCCAGGTACGGCACGTTGCCGATCCAGTCGCTGCCGTTGCGGGTGGCCCAGACGTGTACGCCGGCGCCCAGTTCGGAGGTGCTCTGCACGCCCATGCCCGGGCTGCCGAACACCATCAGGTCGGTGATCCCGGAGGTGTCGGACGGCGAGGCGGCCGCCCGGGGGATCTCGGGGGCGGCGGTGCCGCAGACCACCGAGCCGTAGGAGTGGCAGAGCAGCGACGGCGGCGCGTCGGGTCGGGTGGTCTCCTTGAGGCCGGCGAGCAGCCGCTCCAGCCGGGGCGCGCCGACGTCGGCGAGCCGGGAGGTGACGGCGTCCGGGCCGAGGCCGGAGGGCGTGACGTAGCCGGTCCAGGCGATCACCGCGGTCCGGGTGCCGGGCGACTGCCGCCGCTCCTCGGCGTACAGCGCGCGGGCCATCCCGGCGGGGGAGCGCAGCGGGTCGGCGGCCTGGTCGAAGTGGCCGAGGTCGGCGTCGGAGCCGGGCACGAGGACGGAGATCCGGTCGGCGTCGGTGAGGTCGCCCCAGACCTCGCTGACCAGGCCGCGGCCGCGCGGGTCGAAGGCGAGCACCTGGCGCTCGGGGGCGAGCAGGTGCTCGACGTCGTTGGCGCGGGAGACGGCGAGCGCGCGCAGGTCGGAGTCGAGGGTCCGGTCGGCGGCGCGGGCCCGGGCGCGGTCCCGCTCGGCGGTGAGGGCGATCCGGTTGGCGCGGTAGCGCAGCTCGACCGGGGCGCCGTCGAAGTTGCCGACGACCAGCGGGTAGTCCTGGATCAGCCGGTCCAGCTCGGTGGGCGCCAGCGAGGCGAAGAAGTCGGCGGCGGCGGCCGGCGTGGTGAGGGCCGGATCGGGCAGGGTGCGGTCGAAGGAGTGGTCCTCGACCCAGGCGGCGCTGCCGGCCGGGGGAGTGGAGATCGCCAACTGCTCGGTGGACGCGGCGGCCTGGGCCGCGGCGGCGCCGGCGTCGGCCAGCACGGCGCATCCGGCGAAGGCACCGATCAGTACACGCTTCCACCGCCGACGGCGCATCGCGTCAACTCCCTAAGGGCCCGTGACCGTTCTGCGGGCGGGGCCCGGAGGTGGTACGACTGCCAACTTCCCTGGGTAAGCGTAGGGGGCGTGGCGCGGTGTCGGGCCCGCTCAAACTGTGGGATGGATCACATGAACCGGCGGTGTCCTTTCGGCGTCACCGGTCCTGCGCCGCGTCGAACTCCCTGACCATGCGCTTGGGAGCGGTGCGGCGCCAGGCCTCGGTGAGCAGCTCGCGCAGCTCCTCCGGGTCGACCAGGTCGAGCCGGACACCGACCCAGCCGTGCCGCCCGACGTACGGGGGGTAGGAGAACACCTCGGGCGCGGCGGCGAGCAGCTCGCTCTGGTCCTCCGGGGAGGCCTTGACGCTGACGCCGGTGCCGTCCGGCGAGCCCATCGCGAAGATCTTCGTGCGGACCCGCAGGGTCTCGATCTCCCAGGTCGGCTGCTGCACGGCCTCCGGCAGGGCGAGCGCCATCGCGCGGAACTCATCGAACGTCACCATGGCGGCAGCGTAGGGCAGTGGACCGACACCGCGCCCCCGGCACGCGTCACGGGCGGGGGCGCGGTGACCGGCTCAGACCAGGGAGGCCCAGCCGTCGCACGAGCGGTCGTCGGCGATCTTGCGGTCCGGGTGGCCGCTGCCGTCGGCCACCGAGATCTTGCGGTAGTTCTCGCCGTGGAACACCCAGTACTCGCTGCGGCCGCCGACCCGCTGGACGTCGGGCACCGGCAGGAAGCAGTCCACCTCGGTGATGCCGTCCAGCGAACTCCACCGCGAGAGTTCACGGTCGGTGCGCTCGCAGACGTCGGTGTGCGCGGCGCCGTCCGCCACCGAGATCAGCCGGTACCGCTGGCGGCCGCCGGTGGTGTGGAACGCCCAGTACCAGCTCTTGCCGCCGACCCGCTGCTGGTCGGGCACCGGGAGGAAGCAGTCCATCCGCTCGACGCCGACGAGCGAGTTCCAGGCCGAGAGGCCGCGGTCCGGGCGCTCCAGGGCGTCGGTGTACGTCCCGCCGCCGCAGGTGATCGAGACGGACCGGTACTGCTGCCGGCCGCCGGTGGTGTGGAACACCCAGTACCAGCTCTTGCCGGCCGGGTTCTGCAGATCGGCCATCGGCAGGACGCAGTCGATCCGCTCGACCCCCCGCAGGCAGGGCCAGGTGGTCAGCGCGGCGTCGCGCTCGACCGGGTGGTCGGTGTGCGCGGCGCCGTCCTCGACCGCGATCCGGCGGCACTGCGGGCCGTGGAACGCCCAGAACTGGCTCCGGCCGCCCTTGCGCCACTGGTCCGGGACGGCGACGAAGTCGTCGCACGGGTAGCCCCTGTCCTGTCGCGAGGAGGTCTGGCCGCCCTGCCGGCCCTGCGACTGCCCGGTGAGTCGCCCCTCGGCGAGCGCCTTGAGGGTGCTGATGGACGGCGCGAAGGCGTACACCGAGCCCTGGGTCTGCACGAACTGCTGGAAGTGCAGCGGGGTGTGCTTGATCGCGCCGTCCGGGCCGCGGCTCTCGAAGTCGACGTCGTCGGCCTCGGTGATCACCGGGTCCTTGCCGGGCACGGGGTTGCGGCCGGGCGGGAAGTCCGGCTGGTCGATCCAGTCGGCCTGGATGAACTCGAACTGCCGGGCGATGTCGGCCTGGTAGCAGACGAAGAGCAGGCCGCGCGGGTCGTCGGGCCCGCCGGGGCCCTCGGAGGCCGGGTCGAACGGGAACCCGTAGGGCGCGCCGCGCCGCATGATCCGCCGGCCGTCGAGCTCCTTGGCGTCGAACGGCGGCCGGCTCGGGTCGGGGGCCTGCAGCCCGGCCCGCGGGCTGGACTTGCGCAGGTGCGAGAAGAGCGGGGTGACCAGGCCCTCCAGGTCGTCCCGGAAGTCGAAGTCGTTGTCCGAGGACGCCTTCGGGTCGTTCGGGACGTCGCGGTCCTGGTGCTTGCAGACCGGCGCCCCGGAGCGCCAGCGGCCGACCAGCCGGGCGGCCAGCCACTCGGCGGTGGCGGTGTCCGGGACGGCCTTGGCCTGCTTGAGCTCCTTCAGCTTGACCGAGACCTGCGACCACCAGCCGGGGACGTCCTGGGAGAGCCGGCGGACGACCTGGAAGGAGCCGTCGCGGGCCCACGCGGGGAAGTCGGTGAAGCTGCCGGGGGCGGGCTGCTCGCCGACGACGAACTCGCCGGCCGGAATGATCCGGGTGCCCGGGTGGCCCTCGACCTCCTCCTCGTTCGCCGGGTTCGGCGGGTCGAAGAAGCGGACGCCGGGCTCGCTGATGCCGTCCTTGAAGCCGAAGTGCTCCTTGCCGCGGCGGCTGCCGAGCAGGGTCTTGGCGTTCTGCTGGAAGATGGTGACGATCTTCGCCTCGGCGGCCGCCTCGCGCTGGGCGGTGACGGTGGCGGCGAGGTCCTGCTCGGTGTCCGAGGCGATCGTCAGCACGGCGTGCACCTGCTGGTTCCTGCCGTTGCCGAAGAGCCAGTTCTCCGGGGAGTTGTCGCCGGTGTCACCGAGCGCGCCGGCCCGCTTGGCCGAGCCCTCCTTGAACGCCTCCAGGCCGCTGCCGACCGGCGGGGCCTGTTCGAACGGGTCGGTGGCGGAGAGCTGGCGCATGCCCTCGTAGGTGAGGCTGAGGCCCAGCCAGGTGGCCTTGAGGGTCTTGGGGTCGTCGCCGCCCGAGCTCTTGCGGGCCTCGCTGAACGCCGCGTTGAACTCGGCGACCTGCCGGGTGGTGGCGATCTGCGGGGCGACCGCGCGCAGCCAGTCGCGGGCCCTGGCGGCGTCCTCGAACTTCAGGAACAGCAGGGTGACGTTGTCCTTCTTGAAGCCGGCGACGATGTCGCCCTGGATCTCCTCGCTCCGGCGCAGTCTCAGATCCGTTGCCATGGGGTTCCTCCGTGGGGTGGGTGGGGGAGGCCGGGATCAGGCCGGGGAGCCGAGCTGCACCCACTGCGCGACGCTGGGCACGCCCTTGTCGTTGAGCAGGAAGAGCATGTACCAGCCGGGGGGCGCGGCCTTGGCGTCCGGCGGCGCCTGGAACTCCAGCCGGTTGCCGGCCCGGCTGCTGAGCCGCAGTTCGATCTGGCGCTGGCTGGTGTTGACCGAGTGGGTGGCGGTGGTCGGCGCCAACAGGACGGCCTTGGCGGCCCGTTCCGGGGTCGAGGTGGTGACCAGGAACTTCTTGTCGTAGCCGACCGGGGAGGTGGGCCCCCGGTCGAGCGAGGGGCGGTCGGCCTGGTGCAGGTAGGCGGGCTCGTAGATCTCGATGGTGCCGTTCATGGTGACGGGTCCGGTCGTGCCGGGGATGCCGCTCACCGTGCCGTCGATGTCCGGGTTGTTGGCGATCTGCTGCAGCTCGTCGCCGGTCACCATGACCCGTCCGTCGGGCAGCACGACGGCGTTGGAGTGGTAGCCGCGCGGCAGCCGCTGGACCGGGCCGAGCTTCCAGTTGCCCTGGTCGTCGCGGAGTTCGACCTGGCGGTACTTGAGGTCGGCGTTCGGGTTGTAGGGGCCGTTGCCGTAGTCCCGGATGTCGTAGGCGCCGTTGACGGTCATCAGCTTGCCGTCGGGCAGCAGGACGGTGTCGTCCTGGGTGCGGCCGAAGGCGCGGGACTTCTCGGCGGTCCAACTGCCGTTGGAGAAGCGCAGGGTGCTCGGGTTGTCGCGGTCCCCGCCGAGGACGAGCGCGGAGTCCGGGCCGTTGACGCCGCCGGGCAGCATGACGGCCGAGCCGTAGTTGCGCTTGCGGCCGTCCGGGCGGGCGGTCAGGTCGCTGCGGGTCTCGTTGACCGGGTCGAACTTCCACTGCTCGGCGGCCTGGCGGCCGAAGCCGTAGATGTTGCCGTCGTTGAGCGAGAACAGGTGCGGGTAGTCCAGGGTGAACGGCGCGTCCGCCTTGAACCGGTCCACCGGGGTGTTCCTCGGCGTCTCGGTCTTCAGGTGCGGCACCGGGTGGCCCTTGGCGGGGAAGCGCTCGACGACCGGGGTCGGGGTGCCCCAGCCGAGCTCGGACTGGCCGGACATGATCAGCTGCCGGCCGTCGGCGCCGGTGACCACCGAGGGGTACCAGCGGCCGACCGACATGTCGGGGTTGCGGGTCCAGGTCTCGGTCCACGGGTCGAAGATCAGCGAGAGCTTGGCGCCGGTGCCGCCGTTGCCGCCCAGGTTGCCGCCGAAGACGCCCAGCATGCCGTTGGGCAGGTAGGAGTGCCCGGCGCAGAAGAACGGCGCCGGGCGCTCCTGGCCGAGGCCGTCCGGCATGTCGACGACCGGCGGCGTGACCTGCTTGAAGGCGGCGGTGCCGGTGCCCTTGGCCGGGTCCCAGAGGAAGGCCCGGCCGGCGTTCTCCCGGCCGATGGTCTGGGTGGGGGCCGGCTCCTTCTCCGGGTTGGTCTCGATCCGTTCGAAGGAGAACAGCAGCACCTTGCCGGTCGGCAGCAGGGCGATGTGGTCGCCGAAGTCGGGGGAGGGGAAGTACGCCTTGAACGCGCCGAAGGTCGCCGGGTCGAAGCCGGCGTTGGCGGCGGTCTGGGAGTCCGTCAGCGCCTTCAGCCGGTTGGTCCGGGTGGTCTGCGGGTAGTCGCCGACGCCGCGGACGGCCGCGCGCATCCGGGCGTGCTCCTCGGCGTGCTCCGGGCCGAGCGCGGCGACCTCGTCGTCGCGCATCTCGGCCAGCACCCGGGGCGCGGTGATGTGCGGGGCGGTGTCGGCCGGGACCGCGGCCTCGTCGTGGCCGCCGCCGTGGGCGAGGACCAGGGCGACGGCGGGGGTGGCGGCGGTCAGGACGGTGCCGGTGGTCAGCGCGCAGACGACGGCGGTGGCGACGGAGGCGAGCCGGCGGCCGGATCTCGGCCGTGGTCGGGACAGGGACATGGGACTCCTCGGAAGGGGGTGTGGGGGAGAAGCCGGCGGGTGCGGACGGCCCGGCCGTGGGCGGGCGGGGACGACCGATCGTCGCCGACCGTCACAGGACATCACAGTGCGTGTCGGTTCGCATGCGGATCCATCCCCCCGGCCGGGTGCGTGTCGCCGGCGGACGGGGCGTGGGCCCCCGTGTGCGGCTCACGCCCCGTCAGTTCCCCGGCTGCGCCGACCGGCTCACACCACGCCCAGCGCGTACGCGGCGAACAGCGCCGCGGCGGCGCCGGCCACCGTCTTCCAGGGGCGGGAGAACGCCGTCCAGGGGCCGTCGAAGCGGCGGGTGAACCACCCGATCGCGACCAGGACGGCGCCGAACAGCGGTAGCAGCGCCACCCGGGCGGCCGCCCAGGCCAGCGAGTCCGGGGCGCCGGTCAGGCCGGGCACGGTGCCGAGGACGGCCGCGCCCGGTACCGCGACGGCCAGCATCGCGCTCTGGTGCCAGCAGAAGATCGTCATCGCCGAGAGGTTGACCGCCACCACCGGCAGCCAGAGCAGCGGGCGGCGCAGCAGCCGGCCGAGCCGCTCGCGCAGCAGCACCGCGGCGCCGATCTGCACCGCCGCCAGCGCCAGGACCAGCAGGGACGGCGGGTGCGAGTTGGTCCGCCCGGCGCCGGGCACGCCGACCATGCTGGCGGGGTAGTGGAAGACCAGCAGCAGCGCGGTGAACAGCGCGGCGCCGCCGAGCAGCAGCAGGCGCGCGGCCGGACGGCCGAGCCGCCCGTGGGCCCAGAGCACGCCCAGCTGATAGCCGAAGAGCCAGCCCGGCAGGATGTTCAGCAGCCCGACCCAGGACGGCACCGCGTCCGCCCACGGGCCGTAGCGCAGCAGGTCGACCACCGCGACCACGGCCGCCAGGACGCCCGCCGACCAGCCGCGCAGCCGCCGGGCGGCGGTTACGCAGAGCGGGGTCAGCGCGGTCAGCCCCAGGTAGACGCCGATGTACCAGAGCGGCTGCACCACCAGCACCGAGCCGGTCCGGACGGTGTCGCCGGGGACGCCGAGCCGGCCCAGCACCGGGATCAGCAGCGCCCAGACGGCCGCCACCCCGAGGACCGGGCGCAGCAGCCGCACCGAGCGGGCCCGCAGCCAGCCGGCGTGGCCGACCCCGCGGGCGCGGGCCCGCTCCAGCGAGCGGACCGAGGAGTGGCCACCGACCAGGAAGAACACCCCGAGCATCTGGAGCACCCAGCTGGCCGGGGCGAGGAAGCCGAGCGAGCCGAGCGGGCTGGCGTTGTGCAGGGCGCCGTCGGCGGAGAGGGTGAAGCCGCCGAGCAGCCAGTGGCCGACGGGGACGGCGAGCAGGGCGAGGGCGCGCAGCCCGTCCAGGGCGCGGTCGCGGGTCTCGGGGGTGCGGGTGTCGACCTGGTGCGCGGCGCGGCGCAGGGCGGTCAGCGGGTGGGGCATGGCGTTGCTCCTCGGGAGGTGGTGGGGCTCAGCGGCCGAGCGCGAGGGCGGCGTAGGCGGCGAGCGAGGCGGTGCCCGGGGTGAAGTAGCCGGTGTGGCCGTGGGATCCGGTGGCGGGCAGCGGGCGGGCGCCGAACGCGGGACCGGTCGGATCGGCGCCGTGGCCGAGGCCGAGGAGCGAGACGTTGGGCACGTCGCCGATCCAGTCGGAGCCGTTGCGCCGGGTGGCCCAGAGCGGCACCCGGGGGTCGAGGTCGGCGGCCGAGCCGACGCCCATGCCGGGGGAGCCGAGCACCACCAGGGCGGCGGCCTGCTCCGGCCCGGGGCGGGCCAGGCCGCAGACCACCGAGCCGTAGCTGTGGCAGAACACCGTGGCGGGCGCGGCCGGCCGGGTGGTGACGGCGAGCCCGTCCAGCAGCCGGGTGAGCCGCCGGGCGCCGGCCCGGGCGAGGGTCTCGGTGGCGGCGTCCGGGCCGAGGCCGACCGGAGTGGTGTAGCCGGCCCAGGCGATCACGGCGGTCTGCCGGCCGGTGGCCTCGTACAGGGCGCGGGCCATCCCGGCCGGGGTGCCGTACGGGTCGGTGGGCCGGTCGAAGCTCCGCAGGTCGATGTCCGAGCCGGGCACGACGACGGCCGTCCGGAGTGCGGTGGCCAGGTCGCCGAGGACTTCGGCGACCTGGCCGCGTCCGCGCGGGTCGAAGGCGAGGATCCGCCGGTCGCCGTCCAGCAGGGTGCGGTAGCGCTCGGCGCGTTCGCGGGCGGTGGTGCGGTCCTGCGGGGTGAGCGCCGGGTCGGCGGCGCGGGCGAGTTCGCGGCCGCGCTCCTCGGCCAGGGCCAGGGCGTTGGCCCGGTAGCGGAGGCCGACGGGGGCGCCGTCGAGGTTGCCGACCACCAGCGGGTGGCGGACGGCCAGCGCGTCCTGACGGGCGGTCGGCAGTTCGGCGAGGAAGGCGGCCACCGCGGCGGGGGAGGCGGTGGCCGGGTCGGGCAGCCGGAGGCCGAGGGTGGTGTCGGCGACCCAGCCGGCGGTGCCGGGCGGTGGGCCGGTGACCGGGTGCTGGGTGTCGCAGGCCCAGCCCCCGGCGCCCAGTACGGCGGCCAGGGCGACCGCGGCGGCGGCGACCGTGCGGGCGAAGCGCCGGGGCCGGGGTCGGTGCTCGGTGCGAGGCTGCCGCATGTGCGTGTTCTCCCTTGTCCGTCGGGTGTCGACGGAGAGGAAGGTAGAAACGCGGCGGCCCCGCGGACGTCACTCCGCGGGGCCAACTCCCGGGTACTACCCGGGTAGCAGGAGGGGAACGGGACCGGCCGCGGCCGGGCCGCTCACTGACCCGGCGTCACCAGGCCGGACTCGTAGGCCAGGACCACCGCCTGGGCGCGGTCGCGCAGGTCGAGCTTGGCGAGGATCCGGCCGATGTGGGTCTTGACGGTCTGTTCGGCGAGCACCAGGCCGGCGGCGATCTCCTGGTTGGACAGGCCGCGGGCGATCAGCTCCAGCACCTCGGTCTCCCGGGGGGTCAGGCCGTTCAGCCGCAGCTTGGGGTCGCGGCGCCGGGCCGGCCTGGTCCGGGCGAAGTCCTCGATCAGCCGGCGGGTGACCGAGGGGGCGAGCAGCGCGTCGCCGGCCGCCACCACCCGCACCGCGGCGATCAGGTCGGCGGGGGGCGCGTCCTTGAGCAGGAAGCCGCTGGCCCCGGCCCGCAGCGCCTCGTACACGTAGTCGTCCACGTCGAAGGTGGTCAGCATCAGCACCTTCGGCCGGTGGGCCCCGGGGACGGCCGGGTCGAGCAGCCGGCGGGCCGCCTCCAGGCCGTCCATCACGGGCATCCGGACGTCCATCAGCACGACGTCGGGGTGGGTGCGGCCGCAGACCTCCAGGGCCTGCGCGCCGTCCGCCGCGTCGCCCACCACGTCGATGTCGCTCTGGACGCCGAGCAGGGCGGCGAAGCCCGCCCGCACCATCGCCTGGTCGTCGACGATGATCACGCGGATGGTCATGCGGAGGGCTCCCGGGGGGTGTCGATCGGCAGGACGGCGGCCACCTTGAAGCCGCCGTCGGGCAGCGGGCCGGTGTCCAGCTTCCCATCCAGCAGCCGCACCCGTTCCCGCATGCCGACCAGCCCGTGACCGGTGCCCTCGGCGGCGGCCTCCAGCGACTCGGCGCGCGCGGGCGGGGCCCCGTTCACCACGGTGACCAGCAGGGCCGGGCCGTCGACGGCCAGCGACACCCAGGCCTCGGCGCCGGGCGCGTGCCGGACGACGTTGGCCAGCGCCTCCTGGACGATCCGGTAGACGGAGAGGTCGACGGCCTGCGGCAGGGCGTCGACCAGCTCCGGGAGCACCGCCAGCTCGGCCGGCACCCCGGCCCGGCCGACCGTCTCGACCAGCTGGGCCAGTTGCGCGATCCCGGGCTGGGGCGCCTTCTCGGTGCCGGACTCCTCGCTGCGCAGCACCCCGAGCAGCCGCCGCATCTCGGACAGCGAGTCGCGGGCGGTGCCGGCGATGGCGCCGAACTCCTCGGCCGCCTCGGGCGGCACGCCGGCGATCCGGTACGGGGCGCTGGCGGCCTGGACGGCGATCACCGACATGTGGTGGGCGACCACGTCGTGCAGCTCGCGGGCGATCCGGGCGCGCTCCTCCAGCAGGGTGCGGCGCTCGCGCTCGGCCTCGCTGATGTGCTCCTGCTCGGCGAGCAGCCGCTGGGCCTCGGCCCGTTCCCGAAGGGCGCCGCCCAGGACCAGGACGGCCCCGGTCAGGGCCACCGCGAGCAGGCTGTTGTCGCTGCCGACGTCCGCGCCGATGCCGAGCAGCGACAGCGCGAGGCTCGTGGCGGTGGTGGCCAGCCAGACGGAGAGCAGGGTGCGGCGCCGTTCGCGCAGCGCGAGCGGCAGCATCAGCAGCAGGTAGCCGACCACGCCGGGGGCCGGCCACGGCCAGGAGGAGGAGGTGTCCCGGCCGGTGGTGAGGATCAGCAGGGAGGTCAGCAGGTCGGCGGCGCCGATCATCCACCAGGCGGGCAGCGGGCGGCTCACGGCGAGCAGCAGCGGCACGGTCTGGGCGATCGAGAGGGCCGCCGCGAGGCCGACGTTGAGGCCGTAGTCGGTGGCCAGGACGTTGGTCGCGCTGGGCAGCAGGGAGCTGATCGCGGCCAGCGCGAGGACGTACGGCAGCCAGCGGGCCCAGCGGGCGGCGGCGTGGGCCAGCAGCGGGGTGTGGTCGGTGGACGGGCGGGCGAGCGGGGCGAGCAGACCGGGGAGCAGGCCGCCCCGGGCCGGCCCGGTGGGCGGATCGATCATCCCGTCAGCCTAGGGCGGCCCGTGCCGACGGGCGTCGGACCGGGGACCGGCCTCCGCCGTAGTACTCCGGTATGACCCGGTGGCCGCCGGGGCCGCTCCCGGACGGGGTGCTAGTGCCGCCAGTCGCCGGCCAGGGCGGGGCCGAGCTGGTCGAAGTGACGGGTGATCAGCGCGATCATGCCCTCCAGGCCGGACGCCTCGTGGTCGGCGCTCCAGGACAGGTGGGCCGCGCGCAGCACGCTGCCGAAGACCGCGGCCATCACGGTGGGGCGCAGGTCCTCGGCCGGGTCGAGGCCCTCGCGGGCGGCCAGCACCTGGACCACCACCCGCTCCTGCTCGGTGACCCGGCGCAGGTGGGCGGCGAGCAGTGTGGGGGTGTCCTCGATCATCTGCATCAGTTCCAGCGCGCTGGTCACCGAGCCCGGGCCGGTCCGGTGCCGGGAGCCGAGGTCGTGCCAGGACTCGACGATCGCGGCCCGCAGTGCCTGCAGCGGGTTCTCCTCGGCGGGGCGGGCCCGCAGCCGGTCGATGAAGTAGTCCTCGGCGTCGGCCATGACGGCGAGGGCGACCTCGTCCTTGTTGGCGAAGTAGCGGAAGAAGGTGCGCTGCGAGACGTCGACGGCGGCGGCGATCTCGTCCACCGTCGTGCCGGCGAACCCCTGGCTGAGGAAGAGCCGGTGGGCGGCCTCGATCAGGGCGTCCCGGGTGCGCTGCTTCTTGCGCTCGCGCAGGCCGGGACCGGCGCCCTCGGCCGGCCGGAGGGCCGGGGCGGTGGCGAGGGGCGAGCGCTGAGCGGCCATGGCGGGGGCCTTCCGGACGGCGAGGCGGAGGGGGGTACTGGTGCACAACTGTAGCGGTCTGACAAATGTCAGTCCCCGTAACAAGGCAGAGTTTGCCAAATGTCAGTTGCTGACATAATCTCCGGAGCGTGGCGCCCCCAGGCCGGGTAACTCGTGGGGACGGGTGGGCCCGGGGCGCCACGACCACGTCTGTTCGCTGCCATGCCCCCGGAGGGCCCCAGATGAGCCAGTCCGTCGTCAAGAGCACCAAGGCGGACGACCCGCCGCAGCCCGACTCGTCCTCCGGGGGCGGCCTGAAGGGACATCCCTGGCTGACCCTGCTGACCGTCGCCGTCGGCGTGATGATGGTCGCGCTGGACGGCACGATCGTCGCGATCGCGAACCCCGTCATCCAGGCCGACCTCAAGGCCGCGCCGTCCGAGATCCAGTGGGTGACCAGCGGTTACCTGCTCGCCCTCGCGGTCTTCCTGATCACCGCCGGCAAGATCGGCGACCGCTTCGGCCACAAGCGGACCTTCCTGGTCGGCGCGGCCGGCTTCGCCGCCACCTCGGCCGCGATCGCCTTCGCGGGCAACATCGAGACGGTGATCGCCTGCCGCGTCCTGCAGGGCCTGTTCGGCGCGCTGCTCCAGCCGGCCGCGCTCGGCCTGCTGCGCGGGGCCTTCCCGGTCGAGAAGCTCAACATGGCGATCGGCATCTGGGGCGGGGTGATCGGCGCGTCCTCGGCGGCCGGTCCGATCGTCGGCGGTCTGCTGGTCGAGCACGTCAGCTGGCAGTCGGTGTTCTTCATCAACATCCCGGTCGGCCTGCTCACGCTGGCCCTCGGCATCTGGATCCTGCGGGACGTCCGGGCCGAGAAGGCGGCCAAATCCTTCGACGTCCCCGGCATCGTGCTGCTCTCGCTGGCGATGTTCGCGCTGGTCTTCGGCATCATCAAGGCGCCCGAGTGGGGCTGGGGCGACACCAGCACCCTGCTCTTCCTGGGCGGCGCGCTGGTCCTGATGACGGCCTTCGCGCTCTGGCAGCGGGTCGCCCGCGAGCCGCTGATCCCGCTCAGCCTGTTCCGCTCCGTCCCGCTGTCGGCCGCCACGCTGCTGATGGTGCTGATGGCCTTCTCGTTCTTCGGCGCGATCTTCTTCGTGACCTTCTACCTGCAGAACGTCCACGGGATGGCGCCGGTCGAGGCCGGCGTCCACCTGCTGCCGATGACCGGCATGATGATCATCGGCTCGCCGGTGGCGGGGCTGGCCATCGGCCGGCTCGGCCCGCGGGTCCCGATCGTGGCCGGCATGCTGATCACCACCGTGGCGATGTTCGGGATGTCCACCCTGGACGAGGGCTCCGGCGCCGGGGTGATGTCGCTCTGGTTCGTCCTGATGGGCCTGGGCATGAGCCCGGTCATGGTCGGCGCCACCGAGGTGATCGTCGGCAACGCGCCGATGGAGCTCTCCGGCGTGGCCGGAGGCCTCCAGCAGGCCGCGATGCAGGTCGGCGGCAGCCTCGGCACCGCGGCGCTGGGCGCCCTGATGGCCGCCAAGGTCGGCGACGTGCTGCCCGGGAAGTGGGCCGAGGCCGGCCTGCCGCCGGTCCAGGGCGCCGAGGCCGAGGGCCTCAAGCAGGCGGCCCAGCTCGGCTTCGCCCCGCCCGCCCCGGAGGGGACCCCGGCCGAGGTGGTCGACGCGATGGCCGGCGCCGTCCACCAGTCCTTCCTCAGCGGGATGTCGCTCGCCTTCGCGGTGGCGTCCGTGGTGGCCTTCGCCGCCGCCCTGCTCGGGCTGCTCGCCCGCCGGGGCAAGGGCGAGGCCGGCCCGGCCGTCCACATCTGACCGCCCGCGCACCGCGAAGCCGGTGGCCCCGGACTCCCGAGGGAGTCCGGGGCCACCGGCTTCGCGCGCCGGCCTTCCGGGTCAGCCCGCCGCGCGGCGAAGCTCCACCAGCGGCACCACGCGCCCGGCCCGCGCCCGGTAGGCGGCGAACGCCGGCTGGGCGGCGATCTGGGCCGCCCAGAGGGCCTCGTACCGCTCGCCGCCGGTCACCGGGACGGCCAGCGCCGGGTAGCGCTCGGCGCCGAGCTCGACGGTGACCTCGGGGCGGGCGGCCAGGTTGCGGTACCAGTCCGGATCGGCCGGGGCGCCGCCGTTCGAGGCGAAGACGACGGGTCGGCCGCCCTCCGTCAGATGGACCAGCGGGGTGGTGCGCGGCTCGCCGCTGCGTCGGCCCCAGGTGGTGAGCAGCAGCAGCGGGGTGCCCGCGAAGGAGCCGCCGACCGTGCCGGCCGAGGCCCGGAACTCGGTGATCACACCGCGGTTGTACGCGTTGCCGCCGGCGGCGGGCTCGGGGTGGACGGCGTTCATGGGAGACCTCCTGGGGTGGTCCGGTTCGTCTGGGAACGACCCTAGGAGCTCACACCTGTGTGAGGTTCAAGGGGATGTGACGGAGGTCATACCGGGGATCCGGCGGCGGGAACGGCGAAGGGCCGGACCTCCACGGAGGAGGTCCGGCCCCTGGGTTCACCGGTTCACCGGCTCACCGAGCGCTCAGGCGTCGCCGCCGGCGGCACCCGGGTCGGCCGCGGCCACGTCCAGCAGCTGGTAGCGGTCGATCGCGTCCTTCAGGGCGCTGCGGTCGATCTTGCCCTGCTTGGCGAGCTCGGTGAGCACGCCCAGGACGACCGACTGCGCGTCGATGTGGAAGAAGCGACGGGCCGCGCCACGGGTGTCGGCGAAGCCGAAGCCGTCGGCACCCAGCGACTGGTACTGCCCCGGCACCCAGCGCGAGATCTGGTCCGGCACCGCGCGCATCCAGTCGGAGACGGCGACGAACGGGCCCTCGGCGCCCTGCAGCTTCTGCGTCACGTAGGGGACGCGCTGCTGCTCCTCCGGGTGCAGGAGGTTGAACTCCTCGGCCTCCACCGCGTCGCGGCGCAGCTCGTTCCAGGAGGTCGCGGACCAGACGTCGGCCTTGACGTTCCACTCCTCGGCGAGGACGCGCTGGGCCTCCAGGGCCCACGGCACCGCCACGCCGGAGGCGAGGATCTGGGCCGGGATCTGGCCGGCGGTCGCCGGGGCGTACCGGTGCAGACCCTTGAGGATGCCCTCGACGTCGACGTTCTCCGGCTCGGCCGGCATCTTGATCGGCTCGTTGTAGACGGTCATGTAGTAGAAGACGTCCTCGCCGTGCGGGAACTCCGCCGACGAGCCGTACATCCGCCGCAGGCCGTCCTGGACGATGTGCGCGATCTCGAAGCCGTACGCGGGGTCGTACGCGACGACGCCCGGGTTGGTCGAGGCCAGCAGGTGCGAGTGGCCGTCCGCGTGCTGCAGGCCCTCGCCGGTCAGCGTGGTCCGGCCGGCGGTGGCACCGATCACGAAGCCGCGGGCCAGCTGGTCGGCCATCTGCCAGAACTGGTCACCGGTGCGCTGGAACCCGAACATCGAGTAGAAGACGTAGACCGGGATCAGCGGCTCGCCGTGGGTGGCGTAGGAGGAGCCCGCGGCGATCAGCGAGGCCGTGCAGCCCGCCTCGGAGATGCCGTCGTGCAGCATCTGGCCGGTCGGGGACTCCTTGTACGCCAGCAGCAGCTCGCGGTCGACCGACTCGTAGGTCTGGCCCAGCGGGTTGTAGATCTTCGCCGACGGGAACAGCGAGTCCATGCCGAAGGTGCGGTACTCGTCGGGCGCGATCGGCACGAAGCGGTTGCCGATGCCCTTGTCCCGCATCAGGTCCTTGAGCACCCGGACGAACGCCATCGTGGTGGCGATGGTCTGGTTGCCCGAACCCTTCTTGACCGCCTTGTACGCGTCGTCGCCCGGCAGCTCCAGCTGACGCGGCCGCACCTTGCGGGTCGGCACGTAGCCGCCCAGCTCCTTGCGGCGGTCGTGCATGTACTGGATCTCCTCCGAGTCACGGCCCGGGTGATAGTAGGGCGGGTAGCCCTCCTCCAGCTGCTTGTCCGTGATCGGGATGTGCAGGCGGTCGCGGAAGCGCTTCAGGTCCTCGACCGTCAGCTTCTTCATCTGGTGCGTCGCGTTGCGGCCCTCGAAGTTGGGGCCGAGCGTCCAGCCCTTGACCGTCTGGGCCAGGATGACCGTCGGCTGGCCCGTGTGCTCGCGGGCCGCCTTGAACGCCGCGTAGACCTTGGCGTGGTCGTGGCCGCCGCGACCCAGATGCTGGATCTGCTGGTCGGTCATGCTCTCGACCATCTTGCGCAGCCGCAGGTCGCCGCCGAAGAAGTTCTCGCGGATGTACGCGCCGGTCTCGGTGGCGTACGTCTGGAACTGGCCGTCGACCGTGGTGTTCAGCTTGTTCACCAGGACGCCGTCGCGGTCCTGTGCGAGCAGCGGGTCCCAGCTGCGGTCCCAGACCAGCTTGATGACGTTCCAGCCGGCGCCCCGGAACTGGGACTCCAGCTCCTGGATGATCTTGCCGTTGCCGCGGACCGGGCCGTCCAGGCGCTGCAGGTTGCAGTTGACCACGAAGGTCAGGTTGTCCAGGCCCTCACGCGCGGCGAGCGACAGCTGGCCCAGCGACTCCGGCTCGTCCATCTCGCCGTCGCCGAGGAAGGCGTACACGTGCGAGGCGGAGGTGTCCTTGATGCCCCGGTGCTCCAGGTAGCGGTTCATCCGGGCCTGGTAGATCGCGCCGAGCGGGCCGAGGCCCATCGAGACGGTCGGGAACTCCCAGAAGTCCGGCATCAGCCGCGGGTGGGGGTAGCTGGAGAGGCCGTACGGCGCCTTCGACTTCTCCTGGCGGAAGGCGTCGAGCTGCTGCTCGGACAGTCGGTCCAGGAGGAAGGCGCGGGCGTAGATGCCGGGGGAGGCGTGACCCTGGAAGAAGATCTGGTCGCCGGACTCGCCCTCGGCGTCCTTGCCGCGGAAGAAGTAGTTGAAGCCCACGTCGTAGAGCGACGCGGAGGAGGCGAAGGTGGCGATGTGGCCGCCGACGCCGATGCCCGGACGCTGCGCCCGGGAGACCATGACGGCCGCATTCCAGCGGGTCGCGTTGAGGACCTTGCGCTCGATCTCCTCGTTGCCGGGGAAGAACGGCTCGTCCTTGGTGGCGATGGTGTTGATGTAGTCCGTGCTGCGCATCTCGGGCACGGCGACACGCTTCTCGCGGGCGCGCTCGATCAAGCGGAGCATCAGGTAGCGGGCACGCTCGCGCCCCCGCTCGTCGATGGCCGCGTCAAGCGACTCCAGCCATTCCGCGGTCTCCTCGGGATCGAAGTCCGGGACCTGACTCGGAAGGCCGCCAATGATGATCGGGTTGCGATCGGATCCGGAAGCCACGCTGTTCCTTCACTGTCGGTCGAAACTGAGGTGTGTCGCGCCGCCTCCATCGTGCTACCGCGCTCGGAGATCCGTCATCTCTACCGATCGGTAACCGCTGCGCCCGGTAGGCGGAGCGGTCTGGCGGCGCGCGGAGCAGGCGCTATTGCCTGCGCCCCGCACCACCGGGTGTTACGAACAGAGGTGGTCCGACCTGGTTGCCCGATCGTCCGATGGCGGGCGGTCGGGGTGAGGGCCAACAGGAGACTCTACGCCCGCGCACGCGCGGACCCGAATGCCGTTCGCATCTCGGGCACGCGTACGGCCTGTGGACCGGGGTCACCCGAAGCATCCTTGTCCCATGCAGAGAAGGGCAAATCGGTGTGATTCACGACACGTCGACCGGCGTGTCCCCCTGCGACACGTCAACCTTTGGAGGGGATCGGGGGTCGGGTACTTGCGCGAACCGCCGCGCCCGTGTGGACTACGGCCACAGCCTCGGCATGGATGCCGAGCCGAATACTGGAGGTTATTCCCGTGAGCGCGACCGCGGACCCCGCGGACAAGTCCAACCCGGCCCACCGTCTCGGATTCGAGAAGGACCAGATCATCCAGGAGCTGGGGTACGACGAAGACAGTGACCAGGAACTCCGCGAGGGCATCGAGGAGATCACCGGGACAGATCTCGTCGACGAGGACTACGACGACGTCGCCGACGCCGTCCTGCTGTGGCACCGCGACGACGACGGAGATCTCACCGACTCCCTCGTCGACGCCCTGGAATACCTGGCCGAGGGCGGCCTGATCTGGCTTCTGACGCCCAAGACCGGCCGGGACGGCCACATCGAGGCGTCCGACATCGCCGACGCGGCCCGGACCGCCGGCCTCTCGCAGACCAGCTCGATCGCCATCGCCAAGGACTGGGCCGCCACCCGGTTGGCGACCAAGGCCGCCAAGGCGGGCAAGCGCTGAGCGCCCCTCGCGCCTGAGCCGCGATCCAGAGCCGGGCCCCGTTGGAGCTTCCTCCAGCGGGGCCCGGCCGTTTCGCGTTCCGGGCTGGATCCCCTGCCGGGGTCGCGTTCGCCGAGGGCGAAAGCAGGCGCCCCGAGCGCCGGCCGCCTCACCCGTTCGGCCGAATCGGGGTCGACGAATGCAAGGATGGCGCTCGCCGCGCCCGCCGCGCGGCCCTGTCGCGTCAGAAAGGTCCCACCATGGCCATCGAGGTCGGCACCGAGGCTCCGGACTTCGAGCTGAAGAACCAGCACGGCGAGCTGGTCAGGCTCTCCGACTTCCGGGGCGAGAAGAACGTCGTCCTGGTCTTCTACCCGTTCTCCTTCACCGGCGTCTGCACCGGCGAGGTCTGCGCGATCCAGAAGGAGCTGCCGCGCCTGCAGAACGACGAGGTCCAGGTGCTCGGCGTCTCCAACGACTCGCCGTTCACCCAGCGCGTCTTCGCCGAGCAGGAGGGCCTGGAGTACCCGCTGCTCTCCGACTTCTGGCCGCACGGCGAGGTCTCCCGCGCCTACGGCGTCTTCAACGAGGAGAAGGGCTGTGCGGTGCGCGGCACCTTCGTGATCGACAAGGCCGGCGTGGTCCGCTGGAGCGTCGTCAACGACCTGCCGGACGCCCGTGACGAGCAGGAGTACCTGAAGGTCCTCGGCGCGCTCTGAGGCCCCCGCGCGCCCCTTCCCGGGGGCGCCCGACGGGCCCGGCGGGCTGCGGACGGACCGCGGGGCGGGCCCCCGCGCGGATTCGAACAGCCACGCCGGGCCCGTTCTCCGCCCAGGACGGGAACCCGGCACTACGATCGGTCCGTTGGCTGGTCAGAGGCTCGGCGCAATCGTCGCCGCACCTCCGACCGCACCACGGGGGCACCAGCGCGTGCCTCCCGAATCTTGGAGGACAAGTGGGTGTCAGCCTGAGCAAGGGCGGCAATGTCTCGCTCACCAAGGAAGCCCCCGGCCTGACCGCCGTGGTCATCGGCCTTGGCTGGGACGTCCGTACCACCACCGGCACGGACTTCGACCTGGACGCCAGCGCCCTGCTCTGCAACGACCAGGGCAAGGTCGACAAGGACGGCAACTTCGTCTTCTTCAACAACCTGAAGAGCCCCGAGGGCTCGGTCGAGCACACCGGCGACAACCTGACCGGTGCCGGCGAGGGCGACGACGAGGCCATCAAGGTCGACCTGGCGACCGTGCCGGCCGATGTGCAGAAGATCGTCTTCCCGGTGTCGATCTACGACGCCGAGAACCGGACCCAGAACTTCGGCCAGGTCCGCAACGCGTTCATCCGCGTGGTGAACCAGGCCGACAACAAGGAGCTGGCCCGGTACGACCTCTCCGAGGACGCCTCGACCGAGACCGCGATGGTCTTCGGCGAGCTGTACCGCAACGGCGCCGAGTGGAAGTTCCGCGCCATCGGCCAGGGGTACGCCTCCGGCCTGCGCGGCATCGCCCAGGACTTCGGCGTCAACGTCTGAGCCGGGCGGCGGGCCCGCCGGGCCTGACGGAGTACCACCGGGCCGGGGCCGGCCGCGGACGCGAGGGCGTCGGCGGTCGCCCCGGCTTCGTGCTGTCCGGGGCCGTGTCGCTCGGGTTCGCGCTGTGCGGCTTGGTGGCGCCCGGGGCGGGCGGCGGGTGGGGCCCGGCCGGGGTCACCGGTTCGTGCGCCCCGGCTTCGAGCCGGTCCGGCGCACTGGAAGGATAGGAGTTCAGGAAGTTCAGCCGGCCGAAGGAGGCCGGGCGGGGCCACGGGGGAATAGACCTTGAGATGCGCCCCGGGAGGAAAAGGGAGGAAGGACAGCCATGAGTGTCACGCTCGCCAAGGGTGGAAACGTCTCGCTCACCAAGGCCGCGCCGAATCTGACGCAGGTCCAGATCGGCCTCGGCTGGGACGCCCGCTCGACCACCGGTGCGCCGTTCGACCTCGATGCGAGCGCGCTGCTCTGCTCGGGAGGCCGGGTGCTCGGTGACGAGTACTTCGTCTTCTACAACAACCTGAAGAGCCCCGAGGGCTCGGTCGAGCACACCGGTGACAACCTCACCGGCGACGGCGACGGCGACGACGAGGTCGTGCTGGTCAACCTGGACCTCGTCCCCCCGCAGGTGGACAAGGTGGCCTTCCCGGTGTCGATCTACGACGCCGAGTCGCGCCTGCAGAACTTCGGTCAGGTGCGCAACGCCTACATCCGGGTGGTCAACTCCCTGGACGGGCAGGAGATCGCGCGGTACGACCTGACCGAGGACGCCTCCAGCGAGACCGCGATGATCTTCGGCGAGCTGTACCGCTACGCGGGCGAGTGGAAGTTCCGCGCGGTGGGCCAGGGGTACGCCTCGGGTCTGCGCGGCATTGCCCTCGATTTCGGCGTGAACGTACAGTAACGGCGGCCCGAGACCCGCGTCCGACGCGGTCGACGTCCTCGGCGCCATGAACTCGAAAGGTAACCAAGTCCCGTGTTCCTCCGCACCTTCGGCTGGTCATTCGCGATCACCGTCATCGGGCTGATCGCAGCCGGCCTGCTCTGGGGAGCTGAAGGATTCGGCATCGTGCTGATCCTCTCCATCCTGGAGATCTCCCTGTCGTTCGACAACGCGGTGGTCAACGCCACGGTGCTGAAGCGGATGAACCCGTACTGGCAGAAGATCTTCCTCACCGTCGGCGTGCTGATCGCCGTCTTCGGTATGCGGCTGATCTTCCCGCTGCTGGTCGTCGGCCTCACCGCGCACCTCAGCCCCGCGACCGTCATCGACCTCGCGCTCAACTCCGACAAGACCTACGAGGGTTCCACCTACGCCCAGTACCTGGAGGCCGCCAACCCGGCCATCGCGGCGTTCGGTGGCGTCTTCCTGCTGATGATCTTCCTCGACTTCATCTTCGAGGAGAAGGACTACAACTGGCTGGCCTGGATCGAGCGTCCGCTGGAGAAGGTCGGCAAGCTGGAGGCCTTCTCGACGGTCGTCGCGCTGGTCACGCTGCTGCTGGCGTCCAACTTCTTCGCCGGGGAGCACGCCGAGACGGTGCTGCTCGCCGGAGTGCTCGGCCTGGTCACCTACCTCTCCGTCAACGGGCTCTCCTCGATCTTCGAGGCGGGCCTGGAGGAGGAGGCCGAGGAGGAGGAGAAGTCCGGCAAGTCCGGGAAGTCCATCGTCCAGGTGGGCGGCAAGGCCGCGTTCTTCCTCTTCATGTACCTGGAGGTGCTGGACGCGTCGTTCTCCTTCGACGGCGTGGTCGGCGCGTTCGCGATCTCCAGCGACATCTTCCAGATCACCCTGGGCCTCGGCATCGGCGCGATGTACATCCGCTCGCTGACCGTCTACCTGGTCCGTCAGGGCACCCTCGACGACTACGTCTACCTGGAGCACGGCGCGCACTACGCGATCGGCGCGCTCTCGGTGATCCTGCTGGTCGGCATCGAGTACCACATCCCGGAGATCGTCACCGGCCTGATCGGTGTCGCCTTCATCGGCCTCGCCCTCGGCTCGTCGATCCTGCGCAACCGCAAGGAGGCCGCCGCGGGCGGCGGCGGGGACGACCACGAACTGGCGAGCGCCGGCAAGTAGCGCTCCGCACCCGGGGCCGTCGCCCCGGGGCCCGACGAGAACGGCCGCCCCCTCCGGTGAGGGGCGGCCGTTCTGCGTGCGCGGTGCTCGGTTCGGTTGTCCCCGCTGCGGGAGGGTCAGCCGAGCTGCTGCTCGATGGCGCGCAGCTTGCGCTCCAGCGAGTCCAGCTTGGGCATCGACAGGGTGTCGTCGTCGGCCGTCAGGTCGATGGTCGAGCTGCGGTAGGAGGACGACGAGGAGCCGCTGCCGAGGTAGGACGAGTCGCCGAACGGGTCGGTCGAGGAGGACCCGACGGCGGCCCGCGGGCGGCGGCCGGCCTCCAGGGCGCTCAGCGAAGCGGGCTCCAGGACGGAGCGGCCGGTCTGGGAGGTGGCGTCGGCGTCAGCGGCTAGGGCAGGCTCCGAAGCGTTCGGGCCGTCTCCGGCAGCGGTGAGCGCGGGCACCTGACGGCCGCCGCGGGCCCGGGCCAGCATCCCGCTCTGGCGGGAGATGGCCTTGAGCTCGGCGCGCTCGCGGCGGTCGGCGCTGCGGGCACGCAGCTTGGCCGCCTCCTTCGTCTGGCGCTCCTCGCGGACCTCCTCGACCGCCTCGTCCAGGCTGCGGACGTTCTCCAGCAGCATCAGCGACCAGGCGGCGTAGGTCTCGCGGGGGGCGCGCAGCCAGCGGACGATCCGGATCTGCGGCAGCGGGCGCGGGACGAGGCCCTGCTCGCGCAGCGCGGCCTTGCGGGTCTGCTTCAGCGCCCGGTCGAACAGGATCGCGGCCGAGATGGACATGCCGGAGAAGAACTGCGGGGCGCCGTCGTGGGACACGCCGCGCGGGGCGTGCACCCAGTTGAACCAGGCCGAGGCGATCGCGAACACCCAGACCAGCAGGCGCGAACCGAGCGCCGCGTCACCGTGGCTGGCCTCGCGCACGGCGAGCACGGAGCAGAACATCGCGGCGCCGTCCAGGCCGAACGGGACGAGGTACTCCCAGCCGTTGGACAGGCCCAGGTTCTCCTTGCCGAAGCCCACCAGGCCGTGGAACGAGAGCGCGGCGGCGACTCCGGCGCAGCAGAACAGCAGGACGTAGGAGGAGATTCCGTAGATCATCTCCTTGCGCCGGCGGCGCTCCTCGGTGCGCTCCCAGGAGTCACCCGAGTCCTCGTTCTTGGTCGTGTTCTTGAAGCGCAGCGTCGCCACCAGGATGGCGGTGAACAGCAGGGCTGCGCCGCCGATGACGGTCCAGACCAGCTGTATGGAGGTCAGGTTCATTGCGGGTCGGGCCTCGGGTTTCCGCAGGGGACAGGTCACAGTGCGACACAGACGATCAGATCCCGTCGCCGGGACAGGGCCTGACGGTACGTCCTTGCCGCCGGGCGCCCACCGCGCCCGGGCAGGGGCGGTCGGGACACCTGTGCGGCTAGACGATATCGCGTCCGAAGGGGCGGCATGTTACGGGAGGGGACCTTCGTCCCGCCAGCCGACCCGCCGTCGGCTCCCGGCCGCCGTCGGGTGGTCGGCGGGTGGTCGGCCGGTGGTCGGCCGGTGTCCCGCCGGTGCACCGTCGGTGTCCGGTTCACGTGGCTGGGTAAGCAGTTCGGGTACCCGGCGGGCGGGCTGATGCCGGATCATTGGGCGACGGACCGCCGGACCGACCGGCGGCCCTGGGGGAGGACTGGGATGGCCTCGATTTGGGAGTACCTGCGCGGGGAGCGGAACACCCTGGACCCGGGCGGGCAGCACAAGATCACACTCACCAAGTCGACGCCGCAGCACGCGATCACCGGGGCCGCGGCCACCACCGGCTACCTCTACGTCAACCTGCACTGGACCACCCGGATAGGAGCGCCGCGCTCCTCCGGCCGGGACGCGCTCAAGCGCTGGTTCAGCCCGCGCATCCTCAGCCCGGTGGAGCCGGACACGCAGCAGGGCGCCCAGCTCAACGTCGACCTCGACCTGGCCTGCATGTACGAACTGTCCGACGGCAGCCGGGGCGTGGTGCAACCGCTCGGCGGCTACTTCGGGGACCTCCAGCGCGCGCCCTTCGTCAAGCTCAGCGGCGACGACCAGTACGGGGCGCCGTCCGGCGAGACGATGTACGTGAACCTGGAGAAGAAGGACCAGTTCAAGCGGCTGCTCATCTTCGTCTACATCTACGACGGCACACCCGCGTTCGAGCAGGCCAACGCGGTGGTGACGATCGTGCCGCAGACCGGTCCGCGGATCGAGATCAAGCTGGAGGAACGCGCCCCGGCCGCCCGTTCCTGCGCGGTGGTGCTGATCGAGAACTCCGGGGACAACCAGCTGACGGTGCGCCGCGAGGTGCGCTACGTCAACGGTTTCCAGGCGGACATCGACCGGCTGTACGGCTTCGGGATGCAGTGGCAGCGCGGGTACAAGGGCCCGTCCGGGCCGGAGTAGCGGCCCCGCGCGGCGGTCAGCGGGGCTGGAACTGCGGGCCCTGCGGCGGCAGCGCGAACTCCTCGGGGGCGGCCGGGGGCTGCGGGGCCGGCGGCGCGGGCTGCTGGGCCTGCTGCTGGGACGGCGGCGCGGGGTGCTGGGACGGCGGCGCGGTGGCCGACTGGGGGTAGCCGTAGCCGCCCTGCTGCTGCGGTGCGGGCTGCGGCGGGTACCCGTAGGTACCCTGCTGCTGCGGGTAGGGCTGCTGCGGTGCCTGGTGGGCCGGCTGCGGGTAGCCGTACCCGGGGCGCGGGGCCTGCTGGGGATAGCCGTAGCCGCCCTGCTGGGGGCCGGGCTGCGGGTACCCGTACCCCGGTTGCCGGGCCGGGGGCGCGGGCGGGACGGTCGGCGCGGTCGTCGGCATCGCGGGCGGCGCCTGCGGCGGCGGGGGAGTGCGGGCGGGTACGGCCGGGGCCGACGCGGGCGGCTGCGGGGCGGCGGCCTGCGCGGCGCCGAGCGGGACGGCGGGCGCCAGGGTGTACGTGCCCGGCTCGGGGCGGGCGACGGGGCGCGGGTCCGGCACGGCGGCGCGCGGGTCGGCCGGACCGGCGCCGCGGGCGTCCGCCGCGCCGTCCTCGACGGTGATCCCGAAGTCGGTGGCCAGGCCGATCAGCCCGGACGCGTAGCCCTGGCCGACGGCCCGGAACTTCCACGACCCGGCCCGGCGGTAGAGCTCGCCCGCGACCAGCGCGGTGACGTCGTCGTTCTCGGGCATCGCGAACTCGGCGAGCGCGGCGGCGCCCTCGCCGGCGCCGGCGTCGAAGAGCAGCAGGCGCAGCCCGGTCACGGAGCGGAACGATCCGCCCTCGGAGGAGCCGGCCAGCACCACCCGGTCCACCTCGGGCGGCAGCTTGGCGAGCTCCGCCTCCACGGTGTCGGCGATCTCGGCGCCGGCGGCGGTCTGCTGCTTGGGCAGGTGGCGCACCAGGCCCGACGGGTGCCTCGGCTGGTTGTAGAAGACGAAGTCGGCATCCGAACGAACCCTGCCCTCGGCGCCGAGGAGCAGCGCGGAGGCGTCCACGTCCGGCGCACCGGGCGTGGCGCTCCAGCGCAGCACGGCGCGGACCGCCGCCACCGGCAGTGCGATGTTGGCGCCCTTGGCCATCACGTGCGTCATAGCGGACCATCCTGCCTGTTCGCCACCCCTTCGGACAACGTGACCGGAGGGGGCGCGGCCATCGGACTTTGCCAATGCTTGCGGTTTGTGAAGCGGAGGGTAATCTTCCGAGAATTCGATGTTTCCGAATCGCATTCGACCGGAAGTCGTCCGTACGATAGGCGGCCAGAGGGCCCCCGGGGGGTTCGGCGAGGGGGATCAGCAGCGCGCGCCCGGGAACCACCGGGCCCGGTGGACCGGTTAACCATCGTGACGCCCCGCACCCCGCAACGGTGCCCGACGGCCCGCACTCCGATCTCCCGCAGCCCGACTCCCCACCTGATCGCGGCACCCCCCGAGCCGCCTCCGCACCCCCTCCCGGCCCCCTTCCGCACCCCCGAGCACCGCCCGCACCTCCCCGAGCACGAACCCCGCACGCCCCTGAGCACGAACCCCGCACGCCCCTGAGCACGAACCCCGCACGCCCCTGAGCACGAACCCCGCCGGGACCGGCGGCCGCAACCCCTGAGGAGAGCACCATGCGCCATTTCGGCCACCTCGCCGACGACGTACGCGGCCGGCTCTTCCTCGAACAGCCCGGGGCCTTCTCGGCGGAGAGCGATGCGGCCGTCCTCGCCACCGCGCTGGGCGCGACCCTCTACAGCCCCGCCACCCGGCCCACGCTGGGTGAGGACATCCGCAAGCAGGCGGGTCGAGGCGTGGTCTCGATGGTGCTCTGCCTGGAGGACGCGATCGCCGACCACGAAGTGACCGCGGCCGAGGCCAACCTGGTGGTGCAGCTCGGCGAGCTCTTCGAGGGGCCGCACGGCGGGCTTCCGTCGCGGGGCGGGGCACCCGGCGCGGCCGGGGAGGCGGCGGTCCGCGACGACCTGCGGGCGCGCGGCGAGGTGCGCCCGGAGATGCCCGGCGGGTGGCTCGGGAAGGTGCGGGGAGTGACGTCCGAGCCGGTCGAGGCCGCCGAAACCTCCACGGCTCGCACACAGGATCTGCCCCTCCTCTTCATCAGGGTCCGAGCAGCCTCCCAGATCACCGACCTGGCCGGCCGGCTCGGCCCGGCGATCGGGCTGCTCACCGGTTTCGTCCTGCCGAAGTTCACCGACGAGAGCGGCGGCGAGTTCCTGGAGGCGCTCGCCGGCGCCGAGGCGGCCACCGGTCGCCGGCTGTTCGCCATGCCCGTCCTGGAGTCCCCCGAACTGGCCCACCTGGAGACCCGCCGCGAGCAGCTGTTCGGCATCGCCCGGCTCCTCGACAAGTACCGCGAGCGCGTCCTCGCCGTCCGGCTCGGAGTCACCGACCTCTGCTCCGCGTACGGGCTGCGCCGCTCGCCCGACCTGACCGCGTACGACGTCGCGCTGGTCGCGTCGGTGATCGGGGACGTGGTCAACGTGCTCGGGCGGGCCGATGGCACCGGGTTCACCGTGACCGGTCCGGTCTGGGAGTACTTCCCCGTCCAGGAGCGGATGTTCAAGCCGCAGCTGCGCCGCACCCCGTTCGCCGAGGCGGAGCCCTCCGGGGTGGCCGTGCGCCAGCGGATCATCGACCACGACCTGGACGGCCTGATCCGCGAGATCGAGCTCGACCGGGCCAACGGACTGCTCGGCAAGACCTGCATCCACCCCAGCCACGTCCCCGCCGTGCACGCGCTCTCCGTGGTCACCCATGAGGAGTACAGCGACGCGCGGGACATCCTGGACCAGGAGCGAGGCGGCGGCGGGGTGCTGCGTTCGGCGTACACCAACAAGATGAACGAGGCCAAGCCGCACCGGGCCTGGGCCGAGCGGGTGATGCTGCGCGCCGAGGTGTTCGGGGTGGCGAGGGAGGACGTCAGCTTCGCGGAGCTGCTCTCGGCCTGCCTCTGCGGCTGACCGCGGGGGCTCGTGGCGCGTGGGTCTCTCGCGCTTCTCGTACCTCGCGGGCCGCTCGTACCTTTCGTGCCTTTCGTACCTCTCGCGTTTCCCGTACCTCTCGGACCGACCGCACGACTCGCACCGCTTCGTACCGACCGCACGACTCGCACCATCGAAGGCAGGACCAGTAGTGACAGCACAGCAAGAGTGGACCGGTCGCTGGGTGGCCGACCGGGCGGGCGTCGGTCTGACCGGCTCGGACCGCCTCCCCGACCTGGTCGGCCTCGCCCTGCGCGAGAACCCCAAGCGCGCCCACCTGCTGGTCTCCACCGTGCTCGGCAAGCACGTCCCGCAGCGCCCGTCCGTGGTGCACGGCGCCGGTCTCGACCTCGGCCGCCTGGTGCGCGAGCTGCTGGGCGAGGAGGCGGCCGCCCGTGCCGTCGTGCTCGGCTACGCCGAGACCGCCACCGGCCTGGGCCACAGCGTCGCCGACGCCCTGGACGCCCCCTACCTGCACTCCACGCGCCGCCCGGTGGCCGGGCTGACCCCGGTCGGCGGCTTCGAGGAGGAGCACTCGCACGCCACCTCCCACCTGCTGCTGCCCGCCGACCCCGCGCTGCTGGCCGGTGACGGCCCGCTGGTCCTGGTGGACGACGAGTTCTCCACCGGCAACACCGTGCTCAACACCATCCGCGAGCTGCACGCGCGCCACCCGCGCGCCCACTACGTCGTGGTCGCCCTGGTCGACCTGCGCGACGAGAGCGACCGCCGCCGACTGGTCGACACCGCCGCCGAACTCGGCACCCGGCTCGACCTGGTCGCCGCGGCCGGCGGCGGCGTCGAGCTGCCGGCCGACATCCTCGCCCGCGCCGCCGAGCTGATCGCCGAGGTCGGCCCCGCGCCGGAGCCGCCCCCGGCCGCCCCCGCCCCGCTGGTCCGGGTCGCCCTCGACTGGCCCGCGGGCCTGCCGGACGGCGGACGGCACGGCTTCAGCGCCGCGCACCGGGCACAACTCGAAGAGGCGCTCCCGCAGTTGGCGTCCCAGCTGGCCGCCGCGCTGGAGCCGGGCGACGTCGGCCCGGCAGCGGGAGAGAGCCCAGCGGCGGGAGAGGGCCCGGCGGCGGGCGAGGGCCGGGAGTCCGGCGCGGCCGGCTCCGGCCGGGTGCTGGTCCTCGGCTGCGAGGAGCTGATGTACGCGCCGCTGCGCCTCGCCGGCGCCCTCGCGGACCACCTCCCCGACGGCGAGGAGCGGGTCCGCTACTCCACCACCACCCGCTCGCCCGTCCTCGCGGTGGACGACCCCGGCTACGCCATCCGCACCCGGCTCTCCTTCCCCGCCCACGACGATCCGCAGGACGCGCAGGACGGCGGTTCGCGCGAGCGCTTCGTCTACAACGTCGCCCCCGGCGCCGACCCGGCCCGCCGCTTCGACGCGGTGGTGCTGGTGGTCGACGACGTGGCCGACACCCCCGAACTGCACGATGGCGAAAGCTCTCTGCTCGCCCAGCTGCGGCAGGTCACCGACCGGGTGGTGCTCGCCGTGCTGCCCTCGCACCGGCCGGTCCCGGCCGTCCGGCCGGAGCGGAGCGCGCTGCCCGCGCCGCTGCACGGCCCGGAGTTCTCCTCCTACCGCGCCGACGAGGTCTCCTGGCTGCTCAAGGACCTCTCCGACGTCCCGCTGGAGGCCCCGACCGAGGAGCGCGAGGAGGCCGTCCAGAACGGCGGCGCCCACTACGCGGAGTCCTTGCCGGTGGAATACCAGCCCAGCCCCGAGTACCAGGAGCTGTTCCACCAGGCCTTGCGGGTCTCCGCCCGCCGGATCGCGCTCGCCGTCGGCACCGTCGCGGAGACGCTGCTCCGCGAGCGCGGCCGCGGCCTGGTGCTCGCCTCGCTGGCCCGGGCCGGCACCCCGGTGGGCGTTCTGATCCGCCGCTGGCTGGCCTTCGCACACGGCCTGGACACCCCGCACTACGCCGTCTCGATCATCCGCGGTCGCGGCCTGGACCCGGTCGCCGTCCGCTACCTGGACGCCCACCACCACGCCCCCGACGTGGTGTTCGTGGACGGCTGGACCGGCAAGGGCGCGATCACCCGCGAACTCGCCGAGGCCCTGGCCGGCACCGCCTTCGACCCCGAACTGGCCGTCCTGGCCGACCCCGGCCGCTGCGTGCGCACCTACGGCACCCGGGACGACTTCCTCATCCCCTCCGCCTGCCTCAACTCGACCGTCTCCGGCCTGGTCTCCCGCACCGTGCTGCGCACCGACCTGATCGGCCCGGACGACTTCCACGGCGCCAAGCACTACACCGAACTGGCCGGCGGGGACGTCTCCGGCGCCTTCCTGGACACCGTCGCCGACCACTTCGCCGAGGTCCTGGGCGAGGTGCGGACGGCGGCCGACCGGCTCGCCGCCGAGGACCGCACCCCCGACTGGGCCGGCTGGGCCGCCGTCGAGCGGATCAGCACCGAGTACGGCATCGACAACGTCAACCTGGTGAAGCCCGGCGTCGGCGAGACCACCCGGGTCATGCTTCGCCGCGTCCCCTGGCGGGTGCTGGCCCGCCGCGGCACCGGCGCCGACCTCGACCACGTCCGTCTGCTCGCCGCCCAGCGCGGCATCCCCGTCGAGGAGGTCGACGACCTGCCGTACTCGTGCGTCGGCCTGATCCACCCCCGCTACAGCCGGGGAGCGACCGGCGCCTCCGGCACGGCCGTCCTGGTGAAGGAGTCCTGAACCCGATGAGCAGCCCCAGTGGTTTCCTGGTCGCGAGCGACCTCGACCGCACCCTGATCTACAGCAACCGCGCCCTCGCCCTGGACGTGCCCGACCGGCTCGCACCGCGGTTGCTCTCCGTCGAGGTGCACGACGGCAAGGCGCTCTCGTTCATGACCGAGCAGGCCGCCGGGCTGCTCGTCGAACTCGCCCGCGAAGCCCTGCTCGTCCCCGCCACCACCCGGACCAGAACGCAGTACGAACGGGTCAACCTGCCCGGCCCGACGCCCGGTTGGATCCCCGCCTACGCGATCTGCAGCAACGGCGGCCGGCTGCTCGTCGACGGCGTCCCGGACGAGGACTGGCAGGCCGAGGTGGCCGGCCGGCTGGCCACCTCGTCGGTGCCGCTGGCCGAGGTGGTCGAACACCTGGCGCTCTGCGCGGACCCGGAGTGGACCCACAAGCGCCGGGTCGCCGACGAGCTCTTCGCCTACCTGGTCGTCGAACGCGCCGAGCTGCCGGCCGGCTGGCTCGACGAACTCACCGGCTGGTGCGCCGAGCGCGGGTGGACGGTCTCGCTGCAGGGCCGCAAGGTCTACGCCGTCCCGGCGCCGCTGAGCAAGAGCGCGGCGCTGGCCGAGGTCGAGCGGCGCGTCGGCGGCGCCACCGTGCTGGCCGCCGGCGACTCGCTGCTCGACGCGGACCTGCTGCTGGCCGCCGACGCGGCCTGGCGCCCCGGGCACGGGGAACTCGCCGACAGCGGCTGGACGGCCCCCGGGGTCACCGCGCTCGACCAGGTGGGCGTGGCGGCGGGGGAGGAGATCATCCGTCAGTTCCTGGCCCGTGTCCGGGGCGGGGCAGGCGTGGGTGTGGGTGCGGGCCCGGAGGTTCCGCGGGCCGTCGGTACGGAGGTCTCGCGGGCCGTCGGTACGGAGGGCCCGCGGACCGCCGACTCGGACGGCGGGCCGGCGGCCGGCTCGCTGGAGTCCGTGGCCAAGGGCTGAGGCCGGCGCCGCCGGCCGTTCCGCGCTCAGGTCAGCCGCTCCCCGTGCCCGCCGGCCGTTCCGCGCTCAGGTCAGCCGCAGCAACCGCCGCCGCAGCAGCCGCCCCCGCCACCGGACGGGGCCTGCTGCGCGGCGCCGCCGGACGCGCCGCCGGTGACGGCGACGGCCGACAGCAGCTTCACGGTGTCCTCGTGCCCCTGCGGGCAGACCGCGGGGTCGTTGGCCTGCGCCATCGTGCGGCGGAGTTCGAAGGTGGCCCCGCAGGAGCGGCAGCGGAAGTCGTAGCGTGGCATACCCGCAGGGTAGCCCGGCGCGGGCCGGCGGTGCAGGGGGCCCGCACGATCCGTGGGGGGCCGCCAAGGTCGCCGGGGTCCCCGGGGCTGCTGGCGGGGTGGCCGGGGGCGGCTCGCGCTACCGGTGGCCGCCCAGGTCCTCGCGGATCAGCTCCACCACCTGCGCCGCCGTCTCCCGCACCGCCGCCAGCTCGGTCAGGAAGTGCCAGTAGTCGGGGTGCCGGCCGGCCGTCTCCAGCGCCTCGACCGCCCGGTCCAGCCGGCCGACCGCCGCGTCCAGCGGAGCCGCGTGCCGCGGGTCCGGCGCCTGCCGCCCCGCCATCGCGAGCCGCTGGGCGTCCCGGAGCGCGAAGCGGGTCCGCTCGATCTCCCGGTTCGGATCGTGCTGCACCTCGTTCAGCTGCCGCAGCCGCTCGTTCACGGCGACCACCGAGCCGTCCGCGGTGTCCAGCAGCGCGCGCACCGTGCCGAGCGCGCCGGTCGCGTCCGGCCAGCGCTGCTCGTCGCGCGCCCGCGCCGCCTCGGCGAGCTTCTGCTCCGCCGCCCGCCCCGCCTCCGCCACCTGGTCCGGCACTCGTTGGAGGTCCTGCCAGCACGCCGTGGCGAACCGCCGCCGAAGCTCGCTCAGGGCCGGCTCCACCGTGCCGGCCTTGGTCTCCAGCGCCTGGATCCGGGTCCGCAGGCTGGCCACCCGCCGGTCGATCTCCCGGGCCCGCTCCGGCAGGTGCTCCGCGTCCGCCGTGATCGCGTCGGCCCGCTCCTTCACCCGCTCCGCGCGCTGCAGCGTCGCCGCCACCCCGTGCCGGCCCGCGCCCTCGTTCAGCCGGCCCAACTCCGGGCTCAGCTCCGCCAACCGGGCCGCCAGGTCGTCCGCCTTCAGCCCCGCGCCGCGCACCGCCTCCAGCGTGGTGGTCGCGGTCAGCAACGACCGCTTCGCCCCCTCCACCGCCGGGGTCACCCGCATCAGCTGCGACTCGGCGTGCTGCAGCACCGGCTGCAACCGCTGCAGGAAGCCGTCCAGCTCAGCCTGCGCCGACCCGAGCTGCCCCTTCACGTCCTGCAACTGGTGCCGGGCCCGCGCCGCGGCACCGGACTCCAGCTCCTCGGCATCCAGATCGTGCGCGTCCAGCGCCGCCAGGTAGTTCACGGTCACCTGGTCCACCCGGCCGGAGATCGCCTCGAAATCCGCCGCCGCCCGCTGCGCCGTCGCGCCGTCCTCCGCCGCCCGCACCGTCTCCACCGCCAGCCGCACCTCGCGCTGGGTGGAGTCCAACTCGTAGAACGCCTGCTGCGCCGCGTCCCGGGCCGCCTTCGCGTCCGCCCGCACCCCCTCGCCGCCGCGCCGGCCCCACCAGCCCCCGCCCGTACCGAACGACGCCGCCCCGGCGGCGCCCAGCGCGCCCGCGATCACCAGCGGCAACACCAGGGCCTCGGCCACCGCACTCCCCGGCCGCCGCCCCCACCCACTCCCGTCGGCCACCCTCACTGCGCGCTCCCTGTTCCGACCGCTGATCCACTGCCCATTGTTCCCGATCGCCCCACCACACCGGCACCCCCACCCGTCCCACTCCCCGAGCGCCCGCACCACACCACCCCCCGGGACCAGGTACTCTAGGCAGTCGTCGTGCCCCCACCGGGCCGCGACGGGGGGCGCGTAGCTCAGTGGTAGAGCGCTGCTCTTACAAAGCAGATGTCGGCGGTTCGAAACCGTCCGCGCCCACAGACGAGAAGGGCCAGTTCGGAGGAGCGATCCTCACGAACTGGCCCTTGATCGTTTTCGGGGTCTCAGTCGGGCTGTGCCACCGGCGTGCCAGATCCCGGTGCTGGGAACCGCTGGGCCAGCCAGGCCTCGACTGCCTCCTTTGAGACGTAGCCGTGCTCCCGGAGCAGGTCGACGATGTCCCGCCCGCTTATCAGCACGACGGGATGCTGGTCGTCCCGGATCTCCTCCTGCATCTGGCGGTGGAAGTACGACGTGGTGACGAGCACACCGAAGTTGCGGTGGCGCAGGCGTGAGATCAGCCGGCTGCCCTCCTTGACGCCTACGGAGTGGCTGGGGGAGTAGCACTTGGCTTCGAGGGCGAAGTCGATCGCTATTCGGTCGGTGGGCGGGCCCAGGTGGTACTGGCCGACTGCATCGCGGCCGCCGTCGCTGGTGCGGCGGGTCACCTCCACCTGCCCGGTTGCCGGCGCAAGCAGCCGCCACAGCTCGACCGCGCACGCTTCGAAGTCGTGCTCGCGGCCCCGGAAGTGCTCGCGGACTGCCTCCAGGACGGCCTGGGATGCGGGGTCGCCCGGCAACTGCTCGGCCTGCGTGCGGATGACCGTTGTCGCCGGGGCGGTGAGCGGTACGTAAGCGCGGGCCTCGACCCACGTCCGCCAGACATCGGGGCATCCGCCGTCCAGCGGGTCGCCGCCGCCGAGGACGTGCTGGATCCAGCCTCGGGGAATGACGGCCTGGTCCAGGACGGTGAAGCGGGACCGGTAGTTCTGGAAGCGTCGGCCGCTGGTTGTACGCCAGATAGCGGCAAGTTCGTCATCAGAGGTCAGCGCCGGGCCGCCCGGTGCGACCAGCCCGCGGAACCGCACGCCGCGGCCGCTGGAGCCAGCCTTCTCGAAGAGGAGGAACGGCGGGATCAGGCGCCGCTCCGCGGGCCCTGCATGAGAGGCCTCGAAGGTGTCCCGCAGCAGGTGGTTCCCGCCCCGCGGGGTTTCGTGCAGCTCGTGGCCGGGAGTCCGGTTGTCCCCGTAGTAGGTGAAGGCGCCGGTCTGGGCGTCGAGCGTGTCCGGCCAGTCAGGCTGGCGTCCGGTCGTGTAGAGGACGGCCAGGCGTACGGTCTGCTTCCACGGTGAGCCAGCCATGCGGAAGCCGCCTTGGTTGCCTACGCCGGGGATCAGCCGGTTGATGGGGTCGTCCGAGCTGTTACCTCTCGTGCCGCCCGGATAGAAGGCGTCGAGCTGGAGGTCGACGCCGCCCAGCTCCTCGAAGGCTGCGGCGTGCTGCTCGATCTGTGGTGACGGTGTGCTGGGGGCGGGCACGTGCTCGGGCTCGTTTCTGCTCGGCGGGCAGTACGTCTGTGCGAACAGGGAGTCTTTCGCGTGCGTGATCAAGCGCTGACACCGGGGCAGTTCTGGCGGGAGAGGAGGCACGAGTGAGGCCGGCCCGGGAGATCGGACCGGCCTCACTGCCTTCCGCGCCTACTCACTGGTTTCCGGGGGCTCTTCGTCGCCCTGAAGTGCCTTCCGGACGGCTGCACCCATGCGGTCGGCGATGGCGCGGTCCCGGTCGCTGGTCATGTGCTGGTAGATCAGCGCGGCCCGGGTGCTGCTGTGCCCCATCCTGGTCATGAGCTCCCGGGTGCTGGCCCCGTTCTGTGAGGCGAGGGTGTTCCCGGTGTGCCGGAGGTCGTGGAAGTGGGCTTCCGCGCTCACCCCAGCCGCGGTGCGGGCCCGGATCCAGTCGTCCCGGAAGTTGCTCCGGCGGAGCTTGCCGCCGCGGGGGCCGATGAACAGGTGGCCGTCTGGGCCGGGGCCGGCGAAGTGGTCGAGGTGGGTTGCCATGTCGGCCACGATCTCGGCGGGGAAGGCCACCGGGCGGAAGCCGGCACGGCTCTTCGGTGCCTTGTCGTACAACCGTCCCGTGTTCAGCTCCGCCTGGTTGCGCTGCACCCGGACGAACCGGCCATCCAGATCGACGTGCCTACGGCGGAGTGCGGCCAGCTCACCGAAGCGCAGCGTAGTGAACGCGGTCAGCAGCACCAGGGCCCGCCAGCGCGGGCCGATCGCCTCGGCCACGGCGAACACCTCGGTGACCGAGAGCACGGGACGCTCCGGGACGTCGTATGTGTCGGCGCCCTTGATCCGGCACGGGTTGCGCTGGATCAGCTCGTCGTCCACGGCGGTGTTCATGATGGCGCGCAGCAGTTGGTACGCCTTGACCACCGAGGGCTCGCCCGCCCCGTCGCCCAGAAGCCCCGACCGCCAGGAGCGGACCCGCGCCGGAGTGATCTCGGAGAGCGTTCGGCGTCCCAGGCCGGGCTGGATGTACTTGCGGAGCGTGATGGCGTACCGCTCCCGGGTGCTCTCCTCCAGCTTCCGGTCCCGGAGCCAGGTCGAGGCGAAGTCGCCAAGCTTCACCTTCCCGGCGTCCGGGTCGGTCCACTTGTCCCGCTTGATGTCGGCCTCGATGAGCGTGAGTGCCACCTCGGCGTCCGTCTTGGTCGGGTAGGTCTCCTCACCCTTGCGCGTCAACCCGGTGACCGGGTCCGGGTAGCGGATCTGCCAGCGGCCAGAGCCTAGTTGGCGGATGGAGCCGAAGCGGCGGCGGTTGCCCTTGCTGTTGGCCATCAGGCCGCCTTCCTGAGTGTGGACCGGCGGGCGCGGACAGGCTGCACGGTGTTGGTGGCGAGGTAGTCGGCGACGACGGCGGGACGGATGCGGACGTGTCGACCGACCTTGATGAACTCGATCCGCCGCTCGGCGACGAGACGGCGGGCGAACCGGGTTGTGGTGCCGAGGAGTTCGGCGACTTGGTTGACGTCGAGTAGTGGGTCAGGCATGGGTTGGTTCTCCTTCCGTGCCGGGTGCGGGTTGGATAGCGGCGGCGAGCCACTGTTCGCCGCGGGTGAGGCCGTGGCCGGCGAAGACCCAGTGCGCGAGGACGAGCGTGGTGTCCTCAGCGGCTAGGGCATCGGGACCGTGAAGGCGTTCGAGCGTCTGAGCGCGGCGCCAGGCCGTTCGGGCGCCGCGGAGCGCACCGAGGGTGGTCGAGTACTTGCGGGTCTTCGTGGAGAAGTGGCCGCGGAAGCCGAGCATGTGCGCCCAGGCACGGAGTCGGAGACCGGCCAAGTCGGGCCGAGCGCCGAGGTTCCAACAGGTTCGGATGAGCCGGCGGGCGTGTTCGGGGATGTCGTACTGGGCGATCTCGGCGAGCAGGCGCACCGGGCGGTCCAGGGTGCCGGTAGCGGTCTCGGCGCCCTTGGTGGCGTACTTGGCGATGTAGGCGGCGACGGCCCGTTCGGTGATCGGGGCGGGCCCGGCGAAGTCGGCATTGCGGATCGTGCGGATGTCGAGCTGCCTGCCGAAGGCGAACCGGTGCTCGCGGCCGTCGATCAGCGGGCCGGGGATCTCGGTCCGGCGGACTGCGGCGCCGATGGCGTCGGTCAGCAGCTCGGCGGAGGCCCAACCCGGCGGGCGGTCGCTTCCACCCTCGGGGCCGTCGAGGCGAATGACCGCGTGGAAGTGGATTGCACCGCGCTTCTGGTACTCGGCGACCTTGCCGAAGGAGATGCGGGCGAAGTCACGGAACTCCCGCTGCGTCAGCCCGGCCCGCTTGGCGACTTCCCGACGGAGGTGGATCGAGAAGCGGGCCCAAAGCTTGCCCGCATGGGCGTTCCACAGGACGGCGCCCTCGTAGTCGTACGTCTCCGGGGCGAGCGGTGAGCCGAGCGTCGGATCGTCAGCCGCGTGGACGGTGCCGCAGCGGCAGCGACCGGAGGCGGGCCGGTTGTGAACGGGCCCGAATGACGGGGCGGTGAAGGTGGCGAACACCCGGGGGTGGGTGGAGACCGTCTCGGGAGTGCCCTTGCCGCCGACGAGTCCGGCGGTGATCAGGTGGTACGTGTCGCGGCGATACGTTTCGGCACAGGACGGGCAGCGAGTGACACGGCGGTTGCCGCAGCGTACGAGCAGGTTCCCGGCGGGCAGGTCGGTGGACTCCAGGTGGTGGAGCACCTGCCCGGTCGTCTCGTTGATCTCGGTGCGCCAGCCGGCGAGCCGGATGGGCGAGGTGCAGCCGGCGAGGCCGGAGAGCTGGCGCATGAGAGCGGGCATGCTGCCGAGCTGGGCGAGGCCGATCAGCTCGGCGACCGGGGCGGACGTGGTGGCGGTCAAGCGGCCACCACCAGAAGGGTGCTGGTGAGGTAGGCGTCTGCGACGTGGGAGGTGTAGGCCGGCGGTATGGCTTCGCGCAGGCCGTCCCGGGTGGCCCAGGGCATGCCCATAACCTCTCGGGCGAGCGGAACATTCGAGAAGTTGCCCACGATGTGCATGAACTCGCCCTCGCGCACGGGGCGGCCCATCTTGGCGTTCGGGGCGAGGTGGCGCGGGTGATGCAAGGCCGGCACGGGGAACGAGGTCTCGAAGAGGCGGTGCCGGTAAGTGCGGAGGCCAAACATCGATCCGCACAGTTCCACCGAGGTCAGGAGCGGAGCCCCGGGCACGTTCTCGATGACATAGGGGCGGCCGAGCATGGAGAGCAGATCGCGCAACGGTTCCACGAGGTCGGGGTGGTTGTTGCCGCGGATCTTCTGGGCGTTGGTGTAGCGCTGGCACGGCGGGGAGGCGTGGATCAGGTCGAAGCCCTGGCCGTTGTCGGCAAGGTAGGCGAGGGCGTCGGACTGATGGAAGTCAAAGGGGTAGCGGGGCTGCGGCGCGAAGTCGACGCCGGTCACGTCGAATCCGGCGAGGTAGTAGCCCATGCCGGCACCGCCTTGGCAGCAGAAGAGGTCAAGGACGCGCAGGCCATTGGCGGGTCGGTTGGGGAGCTGAAAGAACACGGGGATCACCTCCGGGGAGGCCCCGGGACCAGAGCGGTGGCACAAGTCCCGGGGCCAGTGCTGGTCAGGACTGGTCGGCGGGCTTCTGGTGCTGCTCGGTCCACTGCTCCGCGCACGCCTTGTGGACGGGCTTGTCGCGGTCGGAGCGCAGGTTGGTCGGCTTGTCGCAGACGCCACAGGGGGCGGGCTTCTGGGCCCAGTGGCGGGAATCGCGCCAGTCGAGGAGGGCCATGTCAGACGGACCTCGCGACCAGGGCCAGCAGGCGGGCGACGGTGCCGGCGCCGTGGCAGGTCGGGCAGGTGACCGGGACGGTCGCGCGGGAGCCGTCGCGGAGGCGCACGCCCGTGGCGATGTGCGCCGTGGCGTGACCCGAGCAGTCCGGGCAGATCCGAGTCGGGGCGTGACTGTGCTGGGGCATGATGGTGCTCTCCTTCGTGGGCTTCGGTTCGGGAAGGGGTTGCGGCCTCGGGGCGGCGGGATGCTTGGCGGCGTGTTGCCGCCCCGAGGCTGGTCTTGAGGTCAGCGGCGGCGGGAGGTACGGCCGTCGCGCTTGTGCGCGTACATGTCCCGGTCGGCGGCGGCGAGCGCGTCCGTGAGCGAGACGACCGGCAGCTCCGCGACGGGGCAGATGCCCACCGAGGCGGCGGCCAGAAGCGAGAAGCCCGCGTAGGCGACCGGTCGGTGGAGGGCCGCGAGCAGGCCGGGCAGGCGGCCGGGGCCGTCCAGGACGACGGCAGCGAACTCGTCCCCGCCGAGGCGGGCGGCGATGCCGGAGCGGCCGACCCAGATGGAGAGGCGTTCGGCGGTGGCAGTGAGTACCGCGTCGCCGGCGGCGTGGCCGTGGGTGTCGTTGGTGGCCTTGAAGTCGTCCAGGTCGATCAGCAGCACCGATGCGCGGTCCGGGTGGTGCGCGATCAGTCGGTGGGCGCGGGCGGTGAAGCCGGCGCGGGTGTGGAGCCCGGTGAGCGGGTCGTGGCGGGCGGTGGCCAGGCGGCGGTTCAGCCAGGCGCTGTGAGTGGTCCATCCGATCAGCGGCGCACCGGCGGCAAAGATCGTGGGCAGATCCATGAGCGGTCCTTCGTGATGGGTTGTGGAGGGTTGCGATCTCCGGGGCGGCGGGATGCTGGCGGCGTGTTGGCCGTCCCCGGGGAGGTCAGAGGCCGAGCGACAGAGCGCGGGCGGCGGCGCGGTCGAGCAGGTGGTGGATGTCGGCCTGCCGGGTGGTGGGCCGGTCGTTGAACTCGTCCGGGGAGCGCACGGGGCGACCGGTGGCGTGCAGGGTCTCCATGAGCTGCACCCGGGCGGTCTGGACGGTGGTCGGGGTGCCGTAGCCGTGGACGAGGACGGCGGTCTGGGCGCCGAGGAGGCAGACCCGGCCGGTGGAGTCCCACATGGCGCCCTGCAACCAGCCCACGGCGGTGATGTACCGGGAGACGAGCCGCAGGTGGTCGCTGGCAGTCACCGGGACCGGACGAGCAGGGCGCCGGGTGAGACGGTCGAGCAGAGTGGCGTGCGGAAGCGGGTACCCGGCGTTCCAGGGCTGCACGGTGGAGCCGAGCGGCGAGATGTACGGGACTTGGACGCGGACCGGGGCGGGCAGCGTGGCCAAGTACGCCTCGATCTCAGCGACCAGGCCGGAGCCGTCGACCGTGACCAGCGGCGGCAGGTTCAGAAGGGTGATGTTCATGCGGAACTCTCCGATCTGGTCGGCTACTTGGTGCCGGTCTTGTTGATGACCTCGACACCGTCGCGGGTGGTCTTGTCGATCAGCGGGCCGGCCGAGGAGCTGGCGAGGTGGAAGCCGAGGAGGACGAGCGCGGCGACGGCCCACCAGCGCAGGCGGAGATTCCGCACGATGAACCAGGCGGCGAGCGCGAGCACCGGGAGGAGGTGCAGCGAGATGTTCATCAGGCCGTTCCTTCAGACGAGTTCGGCGACGAGGGCCGAGGCGAGCGGATCTTTGATGCCGAGCCGGATACGGAGCGTCGCGGCGTCGATCGGGTTGCCGGTACGGATGCGGTGGTCGTCGGCGACCTTCCGGGCGTGGTCGAGGAGGAAGGACGGGACGGCCGGGGCCGCAGCGGGAGCTGGTTCCGGAGCCGGGTCCGGTGCAGGAACTGGCGCGAGCTCCGGGACGGGAGGCGGCGGGAGGACTTGGGGCGGCTCGGTCACCGGCTCGGCGGTCGGGGAGTAGAGCGGCGGCAGTTCGTCAGCCGCGGGGCCGTCCTGCTCCGGTTCAACCGGTGCGGCGTCCGGCGTGGGCACGGCGGTCGAGTGGGCCAGCAGGGTCCCGCCCAGGAATGCGGCAGCGGGCCAGCCGGCGACGAGCACGCGGAGCCAGGCCGGGGCATTGCCAAGGTCGAGCAGTCCGGCGGTGCCGATGTTGGCGCCGAGTGAGGCGGCCAGGGCTATGACGAACCAGCACCAGGCGAGCCGGACCGAGGCCCCGGACCGCAGCCGGCGCCAGCCGGCGACGAGCAGCAGGTCGACGGACACCGGGTAGGCCCAGGACTTCCAGCCGGCTTGGCCGGCGGACGCGGCGAGGTCGTGCAGGTGGGCGAAGGACAGTGCGGCAGCGATCACGGCTTGCGCCAGGACGGCGTCCAGTTTGGGGAGTCGGCGCATGTCGGTTCACCTCCAGTTCGGCGGGTTGGAGACCGGGCGAGCCAGTGGTTGACCGCCCGGACTCGGCGAGTGGGTGCTACCTGGTGCGGGTCGTGCGGCGGGACGCGGCGATGTAGACGCGGCGCTGGCCGGGGTCCCGGGCGGGGTACTTCTTGACGTCGTGCACCGTCCAGAGGCGGCACAGGTCGGCGACCACAGCGGCCACGGAGTCGATGTCGCAGGTCACGCGGATCCGGATCACTGGTGCACCTCCAGCGCGACCCCGGAGCCGAGGCAGTCGAGGCACGTGGCTTCCTGCTCGGCGAGTCGGCGGTGGTGCGGGCCGCGGCCGGTGTAGACGACCTCGGTGATCTGACCGGTGCCCTCGCAGGGCTGGCAGGGCGCGGGCTTGGTCGCCGACGCGCGCTTGCGGGCGGCCACGGAAGTCACCGGTTCACGCGCTGGGCGCGGGCGGCGGTACGGGCGTCGCGGGCGACCTCGGCGGCGTCGCGGTCGCCCGGGTTGGCCTTGGCGATGCGCTCCAACAGGTCGGCCTTCTCAGCAAGCAGCGGACCGGGGTTGGCGCCGCTCTCGGCGTTGGCCTTGAGCCGGCCGATGAAGGCGCCGATCTCGGCGATGGAGGGCTTGTGGGACACGGACGTTCTCCTTCGGTTCGAGGCATGGTGGGGGTAGGGACTTGGCGCGAGGCGGTCGCGCCGACCGTGGGCGGGGAGCTACTCGGAGGCCGGGACCGGCGCGAAGACCGGCGGCGCCGAGGGCACCGGCGGGATGCTCACTGCGGTGGCAGGCGGCGCGACCAGCGGGCGGAAGGCCGCCAGGCGCGGCAGGTTCGGCACCAAGTGAACGAAGTTCGCGCAGCGGTCAGCGACTTCGGAGAGCGAGCGGTACGGCGTGCGGATCTCGGACCAGCGGCCCGAGGTGTCGCCGGCGACAGCAACCCCGGGCATGTCGGGGCTGATCCGGGTAGCGGCGAGCATGGCGGTCTCGGAGATGTCGCCGAGTCCCATGCGGGCGGTCTCCAGGTCGTTGACCCGGTGGACAGTGCGGCCGGTGAGCTGGGAACGGAGCAGCGTCGCGCCCTTGCCCAACTCCGAGCCGAAGCGCTGACCTGAGATCTCCAGGTAGATGCCGGCGGCGCGGGCGAGTTGGGCGAGCCGGATGAGCGCGATGACGATCTGATTCCGGCGTTCCTCATCGGCCTTGCCAGCGGCGAGGAAGAGTTCGGCGATCTCGTCCACCAAGACCACGATCGGCACCGGTCGGACCTTGGCGGGCAGGCCCCAGATGTCGGCGGTCACATCCTCAGCAGCTACCGAGCCGGGGACACCCTGATGAGCGCGGATCAGGTCGTAACGGTCGTCCATCTCGACCAGCAGCGCCAGCAGCAGTCCGAGCGCTTCGCCCGGATCGGTAGCCAGGGCGGACAGCCGCGGGGCGAAGGGGCGCTGTTCCACGCCGCGCTTGCAGTCGATGCCCACCAGGGCGACTGGCTGAGCGGCAAGGCCATGGACCAGGTTCCGGGTGTACATCGACTTGCCGGACTGGTTGGCGCCGAGGTTGAGCCCGTTGGGCACCTGCCGGAAGTCTCGGTAGTGGACGGTGCCGTCGGCCCGGACTGCGACCGGGACCCGCAGCAGGCCGGCGGACTTGGCGGTGGCCCGGCGCGGCATGCGGACGTTGCGCAGTACGTCGAAGCCGACCACCCGCAGGTCCACCACACCGGGCTTGACCTCCGAGGCGTACACCGCGTGGACGCCCCAGGCGTGCCGCAGACGCTCGGTGGCGTTCAGCATGTCGGCCGTCTCCTGGCCGCGGGCGAGCCGGAGCCGTATCCGGAGACCGGTCGAGCTGGCGGTGATGCTGCGGATCTTGGGCATCGCGGGGCGCGCCGGTCGGTTGGTGGCCGAGGAGGCCATCGCCCGCCAGAACGAGGGCTCGACGGTGAGGCCGCACGCCTCCATCACGTTCTCGTAGTCGCGCCGGATGCGGTGGACGGTCAGCGGCAGACCGATGGTCGCCCAGTAGGTGCGCGGGAGCTTGGCCCTCGCGTAGAGGGCGCCGGAGCCGAGAGCCGCGGCGGGGACACCCAGCTCCAGGAGCGCCGTCGTCAAGGCGTCCATGGCGATCAGGCGCTCGCGCCGGCGAAGGCCGGAGCGGAAGTGACGGTCACGGCGTCGGCGCGGAACGCGATGCCCGAGCGCTTCTGACCGTTGAACTCGTTCTCCCACGGCCGCGCGATGAGCCGGGTGACACTGACCAGCATGCCGGGCGCCAGACCGTCCGGGATGCCCGGCTGCGGGACGGTCAGGGACAGGATGTCAGCCTCGCCGTTGGCCACGAAGGTGACGTCCAGGGTGACCAGCGGCGCGCCGGTTTCGGTGTCCATAGCCATCTCGCCGGTACGGCGGTCCTTGAGCTTCGGGCGGGGCGCCTGGGCGACCATCACCAGCGCGGCGGTCGTGTCGACGGGGATGAAGCGCATGAGCTGGGCTCCTTCATCTGGTCCGGGGGGAGCTATCGACCCTCGGAGCAGCCTCACCACGGCAGATACCGGGTGTCATCAGCACCTCATGAGATCTTGTCTTCAAGTCCTCATTAGGAGTTGCTGTCCTCATGACTATGACGGCTCATCAGCTAGTCGTCAACACCTCTTTAGGACTTAGGATGAGCGGGAGACCCCGACAGGACGGTGACCAGCACCATGGCGAAGCGCTACGAGCAGATCGCGGCCAAGCTCACGGCCCAGATCGATGACGGAAGCCTGCCCCCGGGCGAGCGGCTCCCCGCTGAGACTGAGCTGGCCGACATCTACGAGGTGAGCGTCCCGACCGTGCGCCAGGCGGTCGGAGTGCTCCAGGCGCAAGGGCTGGTCGACAAGCAGCACGGCCGGGGCACGTTCGTCCGCCGGCAGCCGACCCCGGTCACGCGCGACAATCTGCGGCACCAGTGGGAGAAGGATCGTGCCCGAGAGTCGGAGACGGAGCGGCTGAAGACCGGCGCCACCGAGCACGACACCGGGCTCACCGTGAACGATCTCGTGTTCGCGGCCAAGTACGAGCAGATGCCGGCGGATGCCGACCTCGCCGCCGTGTTCGGCGTCCCCGAGGGGACCATCCTGCTCCAGCGCACCTACCGCACCCGCTACAGCGAGGAGCGCGCACCGTTCAACGTCGCCCGGTCCTACCTCGTGCTGGACATGATCGCGGGGAATCCGGACCTGCTCAGCGAGGACCAGGAGCCGTGGCCGGGCGGCACGCAGAACCAGCTCTTCAGCGTCGGCATCGAGCTGGACCGCATCGTCGAGACCTTCCGTGCCCGGCCCCCGACGCCGGAGGAAACCGAAGAACTCGGCCTGCCGATGGGTGTGTCCGTGATCGTCCTCCGGAAGACTTGCATCGACACGACAGACCGCGTGGTCGAGGTCGCCGATGTGGTGCTCCCGGGTGACCGTACCGAAATGGTCTACACAACCAAGCTGAACAGGTGGTGAGCATGACCAACCTCGTTACCGTCATCACGGCTGTCCACGGCCCGAGCGCCGAGTATCTGGCGGACGCCTACAAGTCTTTGCTGGAGCAGGACTTGCCGGACGGCTGGGACTGGCAGTGGGTGATCCAGGAAGACAGCGAGACGGACGACGTTGCCCCGCATGTCCCGGACGACGCTCGGATCAGCTTCGGCCAGGGCCGACACGGGCGGGCGGGCATGGCGCGCACGATGGGGCTGTCCCGGGCCACCGGGCAGTTCGTGAAGGTGCTCGACGCCGACGACATGTTGCCGCCGGGGACGCTGGCTCGGGATCTTGCCGTGCTCACCAGCCGGCCGGACGTGGCGTGGACGACGTCCCGCGTGCTCGACCTGTTGCCGGACGGCAGCATGGTGGGCTTCGACCAGGACCCGCCGGCCGGACCGGTAGAGCGCGGCGAGGTGCTGGAGCACTGGAAGGCGCACGACTTCCGCGCCCAGGTGCACCCGGCGACGCTGTGTGTTCGGCGGGACCTGCTGCTCGCGCTCGGCGGATGGATGGCGCTTCCGGCATCCGAGGACACCGGGCTGCTGCTGGCGCTCAACGCGGTCAGCCGCGGGTGGTTCATCGAGGACACCGGGCTGCTGTACCGGAAGTGGCCCGGACAGAGCACCCACCAGGCGGCGCACAGCCAGGAGGTGGAGCGAGCGGCTCGCATGGCTGTCGTCCAGGCCCGGGCGGAGGCGCTGTTGGCGCTGGAGAACTGGCGGATCGACGCCGGCTGAGCGCGATGCGGCAGGACCGGCCCTGGCAGTTCGCTGGGGCCGTTTTGCTGCCCGGGCTCAGGCTCGGTCGGTCGACTCGCCAGCGGTCCGGGCGCCAGGCAGCAGGAGCCCACGAGCGGTGTGTCGATCACCCTCAAAGCGGCCCCCGACACCAAGGTCGGCGCGAGCGGCCTCATGGAACCGGTTGATCGCCTTGAACGCCTCGGTGTGCAAGGCCCGCCAGTCGGCAAGAGAGCCGTCGACCATCCCACGAGCCTGCCAGCCGATCGCTGCAAGGGTCTCCTGGATCGCGTGAGCTGCCTCGATCACCTCGTCGCCGGCGAGCAGCATGACCCGCTCGAACGCCTTGGCCTGGTCCCCACCTGCTTCGGTCAGCTCCATCGACAGCTCGTGTTCAGTGCGAGGCATCTGCCGGATCTCTTCCCGGACTTCGTACAGGAGGACCGAGATGTGGATCGTGGTTCGGACCTGCCCGACGTAGTCGGCGTAGGCGTCCAGCTTCTTCTCGTCCCAGCGGAGCCGCAGCCCGTCCTTGCGCCTGCTCCGCTCCATCAGGCTGTTCGTCAGGTACGTCGTGAGCCCACCGAGAACCACGGCCGCGATGGTCACAAGCTGGGTGATCGTATCCATGTCCCCCGCGCAGGATGGTGAAGAACCGTCAGTTCAGAGCTTGCCGATCATAGGCGGCCAGCGGGCCCAGGAGCAGGGGAGGGGGAGGTAGGAGGGGTGGGATGAAGGGGCGGAGGGGTGCGTAAAACTCTTCTCTACGGGTTCAAGGGCGCGCGCGGCGCGCCAGCGCGCGGCCTTGCCGCTCGCCGCCGCTCCTGTCTGCGCCCCACGACGGCGGCGGCTGGCCGCGCCAGGCGGGAGGACATGGGTACAGGTCACTACCGGCCGTGGCTGGTGACGGGCGGCTCCACGGTTTTACCCACCTGCCAGGACCGGGACCCGCGTCGAGCAAGACCGGGGGGCCACTCGGCCAAATTGCGGTCAGGCCCAAAAGCCCTGACCGAGTCGCAACAGCTTACGGCCCCCCGATCATGCTCGACCCCAGACCAGACAGGACACCGGCCAAAACCGCTCCACCGCCCGAGCGAGCAGTGTGCCTGGGCGGCCCTAGTGCGCTTCCCCGCTTATGTGGGAGACCTGCATCAGTCGATACTTCGTCCGCCGTTCTCCCACCGTCTCGTCGATTATCGTCGTACCGACGATGAGAACGTCGTAGTGGTCTTGAACGGTCGCGTGTGAGGCTTGAGGCCAGGCGAGATCGTCAATCTTTCCCTCGTAGTCGGATGCGGGGATTGATGATTCGTCGCGAAAGCCGAAGGTGCGGCGCTCGGTGTCGATCTTATATAGCATCATCCGGCGTCGGATCTCGATTACCTGATCTTCGGGCACGAGGCGTTTGAGAGTCTTGGAGAACTCCTGAAGCTTTTCCCAGGAGAGCTCCCTCTTGGCGTAGGGGATATGTGCGCCAGCTGCAGCAACCGTGACGTCGCCGCCGGTTTCTACAAACTTCTCGATTAGAACCCTAAAGCTCTTGGCTGCGCGAGGCTTGATCTCGGTCAGCTTCCCCGAGAGTTCTGAGTACTCCAGATTCGTATCCAAAAGCTCGATGAGCTTCTCTGTGACCTGAACAAAGAGAGAATCCCCCAGGAGGTCGTCGAGTTCATTGGATGCCATTTCGAGCATAAAACTGGCCGCAGAAGCCCCAACCACGGAGATCGCGGTCTGACCTGTGACGTCCGCTGGGATCTTTCCTCGCTGGGCCGGATTGATCTCTCGCAGTGCATAGCCGAGATTGTCATACACGGCCTGGGTCTGAATGAGTAGAGAGCCGATCGAACGCGCAGGCGCCTCGCTGCGGGAGAATTTAGGTAGCTTCACACGCAAGCGCAGCCTGGTCCGGCTCTCTTGCCGGGCTTTGGTCTCGATGGTGCTCTCGGGGTCGGCAAGCGGCAGAGTGTGGGTAGCTAGGTCTAGGCAGTGCCCCTTTTCAGGGAGCCAATCGTCCGGGATTTCTGCAGGGGAAATTGGCGTCACTGAATCCCGGTTGACTGGGTCGTGTGGAAGGAATGCGCGAAATACGAATCCTTCTGGCGACTCGACAGCTGACCTGAGCGGGATTCCTCCGGATCTGACCATTTCCAGGCGAGATTTGGAGATCGGAAGATAGAGCCAGTCATCCCCATCCTCGCCCTCGGCCGCCCAGAGTGCGAGGTAGATTTGATCGGTGAGTGAAATGCAACTGAAGACGCGGGGTCCGTCATAGAAGACATAGGTCTCTAGGATCTTGAGATCGCCAAGCAATGTTTTGTCTGGCATCCAATTCATGGCGTTACCTCGAACCCCTCCCACGACGCATCATTCAATGTGCGCCACCAAGTGTGATGAGTGCACTTTGCATGTCGCGGCGTATGCTTCAGCCTTCCCGATCCGGTGATATCTCCGACTGCGATCTTCTTCTTCCTGAGGGGCCCTACAGCCGCTCTTGTGCTCTCCGCATCTGCAGCGTCGGCGAAGACACTCAGCCCTGCGGCCGTGCAGTCGTCAGGCCAGAACCGAGAGCGTACGCGCCCAGCTGCGAGCATCTCATGATGGTTGAGGAAGTCCTCCCGTGTGGGGGGGTTTCCGTCGACCAGCCGATAGAAGTGCCCAGTCGCCGGCACGGCGTCCATCGGGGGGCAAGCCTCAGGGAAGCTTTCGGGCCAAGTCTCCAAGAACAACCCCCAACAGCCGACGCAAGCAAGTGTTGCCTACTGCACTGACAACGCGGTCTCGTCCGATCTTGGGGGAGGGTGGGGGGTGCAGGAAGCTGCGCGGCCCAACCGTTCTTCAATAGTGACCACAACCACTGGCTCGATGGCCCTGTGTGACCGAAGGGGTGACTGATGCAGGCACTGTAGTCTGATTCGCCAGGTGGAGATATGCTGAATCGTCTTCTATCACCCATTTGGGTGGTTTGCGGTAACGTGACCGCGATTGTGGCGGAGGCTTCTTGCCTCGTGTGTGGAACAGTTCAGTAGTGAACCGGGGGCGTAGCGATCCGGGAAATGCCAGCTGGACGGGCTGCGCTTGGCAGACTGCAGATCTGCTGGCATCCGCACACCGTCTCCAGGCCGTGCCGTAGCCGCGCCAGATCGGGCGGTACGTGGCGGTAAGCCGGGGGTGCTGGCGGTGTGGAGGCGGGCGGATGGCCAGGCCTACCGGGTAGCAGGTCGGCGCGGGTGCACCACGCCAAGCCTTACAAAGCAGATGTCGGCGGTTCGAAACCGTCCGCGCCCACCAGCCCAAATGCCCCGGACCGATCATGGTCCGGGGCATTTGACATCTCAGACCGACATCAGTGACGACGCTTGAGCAGTCGGTCCATGTTCCCGAGCGCCTCGCGCTGGGTGTCCTGGGCCACGTGATCAGGTGAGGTTGGCGGGAAGAGCCCGGTCCCGTCCGCCCTTCCCATGCGTACATCGAGAACGCCGGCCCCTTCCAGCTGCGCGAGCGCGCGCCGGACAGTTTCCCGAGCGGCACCAGTCCTCTGGGCGAGTCGAGCGTCTGAGCGATCGCGGTGAGTCGGTCGAGCACCGGGGTACCTCGGGCTCGGCGCCCGCGACGACCCAACTGACACCGGGCTGCGATCGGATCAGGCCCTTGGCAGCCAGAACATCGAGCGCGCGCTTCACCGTGGTGCGGGCGACGGAGTACTCCTCCACCAGCGCGGCTTCAGAGGGAAGCGACGTCATCGTAGAGTCCCTGCCAAGGCCTTTCTGGTCGCCGGTGCAGATGTCGCAATCCACCGGTCGGCCCGCGGAGTCGACAGCGGCACGGACCTTGCTGCTCAACCCGCCCCCGGAGCGGCCGAGTACGGCTCTCGCGGCCAGTCCGGACGACTCGTGGTGGGCCCGGGACGATCGTCGGCCCAGGTCGGGACGGTTGTTCTGGTCTGGGCCGCAGGCGTTTGCGGGGAGGGGGCGGGTGGGCGGATTGATCATCGGGGGAGCGGGTAGCCCCGGGGCATGATCGGAGGTGATCGCTGATGGGCGGACAGACTTCGGCCGAGGTGGCCGGGGAGGCCGACGGGCCGGCGCAGGGTGAGAGTCGGGCCGAGCTGTCGTCGCGGCTGAACTGGTTGCGGGCGGCCGTGCTCGGGGCCAATGACGGTGTGGTCTCGACGGCGGGAATCGTGACCGGTGTCGCCGGGGCGTCGGGTTCGCGGACGGCGCTGGTGGTGGCGGGGGTGGCGGGTCTGCTGGCCGGGGCGATGTCGATGGCGGCCGGAGAGTACGTCTCGGTCAGCACGCAACGTGACACCGAGCAGGCCGCGTTGGCGAAGGAGCGGCGCGAGCTGGCGGAGGATCCGGAGGGGGAGCTGGACGAGTTGACCGACTTCTTCCGGGGCGCCGGGCTCGACGACGGCCTGGCCCGTCGGGTGGCCGTGGAGCTCACCGAGCGGGACGCGCTGGCGGCGCACGCGCACACCGAGCTGGGGATCGACCCGGAGGCGCTCACCAACCCCTGGCAGGCGGCGTTCGCCAGCGCCGCCGCGTTCACGCTGGGGGCGCTGGTGCCGTTGCTCGCCGTGCTGTTGCCGCCGGAGTCCTGGCGGCTGGGCGTGACGGTGGCGGCCGTCCTGCTGGCGCTCACCGCGTCGGGCTGGGTGAGCGCCCGGCTGGGCGGCGCGGGGCCGCTGCGGGCAGTGCTGCGGAACGTGGCGGGCGGCTCGCTGGCGATGGTCGTCACCTACAGCGGCGGTGTCCTGCTCGACCGGGTGACGGGCGGCTGACCGGCACCTGACCGGCGTCCGAGCGGGTGCGGGGCCAGGGAGGCTGTGTTTGTGTGAGCGCAGACTGCTTGGGAGAGGTGAACCACGGTGACCATGCCCCCGTTCGGATCGAGCGATCCGTTCTCCGACCTGCTCAGCCGGTTCTTCGGCATGAGTCCGACGGCCTCCCCGCCCGCCGTGCAGCGGGTGCCGATCGGGCGGCTGCTGAGCGAGTCCTCGCAGGAGTTGCTGGCGCTCGCCGCGCGACGCGCCACCGAGGACGGGAGCAGCGACCTCGACACCGCTCATCTGGTCTGGGCCGCCACCAAGGTGGAGGCCTCGCGGCGGATGCTGGAGCGTGCCGGCATCGACCCCGAGCAGCTCGCCGAGGACCTGGGCAGGGAACTGCCGTCCGGGGGCGGGGCGCAGACGCCGGGCGGCCGCCCGGCGCTCACGCCGTCCGCCAAGCGCGCGCTGCTCGCCGCGCACGCCCGTTCCCAGGAGGCCGGCGCGTCGTACATCGGGCCGGAGCACATCCTCGGCGCGCTGCTGGACGAGGAGCGCTCCGGCGCCGGCACGGCGCTGCGCAACGCGGCGCCCTCGCCGGAGGCGCTGCGCACGGTGATGGAAGGGCGCGGGACGGGTGGTGAGCGCAGCGGCACCGGCGCGCGCCCGAGCCAGACGCCCACGCTGGACGAGTACGGCCGGGACCTGACCGAGGAGGCGCGGGCGGGCAGGCTGGATCCGGTGGTCGGCCGGGCCGAGGAGATCGAGCAGACCGTCGAGATCCTCTCCCGCCGGACCAAGAACAACCCGGTGCTGATCGGCGAGCCCGGCGTCGGCAAGACCGCCATCGTGGAGGGTCTGGCGCAGCGGATCGTCTCCGGGGACGTGCCGCAGAGCCTGCGGGAGAAGCGGGTGGTCGCCCTCGACCTCACCGGGCTGGTGGCGGGTTCCAAGTACCGGGGCGAGTTCGAGGAGCGGCTGAAGAGCGTGATCGACGAGGTCACGGCGGCCGAGAAGAGCGTGATCCTCTTCCTGGACGAGCTGCACACCGTGGTCGGCGCCGGCGGTGGCGGCGAGGGTTCGATGGACGCGGGCAACATCCTCAAGCCGGCGCTGGCCCGCGGCGAACTGAGCGTGGTGGGCGCCACCACCCTCGACGAGTACCGCAAGCACGTGGAGAAGGACGCCGCGTTGGAGCGCCGCTTCCAGCCGGTGCTGGTGCCGGAGCCGAGCGTCGAGGAGACGGTCGAGATCCTGCACGGGCTGCGTGACGCCTACGAGGCGCACCACCAGGTGCGGTTCACCGACGAGGCGCTGGACGCCGCCGCGAGCCTCTCCGACCGCTACGTGAGTGACCGTTTCCTGCCCGACAAGGCGATCGACCTGCTGGACCAGGCCGGTGCGCGGGTGCGGCTGCGCAGCCTGAGCGGCTCCACCGAGGCGATGCCGGTGCAGGACCGGATCACCAAGCTGCGCCGGGAGCTGGAGGAGGCCGTCGCGGACGAGGAGTTCGTGCGGGCCGCCAACCTCAAGACCGAGCTGCGGCAGACCGAGGACGAGCTGGCCGCGGTCAGGGAGTCGCGCGAGGAGGTCGTCGCGGTCACCGCGGAGGACATCGCGCAGGTGCTCTCGGGCCGGACGGGCATCCCGGTCGCGGAGCTGAACGCGACCGAGCGCGAGCGGCTGCTCCAACTGGAGGAGCACCTGCACCGGAAGGTGATCGGGCAGGACCAGGCCGTCACGGCGGTCGCCCAGGCGGTGCGGCGCGGCCGGGCCGGGATGGGCGACCCGGAGCGGCCGACCGGGTCCTTCCTGTTCCTCGGGCCGACCGGCGTCGGCAAGACCGAACTCGCGAAGGCGCTGGCCGAGCTGCTGTTCGGTGACCCGGACCGCATGATCCGCTTCGACATGAGCGAGTTCCAGGAGAAGCACACCGTCTCCCGGCTGGTCGGCTCGCCGCCCGGGTACGTCGGCTACGACGAGGCGGGGCAGCTCACCGAGGCGGTCCGCCGCAAGCCGTACAGCGTGCTGCTCTTCGACGAGGTGGAGAAGGCGCATCCGGACGTCTTCAACCTGCTGCTCCAGGTGCTGGACGACGGGCGGCTGACGGACGCCCAGGGGCGTACGGTCGACTTCCGCAACACCGTGGTGATCATGACCAGCAACATCGGCTCGCAGCGGATCCTGGAGCACGCGGGCGACGTGGACGAGATCAGGGACGACCTGATGGGGGACCTGCGGACGCACTTCCGGCCGGAGTTCCTCAACCGGATCGACGAGGTGATCGTCTTCCACGCGCTCTCCCGCAAGGACCTCCTGAAGGTGGTCGACCTGATGCTGGAGCGGAGCCGGCGCCGGCTGAAGGCGCAGAACATCGACCTGGAGATCACCGACGGGGCCAAGGAGTGGCTGGTCAACCGGGGCTACCAGCCGGAGTTCGGGGCGCGGCCGCTGCGCCGCACCATCCAGTCCGAGCTGGACAACCGGATCTCCAACCTGCTGCTGGACGGCACGGTGCGGGAGGGGGACACGCTGATCGCGGAGGTGGACGGGGGCGAGCTGGTGGTGGCGCTGGCCCGGCCGGAGCCCTCGGCGAAGGCGGAGGACGCCTGGGCGAAGGCCGCCGATCCGCAGTAGCGGTGCGGTCGGCTGTGCCGGTGCGGACCAGGTCGGACCGGTCAGCGAGGTTCGGGCGTACTCCCGCGGGAGTACGCCCGAACGCCACCCCGGGGTGACGCGGTGGGCCGGGCCCGGGGTCTAGCCTTCCGGGCATGACGCCGCGTACACCCAAGCCGTCGCGGGCGCACCCCGGGCCGTCGTCGTCGGAGGAGCCGCCCGTGTCGGGAATGCCCCCTGGGGCGGGAGAGCATCCCCGGCCGGGGTCCGCCATGCCCGAGGGCGGGCGGGCCGAGCCCTGGCGCCCGCCGTGGGTGCGGGCGGCGAAGGCCGGCTGGCCGGTCGCCACCGCGCTGGTCGTCGCGGCGGTGCAGGTGGTGGGGTCCACAGCGGCCGCCGGCCACCAGAGCGGACGGGTCCAGCTGGACCCGTTCGGCTACCTGCTGCTGCTCCTCGGGCCGGCGTTGCTGGTGCTGCGCCGCCGGCGGCCGGTGGCGGCGGTGGCGGGGAGCTCGGCCGTCACGGTGCTGTACCTGGCCGCCGGCTATCCGTACGGGCCGGTCTTCGCCAGCTGGGTGATCGCCTGCTGCGTGGCGGTCGCCTCCGGGCACCGGCAGGCCGCCTGGGCGGGCCTCGGCGGGGTCTACCTCGCCCATGTGCTGATCACCTTCGTGGTGCCGGCCGACTGGCTGCGTACGGAGCCGCAGCAGATCGCCTGGTGGCAGGAGCTCGGGCTGGTGGCCTGGCTGCTGCTGGTGCTGTCGGTGGCCGAGATCGTCCGGTTCCGGCGGGAGCAGCTCGCCGCCCACCGCGAGTACCGCCAGCAGCAGGAGCAGCGCCGGGCCGACGAGGAACGGCTGCGGATGGCGCGCGAGTTGCACGACATCCTGGCGCACAGCCTGTCGCTGATCACGGTCCAGGCCGGGGTCGCGCTGGAACTGATCGACAGCAGGCCGGAGCAGGCCCGTACGGCGCTCACGACGATCAAGGCGACCAGCAAGGAGGCCCTCGGCGAGGTCCGCCAGGTGCTGGGGACGCTGCGCGGGCCGGGTACGGCCGCGCCGCGCGGTCCGGCGCCCGGGCTGGCCCGGCTCGACGAGCTGACCGAGCAGGCGCAGCGGGCCGGGCTGGCCGTCGAGGTGCGCGAGACGGGCGACCGGCGCGCACCGGCCGCCGGCGTCGACCTCACGGCGTTCCGGATCGTCCAGGAGGCGTTGACCAACGTGATCCGGCACTCGGTGGCCCGGCGGGCCACGGTCGGTCTGGACTGGTCGGACCCGACCGCGCTGGTCGTCACGGTCGACGACCCCGGTCCGGCCGCGGTCGGCGACGCGGGTGGCACCGGCAGCGGGCTCATCGGCATGCGGGAGCGGGCCGCCGCGTTCGGCGGAGCCATCACGGCGGGGCCGCTGGTCGGCGGCGGATTCCGGGTCCGGGCGACGCTGCCCACGACCGGTGCGGAGGACGAGTGATCCGGGTACTGCTGGCGGAGGACGAGTGATTCGGGTACTGCTGGCGGACGACCAGTTGCTGGTGCGGGCGGGCTTCCGGGCGCTGCTCGACCAGCAGGACGACCTCACGGTGGTCGGTGAGGCGGACGACGGCGACGCCGCCGTCCGGCTCGCCCGCGAACTCCGCCCGGACGTCGTCCTGATGGACATCCGGATGCCTCGCACGGACGGGCTGGAGGCGACCCGGCGGATCGCCGCCGATCCGGCCCTGACCGAGGTGCGGGTGGTCGTGCTGACCACCTTCGAGCTGGACGAGTACGTCTTCGAGGCCCTGCGATCGGGGGCGGCCGGCTTCCTGGTCAAGGACACCGAGCCGGCCGAGCTGCTGCGTGCCGTCCGGGTCGCGGCCGCGGGGGACGCGCTGCTCTCGCCGGGGGTGACGCGCCGTCTGATCGGCGAGTTCGCCGCCCGCTCCAAGGCGCCGGAGCAGACCCCGGCGGGGCTCTCGGACGTCTCGGCGCTCACCGAGCGGGAGCGGGAGGTGCTGGCGCTGGTGGGTCTGGGGCTGTCCAACGCGGACATCGCCCGCCGACTGGTGGTCAGCCCGCTGACCGTCAAGACGCACGTCAGCCGGGCGATGGTGAAGCTCGGTGTGCGGGACCGGGCGCAACTCGTCGTGCTGGCCTACGAGTCGGGGCTGGTCCGGCCCGGCTGGCTGGGCTGAGCGCGGCTTCCGGCGGGTGGGGGCCCGGGTCTGGACGACGTCCCGACCCGGGCCTTCTCGTATGCCCTGGGCCGTCCCGCACGCCCTGGGCCGGTACGTCGTACACCCCTTCCGCGTGCCTGTCCGCTACTTCCCACGCGCGGCTGCCGGGCCGTCCGTACTCCTGCGGGAGTACTTCAACGGCCGCTGCCCGGAGGACGCGGGAGCAGGCTCCCCGGCGGGACGCTCTAGGCGTTTCGGGACGCACCCCGAAGCGGCTGAAGCCCACCGCCGAGGAGATGAACCACCATGTACACGCTGCTGGCCGACCACGACGGGCATTGGCCCGGCCCCTGGATCCTGCTGATCCCGCTCGCCTGGGCCGCCGTGGTGTTCCTTGTGATCGTCGTGCTGCGCCGGACGGTCTGGCGCCGCGGCTGCGGTGCCGGGGCGGACCACCCGCTGGCCGTCCTCGGCCGCCGGTACGCCGAGGGCGCCATCGACGCGGAGGAGTACCGCGCCAAGCGGGCCGTCCTCACCGAGAGCCGGCGCGGGCGCGAGCAGGGCCGAGGGGGCGCGGGGAAGTGAGCACACTCGATGTCGTACGCGACACCGCCGCGCGGGTCGTCGACGCCGTGAAGGTCTACGGCGTCGGCGACACCGTGGTCCGGGCGCTGGACCACGTCACGGTCGACTTCCCGGCCGGGGGGTTCACCGCGATCATGGGGCCGTCCGGTTCGGGCAAGTCCACCCTGATGCACTGCGCGGCGGGCCTCGACACCCTCACCGCGGGCCGGGCCTACATCGGCGGTACCGAGCTCGGCCCGCTCGGCGACCGGCGCCTCACCCTGCTGCGCCGGGAGCGGATCGGCTTCGTCTTCCAGGCGTTCAACCTGGTACCCACACTGACCGTCCGGGAGAACATCACCCTCCCGCTCGACCTGGCCGGCGCCGCACCTGACCGGGGCTGGCTGGACGCGCTGATCGACATCGTCGGCCTCGGCGACCGGCTGCACCACCGCCCGAGCGAACTCTCCGGTGGCCAGCAGCAGCGCGTCGCCGTGGCCCGGGCGCTCGCCGGGCGGCCCCAGGTGGTCTTCGCCGACGAGCCGACCGGCAACCTCGACTCCCGCACCGGCGGCGAGGTGCTCGGCCTGCTGCGCCGGGCGGTCGACGAGATGGGGCAGGCCGTCGTCATGGTCACCCACGACCCGACCGCGGCGGGGTACGCCGACCAGGCCCTGTTCCTCGCCGACGGCCGGCTGGTCGACCGGATGGAACAGCCGAGCGCCGACCGGGTGCTGGACCGTATGAAGGCCTTCGAACGGGGGCGGTCATGAGTTCCACGACGGCCGCCGCGACCGCTGCCGCCCGGCTCAGCCTGCGCTCCCTGGGAGCGCACAAGCGGCGCCTGGTCGGCACCTTCCTCTCGATCCTGCTCGGGGTCGCCTTCCTGGCCGGGACGATGGTGCTCGGCGACACCCTGCGCTCCAACTTCGACACGCTGTTCGCCGACGCCAACGCCGGTACCGACGTGGTGGTCCGCAGCGCCGACGTCCTGGACTCCCCCGGGACGCCCGGAGGTGTCCGGGCACCCGTCGACACGGCGCTCACCGAGCGGCTGCGGGCCGTCCCCGGGGTGGCCGCCGCCGAGGCGTCGGTCCAGGGCGCCGGCCAGCTGGTCGGCAGTGACGGCAAGCCGGTCGGCGGCCAGGGGCCGCCGACCCTGGCCGGGAACTGGCTCACCGACAGCCGGCTCAACCCCTACCGGCTCGCCGAGGGACACCCGCCGCAGGCGCCCGGCGAGGCCGTGGTCAACCGCGGCGCGGCGAAGGCCGGCGGGCTGCACATCGGCTCCACCACCGTGCTGCGCACCCCCGACCCGGTGACCGTCACCGTCGTCGGCATCGCCACCTTCGGGGACAGCGCGGACGGGATGGGCCCGAGCACCTTCACCGCACTCACGCTGGCCGACGCCGAACGCCACCTCACTCCCAAGGGCGCCGGTCAGGCCGGCTCGATCCAGGTCCGGGCGGCGGACGGGATCTCCCAGCAGGAGCTGGTGAGGAGGATCGCCCCGGAGCTGCCAGGCGGGGTGGAGGCGATCACCGGTACGGCGGCCACCCAGGAGAGCACCGCGATGGTCTCGGGGCGGTTCCTGACGATGTTCACCACCCTGCTGCTGGTCTTCGCCGGGATCGCCCTGCTGGTCGCGACCTTCACCATCCACAACACCTTCGCGATCGTGGTCGCCCAGCGGACGAGGGAGAACGCCCTGCTGCGGGCGCTCGGGGCGGTGCGGGGCCAAGTGCTGGGGGCGACCCTGGCGGAGGCGCTGGTCGTCGGTGCGCTCGCCTCGCTCGGCGGGCTGCTCGCCGGGATCGGCGTGGCCGCAGGGCTCAAGGCACTGTTCTCGGCACTCGGCTTCTCGCTGCCGACGGGCGGCATGGTGATCAGTACGGCCGCGGTCGTGCTGCCGCTGCTCGTGGGCACGCTGGTCGCGGTCGGCTCGGCGCTCCTGCCGGCCGTCCGGGCCGGGCGCACCGCGCCGCTGGCGGCGCTGCGCGAGACGGGAGTGGACCGAGCGGCCGAGGGGTGGTCCGGCAGGGCCCGGGTCGGGCTCGGCGGCCTGCTGGTAGCGGCGGGTGTCCCGGTCACCGTTCTCGGCGCGACGGACGGGCCGTCGGTCGCCCTGACCACCGGGGGTGGGCTGGCCGTCCTGGCCGGTGTGGTGGTGCTCGGTCCGGTCGCCGCGGCACTCGCCGTCCGGGCGCTGGGCGCGCCGCTGCCACGGCTGCGCGGGGTGTCCGGCACGCTCGCCCGGCGCAACGCGGCCCGCAACCCGCGCCGCACGGCGGCCACGGCGAGTGCCCTGATGATCGGCGTCGCGGTGGTCACGCTGTTCACGGTGTTCGGCGCCTCGGTCAAGGCCACCCTGGATTCCACGGTGAGCTCGTCCTTCGCCGGTGACCTCGCCGTCACCGCGCCCTCCTTCGGTGCGGGCGGCAGCGGGGTCAGCCCCAAGCTGGCGGACGCGCTCGCCCAACTGCCGGAGGTGCGGCAGACGGTGGGCCTCGGCCGGGGCGTGGCGCGGATCGACGGTCACGGGCGAGTCCTGGACGTCACCGACCCGGCGCGACTGGCGGGGATCGTCGACCTCGGTCGCGTCGACGGCGCCCTCGACGCGCTCGGCACCGACGGCCTGGCGGTGGCTCGCAGCGAGGCGGAGCAGCGCGGCTGGCGGCTCGGCCAGAGCGTGACCGTCGCCTTCACGGACGGCGCGAGCGGCCCCTTCACGATCCGCGCCCTGTACGACGAGAGCGGTCTGGCCGGGGACTACCTGATCACCCGCCAGGCCTGGGCGCCGCACCGCGGGCAGGACGCGGACACCATGGTCGCCGTCGGGCTCAAGGCCTCCGTGCCGCTCGCTGCGGGCCGGGCCGCCGTCGAGAAAGCCGCCGCCCCCTTCGGGAACCCTCGGGTGCAGGACCGGGCGCAGTACGCGGCGAGCGCGGCCGGCGGGGTCGACATGATGCTCTCGGTGGTCTACGCGCTGCTGGCCCTGGCGGTGCTGATCGCCCTGCTCGGCATCGCCAACACCCTGACCCTCGCCGTGCACGAGCGGACCAGGGAGCTGGGGCTGCTCCGGGCGGTCGGCCAGACCAGGGCGCAGCTGCGGGGCATGGTGCGCTGGGAGTCCGTCCTGGTGGCGGCCTTCGGGACGGTCGGTGGGCTCGGTCTCGGGGCGTTCCTCGGCTGGGCGCTGGTGCGGGCCTCGGACAGTGCCGGGACGGCCTCGTTCGCGATCCCGCCGGGACAGCTCACGGTGGTGCTGGTGGCCGGACTGGCGGCGGGCGCGGTCGCGGGCCTGCGCCCGGCAGGCCGGGCGGCGCGGCTCGACATCCTCAGGGCGATCGCGACGGAATGAGGAGGTGCGGCATGAGGAGGCGCGGGGTGACAGGACGACGAGGTGACGGCCGTCGGGGCGGCGGCCGGGTGAGCGCAGGGTGGGTGAGCCGGCGGGCCGTCACGCGCCGTGGGCCCACCTGGCCCACTCGGCCCACCTGGCCCCCGGCCACTGGTCCGAGCCGGCGCCGGCTCGGTCACCTCGGCCCGACCGACGTTCCGTCCAGCCGGGCACCGGGGTCGCCCCGGTGCCCGGCCGGGCGGATCCAACCCGGCCGGGTCCGGCGCTCGATCGAGCTAGGGGAACACCTGACGCAGCAGCGGGTCCGGCAGGCCGCGGCGGCGCCACTCGCGGGGGTAGCCCAGCGAGACCTCCTCGAAGCGGACGCCGTCGTAGTTGGTCACCCGAGGGATGTGCAGGTGCCCGTAGATCATCGCGGCGGTGTTGAAGCGCCGGTGCCAGTCCGCCGTCAGCTCGGTGCCGCACCACTGGGCGAACTCCGGGTACCAGAGGATCTCGGTGGGCTGGCGGACCAGCGGGTAGTGGTTGACCAGGACCAGCGGCAGCTCCGGGTCGCAGGCCGCCAGGCGCTTCTCGGTGAGCCGGACGCGCTCACGGCACCAGGAGTCGCGGTCGGGGAACGGGTCCGGGTGGAGCATCCGCTCGTCCGAGCAGACCACACCGCTGTTGTACGCGGCTTCCAGGGACTCCTTCTTGGTGGTCGTACCGGGAGCCCGGAAGGTGTAGTCGTACAGCAGGAACAGCGGCGCGATGGCGACCGGTCCGCCGGCGCCCTCCCAGACCGGGTACGGGTCCTCGGGAGTGACGACACCGAGTCGGCGGCAGAGGTCCACCAGGTACTCGTAGCGGGCGACACCCCGCAACTGCACCGGGTCGTCGGGGTGGGTCCAGAGCTCATGGTTGCCGGGGGCCCAGATGACCCGGGCGAAGCGCTCGGCGAGCAGGCTCAGGGACCACTCGATGGTGGTGCTGATCTCGGCGATGTCACCGGCGACGATCAGCCAGTCGTCGGGCGAGTCGGGTTGCAGCTTCGCCACCAGGTCGCGGTTCTCCTGGTAGGAGACGTGCAGATCGCTGACGGCGAGCAGCCGGCCGGCCCGTCCGGGGCCTCCCGTCCGCCCCGACTGCGCGTCACTCTGGTACTCGGTCGTCACTCCAGCCCCCATGTCGTCACCCGGCCGATACCGCCACAGTACGGGGACGGACGGGCTTCGCGCCGCAGGTTGGCTGGATCAGTCGTTCGAGCGGCTCGGTTCCGCCGTTGGGACGAGGGTGACCAGGGCGACCAGGGTGACCGGAGCGGCCAGGGCGACCAGGGCGTCCAGGGCGACCAGGGCGTCCAGGGCGTCCAGGGCGTCCAGGGCGTCCAGGGCGTTCGAGGGCCGAGGGGGCCGCCAGGGCGCCGGAGCCGCTGGGCCGTCAGGGCGGCGTGACCGGCGCTGAGGTCAGTCGCCGATCTGCCAGAGCACGCCGTGGCTGGTGGCGGTGGTGACGGCGAGGACGACCAGCGCGGCGACGCCGAGGACGATGCCGAGCAGGGCGCGCCCGCGGCGGTGGGTGCCCCGGACGAGGGCGAGCGTGCCAAGGGTGATGGCCAGGGGACCGAGAACGATGTTGAAGAGCAGCAGGCCCGGCAGGCCGAGCAGGAAGGAGGCGACGGCCAGGTTGTCGGCCTCGGCGGTGCGGTGGCGCCGAACAGCGGCGCCGGTGCTGGTGGCGGTGGCGGTGTTCATGACGGCGGGTGTCCTTCCGGGACGGTGGTGTGGCGAGAGGGTCAGCGCTGACGCAGGCGGGCGATGCCCTCGCGGGCGCCGAACGCGAGCAGCCAGGCGGCGATGGCAGCGGCGGCGGTGAGGAAGACCGGGAGCGTGGTGTGCGCGGCGGCGCCGATGAGGACGCCCATGGCGACCAGGGCGGTGAGCAGGATCATGGCGGTCCCTTCCGGCGGCTTCCACCGCCTTGGGTTTACAAGTGTTCGCTGAATCCTCTGTCACTCTACGCGGGCTGGCCATTTTCGGCAAACGATTGTTTACTGAATGGCGTGAGTCACACCGTTGGGGCCAGACAGGCCCAGAAGCAGCAGAGTCGGCGCGCGTTGCTGGACGCGGGGCTGCACCTGCTGGCCGATCAGAACCTCGCGAGCGTCGGCGTCCGCGAGGTCACCCGGGAGGCGGGGCTCTCGCCGGCCGCCTTCTACCGGCACTTCCCGGACCTCGCCGCCCTCGGGGTGGCCCTGGTCGAGGAGTCGCTCGCCAGCCTCCATGTGATGATCCGTTCCGTACTCGCCGGTGCGGGTGGGTCCGACGAGCTGATCGACCGGACGGTGGACGTCATCGAGCAGCATGTGCGGGACCACCGGCCGCACGTCCGCTTCCTGGCACGCGAGCGGCACGGGGGAGTGCGGCAGGTACGGGAGGCGATCGACGTCGAACTCGGGCGCTTCGCCATGGAGGTGGGTGCGGCGCTCGCGCTCCAACCGGTGTCGCAGGGGTGGAGTGAGGAGGATCTGCGGATGCTCGCCGAGCTGTACGTCGACCACATGGTCTCCACGGCTGCCGCCCTCCTGGAGGCGCAGGAGGGCGACCCGGCGCGCGAACGGCACATCGCCGCCACCGCCCGACTGCAGCTGCGCCTGATCAGCCTCGGTCGCCGCCACTGGCAGGGCGGCTGACGGTAGCCCTGCCCGGCGGTGCCGGCCCCACCCGGGGGCGCCGCCGGGCACCGCCCGCGCGCCGGGCTCGGTCCCGCGCCCCACTGCCGCGCCCCACTGCCGCGCCCCACTGCCGCGCCCCACTGCCGCGCCCCACTTCCGCCGCTCCGCGCCCCGCTCCGCGCCCCGGTCCCCGCCCCGCTCCCCAGCTCCCGAGGCCTTCCTCCGTCTGACCTCCCCTCGTCGTGGACCCTTGACAACTCGTCATGTCCGCGCCAGTTTTGGTGCACCCCCACAACGAGAGGTCTCTCATGAAGAAGCCGCTCATAGGCACGTTCGCCGTGCTCCTGTTCGCCGGGGCGACCGCCCTGGCCGGCGCCCCCGCCGCCGTCGCCTCGTCGCCCGCGGACGCGCGGACCGCCCCCGCGGCCGCGACCGAGGCACAGGTCGCGGCCCAGACCCTGGCCGACCCCCAGCTCCAGGCCTCGTCCCAGGACCAGCAGGCCCGGGCTGCCGTGAACTTCGCCGGGACGGTGGCGCTCAGCAACTGTTCCGGTTCGCTCGTCCGGCTCCCGGCCTCCGCCGCGACGGATCCGGCGCTCATCCTCTCCAACGGCCACTGCCTGGAGACCGGGTTCCCCGGCCCCGGCCAGGTGGTCGTCAACCAGTCCTCCAGCCGCACGTTCTCGCTGCTCAACGGCACCGGCTCCAAGGTCGCCACGCTGCGCGCGAACAAGGTGGTCTACGGCACGATGACCGACACCGACGTGTCGATCTACCAGCTGAACACCACCTATGCCGCGATCCAGTCGAGCTACGGCATCGCCCCGCTGACCATCTCCGCGAGCCACCCGGTGCAGGGCACCTCCATCAAGGTCGTCTCCGGGTACTGGAAGAAGACCTACTCGTGCTCGGTCGACGGCTTCGTCTACCGGCTCAAGGAGGGCTCCTGGACCTGGAAGGACTCGGTCCGTTACACCTCCAGCTGCAACACGATCGGCGGTACCTCCGGCTCCCCGGTGATCGACACCAGCACCGGCCAGGTCGTCGCCGTGAACAACACGGGTAACGAGGACGGCGAGCGCTGCACGGACAACAACCCGTGCGAGGTCGACCAGAACGGTGTGGTGACCGTCCGCCAGGGCATCAACTACGCCCAGGAGACCTACGGCATCCCGGCCTGCTTCGCCGCCGGGAACCGCCTCGACCTCACCCGGGCCGGCTGCACCCTGCCGCGCCCCTGATCAGCACATCTTTCCCCGGTGGGCCATCCGCGATCCCGCGGGTGGCCCACTCGGCCGTCTACCGGACGGCCGATCGTCCGGCAGTCGGGCGCCGATTGCCGGAGAGTGTCGAACAGTTCCGTTGACCCGATGGAGAGTTGATGTCCACCAAGCTCAGAAGGCTGCTGGTCGCCGTTCTGCTGATGCCGCTGCTCGGCCTCGGTCTGGCGACGCCCGCCCTGGCGGCCGGCGCCGACGCGTCGGCCGGCCCGGTGTCGGCCGCGGACAACCCCGCGGCCGACATCAAGGACCGCCTGGCCGCGATCCCGGGGATGACGGTCACCGAGGAGAAGCCGACCACCACCGGTCACCGCTACTTCCTGCTCACCTACACCCAGCCGATCGACCACCTCCGCCCCTGGCTGGGCACCTTCCAGCAGCGGCTGAGCGTGCTGCACCGGGGGTACGACCGCCCGACCGTCTTCTACACCAACGGCTACACGCTCGGCACCAACCCCTCGCGCACCGAGCCGACCCGGCTGACCGACGGCAACCAGGTCTCGATCGAGTACCGCTACTTCTCGCCGTCCCGCCCGGAGCCGGCCGACTGGACCAAGGCCGGCATCGAGCAGGCCGCCACCGACTCGCACCGGATCATCACCGCGCTGAAGCGCGTCTACCACCGCGCGTGGCTGTCGACCGGGGCCAGCAAGGGCGGTATGTCCTCGACCTACCACCGCCGCTTCTTCCCGGACGACGTGGACGGCACCATCGCGTACGTCGCGCCGAACGACGTCGACAACCGCGAGGACTCCGCCTACACCGAGTTCTTCCGGACCGTGGGCACCCCGGAGTGCCGGGCCACGCTCGCCGCCGCGCAGCGCGAGCTGCTCGTCCGCCGCGACCGCCTGGAGGCCCGGTACGCGGCCGACAACGCGGCGGCCGGCTCCACCTTCGCCACCACGGGCAGCGCCGACCGGGCCTACGAGGCGGGCGTGCTCGACGTCGTCTGGGCGTTCTGGCAGTACAGCACCGAGGCGGACTGCGCCGCCGTCCCGGTGGCGGCCACCGCCACGGACGACGAGCTGTACGCGTGGTTCGACACCCAGTCCGGCATCACCGGCAACAGCGACCAGTCGCTCGCCCAGTACACCGCGTACTACTACCAGGCGGGCACCCAGCTGGGTTCGCCGTCCTTCGACGTCTCGCACCTGAAGGGCCTGCAGCACTACGACTACAAGGAGCTGTACTCGCCACGCACGTACGTGCCGAAGAACATCCCGATGCGCTTCGACGCGTCCGCGATGCGCGACATCGACCGCTGGGTGAAGCACTCCGCCGAGCGGATGATCTTCGTCTACGGCCAGAACGACCCGTGGGGCGCCGAGCCGTTCCGGCTGGGCCGGGGCAGTGAGGACAGCTACGTCTACACCGTGGCCGGCGGCAACCACGGGTCCAACATCGGCAAGCTGAAGGCCGACGAGTCGGTCCAGGCCACCGCCAAGGTGCTGGAGTGGGCTGGCCTGGCCGACCCGGCCGCCGCCAAGTCCCTCGCGCAGTCCCACCAGATCCCGCCGTTCGGGCCGCTGGACGAGGAAGGCCTCAAGCTGGAGCACCACCGGCTGTAACGCGCCTCGGCTGTAACGCGCCACGGCTGTCACGCGCCACGGCTGTCACGCGTCGCCGGCCGTCACGCGTCGCCGGCCGTCACGCATCACCGAGTGTCACGCGTGAGCCGACCGACCCACCGGGGCCACCCGTCGCCATCGCGACGGGTGGCCCTTCGGCGTCCCCGCCGCTGCGGAACGTCTGCCCGGCCCGGAACCTCCGCCGGACGCAGGCCCCCCGCCGGACGCGAAGAACGCCGCGCGCCCCCTCCCCGAAGCAATGAATCGGTGCTTCAATACTTTCATGGCCTATCGACGCACCCCCGCCGTACAAGCCCGACTGGACGCCCAGCGCGAGGCGGTCCTGCAGGCTGCGGTCGGGTTGCTCGCCGAGCGCGGCTACGGCGGCTGCTCGATGGCCGCCGTCGCGGACCGTGCCGGGATCGCCACCGGCAGCCTCTACCAGCACTTCGCCAACAAGGCCGAGCTTTCGGTCGAGCTGTTCCGCCGGGTGGTCAACCGCGAGATCGCCGCGGTGGCCTCGGCCGTAGCCCGCCACGAGACCCCGAAGCGGCGGATCGCCGCCGTGGTCGAGACCTTCGCCGCCCGCGCCCTTCGGGCGCCGAGGCTCGCCCACGTACTGCTGGTCGAGCCGGCCGACGCCGTCGTGGACGCCGAACGGCTGGTGTTCCGGCGTGCGTTCCGCGATGTGATCGCCACCGAGATCGCCGCCGCCGTGGCGGCCGGCCAACTGCCCCGGCAGGACCCGGAGCTGACCGCGGCCGCCCTGGTCGGCGCCGTGGGCGAGGCGCTGGCCGGTCCGCTCGCCGCTGCCCACGCACCCGTTTCCGGGGACACCCCGCCCGAGGTGGTCCCCGCCCTGGTCTCCTTCACCCTGCGTGCCCTGGGAGGACGCGATGACAGCGACGCCTGACACGACCACGCCCGACACGACCACGCCCGACACGACCACGCCTGACACGACCACGCCCGACACGACCGCACCCGACGTGACCGCACCCACTCCGGTGGCCCCCGCTCCGGTGTACGCGCCCTCCCGGACGCACGAGGTCACCAACCAGGTGCCGCTGCCGTACGGGCACGACACCGCCGCCGACCCGACCCTGCTCGCAGGCCTGCACCGGGCCGGCGCGGGCTGGGCCGAGGCCGAGCTGCACGAGCTCGGCCGGCTGGCCGGCTCCGAACAGGCCGCCGAATGGGGGCGGTTGGCCAATGAGCACCCGCCCGTGCTGCGCACCCACGACCGGTTCGGTCACCGGATCGACGAGGTCGAGTTCCACCCGTACTGGCACGAGCTGATGCGCACCGCCGTCGGCCACGGTCTGCACGCCACGCCCTGGCGGGACGGCCGGCCGGGCGCGCACTCCGCCCGCGCCGCCAAGTTCTTCGTCTGGGGCCAGGTCGAGGCCGGTCACACCTGCCCGATCTCGATGACCTACGCCGCCGTCCCCGCCCTGCGCGCGAACCCGGCGCTGGCTGCCGAGTTGGAGCCGCTGCTGGCCGCGACCGAGTACGACTTCGGGCTGCGCGAGCCGCACGGCAAACGGGGACTGATCGCCGGCATGTCGATGACCGAGAAGCAGGGCGGCTCGGACGTCCGCACCAACACCACCACCGCCGCTCCGCAGGCGGACGGCACCTACCGGCTGACCGGCCACAAGTGGTTCACCTCGGCGCCGATGTCGGACCTCTTCCTGACGCTCGCCCAGGCTCCGGGCGGGCTGAGCTGCTTCATGCTGCCCCGTGTCCTGCCGGACGGCACCCGCAACCGCCTCCACCTCCAGCGGCTCAAGGACAAGCTGGGCAACAAGTCCAACGCCTCCGCCGAGCTCGAGTACGACGGCGCGGTCGGCTGGCTGGTGGGAGAGGAGGGCCGGGGGGTCCGGACCATCATCGAGATGGTCAACATGACCCGTCTCGACTGCACCGTAGGCGCCGCCTCCGGCATGCGTCTGGGGGCCACCCGGGCGGTCCAGCACGCCCTGCACCGGCGGGCGTTCGGCAAGGCGCTGGTCGACCAGCCGCTGATGCGCAACGTGCTCGCCGACCTGGTGGTGGAGTCCGAGGCGGCCACCGTCGTGGCGATGCGCCTCGCCGAGACCACCGACCGGGCGCTGGCGGGGGACGGGACCGAGGCGCTGGTGCGCCGGCTGGGGCTGGCCGTCGCCAAGTACTGGGTCTGCAAGCGCGGCCCGGCGCACGCCGCCGAGGCACTGGAGTGCCTGGGCGGCAACGGCTACGTCGAGGAGTCCGGGATGCCCCGGCTCTATCGCGAGGCGCCGCTGGTCTCGATCTGGGAGGGCTCCGGCAACGTCGCCGCCCTGGACGCGCTGCGCGCCATGGCCAAGCACCCGGAGACCGTCGAGGCCTTCCTCGGCGAGCTGGACGCCGCCGCCGGCGCGGACCGCCGGCTGGACGCCGCCGTCGCCGAACTCCGCAAGCAGCTCACCGATCCGAGCGATCTGGAGTACCGGACGCGCCGACTGGTCGAGGCGATGGCGCTGGCCTTCCAGGGAGCGCTGCTGGTCCGCCACGGCGACCCGGCGGTGGCCGACGCCTTCTGCGCCTCCCGCCTCGGCGGCGACCACGGCGCGGCCTTCGGCACCCTGCCCGCCGGCCTCGACGCCGGGGCGATCATCGACCGCGCCCGCCCGGTGCCCGCATGAGCGCGGACGACGCGGCTGAGACCGCCGAGACCGCCGAGGTGGCCGAGGCGGACACGGCGACCGAGGCCATCCAGGCAATCGAGGCGAACGAGGTAAACGAGGTGAACGAGGCGAACGAGGTAATCGAGGCGAACGAGGTAATCGAGGCGAACGAGGTAATCGAGGCGAACGAGGTAATCGAGGCGAACGAGGTAGACAAGGCAACCAAAGCGGACGAGGCCGCTGCGGTCCGCGGCTTCTGGCAGGCGCTCGGCCTCCCCGGCCTGATCGACGTGCACACCCACTTCATGCCGAAGAACGTCCTCGACAAGGTGTGGGCGTACTTCGACCTGGCAGGCCCGCTCGTCAACCGGCCCTGGCCGATCACCTACCGCGTCGCCGAGGCCGAACGGGTCGAGCGGCTGCGGGAGTTCGGCGTCCGGGCGTTCACCTCCATGCTGTACCCGCACAAGCCCGGGATGGCGGCCTGGCTGAACGCCTGGGCCGCCGACTTCGCCGCCCGCACCCCGGACTGCCTGCACACCGCGACCTTCTTCGCCGAACCCGAGGCGCCCGGCTACGTGGCGCGGGCGGTCGAGGACGGCGCCCGGGTGTTCAAGGCGCACCTCCAGGTCGGCGGCTACGACCCGACGGACCGCCGGCTGGACGCGGTCTGGGGGCTGCTGGCCGAGACCGGTACGCCGGTGGTCACCCACTGCGGATCCGGGCCGGTGGCGGGCAAGTTCACCGGCCCCGGCCCGATCGGCGAGGTCCTGGACCGGCACCCGGGGCTGGTCCTGGTGGTCGCCCACCTCGGCATGTCCGAGTACCGGGACTTCCTCGACCTCGCCGAGCGCCACCCGTCCGTCCGGCTGGACACCACCATGGCGTTCACCGACTTCGTCGAGGCCGACGACCCGTTCCCGCGCAGCGAACTGCCCCGCCTGCGCGCGCTCCAGGACCGCGTCCTGCTCGGCAGCGACTTCCCCAACATCCCGTACCGGTACGTCCACCAGCTGGAGGCGCTGGCCGGGCTGGGACTGGGGGAGGAGTGGCTGCGGGCGGTCTGCCACGACAACGCGGCCGCACTCTTCGGGCTCACCCCGAAGGGCTCACCCCGAAGGGCTGACCCCGGCGGGCCGACCGGTGGCGGGCTGACTGGCGGCAGGCCGGCCCTGGCCCACCCCGCCCGGTGCCCGGCCGGCCCGGCCGGGCACCCACCACGCCCCGGTCACCGCACGGTCCGCAGCACCTCCACCAGGGCCGGGTGCAGCCCGGGCGCGGCGGCGAGGAAGCTGTCCGCGCCGGGCGTCCAGGCCGCCCCGGCGGCGTCCGTCACCGTCGCGCCCGCCTCGGCCGCGATCAGGGCGCCCGGCAGCAGGTTGCCCGCGTCCGCCCCGTACTCCCAGAACAGCGTCAGGTGTCCGGAGCCGACCTGGGCGACCTGCAAGGAGGTCGGGCCGAGGCAGCGGACCGCCAGGACCGAGCCCAGCACCGCCGTGAGCGACTCGCCCGCGCGGCGCAGCGCCACCGGGTCCGCGGCCACCGGCGGCGGCTGCGCCGTCCCGGCGACGGCCACCGCCGGGTCGCGCTCCAGCGGTGCGACGGGCCGCCCGTCCAGTTCGGCGCCGCCGCCGCGGACCGCGCGGTACGTCCGCCCGCCGAGCTCGGGGGTGTGCACCACGGCCAGCACCGCGACGCCGTCCCGGACCAGCGTGGCGGTGACCGCCCACTGCTGCTGGCCGAGCAGGTACTGCACGGCGCCGTCGGTCGCGTCGCAGAGCCACCACTCACCCTCGGCCGGTAGCGTGCCCGCCGGTTCGTCGCTCACCCAGCCGGCCTGCGGACGCAGCGCGCCCAGCCGGGCCCGCAGGCGGGCGGCGGCCGGGTCGTCCAACTCGGCGAAGCGCGCGGTCAGTTCCCCGAGCGTCCGCCCGGGGGTGGGCCCGGCCGCGCCGCCGCCAGCTCCGCGCCGACCTCGCGCACCGCCGCCTCGACCCCGGGCAGCAGCTCCCTGAGCGCCCGTACCTCGTCCATGGCCGTCCTCCGATCCGTCGCGGGCCGGGAGGAAAAACCCCCGGCCGTCGGGTACCAGGGGTACCGTCGGTGCTGCCGAACAGGACGGACGGCCGGGTGGTTCCGGCGGAGATCGGACTTCATGGACCTCTCGACTGCTGATCCGGACAGCGTGCTGGACGCGCTGGACCGCCGCCTGGTCTGCGCGCTGCAGGTCGACGGCCGGGCCGAGACCGGCCGGATCGCCGAGGTGCTCGGCGTCTCCGCGCGGACGGTCACCCGCCGGCTGGCCCGGCTGCAGCAGACCGGGCTGCTGCGGGTGGTCCGGATGCCCGACGTCGAGGACGCCGCCGTCGGTGCGCTGCTGCTGCGCGTCCGGGTGCTGCGCGGCAAGGCCGACACCATCGCCCAGGCCCTGGCCGACCGCCCGGACGTTCCCTTCGTCGACGTCGTGCTCGGCGGCCAGGAGATCGGTGCGGTGATGCTGGGCGACGCCGGTGGGCGGGACCGGCTGCTGTACGGGCGGTTGCCCGCCACCGCGGCGGTCACCGAGACCACCGCGCACGCGGTGCTGCACGCCTTCTCCGACGCGGGGCAGTGGCGGGCCGGCTACCTGGACGAGGCCGAGGTGGCCGCCCTGACCCCGCCGCCCGTCGCGACCGCCCCGGAGAAGCCTCCGCTCGACGCGTTGGACCACGCGCTGCTCGCCCACCTCGGCGTGGACGCCCGGCAGTCCCACGCCGCCCTGGCGGCGGCCGTCGGCGCTCCCGAGTCGACCGTCCGCCGCCGGCTGCACCGGCTCGCCGGCGCCGGTCTGCTGCGCACCCACGCCACCGTCGATCCACGGCTGCTGGGCATGGCCGTGGACGCCAACCTCTGGCTGGACGTGCCTCCGGGCCGGCTCGCCGAGGTCGGTACGGCGCTGGCCCGCCACCCCCAGGTGCACGGGGTGTTCGCGACCAGCGGTCCGGCGAACCTGGTGGCCACCCTGTTCTGCGCGGACCACGGCGGTCTCTACCGCTTCCTCACCGGAACGCTCGGCCCACTCGGCGTCGACCGGGCCGAGACGGCGATCGTCGCCCGCGCGGTGAAGCGGGCGGGCGTCCCGGTGCGGCGTCCGCGACCACGGCCCTGAACCGGCTCGCGGCACCGGGCGCGCGGCAGCGCCCCCGCACCGGTATCCCCCGCGCCGGTATCCCCCCGCGCCGGTATCCCCCGCGCCGGTATCCCCCCGGCGGGGCGGCCGCAGGTCAGGCGCCGGTGGTCGAACCGGGCCGGATGACCATCAGGACGACGACCACGGCCCAGAGCAGGTTGAACACCCCGGCGGTCATCGGCAGCAGCCGCAGGCCCTGGACGGCCTTGCCGTGCTCCGGTGCCCCGGCGTCGAGGTCGAGCGCGTCCACCGCGGCCTGCTGCGCGGGCAGTACGAACAGCAGCAGCGCGAGCGCCGAAAGCGCGGTGAGCACCATGGAGACGATCAGCCAGGACTGCCCGAGCACGTCCATCACCTGGGCGACGCCGATGCCCAGGATCGGGACGGCTATCCCCAGCAGCGCGTAGACCTGGGTGATCCGGTGCAGCAGTCGCAGGGTGCCGGCCTCGGCGGCCCGCTCCGGTCCGCCGGCCAGTGCGGCAGCGGCCCGGCGCGGGAACATGCTGACGGCCACCGCCACCGGGCCGATGAACAGCACCGAGGCGAGGACGTGCAGGCTCAGCAGGAACTTGGCCATGGCGGGAACACCCTTTGATCCAACGGGGGCTGCGCGCCGGGGACGCGGCGCGGGCAGCCGGGGCGTCCGGTTTCCGAGCCCTGAGCAGGCACGCTAACACCGCTTATCCGGGCCCCGGCCGCGCAGGTGGGACCACGGTTCCAGGGGCGGGCGGGCCCGTGGGTCAGCCGGCCGGCGGCGTCAGCACCACGACCCGGGGGGCGGCGGTGCTGGCGACCGAGACGGCCGCTCCCTGTCGGACGTCCGCCCAGTCGAGCAGGTGGAGGTCCTGGTAGCGGCTGTGCAGCGGCTCGCCCGCCGGCACGTCGAGCGGCAGTGCGGAGAGGTCGACGCCGGCCAGGGTGTCCAGGCTGGCCCGGCCGAGCTTGATCAGCGACTCCTTGCGCACCCACAGGCGCAGGAACGCCCGCCCGGGCTCCGGGTGCGCCTCGACCTGCCGCAGTTCGGCCGGGCTGAGCACCCGTGCGGCGACGTCGAGGAGCGAGCCGCTCCGTGCCGTCAGCTCGACGTCGACGCCGACCGGCTGGTACCCGGCGGCGGCCGCGACGACGCCGCGGGTGTGCGAGAGGCTCACCTGGACGTCCGGGTGGTCCGGCAGGTAGGGCCGGCCGTGGTCGCCCTTGCCGCAGTCGGGGCAGTTCTGGGCCAGCGTCAGCCCGGTCGCCGGTACGCCGAGCAGCCGGGCGGCGCAGAGCCGGACCAGGATGTGCGCGGCGGTGAAGTCGACCCGCCCCGACTCGTGCCGGAAGCGCGCGGCGCGTTCGTGTTCGAGGGCGGTGAGCAGGTGGTCGCCGGCTTCGGGGTGCCGCAGGACGTCCGCGCTGGCCGAGACGGCGGCGAGCGGAGCCTGCGGGTCCTGGTCCTCGGAAGTCATGGTCCCAACCTAGCGGGGCCGCCCGTGGTCGTGGCCGCCCGCGGGCGCGATCGGCGCCCGCCCGGACTGCTTGGGATCGATCCTGACGGTCTGTAGGGTGTGGTTCGTCCTATTTGGTGTTGGATGTACCGGATCTGTCGTGTATCAGATGGGATCAACTGAAACGTGGTGGGTTGTGCGACCCGCCGCTCTCTCTGTGCGGAGGAATGTGTCGATGGATCAGGGCATGGGTTCACCGGAGCGCAGGACGGCCGCCGACCGGAGGCCGTCGGCCGTCCGCGGACGCGGGGCGGTCCGACTGGCGGTGGCGACCGCCGTCGCCGCGCTCCCGATGGCCGCGGTGCTGACGGTGGGCTCGGCCGCACCACTGGCCCCGCCGCTGGGGGCGTGCTCCGGGCCCGACTGCCCGGCGGTCTGGCCGACGCCGCCGCACAACGGGGACTTCGCCGGGCGGGACGCCACGATCAACGTCTTCACCGGCGGCGACTACACCGTGAACGGCCGGGCGGCCGAGGTCGAGGGCAAGATCGTCACCCTGGGGGACCTCACCGTCGACAAGAGCCAGGGCGGCGGAGCCTTCAACATGGGGGTGGTCGGGGTCGGTTCGCGGGTGGTGCCGCCCAACGGCAGCGACTTCGTGACCGTCGGCGGCGCCGTGGACGTCAAGGCCGGCAACCGGATCCTCATCGGCGGCAGCGACTCCAAGGGCGCGGCCTTCGGCAACCTCCGTCACGCGGGCACGGTCACCGGCACCGTCGACATCGACCCCACCGGCCGGTCGATCGCGGATCCGGACGCCGCCGCGCCCTACCGTTCGGTGCTGAACCAGATCGAGGAGGTCTCCGCCTGCGTCGCCAGGGCGACCGCCACCGGCACGGTCACGGTGACCGGCAGCGAGGCCACCTTCGCGGGGGACGGGACCAGCATGAAGCAGGTCTTCAACGTCACCGGGAACCTGGGCTCGACCACCCGGCAGATCGGCCTGGTCTTCACCGGCGTCCCGGCCGGCGCCACCGTGGTCGTCAACATGCTGGCGGCCGACCCGGTGATCAACACCTACACCGGTACCGGCCTCCCGGGGGACCAGACCACCGAGATGCGTTCCAGGCTCATGTGGAACTTCCCCACGGCCACCGACGCGCGGATCCTCGGCGGCGCCCAGTTCCAGGGCTCGGTCATGGCGGGCAACGCGGGGGGCACCACGACCCTCGCCCAGCCCGGCATGAACGGCCGGGTCTACCTGGCGGGCAATCTGATCCAGACCGGCAACGGCGGCTACGAGATCCACGGTTACCCGTTCGACGGGGACCTGCCGGACTGCGCCGTGACGCCCAGCCCCTCGCCGACCTCGCCGAGCCCGTCGCCGACCTCCCCCAGCCCCACGCCGACCTCCACCTCGCCGTCCCCGACCTCACCCTCCCCGACGTCGCCGACCTCCACCTCCAGCACCCCGGCCCCCACGTCGTCCAGCCCCGCTCCGACCGGTCCGAGCGAGCACCCGACCAGCCACCGGCCCAGTAGCCACCGGCCGACCAGCCATCTGCCGGCTCCCGGCTCGTCGACCGGCGGGGGCGGGCAGCTGCCGTCGACCGGCGCGGGTGACGGCCCGGTCGTGCTCGGCCTGGCCGGTGTCGCCGTGCTCGGCCTCGGCGGCCTCGCCGTCCTGGTCGCCCGCCGACGCGGACGCCACAGCTAGCCCGCAGGGCCTGCAGGCCTCACCAGACCCGCAGGCCCCACCGGACCGACGCGCCTGACCGCCGAGGCGCCGGAGCTCCGTCGGGTCGCCCGGTCGGCCGACCGGGCGACCCGACCCGCGACCGGCCCCGTCGGCCGGGGCCCCGGTCCGGGAGCTGCCCCGCGGTGACCTGCGGTGATCTGAGCTGGCCACCGGATCGACCGGCCCCGGGCAGGCCCGCCCTGGCGGGTGCGGGGCCGTTCGGCCGGTGCGAACGGGCGTGCGCCGCACCGGCTCAGTGCTCGGCGAAGAAGCGCTCCACCGTGTCGCGCTCGGCGGCGACGGCCGCCAGCGACTCGCCGACGATCCGGCCGGCCAGGTCGACCGCCAGTTCGCCGACGTCCTGCCGGAGGGCGACGGCCGCGAGTGCCTGGTCGACGGTGATCCGGGCGTGGGCCTCGGCGACCAGCCGGTCGCGCTCCCGGACCCCCTCCTCGCGGGCCGCCGCGATGGCGGCCGCGCCCTGTTCGGCGGCCTCCTGCCGGATCCGCGCCGCCTCGTGCCGCGCGTCCGCCAGTTCGTTCCGGTAGGCCTCGTAGACGCGGTCCGCCTCGGCGTGGAGCGCCTCCGCCCGCTCCACGCCGCCCTCGGTGGCGTCCCGGCGATCGGCCTGGAGCCGCTCGATCCGCGGGAGCACCCGGCGGCCCAGCACCCGGACCATCAGGAGGAAGCAGATCAGGCCGACGATCAGTTGGCCGGGTTCGGGCTTCAGCGGACCGAGCTCGAAGTTCATCTGCTCCCCCTACGACCTGATGTCCCGTCATAGAAGGTGCTGCCCGCCCTGGTTGGCGCCGAACCGCGGCCGAACCGCGGCCGAACCGCCGACCCGGCTCCGGCGCCGGCCCCGGTCCGCTCCGGTCAGGTCAGGTCACCTCGCCGCGCCGGCCGAACCGCTCCGCCCGCCACTCGCCGGTCTCCAGCACCTCGGCCAGCTGCCGCGCGGCGTCCCAGACGTCCACGTACGACAGGTACAGCGGGGTGAAGCCGAAGCGCATGAGGTCAGGTGCGCGGAAGTCCCCGATCACCCCGCGCTCGATCAGCGCCTGCACCACCGGGTAGCCGTCGGCGTGCCGCAGGGCGACCTGGCTGCCGCGCCGGGCGTGCTCGCGCGGGGTGGCCACCTCGATCCCCTCCAGCCCCTCCACCAGCGCGATGAAGAGGTCGGTCAGGGCCAGGCTCTTCGCCCGTACCGCGTCCAGGTCGGCGCGCTCCCAGATGTCCAGGCTGGTGCCCAGCGCGGCCTGGCCGAGCAGCGAGGGCGAGCTGGTCAGGAAGCGCCCGATGCCCTCCCTCGGGTCGTACCCGGGCTCGAAGGCGAACGGGCGGGCGTGGCCGAACCAGCCGCTCAGCGGCTGCCGCGGGCCGGCCGCGAGGTGGCGCCGGGCCACGTACAGGAAGGCCGGCGCGCCGGGGCCGGCGTTCAGGTACTTGTAGGTGCAGCCGACCGCGAAGTCCGCGTTGCTCGCGTCGAGTTCGATCGGCAGGGCGCCCACCGAGTGGCAGACGTCCCAGATCATCAGGGCGCCCGCGGCCTGCACCCGGGCGGTGATCCCGGGCATGTCCAGCAGCTCGCCGGTGCGGTAGTCCACATGCGAGAGGACGACGACGGCGACGTCCGCGTCCAGCTGCCGGTCGAGCTCCCCGGGGGTGGTCAGCACGCTGCGCGCGCCCTCGAACAGCCCGGTCACGCCCTCGGCGATGTAGAGGTCGGTGGGGAAGGCCGCGCCGTCGCCGAGCACCGTGTGCCGGCCGGGGCGCAGCCGCAGCGCGGCCGTCAGCACCTTGAACAGGTTGACCGAGGTGGTGTCGCAGACCACGACCTCCTCGGGGCCGGCCCCGATCAGCGGCGCGATCCGTCGGCCGAGCCGGTAGGGCTGCTCGAACCAGCCGGCCTCGTTCCAGCTGCGGATCAGCTCGCGGCCCCACTCCTCCTCGACGACCTGCCGCACCCGCTCCGGGGTGCGGGCCGGCAGCGCTCCGAGCGAGTTCCCGTCCAGGTAGACGACGCCCTCGGGCAGGGCGAACTCCTTGCGGAACGCCGCCAGCGGGTCGACGGCGTCCAGCGCCGCGCACTCCTCGCGCGTCATGATGCCCAACGTCCTGCCCACTCTCTCGCTCACAGCTCGTCCCGTACGGTCCACAGCTCGGGGAACACGTCCTGCTCGGCGGCCTTGCGCAGCCAGGTGAGGCCGCTGGAGCCGCCCGAGCCGGGCTTGGCGCCCATCGCGCGCTTCACCGCGGCCAGGTGCCGCTGGCGCCAGCGGGTGACCCGCTCGGCGACATCCAGCAGCGCTTCGGCGAGCGGCTGCAGCGCCGCGTGCGCGGGGTCGGCGTAGACCTGCCGCCAGGCGGCCTCCACGGCCGGATCGGCCCGGTGCCGCTGCTCGGAGGGCTCGTGCGGCACCGCCAGTCCGCGCCGGGCGAGCAGCGCCAGGGCGTCGTCGTACAGACCGGGGGCGCGCAGCGCCTCGCTCAGCTCGGCCCGCGTCTCGGGTATCTCGTCGTACATCCGCAGCAGGCCGGCGTTCTTGTTGCCCAGCAGGAACTCCAGGTGCAGGAAGGCCGAGGACTGGAACCCGGAGGCCTCGCCGAACACCGAGCGGAAGGCGTTGAACTCCTGCGGGGTCATGGTCGCCAGCAGGTCCCAGGACTCCACCAGGACGTCCTGCACATGGGTGCCGCGCCGCAGCGCGGCCAGCGCGGCCGGCAGGTCGTCCTCGCGCATGGCCTGCTGGGCCAGCGTCCACTCGTGCCGGAGCAGGCCGAAGAGCAGCTCCATCACCTGGGTGGTGACGATGAACGACAGCTCGGCCGGGACCTTGCTGCGCGGCTGCTGCAGGCTGTGCAGCTCCTCCAGGCGCGCGTACCGGGCGTAGGGGGTGCCCCGACCCGGCTCACCGCCCCGACCGAACGACAGGTTGGGTGTCTCCACCGTGTCGTGCCCCATCCCGATCCCTCCTGATGACCCGGCCGGCGGATGCCGCCCTACCGGTGACGCGGCCGCCTGCTGGTCCGTAGTGGCCGGGGCCCCATTGTGCGGCGGTCACTGCCCCCACTTGAATGGGCACCGGGCACGGCAACCGCAGCCGGACCTGCCGATCGAGAGGTCTTCGCACCGATTCCCTTTACGATCGCAAAAGAGCGGGATCCAGCCAGTCGATCAACCTCTCCGGGAGCCGCCATGGACGCCGTCGACCGCCGCCTGCTGGCCGAGCTGCAGGCCGATGCCCGGCTCTCGTACAACGAACTCTCCCGCCGGGTGAGCCTCTCCGCACCCGCCGTCGCCGAACGGGTGCGCCGGTTGGAGGCCGAGGGGGTGATCAGCGGGTACCACGCCCACGTCGACCCCGCCCGGGCCGGGCTGCCGATCACCGCGCTGGTCCAGCTCCAGTGCTACGGCCCGCGCTGCGTGCTGCGCGACCCGGAGGTGCCGCGGTGGCCGGAGGTCCTCCAACTGCACCGGGTGACCGGCGGGGCCTGCTGCGTGCTGCTGGTGGCGGTCCCCGCGATGGCCGCCTTCGAGGCACTGATCGACCGCCTCGGCGGCTATGGGCAGCCGGCCAGCTCGATGATCCTCTCCAGCCCGGTGCCCTGGCGGCCGGTGGTCGCGCCCTGACGCCCGCGCCGGCGCCGCGCCGCCCTCAGTGCGCCTCGGGCAGGTGCAGTCCCAGCCCCGCCAGGCCGTTCAGGAACAGCTCCACGCCGACCGCCGCCAGCAGCAGGCCGAGCAGCCGGGAGAGCACCTCCAGCGACGTCCGGTGGGTGCGCCGCATCAGCGGGGCGAGCGCCGCCACGCAGATGTAGTTGATCGCCACCACGGCGAGGTAGGCACCGACGACGGTGGTCCGCCAGCCCCAGTCGTCCTTGCTGAGCGAGCCCACCAGCACCGCGGTGACCGCCAGCGGGCTGGCCACGTACGGGAGCATCAGTTCGCGGATGCCGTCCACCATCGGGTTCGGCAGGTGGTCGTCGTCCTCGCCGGTGCCGGCGCCGAGGTGGATGCCGAGGACCAGGGCGACGGCGTAGACGAAGAAGATCGTCCCGCCGGCCAGTTGCAGCGACTGGTCGCTGATGTGGAACAGCGAGGTCACGAAGTCCGCGCTGTAGGCGAGCACCAGGCCGATCAGGGCGGTGATCAGGGAACTCCAGGCCGCCAGCCGCCGCAGTTCGTGGGTGCTGCGGGTGGCGGCCAGCCGGGCGAAGGACAGCAGGACCTTCGGCGGGCCCACGACGGCGAAGAAGGCGATGAACGCGCTGCTCAGGTTGAAGACGAACATGGGCCAAGCATGATCGGGACGCTCAGCGCAGTTCGACCGCCACGCCCTCGGTGCGCAGGGTGTCGAGGATCGCGTCGAAGTAGCTCAGCCGCCGCCCGCCGATGACCACGGTGCCCGTGAGGTGCCGCCGGGCGGTGCCGGCGTCCCGCCAGACCAGGGTGAACGGGGGAGCGGGCCCGAAGCCGCCGTGCAGGCAGTCGGCCAGTGCGTCGAGGTTGCTGCCGTAGTAGCCGCCGGGGCCGTTCAGGGCGGCGCCCAGGGCGGTGTAGAACGCGACGCGGTCGGTGATCGCGTCGCCGTCCAGCTGGTAGGCGGGCGGCGGCGCGGGCGGGTCGGTGGCCATCGTTCCTCCATTCCTCGGTGCTCCGATGTTCGCCCGGATGGCGGTCCCGGGTCGAGCCGGCCCGCCCTTTCGGCTCCTATGGAAGCCGGATCACCTCCGCTGGAACGAGGGGATCACCTCCGCTGGAACGAGGACTCGACATGTGTCTGAACCGTAAGGATCTCGGCCTGCTGGCCCTGCGCGGCGCCGTCGGCGGAGTGCTGATCGCGCACGGCACCCAGAAGCTGTTCGGCTGGTTCGGTGGCGGCGGCCTGGAGGGCACCACCCAGGCGATGGAGCACATGGGCTTCCACCCGGCCCGGCAGAGCGCCCTGGCGGCCGGCCTCGGCGAGGCCGGCGGCGGCGCGCTGCTGGTGGCCGGGCTGGCCACCCCGGCGGCCGGCGCGGTGGTGGCCGGCACCATGGCGGGCGCGGTCGCGGTGCACGCCCCGTCCGGCTTCTTCGTGATGTCGGGCGGCTACGAGTACCCGGCGTTCCTGGGGGCGACCGGGCTCGCGCTGGGCCTGGCGGGACCGGGGCGGTACTCGCTCGACCACCTGACCGGCCACGCCTTCGACCGGCCCTGGGTGGGCCTGGTGGCGTTCGCCGCGAGCGCCGCCTCGGCGTACGGCGTGGTGGCCCGCCGCCGGCACGTGGTGCGGCTGCGCGAGGAGCGGGCCGCCGTGGAGGCGCAGACGCAGGAGGGCTCGGGGCTGTCCTGAAACCGCCCCACCGGAGTTCCGCGCGCCGGGGCGGTGCGCGGAACCCCGCGGTCGCGGCCCGCCGCGACCCTCACCCGGATGCCCACCCCTGTTGGCGGGCGCGGTCGCGCCCTCGGAGGGTGGGCGTGAGGTGTGCCGGGCAGCCCGGCGCCGAGCCGGAGCAGAGCCGCCGCAGCGCGGAGACGAAGCAGCGCGGACGACGACGCGCAGAATCGAGGACCCATGGACCGCCAGTCGCCGACCCGGGCGAACCGCCCGACCGGCCCGACCCACCCGACCCGCACCACCGCCCAGGACGTCACCGCCGCGGTGGTGCGCCGTCCCCGCCGGGCGGTGGCCGGTGTCCTGGCCGCGGCCGCCCTGGGCACGGCGGCGCTGGCCGGCTGCTCCTCGGACAGCGAGCCGAGCAAGGCCGTCTCCTCGGCCGCCGGCGCGGTCCAGTCGGGCCTCTCGGCCGCCGCCTCCGCCGCCGCCTCGGCGGTGGAGTCGGCCGCGAGCGGGCTCTCCTCGGCGGCCTCCTCCGCGGTGGCGTCGGTGGCCGCCTCGGCGCAGGCGGCGGCCTCCTCGGCGGTCTCGAACGTCAAGGGCGGGCTGGACGCCAAGGGGGACGTCACGGTGAGCGGGGTGACGATCGGCTCGGACGGCAAGGCCGAGGCGACGCTCTCCGTCGCCAACCACGAGCAGCAGTCCAACCGGTACGTGATTCAGGTCAACTTCACCGACGACTCCGGCAATGTCCTGGACGCGACGGCGGTGACCGTTCCGGACGTGGCCGCCGGGCAGACCGCCCAGGCCACCGCCCGGAGCAACCGCGACCTCTCCGGCTCGGTGAAGGTCGTGGTGGCCAACGCCGTCCGGTACTGATCCGCAGGTCAGCGGGGCCGGCCCGGCGGGGGCCAACCTTAAGCGCGACTCAAGCCTCAACATCACCCCTTGACGGGCGAGTTGGTCTAGTCCATTTTAATCCACAGGTGCAGGGAGCCCCTGAACCGGCGTCAGCGGTCTGTGGCCGCGGGCGCCGGTTCGGCATATCCCGGTGTCCGTCAGGCATGTACCCGCTCGATTCCCTTTCCCCCGTTCTGTCATGCCCTGGTCGTACGGCCCCACCCCGTACGAGCCCGCCAGGCGCGGCGGATCCCCCACAACCAGGAGTCACGCACCCATGCTCCGTTCACGTATCGAAAGGGCCGGGACCCCGGCTCAGGAGGGCGGCCGCCGGCGGCGCCCGAAGAGCCTGGCCGCCCTCGCGGTCGGCACGACCGCCTCCCTGCTGCTCGGCGCGGGCCTCGCCCTCACCGGTGGTGCCTCGGCCAGCGCGGCCGTCACCAACTCCACCGGCGCGCCCGCCACCAGCGGTGGCATCAAGGTCGCCTACTTCGACCAGTGGTCGATCTACGCGAACGCGTACTACCCGAAGACGATCCAGGACACCGGCGTCGCCGGGAAGCTGGACTACCTGATCTACTCGTTCGCGAACATCCACCCCACCAACCTGAACTGTTTCGAGGCCACCAAGGCCGCGAGCCAGGACGACAACAACCCCAACGCGGGTGACGGTGCGGGCGACGCGTTCGCCGACTACCAGAAGAGCTTCGGCCCGGACATCTCGGTCGACGGCGTCGGCGACGCCTGGGGCCAGCCGATCGCGGGCAACTTCAACCAGCTGAAGAAGCTGAAGGCGAAGAACCCCAACCTCAAGGTCCTGATCTCGCTGGGCGGTTGGACGTACTCCAAGTACTTCTCGGCGGCGGCCGCCACGGACGCCTCCCGCAAGAAGCTGGTCTCGTCCTGCATCGACATGTTCATCAAGGGCAACCTGCCGACGGACGCCGGCTACGGCGGCCCGGGCTCGGCGGCCGGCATCTTCGACGGCATCGACATCGACTGGGAGTACCCGGGCGGTGGCGGCCACACCGGCAACATCTCCAGCCCGAGCGACAAGCAGAACTTCACCCTGCTGCTGAAGGAGCTGCGCGAGCAACTGGACGCCCAGGGCAAGACCGACGGCAAGACCTACGCCACGGCGGCGGCGGTCGGCGCCGGCCAGGACAAGATCCGGAACGTGGAGACCGACAAGATCGGTCAGTACCTCACGTTCCTGGACATCATGACCTACGACATGCACGGTGCCTGGGACGCCAAGGGCCCGACCAACCACCAGGCCCCGATCTACTCCGGCCCGGACGACCCGATGACCCCGGCCGCGCCGGGCAACGGCAAGTACTCGGTCGATGCCGCGATCAAGGCGTACACCGCCGGTGACACCGACTACGGCATCCCGGGCGGCTTCCCCGCCAAGAAGATCAACGTGGGTGTGCCGTTCTACTACCGCGGCTGGACCGGCGTCCAGAACAACGGCAAGAACGGTCTCTTCCAGCCCGCCACCGGCCCGGCCGCCGGCGCGGCGATGTCCGGCAACGTCCCCGGCATCCAGATGTACAAGGAGCTCGCGGGCTTCGTCGACAACCCGGCCCGGACCTTCTGGGACGACACGGCGAAGACCACGTACTTCTACGACGGCTCCACGTTCTGGAGCGGTGAGGACACCCGGTCGATCCAGGCCAAGGTCGACTACGCCCACTGCAACGGCCTCGGCGGCTCCTTCGCCTTCTCGCTGTACGACCTGGGGACCAAGACCGCGCTGTTCGACAAGATGGTCGAGGCCACCAACGGGTCCGCCGCCGCCTGCCCGGCCGCGCCGAGCCCCACCCCGACCCCGACCAAGACGGTGACCCCCACGCCGACCCCGACCGCGACGGCCACCCCGACCGCGACGGCCACCCCCACCGCGACCCCGACGCCGACCACCACCCCGACCTCTCCGGCCGGCTGCTCCGCCGCCCCGAGCTGGGACGCGGCGGCCACCTACGCCACCTCGACCAAGGTCTCCTGGAAGGGCCACTACTACACCAACAAGTGGTGGACCAAGGGCGAGGACCCCGCCACCACCGGTCAGTGGGGCGTCTGGACCGACAACGGCCCCTGCTGAGGCCGTACCGCTCCACCGTTCAGGTGCCCGGCCGTCCGCGGGCCCGCGCACCTGAGCAGCACCTGAAGATCTGAGGGCCCTGACGGACCCTCGCACCACGAGTCCGGCCCGCCGGGGGACGACACCCCGGCGGGCCGGACTTTCCACGTTCCCGGGCCCGGGGCGGGCGCCCGGCACCCGGCCGCCCGGCCCACTGGGCTCGGGCCGGGCCGGGCCACCGGGACACCGGCCCGTCGGGCTCAGGCCAGGTCGTCGGTGCGCCCGAGGGCGTCGGGCTGGCTCTCCTCGATCCGGCGCAGCATCCGGGCCAGCATCGCGGACAGCACGGTGCGGTCCTCGCCGACGACGTCCTGGAGCAGCTCCTCCTCGAAGACGGCCGCCATCCGCATCGACTCCAGCCACTTGTCGCGGCCGTTCTCGGTCAGCTCGATGATCACCCGGACCCGGTTGGTCTCGTCCCGCTCCCGGGTGACGAGGTCCTCGGCGACCATCCGGTCGATCCGGTGGGTCATCGCGGCCGGGGTGAGCCCGAGCCGCTTGGCCAGCTCGCCCGGCCCCAGCCGGTACGGGTTCCCGGCGACCACCAGGGCCTTGAGCACCTCCCACTCGGCGGAGGTGATTCCCAGCACAGTCAGCTGCCGGCTGTAGGAGACGCCCATCCGCCGGGCGACCCGGGAGAGGGTCTGCACGATGGTCTCCACCTGCGGGTCCACGGTGGGGAATTCCCGCTGGTAGACGGCCACCTGCTCGGCGATGCCCAGCTCGTCGGGGGCGGCCGGCGCGGGCTTGTCTGCTGTCATGCGGACCAGTGTCGCACGTGGGGGTGCAGACCTTAAGCCTTTGACTCCGCAGTCTTCCGGTGCTAAGACTTTATCTCGGCAGACTTTAGCTCTTAAATCTTCTGCCCTTAAGAGTATTCATTGAAACCAGCGAAGGGGTGTGCACGGTGACCGGCACGGTGAAGCAGCGGAGGCAGCGGCGTCATGGGGCGGGCGGCCCGCTGCGCCGCGTCCAGATCGGCAACGCGCTCAGTGCGTTCGGCAGCGGATTCACGATGCCGTACATGTTCGTGTACGTGGACCAGGTGCGGGGGCTGGGCTCGCTGGCCGCCGGGATGGTGTTCACCGTCTTCGCGCTGGCCGCGCTCGCGGTGCTCCCGTTCACCGGCCGCGGCATCGACCGGTACGGCCCGCGCCCGGTGCTGCTCGCCGGTGCCGCGCTCGCCGCCACCGGCGCGTTCGCCTTCGGCCACGCCGCCGGCACCCCGGCCCTCCTGGTCTCGTCCTTCCTGTTCGGCGCGGGTGTCACCACCTGCCAGCCGGCGCTCGCCACCATGATCGTCCGCTGCTCGACCGCCGCGACCAGGTCGCACGCCTTCGCGCTGCAGTTCACCCTGATCAACCTGGGCATGGGCATCGGCGCGCTGGTCGGCGGCCAGATCGTGGACGTCGCCGACCCGGCCAGCCTGACCCGGCTGTTCACCATCGAGGCCGTCACCTTCCTGGGCCTGGCCCTGGTCACCGGCGGCGCCCGGATCCCGAACGCGGCCCCGGTCCTGGTCCCGGGCGCGGCCAAGGGCCCCCAGGGCCTGCGCGCGCTGGTCGCCGACAAGGCGATGCTGCGGCTCTGCGTGCTCGCCGGGCTGATCTTCTTCACCTGCTACGGCCAGTTCGAGTCCGGTGTCGCGGCGTTCGCCACCGACACCGTCGGCACCGCGCCCTCCACCCTGGGCATCGCCATCGGCGCCAACGCGCTGACCATCGTCGTGCTGCAGATGTTCGTGGTGCGGATCACCGCCCGCCGCCGGCGCACCACCGCGATGGCCGCGGCCGGCGTGGTCTGGCTGGGTGCCTGGGCGATGGCCATGGTGGCCGGCCTGATCCGGACCGAGACCATGGCCGCCACGGTCGCGATCGTCTCGATCTACGCCCTGTTCGGGGTGGGCGAGTCGCTGCTCGCCCCCACCCTGGGCCCGATCGTCGCCGATCTCGCCCCGGCCCGGCTGCTCGGCACCTACAACTCCGGATACGCCCTGGTGAAGCAGGTCGCGATCGCGGTCGGCCCGGCCGTCGGCGTGCTGCTGGTCGGCTCCGGCACCTGGCCGCTCTACCTGGCGGCGATGGCCGGCTCCACCGTGCTCATCGTGGTCCTGGCGCTGCGGCTGCGCCCGTACCTCACCGCCGTCCAGGACAACGCGGCCCCGGCCGTCGTCCGGACGACCCTCCCGGTCCGGGAGCTCCAGACCGCGGCGTGACGCCCGGCCTGACATGCCACGACTGCGCCGTCCGGGTCACCTGGACGGCGCTCGTCGCGCTTGGATTCGTGACCACCGGCACATAGTGTCAGTGGCTGTTGACCGTCCGGCTCCGACCGGCACAGGCGAGACAGGCGAAATCGGCGAGGCTATGACGCAAGCGGCGCTCACGCACCCACCCGCACCAGCGGCCCCCGCAGCCCCCGTACCGGCCCGTCGGGGGCTGCCGCGCTGGGCGGCCGAACGGGCCGGCTGGCTCGGGCCGATCGGCGTGGCGCTCTTCGCCGGACTGCTGAGGTTCTGGAACCTCGGCTACCCCAACGCCTTCGTCTTCGACGAGACGTACTACCCCAAGGACGCCTGGTCGCTGCTGCGACAGGGCTACGAGGGCACCTGGCCGGACAGCGCCAACGCCGACATCCTGGGGGTGCCGCAGCGCATCCCGCTCACCTCCGCGCCGGAGTTCATCGCCCACCCGCCGCTCGGCAAATGGGTCATCTCGCTCGGCGAATGGGGCTTCGGCCTGCACCCCTTCGGCTGGCGTTTCATGACCGCGCTGCTCGGCACCGTGACCGTGCTGATGCTGGCCCGGATCGGCCGCCGGCTGTTCGGCTCCACCCTGATCGGCTGCACCGCCGCCCTGCTGATGGCCGTCGACGGGCTCCAGCTGGTGATGAGCCGGGTCGGCCTGCTGGACGGCGTCCAGATGTTCTTCGTGCTCGCCGCCTTCGGCTCCCTGCTGGTCGACCGCGACCGCACCCGGGCCCGGCTGGCGTCCGCCCGCGACGGCGCGCAGCCGGACGGCGACCGGATCCGCCTGGGCCCGCGCCCCTGGCGGATCGCCGCCGGGGTCGCGCTCGGCGCCGCCTGCGCGGTCAAGTGGAACGGCGTCATGGTGCTCGCCGCGTTCGGCCTGCTCACCGTGCTCTGGGACCAGTCCGGCCGCCGCTGGGCCGGCGCCCGCCGCCCCTGGCGCTCGATGCTGCGCCGGGACGCGCTGCCCGCCCTGCTCGCGATGGTCGGCTCGGCCCTCGTGGTGTACGTCGGCTCCTGGGCCGGCTGGCTCGCCGCCGGCGGCCGCACCGGCGGCGGGTACGACCGGCACTGGGCCGACGACCGGGCCGGCCTCTCCGCCGACAGCTTCCTCGGCGTCCCGCTGCCGCAGGTCCCGCTGAGCTGGGTGCCGGCGCCGCTGCGCAGCCTCTGGCACTACCACGCCCAGATGTACGACTTCAACACCGGCCTGAGCACCCCGCACACCTACCAGTCGAACCCGTTCAGCTGGCTGGTCCAGGGCCGCCCGGTCTCCATGTACTGGGAGCAGGTGCCGAACGGGCAGCAGGGCTGCACGGCCTCCGGCGGCTGCGCCGCGCAGATCCTCGGCCTCGGCACCCCGCTGCTCTGGTGGACGGCCTGCTTCGCCCTGGCCTACCTGCTCTGGCGCTGGTTCTTCCGCCGGGACTGGCGCTCGGGCGCGGTGCTCTGCGGCGTCGCCGGCGTCTACCTGCCGTGGTTCCAGTACCAGGAGCGGACGGTCTTCTCGTTCTACATGGTGGTGCTGGTGCCCTTCCTCTGCCTGGCCGTGGCGCAGATGCTCGGGGCGATGCTCGGCCCGGCCGGGTGCTCGCCCGAGCGGCGCCGGGTGGGTGCGGCCGGGGCCGGGCTGATCGTGCTGGCGATCGTGGCCTGCTTCGCCTTCTTCTATCCGCTCTACACGGCGGAGGTGATCCCCATGACGTCCTGGCAGGACCGGATGTGGTTCACCAGCTGGATCTGAGGCATGGCGCTCGCGGCGGCCGCGGGGAACCGGCTGCTGCCGGTCACCCCCCTGCTGGGGGTGGTCGCCGCCGTGCTGCTGGCCGCCGCCGTGGCGGTGGCCGGGTGGGGCCTGCTCGGGCACGGCCACGCGGTGCTGCGGGCCGGGCTGCGCGCGGCGGCGCAGCTGGCCGCCGTCGCGCTGGTGATCACCTGGGTGGTCGGCTCGCTCTGGTGGTCGGCGCTGTTCGTGCTGCTGATGTTCGCGGTCGCGGTGCGCACCGCCGGGCGGCGGCTGACCGCCGGCCCGCAGTGGGTCCGGGCGGCCGTGCCGATCGGCGCCGGGGTGCTGCCGGTGCTCGGGCTGCTGCTGGGGGTCGGGTTGCTGCCGCCGAAGGGCCTCTCGGTCATCCCGGTGGCGGGCATCCTGATCGGCGGAGCGCTCACCGCGACCTCGCTGGCCGGCCGGCGCGCCCTGGACGAGCTGCGCCAGCGGCACAGCGAGGTGGAGGCGGCGTTCGCGCTGGGCTTCGAGGAGCGCGACGCCCGGCTGGAGATCTGCCGGACGGCCGCCGCGACCTCGCTCGTCCCGGCCCTCGACCAGACCAGGACGGTGGGCCTGGTCACGCTGCCCGGGGCGTTCGTCGGCATGCTGCTCGGCGGCGCCTCCCCGGTACAGGCCGGCGCGGTGCAGCTGTTCGTGCTGGTCGCTCTGCTGGCGGTGGAGTCGGTGGCGGTCGTCGTGGTGCTGGAGCTGGTCGCCCGCGGGCTGCTGGGCGCCTCGCCGCCCGGCGCCGTCGGGTAGGCTTGGCGCGTTGAAGGGGAGTAGCCCTCCACCGGACCGTCGACATACTGGCCCCTCGGGGCCCGGCGCCCGGGGCATCTGTCAGCTGGATGCCGGCGAGACCTTCGGCCGCAGTGCTGTGATGTTCTGACCAGCGCTGTCGGGCCGGAGCGACCCCTCACGGAGCTGCCGAGGCCGGGCAGCCCGACCCTGAGGGATACCGAACCCCCGATGAGCCTGACCGTAGCCGCGATCACCTTCGGCATCGTCTTCCTGTCCGAACTGCCGGACAAGACCGCCCTGGCCAGCCTGATGCTCGGCGCCAAGTACCGGGCGAGCTATGTCTTCGCGGGCATCGCCGCCGCCTTCGCCCTCCAGGTCGGCATCGCCCTGGTCGCCGGGCACCTGCTCGCGCTGCTCCCGCACCGCTGGGTGGAGGGCGTCACCGGCCTGCTGTTCCTGGCCGGGGCCGCGATGCTGCTCTTCCACGGCGGCGGTGACGACGAGGACGGCCACGCCGCCAAGGAGCCGTCCGCCAACAGCTTCTGGAAGGTCGCCGGGGCCAGCTTCGTGGTCGTGGCGATCGCCGAGTTCGGCGACCTCACCCAGATCATGACCGCCAACCTCGCGGCCAAGTACGCCGACCCGCTCGCCGTCGGCCTCGGCGCCTGGCTGGCGCTCTGCGCCGTCGCCGGGATCGCCATCCTCGGCGGTCAGAAGCTGCTGAAGCACGTCCCGATGAAGATGATCATCCGGGTGGCGGCCGGGATCATGGTGCTGATGGCCGGGTTCAGCATCTTCCAGGCGATCACCGGCTGACCGGGGGTCAGCAGGTACCCGGGTCGCTCTCCAGGGCGGCCCGGGTCTTCGGCCCGTAGAAGGCGCCGTTCGGCCCCGTCTCGCCCTTGATCTTGAAGCTGCGCTGGTAGTCGCCGAGCACCGTCGCCGTCCACCAGTCGAAGGTGCTGGTGGCGATCGACTTGTCGACGAATCCGCACGAGGTGGCCGCGAGCCGCAGCTGCATGTCCTTGACGTCCGCCCCGGTCATCCCGCGCTCCAGCACCCGCACCGTCGGTGTCGGGGCCGGAGTGGTCGCCGTCGGAGTCGGCGTGGCGGTGGCCGTCGGGGTCGGCGCGGTGGAGGTGGGGGCCGGCGCCGGGGGAGCCGCCGGGACCGGAGTGCTCGTCACGGCCGTGGCGCTCGGCGCCGCCGGCCGGCTCGTGGTCGGTCTGGCCGTCCTGCTCGGGGACGGGCTCGGGGCCTCGCTGGTGGACGGCGGCGCGCTCGGGCTCGGCGCCGGGGTGGTCGGGTCGACCGGGACGGGCGCCAGCGTCGTGGAGGGGGCGGGCTGCGCCCGGTCGCCCGGCTCGGCGGAGGGCGTCACCGCGTACGCCAGGCCGACGGTGAGCACCAGCAGCCCGGCGCCGGCCGCGGCCAGCAGGCCCTTGCGCCGGGCGGGCATGCCCTCCTCGGCCTGCTCCGCCGTGCGCCGGGCGGCCCGGCCGCCGGTCGGCCCCGGGGCGTCGGGCGCCGCCGGGTGGAACGGGAAGTAGCCGATCTCGGCGCCGTCGGCCGGGGGCTGTCCCACCGTCGGCCCGGGGCCCGGCGGCGGCACCGACATCACCGGCGGGAGCACGGTCGTCGCGTAGGCGTCCGCGTCCGGTCCGGCCGGTCGCGCCGGCGGGCCGTCAGCGGCCTGGGCGGGCGGCAGCACGGTGGTGGCGAACGGGTCCGCTGGGGCGCCGGCCGGCGGGGCGTCCACGATCGGGCCGAGGGCCTGCGGCACGTACGGGCGGACCAGCGGCGGGCCTTCGAGGTGCGGGAGGACGGCGGTCTCGGTCAGGCCCGGATCCGGGAGGCACCGGCACCCGGCGGAGCGTGCGGTGCCGCACGTCGGGCAGTGCTGGTCCGGCATCGCCGGTCCTCCTCGGTCTCGAATCGTCTTCCGCCCGCCCCGGGAGGGGTGTCCCCGGGGGCGAACGCGCCTGATTATGCAGGACGGTCCCAGGGGTGGACAGGGGCGTCCGGGCCACCGCGGGGGTGTTGTGACGGTTGGTGGTGGTTGTGACCCGATGAACGGCCGGCCGGTCGGCGACGTCCCCCGAATGGCCGCCGTTCTTACGTTCGGCTCAACTGAACGGCGCAGACCGGGGCATTTCTGACAGCATGGTGGCTGGGAGTGATCATCCGCACGGACCCCGCCGACCGGGATCCGCGACCCCTGGAGTCTCCATGACGGATCCGATCGCCGCGTCCGACCGCAGCCCGGCCGGCGAGCCCGGGCCGCCGGAGGTCACCGCCCCCAACCTCTGGGTGCCGATCGGCGCGCTGCTGCTGGCGATGCTGCTGGCCGCGCTCGACCAGACCATCGTCTCCACCGCACTGCCGACCATCGTCAGCGACCTCGGCGGCCTGGAACACCTCTCCTGGGTGGTCACCGCCTACATGCTGGCCTCCACGGCGGCCACCCCGCTCTGGGGCAAGCTCGGCGACATGTACGGCCGGAAGCGCTTCTTCCAGGCCTCGATCGTGATCTTCCTGGTGGGCTCGGTGCTCTGCGGCATCGCCCAGAACATGGGCGAGCTGATCGCCTTCCGGGCCCTCCAGGGCCTCGGCGGGGGCGGGTTGATGGTGCTCTCCCAGGCGATCGTCGGTGACCTGGTCTCACCCCGGGACCGCGGCAAGTACCAGGGCCTGTTCGGCGCGGTCTTCGGCGTCACCAGCGTGCTCGGACCGCTGCTCGGCGGACTCTTCGTGGACAACCTCAGCTGGCGCTGGGTCTTCTACATCAACCTGCCGGTCGGGGTGGTCGCCCTGGTGGTGATCGCCGCCGTCCTGCACGGGACGGAGGTGAAGCGCCGGCACCGGATCGACTACCTGGGCACGGTCCTGATCGCCTCGGTGGCCACCTGCCTGGTGCTGATGACCTCGCTCGGCGGGACGACCTGGGCCTGGAGCTCCTGGCAGATCGTCGGGCTCGGCGTGCTGGGCGTCGTCCTGCTGGTCGCCTTCGTCCTGGTCGAGCGGACCGCGGCCGAGCCGGTGCTGCCGCTGCGGCTGTTCCGCTCCCGGACGTTCAGCCTGGTCGCGGTGATCTCCTTCGTGGTCGGTTTCGCGATGTTCGGCGCGCTCACCTACCTGCCGACGTTCCTCCAGGTGGTCATGCAGGTCTCGCCGACCATGTCCGGCATCCACATGCTGCCGATGGTGCTGGGGATGCTGTTCACCTCGATCGGCTCCGGCCAGATCGTCGCCCGGACCGGCCACTACCGGGCCTTCCCGATCGCCGGAACGGCCGTCACCACGGTGGGCCTGTTACTGCTCTCCGGCCTGGACGAGCACAGCAGCACCTTCGAGATGAGCTGCTACTTCCTGGTCTTCGGCCTGGGCCTGGGCCTGGTGATGCAGGTGCTGGTGCTGATCGTGCAGAACTCAGTCGGCTACCAGGACCTGGGCGTGGCCACCGCCGGCGCCACCTTCTTCCGGTCCATCGGGGCGTCGTTCGGCGTCTCCATCTTCGGCACCGTGTTCGCCTCCGGGCTCAACAGCCGGCTCTCCGACGCGCTCGCCTCCGGGGTCCCGGTGCCGGCCGGCTTCGACCCCGGCGCGATCACCTCCGACCCCCGGGTGATCGCCGCCCTGCCGGCCGCCACGCAGGACGCGATCTACCACGCGTACTCCGAGTCGATCACCCGGGTCTTCCTGTACGCGGTACCGGTGGCGCTGGTCGCCTTCGTGCTGTCGCTCTTCCTGCGCGAGCAGAAGCTGCGCTCGACGGTGACCGCGCCCGACCTGAGCGAGTCGATCGGCCTCAATCCGGTGGAGCGCTCCTCGCTGGACGAGATCGCCCGCTCCCTGTCGGTGCTGAGCACCCGGGAGGCCCGGCGCGACCTGTTCCGGCGGATCACGGAGGGCGCCGGGCTCGACCTCAAGCCGGCCTCCAGCTGGCTGCTGCTGCAGATGCACCACCACGGGTCGGCCGAGCCCGCCGAACTGGCGGAGCGCCGGATCGTGCCGCTCGCGGTCGTCGAGGAGGCCGCCCGGGAGGTCGAGGACAGGGGGCTGGCCGCGCGCACCGGCGGCCTGCCGCTGCGGCTCACCGAGCCGGGGGAGGCGGCGGCGGTCCGGCTGGTGGCGGCCCGCCGTGAGCAGCTCTCCGAACTGCTCGGGGACTGGGACGAGAAGCAGTACGCGGACCTGGCGGCGCTGCTGACCAAGCTCTCCGCCGCGCTCTGCGCGGACGAGCGTGACCGGCCGGACCGGGCCGGGGCGGAGCCCGCGGAGCGGCGGTCGGGGTAGGGGGCGGGTGCCTTGGTGGTGGGTCGGGCGTGCCGGGGGCGTCGGTGCCGGGTGGTGCGTCAGGGGGTCCCGAACCACCGGGGCGTGTCGAGCCGGAACGGGTCGCCGGGGGCGAGGGTGCGCAGGTCCGTCTCCAGGGCGCGCAGTCGCTCCTCACCGAGGGTGTCGGACCACTGGGCGCGCAGTTCGTCGAAGATCCGGGCGGACCGGACCAGGCAGTCCACGCCCCGGGCGGTGAGCCGGACCACCTTGCGGCGGGCGTCGGCGGGGTCGCTGCCGCGCTCGACGTAGCCGAGCTGTTCGAGCTGTTCGACGGTCTTGCCGGCGGCCTGCTTGGAGACGCCGAGGCGGCGGCCGAGTTCGACGGCGGTGGTGCCGTCCGGCCCGATCGCCTGGAACACGAAGCCGTGCATCGGCCGCAGGTCGGGGTGGCCCTCGCGGGCGATCCGCTCGTGCAGCTCGTCGATGATCAAGCGGAAGGCGAGCAGCAGCCGCAGCGGCAGCTCGAAGCCGGGGGGAGCGGAGTCGCTTGACACGATAGACAACCTCATTGACCATATAGACAACGTTATTGACCATTCTAGGGGGCCGCACCCATGTCCGTCATCCGCCGTACCGAAGCCCGTCGTACCGAGACGCCCAACGCCGCCATGACCACCCTCGCCTCGCCCACCCAGGGCGGCAGCGCGCTCGCGATGTGGCGCGTGGAGATGGCCGCCGGAGGCCAGGGCCCGCTGCACGTCTTCGACGTCGAGCAGGTCTGGACCGTCCTGACCGGCGCCCTGTCCGTCGAACTGGGCGAGGACGCCTTCGCGCTGGCGGCCGGCGACACGGCCGTGCTGCCCGCCGGTGTGGCGCGCCGGATCTCCGCCGGGGAAGCCGTCACCGCGCTGGTCGCCGCGCCGGGCGGGGCCCGGGTGTCCGTCGCCGGCCGGCCGGAGGAGGAGCCCTTCGTCCCCGGCTGGATCGCCTGATCCACGGGCATCGGCCCCCGCACCGCTCCGGATGGAGCGGTGCGGGGGCCGGTGGAGGTTCGGCGGCCGCCGGGGGCCGGGCCGGGCGGAGGTGGCCGCCGCGGTTCAGCTGGTCGACCATGCCCAGGAGGCCTCGTCGTTGCGCGGGTCCGGGTCAGGCTGCCGCGACTTCGGGACGCGCCACCGCTCGGTCGGGGAGACGTTCCGCGCCTGCCGCCACCCGCTTGTGGGGGCAGGATGGAGCCATGAGCGTAGTCAAGATCAACGTACTGACCGTCCCCACCGAGCAGCGCGAGGTGCTGGAGAAGCGCTTCGCCTCCCGCGCGGGCTCCGTGGAGAACTCCGACGGCTTCGAGTGGTTCGAACTGCTCCGCCCGGTCGAGGGCACCGACAGCTACCTCGTCTACACCCGATGGGCCGACGAGGAGTCCTTCAAGGCCTGGATGGAGGGCCCCATGCAGGCTGCCCACCGCCAGGGCCCGCCGCCCGCCGAGGGCGAGGCGCCGCAGCGCCCGGCGGCCTCCGGCTCGACCCTCTGGTCCTTCGAGGTCGTCCAGTCGGCCGGCCCGAAGGGCTGATCGCTTCCCTCGGGCCCTCTCCCCGCACGGGTTTCGCGGGGGAGGGCCCGAACCGCGTTCTCGGCCGCCCGCGATGGCCGCGAGGTGGGCGGCGGCCGACCGGGACGGGCTGTCGAGGAGCGCCTTGCCGTTCGCCGCCGTTCCGAGAGAAGGCTGCCCGAGGCGACGCCAGGGTCTCCAGGTCCGGCCTCTTCTCTTGTTCTCTTGATCAGAAGCGGTTCGGCTCCTCATCAGCGGGAGGAGTCTGCGTCGGGGTTGCCCGATCCGCCTGGATGGCCCCGGCCGCCTCGGCTGCTTCCCGGAAGGTGACGACCGCCTCGCCGTTCTCCCGCGCCCATGCGGTGAGCATCCTGATGGGCTCCTCCAGGGTTCGCCCGAGATCGGTCAGGCAGTACTCCACGCGCGGCGGCGCCTCGGCGTACGCGTGCCGCTCGACCAGCCCGTTGGCCTGGAGCCGGCGCAACGTCTGGGTCAGCACCTTGCGCGAGACGCCGCCGCTCAGCTCGACCAACTCGCCGTGACGCAACGGGCCGTCGGTCAGCGCGAAGAGCGTGACCATGGACCACTTGCTGGCGATGATCTCCATGGCCAGGAGAGCGGGACAGTCGGCGAGGAAGGCGATTCCCGGTCGCAGGCTCATGACCCGAAGGTTACCTGGAGGTACCTGATGGCCGCCTATCGTCGTGGAGGTGCGCACGCCTCTCACTCGCATCGCATGATTGAGGTTCAGCCATGTTCGTCTCACTCGCCGTCGTCACCGTGGTCATGTCGGCGCTTCTCCTGGCATCGGCCGGGGCCAAGGCTCTGCGGACGCGGCACATCACCGAGCAGATGTCCACACTCGGACTGTCGCAGAGCATGATGGCCTTCCTGATCGGCGCTCAGATCGCGGGCGCGGCCGGTGCGATCGCCGGACTCCGGTGGGGACCCGTCGGGATCGCCGCCGCGATAGGCCTTTCGCTCTACTTCGCCGGGGCGGTCGCCTTCCACCTGCGCGTCGGCGACCGCAGGGGCGCGTTTCCGGCGGCGGTCCTCACCATCGCCTCCGTCGCCCTGGTCGTGCTGCGCGCCGCCACGCTCTGACAGCGGACGGCCGGCCCGGCGCCGGCCTCGACCGTGCCGAGTCTCCTCCGAGGGCGGCCACCGGTGAGCGTCATGAGTTGTCGTCGACAACGATGATCAGCCGGTGGCCGTGGGCCACAGCGGGTCAACAGCCGGCCGCCGTCGGGGCCGTGGGGGGCACGTTCCAGGCCACCAGGACCTGGCCACAGCTCGGCCGAGTCGCCCGGGTGCTTCTCGCGGGTCTCGGCCGTCCTGCCCATCGAGGTGGTGCGCCCCGGATTCGGCCGGGGCGCACCACCGTTCAGGGGGTGGGCGGTGGGCGGAACTCGACCGGGGCGGCGAAGGCGGCGCGGCGGGTGGCTCGGCGGAGGGCGCGGAGGACGGTGGTGCCGAGGGTGAGGCAGAGGACGACGGTGAGGACGGCGCGGGGGAGGTCCCAGCCGAGGGAGGTGGTGAGGCAGTAGGCGGCGAAGCGGACCAGGTTGGCGCTCACGTCGTCCCCCGGGACGAAGGAGATCGAGCCGGACAGGCCGGCGATATAAGGCCAGCCCTGGAGGTTCATCACCGTGCCGTAGAGCAGTGAGGCGACGGCGCCGTAGCCGGCGAGCAGGGCGAGTTCGCGGCGGCCGCGCAGGGTGGCGGCGCCCGGGAGCAGGCCGGCGCCCAGACAGACCCAGCCCATGGCGAGCATCTGGAACGGCAGCCAGGGGCCGACGCCGCCGGTCAGCAGCGCGGAGGCGAACATCGAGAGCGAGCCGAGGACGAAGCCGAAGCCGGGACCGAGGACCCGCCCGGCGAGCACCATCAGGAAGAACATCGGCTCCAGGCCGGCGGTGCCCGCGCCGAGCGGGCGCAGCGCGGCGCCCGCCGCGGCCAGGACACCGAGCAGGGCGACCGACTTGGCGTCCAGGCCCGGCGCGCCGCCGCCGGCCGCGCGGCCCTCGGAGATCTGGGCGATCACCACCGCGAGGAGGAGCGGCAGGAGGAGGGCGAACAGCCAGGGGGCGTCGGTGGAGTGGCCGACCAGGGCGGAGTCGGTGGCGGCGAGCAGCGGCCAGCCGAAGGCGGCCACGCCGACCGAGGAGGTGAGCAGCAGGGTGGCGATCGAGCGGTGGCCGAGGGGGACGGGGCGGTTACCCGCGCGCGGGGTGCGGTTCGTCCGGCTTGGGTTCGTCCGGCTTGGGTTCGTTCGGCTTCGGGGCATTCGGCTTCGGTTCATTCGGCGCTCCCGGCGAGGGCCCGTTCGACCTGGTGGACGGTGAGCCAGGGACCGGGCGCGAGGATCTTGGAGACCTGCGGGGCGAAGGTGGGGGAGGAGACCACCACCTCCGGGGTCGGGCCGTCCGCGACGATCTCTCCGTCGGCCAGGATCACCGTGCGGTGGGCGAGTTCGGCGGCGAGTTCGACGTCGTGGGTGGCGAGCAGGACGGCGTGGCCCTCGGCGGCGAGCGTCCGCAGGATCTCCACCAGGCGGGCCTTGGCGGCGTAGTCGAGACCCCGGGTGGGCTCGTCGAGCAGGATCAGCGGCGGCCGGGCGGTGAGCACCACGGCCAGTGCCAGAGTGAGCCGTTGGCCCTCGGAGAGGTCGCGCGGGTGGGTGGCGTCGGCGATGCCGGGCAGTAGCCGCTCCACTAGGGCGCGGCAGGTGCCCGGGTCGGCGCCCGCGTCGCCGTCCGCCGCGGCGCACTCAGCGGCGACGCTCTCCCCGTACAGCAGGTCGCGCGGGTCCTGCGGGACGAGGCCGACCTGGCGGATCAGCTCGGCGGGCCGGGTGCGGTGCGGGGTCCGGCCGCCGACCCGGACGCTGCCGGCGGCGGGGGCGTGCAGGCCGACCAGGGCGCCGAGCAGGGTGGACTTGCCGGCGCCGTTGCGGCCCATGAGTGCCGTGATCTCCCCGGGGTGGAGGGCGAGGTCCACTCCGCGCAGAGCCGGGACGGGGCCGCGCCTGACGGCGAGGCGGTCGGCGGTGGCGAGCGGGGCGGTGGCCGGGTCGGTGGGTGCGGCGGCGGGGCGCAGGCCGTCCAGTCGGGTACGGAGGGTGGCGGCCTTGCGGCGGGCGTCGCGGACCGTGAGCGGCAGCGGGGTCCATCCGGCGAGCCGGCCGAGGCCGACCACGGGTGGGTGGACGGGGGAGTGCGCCATCACCTCGGCCGGTTCGCCGAGGACGGGCGGGGCGCCGGGGGTCAGCAGCAGGACCTGGTCGGCGTACTGGACGACCCGCTCCAGCCGGTGCTCCGCCATCAGGACGGTGGTGCCCAGGTCGTGGACCAGGCGTTGCAGGACCGCCAGCACCTCCTCGGCGGCGCCCGGGTCGAGGGCCGAGGTGGGCTCGTCCAGGACCAGAACGCGCGGGTGGACGGTGAGCACCGAGCCGATGGCGACGCGCTGTTGCTGGCCGCCGGAGAGCGAGCCGAGTGCGCGGTCGCGCAGATCGGCGAGGCCGAGCAGGTCGAGCGTCTCCTCGACCCGGCGCCGCATCACGTCCGGCGCCAGGCCCAGCGACTCCATGCCGTAGGCGAGTTCGCCCTCGACCGTGTCGGTGACGAAGTGGGCGAGCGGGTCCTGGCCCACCGTGCCGACCAGGTCGGCGAGTTCGCGCGGCCGGTACTCCCGGGTGTCGCGCCCGGCGACGGTCACCCGGCCGTGCAGCACGCCGCCGGTGAAGTGCGGGACGAGGCCGCTGACGGTGCCCAGCAGGGTGGACTTGCCGGAGCCGGAGGGGCCCACCAGCAGGCAGAGCTCCCCTTCGGGGACGGTCAGGTCGACGCCGCTGAGCGCCGGAGCCTCGGCATCGGCGTACTGGACGGAGACCTGCTCGAAGGTGATCACGAGGCCCTCCGGGGCGGGTGCGGGGTGACGAACGCCGGTACCAGGCCGATCAGCACGGCGAGCACGGCGGTCAGGGGCAGGGCGGGAGCGGTCGGCGGGACGACGGTCGGGGCGAAGGCGGCGGGATCGAGGGCGGAGAGCCAGATCGTCAACGCGGCCACGGCGGCGCCCGATCCGGCGGTCAGCCACTCGGGGAGGGACCACGGGTCGGGGCGGTAGCGCGTCCGGGGGGAGCGACGGCCGCCGAGCAGCAGACCGGCGAAGGCCGCGGCCAGGCCGAGCAGCAGGACGGGCGCCGCCCAGCCGGCGCCGCCGGCGGTGAGCAGTCCGTAGGCGGCGAGGCAGATCCCGAGCAGGCCGGACAGGGTGAGCGCGGCGGTGGTGCGGGCGAGGCGGGGCGGGACGTCGGTGGTGCGGCCGAAGCCGCGGGTGTCCATCGCGGCGGCCAGTGCGACCGAACGCTCCAACGCGCCCTCCAGGACGGGCAGTCCGACGCTCAGCACGGCGGCCACGCCCCGGTCGGTGCGCCCGCGCAGACGGCGGGCGGCGCGCAGCCGCTGCACGTCGGCGACCAGGTTGGGCGCGAAGGTCATCGCGACCACGACGGCCACGCCCGCCTCGTAGAGCGCGCCGGGCAGCGTGCGCAGCAGGCGGGTCGGACTGGCGAGGGCGTTCGCGGCGCCGACGCAGACCAGCAGGGTGGCCAGCCGCAGCCCGTCGTAGAGCGCGGCGAGCAGGCCCTCGACGGTGACCCGGCCGCCGATCCGGACGCCCTGCGCCCAGGCGGGCAGCGGTACTTCGGGGAGGGTGAGGAGGACGTGGGTGCCGGGGATCGGGGAGCCGAGCAGGACCGCGAAGACCAGGCGGATGCCGAGGACCACCAGGCCGAGGCGGAGGAACGCGCCGTAGGAACGGGACCACGGCGCGTCCCCGCGGCGGGCGGCCACGACGTAGCCGGCGACGGCGGCGAGCAGGAGGAGCAGCAGCGGGTTGGTGGTGCGGGTGGCGGCCGCGCCGAGGCCGAGTGCCCACAGCCACCAGGCGCCGGGGTGCAGTTGGCGCGGGCCGAGCGGGGTGCGGGCGGCGCGCGGGGTGCGGCGGGGAGGCCGGGGGAGGCGGGCGCGGCGCGGGGGGCGGGGCTGGCCGGGGGCGCGGGGTGTGGTCACGGGGTGGGGTCCAGGTCGGGGCGGTTGGGGGGAGGGTGGGGGTGCGGGTGCAGGTGTGGGTGCAGGTGCGGGGGTGGGGGCGGAGTAGGAAGTCGGCTGGGCCGACTTCCTACTCCGCGGGCTTCCTGCGGCCTTGTCCACGTCTCTGCGGGCGGGGTCCTGCTTTCGCTTGGGGCCCGGGGTTTCTGTAGACCGGTCGGTATATGTAGACCGGTCTACAGAGATGGGCTGTTCTCTATGTAGACCGGTCGGTATAAAGGTCCCGGTCCGGCTCGGGGTGGGGCTGGGGGCCCGCTAGGCCCGGACCCAACCCGGGGGCCGGGTTGGGCTGACGGGCCGGGCGCGTGGTGCGCGCCCGGCCCGGTACCCCTTCTATGCAGACCGGTCTACATAGGTGGACCGGTCTACATATTCGACCCGACTCAGCGGCGACGGCGGGCCTGCCAGACCGCACCGGCGGCCAGGGCGGCGACCAGGACGGCCCCGGCGATCAGGCCGATGTCGGGGCCGCTGCCGTGGTCACCGTCGGCCGAGCCGCCCCCGGAACCGCCCCCCGCACCGTTCGCGGCCGGTTTGTTCGCCGCGCCGAGCTGGTCGCCGCAGCCGGCCTTCGGATAGCCGGCGATGGCACAGAGCAGGCCGTTGGTGTCGTACCGCAGTGGTGGGGCGACGGCCGCCAGGACCTCGGCCGAGTTGGCACCGGTGGGCACGACCGCACAGGCCGTGCGGAGTCCGGGCGGGGTCTCGCCGGGGGAGTCGGCGGCGGTGCCGAAGTCCAGGACCACGGCGACGCGTTTGCGCCCCGGCTGTTCGGCGGTACCGCCGCAGGTGGTGGCGAAGTCCCCGGCGGCACCGGGCCGGCCGGCCTGCCGGCCGCCGTCGGGGCTGACGGCGAAGCGCCACCCGTCCACGCCCCCGTCCTGCGGCACGTACACGGCCGGGCCCTGCTGCTGGTAGCCCCAGCCGCCGTCGGACCACTTCCAGAACGACCAGTACCGGTACCCGGCGGCCTGCGCGGGCGCCGCGCCGATGACCAGCAGGATCAGCACCCCGGCGATCAGTCCGGCGAGGAACCGGACGACCGCGGCCACCACCCGCCGACGCCGCTGGGGGTCGGCACAGGCCCGCCCGGCACGAACAGCACCGGCGCGACCAGCACCAATGCGACCCGCACCGGCACGACCGACACCGGCACGACCGACACCGGCATCGTCGGCATCGGCGGCATGGGCGGTGGCTCGGGGGGTGCCGGGGGTGGTCACAGCTTCTGGCCCCGCTTGCGCTGCAGGCTCAGCAGCAGCCCGCCGCCGATGCCGATCAGCAGGCCGACGCCGATCACCCACCACTGGCCGAAGCCGCCGTCCTTCTTCTTCTCGGCCGGCGCCGAGGAGGCGGGGGCGGAGGCCGCGCCGGTTGCCTTGGGCGCCGGGCCCAGCGCCGTCAGCTGCGCGACCAGGTCGCCGCCGAACGCGGCGGGGTCCCGCTGGGCGGCCTGGGCGACCAGCAGCAGGGTGGCGGTGGCCGAGGCGTCGCTGCCGCCCTTGGTCCAGGTGCCGCCCTCCTTGGCCAGCCAGTCCACCGCGCCGGTCGCCTGCTGCGGGTGCCCGCTCTGGATCAGGCCGAGCGCGGCCCAGGCGGTGGCGGTGTAGTCGGGGGTCGGGGCGGCCCCGGGAAGGGTCAGCGTCAGGTGCTGGTCACCGGCCGCGAGCTGGGCGGTGAGGTAGGCCCCGGCCGCCTCGGCGGAGTCCGCGCGCGCCACGAGCGGTTCCGTGGAGCCGTTCGCGCAGGACAGGGCCTTGGGCGCGGCGTCCGTCCGGTTGGTGTTGGTGACCGGCAGCTTCCCGCCCGCCGCGGCGAGCGTGGCCTGGGCACTGGCCAGGGCGTTCGGGGCGAGCGCGCCGGCCGGGTCGGGCTGGTAGGCGAAGGCCCCGTGCTGGTCGGCGGGGGCGGCGCAGCCGAGCTGGAAGAGCGCCAGCCCGTCGTAGGCGCTCCGGCCCGCCTTGGCGACGGCCGCCGGGTCCAGCTTGGCGGCGAGCAGGGCGTTCACGGCCAGGCCGGTGGAGTTGGCGTCACCGGGGCTGCCGGGGTTGTAGGGCCAGCTGCCGTCCGCGTTCTGGTTGGCCTTGAACCACTGGACGCCCTTGTCGACGGAGTCCTGGTGGCCGCCGAGCGCGACCAGGGCCTGGACGGCGACGGCGGTGGCGTTGCTGTCCTCGGTCTTGGGGTCGCACGCGGCGGAGGCGTCCGCGCGGTAGGACGGCCAGCCGCCGTCCGCGCACTGCTGGCCGGTGAGCCAGGAGACGGCGGAGTCGGCCGGGGTCACCTTGGCGCCCGCCAGCGCGGTGAGGGCGAGGGACTGGCGCCACACGCCGTCGTACGTCGGGTCGCCCTTGCCGTAGAGGCCCTCGGGGACGGGCGCGGTGGCGCCGGCCGAGGGGCTGTCGGCGAGGGCCGGTGCGGCGGCGGCGCCGGCCAGCAGGGCGGCGGACAGGGCGGCGGCGCCCAGGCGGGCGGCGGTGAGCATGGTGGGGTTGAGCCTTTCGATGAGCGGTGGGGTGGCCCGGGTGGGCCGTTCCGTAGACCTCGACGGTGCCGGGCACGGGGGTGCCCGGCATGGCCGCTCGCCTCTCTCCGGGCACTCCGACTGCCCCGGCCGTCCAGCGCCGGGCTCACGGTTGCGGGTCAGTGCCGGATTCGCACCGGCTTTCCCCGGAGGAGAAGCGGGATGGAGTTGTCGTGCCCGTCGACTTTAGCCGCCGCGACCGTGACCGCCGTGCCTCCGGTCGCCGCGCGGAGGAGTCGGGGCGCCGACCGCGCCCGGATCCCGGAGCCACCCCAGCCCCGAACCCACCCGAGCCCCGGAACCACCAACCCCGACCCACCCCGACACACCCCGACCGATCCCGCCCGCGCCCCGAGAACAGGTTCCACTTCCCCGCCCCTTCGCTGCCCCGCCCGCGGGCGCGTGCTCAGGGCAGCGTGAGCAGCCGCGCGGCGGTGTGCAGATCGGCGCGGACCTCGGCGATCGAGGCCCGCCCGGAGAGCCAGGAGACCAGGGCCGAGTGCCAGGTGTGCTCGATCACCCGGACGGCCGCACGCTGGCTCTCGGTCGGCGGCCCGGACTGGCCGATCGCGTCCAGGATCAGCTGCCCGGTGGCCGAGCTCACCTGGTCCACCTCGGCGCTCACCGAGCGGTCGGCGAACGACAGCGCCCGCACCATCGCCTCGGCCAGCAGGGGTTCGCGCTGGAGCGCGTGGAACGCCCGGGTGAGCGTCTCGGCGACCCGCGAGGCCGCGTCCTGCTCGGCCGGCGGGTGCCGTCGGACCTGCTCCTGGAGGCCCTGCAACTGCTCCAGCATGACCGCGACCAGCAGATGGACCTTGGACGGGAAGTACCGGTACAGGGTGCCGAGCGCCACCTGCGCGCCCTCCGCGACCTCCCGCATCTGCACCGCCTCGTACCCGCCGCGGGCGGCCAGCCCGGTCGCGGCCCGCAGGATCCGCCGCCGCCGTTCGGCCTGGCGGGCGGTCAGCGGCGGGTCGGCGGACTGCCCGGCGGGCCCGGCGGGGCCGGGGGCGGCGGCGGGCACGGAGGTGACGGGCGGTGGCAAGGGTGCTCCCGGGGCGCGAGAGTGACGGGGGGTGCTCCGGCCGGTCCGGCGGACGCTCCGGCAGTGCTCCGGCGTGGCGTGAATCACCAGCCCTGGCATCTGAGGAGAAGCTACGGGCCGGTATCTTCGAGGTCTCTCATTGTTCACATGGTCACGGGCGAACTCCACACCGCACTGAAACCTGATCTACTTTAGCGACCGGCAGCACAGACTTCAGCAAGGACGGGAGCCGACGATGACCGCGCAGCCGCTGCGGATTGCCCTGCTGTCGTACCGCGGCGACCCGTTCTGCGGCGGCCAGGGCGTCTACGTACGGCACCTCTCCCGCGAGCTGGCGCGCCTCGGCCACCACGTGGACGTGATCGGCTCCCAGCCCTACCCCGTCCTGGACGAGGTCGAGGGCCCCGGCTCGGTCCGCCTGGTCGAGCTGCCCAGCCTGGACCTCTACCGCGCCGACGACCCGTTCCGCACCCCGGGGCTCGCCGAGTACCGGGGCCCGGTGGACCTGCTGGAGTTCGCCACCATGCGCACCGGCGGCTTTCCCGAGCCGCTGACCTTCTCGCTGCGCGCCCGTCAGTACCTCGCGCTGCACAAGGGCCGCTACGACGTGGTGCACGACAACCAGACCCTCGGGTATGGGCTGCTCGGCCTCGCGCGGCACGGCTTCCCACTGGTCACCACGATCCATCACCCGATCACCGTGGACCGGCAGCTGGAGCTGGACGCGGCGCCGAGCCTGGCCCGCCGGCTGTCGCTGCGCCGCTGGTACGCGTTCACCCGGATGCAGCGCCGGGTGGCCGCCCGGCTGGACAGCATCATCACCGTCTCCGGCACCTCGAAGCGCGAGATCGCCGAGCACCTGGGCGCCTCGCCGGGCGCCGTCTCGGTGGTGCCGATCGGCGCCGACACCCGGCTCTGGTCGCCGTCCGAGCGGGTCGCCCGGGTGCCCGGCCGGATCGTCACCACCTCCAGCGCCGACGTCCCGCTCAAGGGCCTGGTCCACCTGGTCGAGGCGCTGGCCAAGGTCCGCACCGAGCGGGACGCGCACCTGGTCGTGGTCGGCAAGCCGCAGAAGGAGCGGGGGCCGGTCGCCGAGGCGGTGCGCCGCTTCGGGCTGGAGCGGTTCATCGAGTTCCGGCACGGCCTGACCGACGGGGAGCTGGTCGACCTGTACCGCTCGGCCGAGGTGGCCTGCGTGCCGTCGCTGTACGAGGGTTTCTCGCTGCCCGCCGCCGAGGCGATGGCCACCGGTACGCCGCTGGTCGCCACCACCGGCGGGGCGATCCCCGAGGTGGCCGGGCCGGACGGCGAGACCTGTCTCGCGGTGCCGCCGGGCGACGCGGGCGCGCTGGCGGCGGCGCTCGGCCGGCTGCTGGACGATCCGGCGCTGCGTCGCACGCTCGGTGAGGCCGGGCGCGAGCGGGTGCTCGCCCGGTTCACCTGGGAGCGGGCCGCCGCGCTGACCGCCGACAGCTACCGGGCGGCGATCGCCACCGGTGCCGGGCGGCGGGCCCGGTCCGGTCCGGGTTGGCGGTACGTGGCCTGACGGGTCGCCGGACCCGTCCGCGTCGGACCCGCCCCGGGCGGATCCGGCGCTCCGCCGGACTCGGCCGGCCCGGCCGGGACCGGCCGGGCGTCACAAACGTTTGGTACCAGAGGAATGGGAGCCCGCAGTGCTGACCGTTGATTTCTCGCGCTTCCCGCTCGCCCCCGGCGACCGGGTGCTCGACCTGGGCTGCGGCGGGGGGCGGCACGCGTTCGAGTGCTACCGGCGCGGGGCCCGGGTGACCGCCCTCGACCAGAGCGCCGAGGAGATCGCCGAGGTCAAGAAGTGGTTCGCCGCCATGGCGGAGGCCGGCGAGGCTCCGGAGGGCGCGTCGGCGGTCGCGATGGAGGGCAACGCGCTGGCCCTGCCGTTCGAGGACGAGTACTTCGACAAGATCATCATCTCTGAGGTGATGGAGCACATCCCCGACGACAAGGGCGTGCTCAACGAGATGTTCCGGGTGCTCAAGCCCGGTGGGCTGCTGGCCGTCACCGTGCCGCGCTGGCTGCCCGAGAAGATCTGCTGGGCGCTCTCCGACGAGTACCACGAGGTGGAGGGGGGCCACATCCGGATCTACCGGGGCGACGAGCTGCTCGACAAGCTCAAGGACGCCGGTCTGGAGCCGTACGGCACCCACCACGCGCACGCGCTGCACTCGCCCTACTGGTGGATCAAGTGCGCGGTGGGGGTGGACAACGACAAGGCGCTGCCCGTCAAGGCCTACCACCAGCTGCTGGTCTGGGACATCGTCGGCACCCCGGTGATCAGCAAGCTCACCAAGGCCGCCGAGAAGGCCCTCAACCCGGTGATCGGCAAGAGCTTCGTCGCCTACGCCTCCAAGCCGAACCGCGCCGAGCCCGTGGCGGACCTCGTCGAGCCCGCCTCCGGCCGCGCCGACGAGGCGGCGGACCGCGCCGACGCCGGGCGGGCGGGCGAGTGACCGCCGCCGTCCCCGAGGCGCTGCTGCTGGACGGGGTGCTCGATGCCGAGCAGGCCGCCCGGACCGTCCGCAGCATCCTCGCCGAGCAGCAGGACGACGGCGCGATACCGTGGTTCACCGGCCACCACCTGGACCCGTGGGACCACACCGAGGCCGCGATGGCCCTGGACACCGCCGGCGAGCACGCCGCCGCCGAGGCCGCCTACCGCTGGCTGGCGGCCCACCAGAACCCCGACGGCTCCTGGTACGCCGCCTACGCGTACGGGCAGGACGTCCCGGACGGCACGGTCTCGGACGCGGCCAAGGAGACCAACTTCTGCGCCTACGTGGCGGTCGGCGTCTGGCACCACCACCTGAGCACCGGGGACGACGCGTTCCTGGACTGGATCTGGCCGGTCGTGCGTCGCGCGCTCGACTTCATCGTCGGCCTTCGGCTGCCGGGCGGTCCGATCTCCTGGCGGGTGGACGAGCACGGCGAGGCGCCCGACGAGGCGCTGCTGACCGGCTCCTCCAGCATCCTGCACGCCCTGCGCTGCGGTCTGGCCGTCGCCGACTACCTGGAGGAGCCGCAGCCCGACTGGGAGCTGGCGGCCGGCCGGCTGCGGCACGCCATCGCGCACCACCCCGAGCGGTTCCTGGACAAGGACCGCTTCTCGATGGACTGGTACTACCCCGTGCTCGGCACCGCGCTGCGCGGCCGGGCCGCGCTGGAGCGGATCGAACGGGACTGGGACCGCTTCGTCGTCCCCGGCCTCGGGGTGCGCTGCGTCAGCGACCGCCCCTGGGTGACCGGCGGGGAGAGCGCGGAACTGGCCATGGCGCTCTGGGCGGTCGGCGAGTCCGACCGCGCGGTCGAGATCCTGCGCTGGATCCAGAAGCACCTGCGGCACAGCGACGGCTCGTACTGGACCGGCTACGTCTTCGAGGACGACGCCATCTGGCCCGAGGAGCGCACCACCTGGACGGCGGGGGCGCTGCTGCTGGCCGTCGCGGCGCTCGGCGGCGACCCGGCCACGGTGACGGTCTTCGGCGGTGACCAGCTGCCCACCGGGCTGGTGGTCCAGGACTGCTGCTGAACGACCGCCGCTGACCCGCCCGCACGCCGCGGCGCACGCACGACGAACACGCGCGTCGAACACGCACGACGAACAGGCACGGCGAAGGGGCGGGACCGGAGTTGATCCGGTCCCGCCCCTTCGTCGTGCGTGGCGGTGCGTCAGCCGCGCTGGATGCCGGTGGTGTCGGCCAGCAAGCCCTGGGAGCCGTCCTGGAGCTGGGCGACCAGCGCGGCACCGCGCTGCTCGACCGCCAGGTACCAGGTGCCCGGGACGAGTTCACCGACCGGGGCGCCGGCCGGGTTGTCCTTCGGGGACAGCTGGCGCGGCGCCGGGACGGCGAACCAGAACGGCGCGAAGTCGGGCGCCGGAGCCTGCTGGGCCTGGGCCGGCTGCGCCTGGGTGGGCGCCGGGGCCTGGTGCGCGGCCTGCTGGGCGGCGGCGTGCTGCGCGGCCTGCTGCTGGGCGGCGTCCTGCGGCTGGCCGGCCTGCGGGGCCGGGTAGCCGTAGCCGCCGGGCTGGCCGCCGAACGCGGGCGACTGCACCTGCTGCGGGTCCTGGCCCGGGGCCGGGTAGCCGTACTGGCCGGGCTGGCCCGGCTGCGGGGCCGGGTAGCCGCCGGGGTAGCCCTGCGGGACGGCCGGCTTGTCGGTGACCAGCGGGGCCTTCAGCGCGGGCACCAGCGGACCGGCCGCGGCGGCACCGGCGAGGACCAGGAGCGAGATGACGGCCAGCCAGGCGCCGAAACCGTGGTCCAGACCCTTCGGGCCACCGCCCAGGGCCCAGATCGAGGTCCAGAGCGCGGCGACGGCGAACGCGATGCCCCACTGGTCCAGCCGCAGGCCGAGCACCTGGCGGGTGGCGGCGGCGGCGCCCTGGAAGCGCTGCACCAGGATCAGCACGGCGGAGAGGATGCCGAGCAGGAAGACCGAGGGCAGCACGGGGAACAGGACGCTGTCCCAGGCGTTCTGCGACGTGTCGCCGCAGTACCTGCCACTGCAGTCCACGGTCCAGTACGGCAGGAAGGAGGCGATGAAGAGCAGGACGGCCGCACCTGCGACGGCGGCGTCTCCCCTGGTGAGAGCGCGCAGATTCACTAACGTTCCCCTCGTTGGTGTGTCGTGGACGGCGGTTATCTCGCGGTCGGCTGACCGGTCCGGAAAAGTCTGAACGGACCAGAAGCCTAGGGCCAACCGCCTCGCGGGTGCACAGCGGGCTCGGGAATGGGGCGAAGTCGTTGCAAACTGCGCGCGCCCGGTCCCTTGCTGTCCACCTTCCGGCGGCGCGGGCCGGGCCGCCCGGGCCGACTACCGCGTGGTCAGAAAGGCCGTCAGTGCGTCGGCGATCCCCTGGGCGGCCTGCTGGCGCCACTGAGGGTCCGTCATCCTTCTGGCGTCGGTCGAATTGCGCATGTTACCGCACTCGATGAACACCTTGGGCACGGTCGAGAGGTTCAGCCCGCCGAGGTCGGAGCGGGTGTCCAGACCCTGGCTCGCGATGTAGTCGGCGTACGGTTCGCCCGTCGCCGCGTGGAAGCTGTCGCGCAGCAGCAGGCCGAGCCGGTGCGAGGGCGCGACGATCGCGGAGTTGTCCGCCGTGCCCGCGACCACCTTGGCGGGCATGATCACGTGGAACCCGCTGCCGCCGGGCGGGCCGCCGTCCCCGTGCACCGAGACCGCCGCGTCGGCGTGCGCGGTGGCGCCCGCCTTCGCGCGCGCGTCGATGCACGGGCCCCAGGACTGGTCGCCGTCCTGCACCAGGACGACCGTCGCGCCCCGGGCGGTGAGGATCGCGCGGGCCCGGCGGGAGACGTCCAGGGTGTACTCGGCCTCGCTGTACCCGGCGTTGGTGGAGGTGCCGGTGGTGTCGCACTCCTTGCGGGCGTTGCCGATGTCGACCTGACGGTTGATCTCGGTGGTGTGCGCGGCGTTGCCGGGGTTGTGACCGGGATCGAGCAGGACGGTCCGCCCGGCCAGCGCGGTGGCGGACCCGGCGCTCTCCGAGGCCGTCGGAGCGGTCGTCGGGTCGGCTGTCGGAGTGGCCTGGGCGACCGTCGGCGGGTCGGCCGACGCGGTGGGGGCCCCCGGCGGGGCGGTGTCCGCCGGTGCGGAGAACGGCGCCGCGGAGAACGGCCCCGACGGCGGGGCGGCGGCCCCGGCGGCGTGGGCGGCCCCGGTGTCGTCCCGGCCGCGGTCGGCGACGGCCTGCCAGCCCAGCCAGCCGGCCAGGCAGAGCGGCACCAGGACGGCGGCCACGGTCGTGGTGCGCAGCAGCCGGGAGCGGCGCGGCGGTTCGTCGTGCGGAGCGGCGGTGGTGCGGGTCACGGGTGGTTCAGATCCTGTCCTGGGTGCGCGCGGTCAGGCCGTACGGGTCGGCGATCGCCTTCCACTTCGTCACGAAGTCCCGCTTCGCCTGGGTGGCCTGCGGGTTGAGCTCGTCCGCGTGCTTCTTGTCGGCGGTGTTCGGGGCCGAGCCCGAGCAGCCCTGGGCGGAGACGGCACGGGCCCAGCTGGCGTACGCCCGGTCGATGTCGGCGGACAGCTGCCAGGCGGACTTCAGCGACTGCACCGCGTCCGCGCCGCCGGGCAGGTCGGTGACGGTCAGCGTGGCGAGCTTGGCGAGCAGCTGGTCGCGCTGCTTGGCGCCGCTGTCGAAGACCTGCGCGGCACTGTCGATGTCGGCCTTGGCGGGGCAGCTGCTCACCTTGGCGACCGCGCTGCCGATCGGCGCCTTCGCGCTCTCGCCCTGGGTCAGCAGCTCGTCCAGGGCCTTGGCCTGCTCCGGCGCGCCCGGCCCGGCGGCGCCGGCGGTCGGGCTCGCGGAGGCGGACGCGGTGTCGCTGGCGGCGGGGCTCGGCGCGCCGGACGATCCGTCGGGGCCCGGCGCGGGCGGCGGGTTCCCGGCCGTGCTCTGGCCGGCGCTCGCGGAGGGAGCCGGGGCGGCGCTCCGGTCGGCCGGGTCGTCCTTGCCCTTCGCGGCCCACAGGATGCCGCCGCCGAGGGCCAGGACGAACAGCAGCGCGAAGGCGATCAGCAGCGGGGCGCGCCGGTTGGCCGGGCGGTCCTCGGCGTCGAGGTCCTCGTAGTCCGTGGCGTAGTCCGGCTGCTGGTACGGCGGATACTGCTGGGCCGGGTACCCGGGGTACTGCTGGGGGTACGGGCCGGCGTCGTACGGGGGCTGGGCCTGCGGCTGGGCCGGGGGCGGCGGCGGGTAGCCGTAGCCGCCGCCGGCGGGGCCCTGGGGGGCCGCGTGGCCCGGGAAGCCGGACGCGGGCGGCTGCGCTCCGGTGGGCGGGGCGGGGTGGCCCTGGCCACCGGCCAGGTACGGGCGGGCGGCCAGCGGCGGGCCCTGGTCGCCGACGCCGCCCGCCGTGGGCGGCTGCGGCGGGAAGGGCGACGGGCCGGGCGGCTGCGGCGCCTCGCCGGGGCGGCCGGGCGCGGGAGGAACCGGCCGGGCGGCGGCGGGCGGAGCGGCCGGGGGCTGGGCCGCGCCGGGGGCGGGCTGCTGCGGTCCGCGCACCCAGCCGCCGGCGCCGCCGCGCGCGGTCGGATCCCAGACCGCCGGAGCGGTGTTCTGCTGGTCCGTCATTGCTGGCCCCCACCGTCCGCCCGGTCGCTCTGCCTGGTGCTGTGCCGCTGTCGTCGGCGCGCGTGCGCCGCGCGGACACCGTACCGTTCGAACCCCCGCCCGACAGCCCCGGCACGACGTTAGAGCATCCGTGATCGGCTGGGGGCCGGTCCGACGATCTCGTCGGGCCGGCCCGGTGTTCGAGCGCGGCGTTCGACGGCGGCGCTCGAAGGGCCGGGCCGGGCGGGGCTCCGCGGCCCGGTCGCTCAGCCGCGGGAGCGGCGCAGGACCCGCAGCGAGCCGGTCACCGAGACCTCCTCGAAGCCCTCGGCGAGCGCCCGCAGGTAGACCCGGTACGGCGCCTGGCCGCCGTCCGCCGGGTCGGGGAAGACGTCGTGCACCACCAGCAGGCCCTCGGGGGCCAGGTGGCGGGCCCAGCCCTCGTAGTCGCCGGTGGCGTGCTCGTCGGTGTGGCCGCCGTCGATGAAGACCAGGCCGAGCCGACCGCCCCAGAGCGCCGCGATCTGCGGCGACCGGCCGACCAGGGCGACCACGTGGTCCTCCAGCCCGGCCGCGTGCAGGGTGCGGCGGAACCGGGGGAGCGTGTCCATCCGGCCCACCTCCTGGTCCACCAGCGTCGGGTCGTGGTACTCCCAGCCGGGCTGCTGCTCCTCGGAGCCCCGGTGGTGGTCGACGGTCAGTGCCACCGTGCCCGCCTCCCGGGCGGCGGCGGCCAGCAGGATCGCCGACCGCCCGCAGTAGGTGCCGATCTCCAGCACCGGCAGCCCGGTCCGCCGGGCCGCCGTCAGCGCCGCCGCGTACAGGGCGAGGCCCTCGTCCACCGGCATGAACCCGGTCGCGCCCTCGAAGGCCGCCAGCACCTCGGGTGCGGGGCGCGGGTTCTCCAGGAGGTCGGACATGGTGCAGCTCCCTTGCCGGGTGATTCGGTGCTCGTGCTCGCCGTCGGACCCTACTGGACGGTAGGCCGCGGCGCCCGTCCCGGGCGGATCCTCAGCCGGCCAGCAGGGTGCGCGCGATGCGGACGCGGTGCGGCGCCAGCTCGGCGGCGATGGCGGCGGTCTCGGCGGGCGTCGTCGTGACGGCGGCCGGCAGCTCGGGGCCCCGGTCGAGGAGGGCGAGCCGCAGGTGGGTCGGCGGGTGGGTGGGGTCCACCGCGCCCCGCTCCAGGGCGGAGCGGCGCAGCAGGCGCTCGTGCTCCAGCGCAGGGACGTCGGCGGCCTGGTCGCGCAGCCGCTCCCAGAACGCCTCGGGGGCGGCCGCCGTCCGCGTGGACGGCGCCGCCGGGGCGTGCTGCGGACCGCGGCGCGACGCACGGGGCCGGCTCTGCAGCTCCGCGCGTGCCCGGGCCGCCGCCGTCTCCACCGCCTGGCCGAGCAGCAGGGTCCGCAGCAGGCGCCGGGCCGCCCCGGTGGACGCGGTGCGGGCGGCCAGCGTGTCCGCGTGGTACTCGGCCTGCTGCCCGGCGCGCGAGGTCAGCCGGTCGAGCAGCCGGAGCAGCGCCAGCAGCAGCCGGGCGACGCCGCCGAGCAGGACGACGAGGAGCAGGTCGGTGAGCTGGAACAGCAACTGCAGCCCCACCGCGTCCCGGTAGTGGCCGCGCGGACGGGTGAGGTCGTACCAGTGGGCGAGCGCGTCGATCGCCGAACCGAGCCAGAGGCCCTGCCGGTGGTCGCCGTTGACCCGGTGGCCGAACTCGTGCCCCAGCAGGGCGATCCGCTCCTGCTCGCCGAGCACCTCCCAGAGCGGCAGACCCAGGGTGAGCACCGACCGTCGGCGCAGCCCGACCGCCCCCATGCTCGCGTTGAACGCGCCGTCGACCCGGATCACGCCGACCGGCCCGGCGCCCACCTCGGCGGCGACGCGGTCCGCCAGGCCTTAGAGGGCGGGCGCCTCGGCACGGTCCAGTACGCCTTCGCCGCGCGGGGTCCGGCCGAGCCGGGGCCGGAGCAGGACCGCCAGGGCGAGGACTGCCGCGCCCAGACAGCGGAGCGGGGTGTTGCCGGTGACGAGCAGCCACAGGCCCCAGCCGCACAGGGCCGCGGTGGTCAGGTGGACCACGCCGGCGATGACCGAGGCGGCCAGCCAGGCCCGCTGCCCGACGGCGGCCGGCCGACCGGCCGCGATGTCCTCGTAGAGCCGGTCGGTCCGGGCCGTCGCGGCCGCCGCGTGCCGGGCGGCCGCGACGGCCCGGCGGGTGGCGGCGGGCGCGTCCGCCGGCTCGGGGGACAGGTTCCATTCGCACTGCGGGCACCAGACGGCGAACCGGGGGTCGGCGTCGACGGGGGCGGCGCAGCGCGGGCAGTCCTGCGGTGCGGCGCCGGTGGCGGCGGGCGCGGCCCCGGTGGGCGTGGGTCTGACGGGTGTGGACACGGCGGGTGATCATGCCAGGGGTGCGGCGCCGGAGGCCAACCGTGTCACGGGCCGGCAGTCCAGGGGCGAATGGAACGTGTTCTACTCCGCCCGGGTGCGTCGTGCCAGAATCGGCCCCGACCACCGACCGAGGCGAACCGGGAGCAAGCTCCATGCGCGCAGCCATCCTGCACAAGACCGGCCAGGACACGCTCGACGTCCGCGACGACGTGGTCGCGACCGGCTTCGGCCCCGGCAAGGTGAGGGTCCGCCTGCGGGCCGCCAGCCTCTGCCACTCGGACCTGTCGGCGATGAGCGGCGTCCTGCCGCAGCCCGCGCCGTTCGTTCCCGGCCACGAGGGCGCCGGCGACGTGGTGGAGGTCGGCGAGGGCGTGGCCGACGTCCGGGTCGGCGACCGCGTGGTGCTCTGCTGGATGGCGCCCTGCGGCCGCTGCGCCCACTGCGAGCGCGGGCGGGGCCACCTCTGCGTCGCGAGCCTGCGCCGGCTCGGCGCGCCGGGCTTCCGGTTCGGCGGCGACGGCGTCTCGGGGGCGCCGGTGGAGGCCTCCGGCTTCTACGGCACCGGCGCGTTCGCCGAGGAGGTGGTGGTCGACCGCGACGCCGTCATCACCGTCCCCGCCGACCTGCCCTACGAGCTGGCCGCGCTGATCGGCTGCGGGGTGACCACCGGCATCGGCGCCGCCGTGCACACCGCCCGGGTCGAGCCCGGGGCCTCCGTCGCGGTGATCGGCGCGGGCGGCGTCGGGATCGCCACCGTGCAGGGCGCCCGGGTCTGCGGCGCCGGCCGGATCGCCGTGGTGGACCCGGTCGCCTCGCGCCGGGAGCGGGCACTGGCCTTCGGCGCCACGGAGGCGCTGGCACCCGACGAGCTGAAGGCCGCCGCGAAGGCCCTGCCGGGCGGCGGGTTCGACTACGTCTTCGAGGCGGTCGGCCGCTCGGCCACCGTCCGGGCCGGGTACGACGCGGCGCGGCGCGGGGGCGCGGTCGTGGTGATCGGCGCCGGCGCGCAGGACGACCGCGCGCAGTTCACCATGGGCGAGCTCTTCTTCAACGAGAAGCGGCTGCTGCCCTCGCTGTACGGCGGTGCCTCCGTGCCGCGCACCATGGCGCTGGTGGTGGAGCTGTGGCGGGCCGGGCGGATCGACCTCGCGGGCATGGTCACGCACCGGGTCCCGCTGGCGGACGTCAACGAGGCCGTCGCGCAGATGCGGGGCGGCGAGGCGCTGCGCACGGTCGTCACGCTGGACTGAGCGGCGCGGGCGTCGGCGGTGGAGCCGGGGCCGCCCGGGAGGCCGCCGTGACGCGACAGGGCCCGCCGGCGCACGCGGCGGGCCCTGTCACGAAGGACGGCGGGCTGCGTCAGCCCCGCGCGGTGCCCAGGCCGAGGCGGTGCCGGCCGTGCGGATCGGCCTCGGGCCTGTCGTCGGGGGCGGAGGGGCCCCGGTGGCGACCGTGCGACGCGCTGTCCTCGGCCGTGGTCCCGTCGGCGTCGGTCCCGGTGATCGCGGGTCCGGTGGTGTCGGTGAGGGTGTCGGACATCAAAATCGTCTTCCGTGCGAGGGGCGGGTGGTTCGGCGCCGGCTGGCACCGCGGACGCGGTCGGGCGCGTGACCGGGCGCCTGGACCGCGCCAGGGCCGGTGATCACGGCCCGCGCCCCGGCCACCCTAACGGCCGGAACGGGCGGGATCCTATCGAGATCACGAGGGGCACCCGGGGAGCGGCGCGGGCGCTCGGTGTGTTCCCGGAACGGCCTCCATCCGCCGTCCCGGGTACCGCCCCGGGCCATCGGCCCGGGAGTCTGTGAGATCCGGCGGCTAGCCCGGCCGACCGGTGCGCAGGAAGCCGGCCAGCAGCTCGTGCAGCACGGCCGCGCCCTCCTCGGCCAGCACCTCGTGTCCGGCCCCGGCCGCCTCGACGTACCGGAAGTCGGCGCCCTCGGTACGTCCGATCCGCAGCAACTCGTGGCGCAGCGCGCGGGACTGGCTCACCGGGACGACCTCGTCCCGGTCGCCGTGCACCATCAGCAGGGGTGCGCGGAGCCGGTGCGCGAGCTGGAGGACGTCGCGCGGGCCGCGGGCGTCGGCGATCGACTCGCCGCCGCCCAGCCGGGTGGTCAACGCCCTGACCGGGGTGGCCGCTTCGGCCAGCAGTCGGGCGCCGGACAGGAACGGTGCGACCACCGCGCAGCGCGCGACCTGCTCGGCGGGCGCGTGCGCGGCCGCCAGCAGGGCGAGGAACGCGCCGTAGCTGACGCCGAACAGGGCCGGTGGCTCCAGGCCGAGGGCGGCGCGCTGGCCCGCGATGCCGTCCAGCAGGTACAGGACGTCGTCGAGGTCCGGCCCGCCCCAGGCGCCTCGGATGGCCAGCGCGTGCGCCACCCCGTAGCCGGTGGAGCCGCGCTGGTTCGGCGCGATCACGGCCAGGCCGCCGGCCGCCATCCGCTGCAGGGCGGGGTCGAACTCCAGCCGCCAGGCGTCGGCCGGGCCGCCGTGCAGGGCGAGGACCAGGTGCGGGCTGCTCAGCCAGGCGTCCCCGCCGTAGACCACGGCCTCCAGCGGACCGGCCGGTCCGGCCAGTTCGATGCTCTGCGCGGAGTGCCAGCGCCCGCCGTCGCCCGGCGGGGTGCTGCCGTCCAGCTGCCAGCCGGCGGGTGAGCCGCGGGAGGCCCGCGATCCGCCGGGCTGCCACGGCAGGGCGGCGTCCCGCCAGGGGCCGGGCAGACCGGAGCCGAGTGGCGCCAACTGCAGGGGCAGCGGCACCGGTCCGGGCGCCGCCGCGATCGGACCGTGCGCCAGCAGCGTGTCCACGTCCAGGGTGGCCAGGGCGGCCGGGTGTTCGGGCGAGGAGTACGGCATGCGCAGCCCCGCGTCCGACCAGTGCCCGACCGCGCCGAGCCGCCCGGGCGGCACCGGCAGCGGGTCCAGCCGCCCGGCGGCGGGCCGCCACACGGCCAGCGCGGAGCCGGCGCCGTGGTCGATCTGGACGACCACCCGGGCCCCGTCCGGGGTGGTGCGCAGTGCCACCGGCCGCAGGAACATGCCCGCCACGTAGAGGCATTCGGGGAACCGCAGCGGCTCGCCGCCGCCGAGCAGGCCCCAGCCCAGCCGGTCGGTGCCGGGGGCGTCGCTGCGCACCATCGCGAAGCGGGTCTCCGGGTCGTACAGGACCAGCCGGTCGTTGCTGCGCTCGCCGATCTCCAGCAGCGGGGTGACCGTGCCGGTGCGCAGGTCCAGGACGACGGTGCGCACGACGCCCGCGTCGACCCGGTCGAGCGCCAGCAGGGCTCCGGTGCGGTCCAGCCAGACGCCGCCGCCGTGCAGGCCGGGGATCTCGGCGACCTGCCGGGGCTCGCCGCCGTCGGCGTACACCAGCCAGACGGTGGTGCCGGGCCGGGTGTCGGTGCCGAGCGCCAGCGCGACCGGGGTGCGGGTGCCGTCGGGCGGTGTCGCCGCGGGGAGCGGCAGCAGCCGCATCCCGGGCCGCCTGAGGGTGGCCAACGGCCGTTCCACGGTGACCGGTTCGCTGCCCGGCGCGGCGGCGGAGAGCGTCACCAGGTCGTGCCGCTCGCCGTCGTGCCGGCAGACCAGCACCGAACCGTCCGGCAGGGCGACCAGCTGGCAGCGCAGGCTCTCGGCGCGGTTGCCGGGCAGGGTCAGGGCGGTCGGTGCGGCCGGACCGGAGGCCGGCAGGGACCAGCTCTCGGCGTACCAGCCGCCGTCGGCCGCGGAGGCCAGGCAGGCGGCGTGGCTGCCATCGGTGGCGAAGGTGAAGCTGAGGCGGCGCAGGGCCTGCGTCGCGGAGCGGACGGCCACGTTCACGAGGTGCTCACCCCGTCGGATCCGGGGGGCGGTCCGCCGGCCCGGGTGGGCGGCACCGGGTCCACCCAGAGCCGGGGGCCGCCGTGCCGCAGGCGCAGCAGGAAGGCCAGCGCGCCCGCCGTCCCGGTGCCGTACGCGGCCGCGCAGCCGGTGCCGGTCTCGTCGGGCAGCACCAGGAGCCCGTCGCGGAGCGCCGATCTGGCGGCGATCAGCTGGGCCAACTCCTCGGCCCCGGAGCGGAATTCCGGCTCGCCGGTGGCGGCGGCCAGGTCCAGCAGGTACTCGCCGTTGCCGGCCAGGCCGTGGCAGGCGCTGACGCCGCAGTGCCAGCGCCCGGCCAGCACGGCCCGGCCGGCGGCGAGCGCGAGTTCGTGCGCGGTCTCGTCACCGGTGGCCTGCCAGAGCCGGAGCAGGAACGTCCCCGCGCCGGAGGATCCGCTGCACCAGTGCGCCAGCCGGACGTGCTCCGGGTCGCCCGCGCCCTGTGGCCACCAGGCCGTCGGGCGGATGTCGGCCCGGTCACCGTTCCCGGCCGCCGCCGCCTCGCCGTACCACCCGTCGTTCGGTCCGTCGAACGGCCCGCGGTGCTGTCCGCCGTACCGTCCGCCGTGCTCCCGGCGGACGGTGGCGGCGAGCGTGCGCCCGGCCTCGGCCGCGCCGTCGAGCAGAGCCCGGTCGCCGGTGGCCCCGGCGGCGGCCAGCAGGAAGGCGCCGACGCCCGCGACCCCGTGGGCGAACCCGAGGTGGGTGATCCCGGCGAGCGCCGAGTCGAACTCCTTCGGCACCGGCCAGACCACCCCCTCCGGCGTGGGCCGGGCGGCGGCCAGCAGGCCGTGCCCGCAGCGGGCGGCCCGGGCGAGGAACTCCCCGGCCGCCTCGGGTGCGGCCGTCCGGGGGTCGGCGGCGAAGCGCAGCTGGAGGAAGCCCGCGCCGGCCGCGCCGTGGCACACGTCCGGGTTCGGCCACTCGACGGCTATCCGGCGGGCGAGCCCGGCGGCGCGTCCGGCGAGGGCGTCGTCGGCCAGTGCCTCGGCGGCGTCCAGCAGGGCCCAGGCGGCGCCCGAGCGCCCGAAGTGCAGACCCGGCAGCACGACCGGCTCGGCGGCGCACCGGCGCTCGATCCACTCGACGGCCGTCCGCGCCGTCCGGCGGGACTCCTCGCGGACCTCCGCGGGCAGGCCGTCCGCCACGGCGGCCCGGGCGAGCAGGGCGAGGACGCCGGCGGCGCCGTGCTGCACGTTGCACGGGTCGGACCACTGCCCGGCGGGTACGGCGGGCCAGAGCCGGTCCCGCCGCAGCGGGGTGGCGGTGAGGGCGAGGTGGCGCAGCCCGTCGTGCAGCACCCGGTCGACCAGGGCGGTGGGGCCGGTGCGGCCGTCCGCCGGGCCGTCCGCCGGGCCGTCCACCGCGTCGTCCGCAGAGGCTGCGGCGCCCCGGTCCGCCGGCGCGTCGGCCGCGCCCGTCACGTCGCCCGCGCCCGCCGGTCCCGCAGCGGCCGTGCTCCCCGCGCCCGGGTCGTCCGGGGCGCCCGCCAGGGCGTACCGCACCCGGGAGAGGCTCCAGCGCCGCTCCGGCTCCTGCGCCCGCAGCCCGAGCACCACCGGCGCGAGCCGCCGCGCGGTGGCGCCCGAGCGGGCGGCGAGGGCCAGCCAGCGGCCGAGACGGTCGGCGACCGGCCGGGCCCGCGGCAGGTCCTCGGGCAGCAGCGGGTCGTGACCGGTGGCGAGCAGGAAGAACAGCCCGCCGAGCGCGTACAGGTCGACCGCCGGCTCGGCCACGCAGGTGCCCTCCCGGACGGTGCGGCCGGCGCCCGGGGCGTCCCTGCCGAGCGGGTCCCCGCCGAGCGCGTCCCGCCGCGACCGGCCCGCGCCCGCCGGGTCGAAGGAGCCCGGGACCAGGGCGAGGCGCCCCGGCCCCTGTTCGGGGGCCCGGTAGCCGGGGGTGCCGGCCGAGCCCGCCGCCCGGCCCGCCTCGGCGGCGAGCTCCAGGTCGACCAGCCGCAGCGACCCGTCCGGCCGTACCAGCACGTTGCCGGGGGAGAGGTCGCGCAGGACCAGCCCCAGCCCGTGCACCCGCTCGACCAGGTCGAGCAGGGCGTGCGCCAGCGGTCCGGCCTCGGCCCAGTCCACGTCGGGGCTGCCGTCCCGGCGCAGCCGGGCCGCCACCCAGCTGCCGAGCGGCTGCCCGGTGATGCGCTCCTGCACCAGGAACAGCGAGTCGTCCTGCTCGATCAGCTCGACCGGTCGCGGCGCCAGGCCCTGCCCCTCCAGCCGCGTCAGCAGCGCGGCCTCGTGCCGCAGCGCCGCCCGGGCGTCGGTGCCGGCCCGGTCCACCTCGATGTGCGCGCGGGCCTGCTTGACCACCACCTCGGCGCCGCCGTCGGTGTCCCGGCCCAGGAAGACGCCGCCCTTGGCGCTGTGCCGGATCGCCCCGGTGACGGCGTACCGCCCGGCCAGCAGCACCCCGCCGGTGCCGCGCCGGGGCGCCGCCGGCCGGGTCGCCCCGGGTCCGCGCCCCGGCGCCGTGCCGTCCCGCGGGGGAGCCGCCGGCCCCTCGGCCAGCGGGTCGCGCGCCCACGGCGGGCAGCGGTACGAGGCTCCGCGCACGTCCTCGACCCGCTCGCCGCCCGGCCCGCGCAGCATCGACCGGTAGCCGCCGTCGTTCCCCAGCTCGGCGCGGGCCGCGAAGGCGCCGTAGCGGTAGTGCACCCGGCTGCCCGGCCGGTAGGGGCGGTCGGAGAGCACCACCGGCCCGGGCAGGCCGTCGGTGGCCCGGTGCAGCGCGGCGGCCAGCCGCCGGAACTGCTCCGCGTCCGCCGGATAGACGGTGATGAACTTGCCCGCCGAACCCCGTTCGCTGTTGCGCGAGTTGATCTCGTGCAGCTGCTCCGGTCCGGCGGCGAACTTGAAGGTGCACGGGTCACCGGCCAGTACCCCGGTGACGGCGGTCAGGACGGCGCGGCCGACCGCCGACGCCGCGCTGACATGGATCTTCCAGCCCTCGTCGGCCAGTTCCGCCGCGGCCGGCCCGGCCGTGCACCAGAAGCCCTCGACGGTGACCTCCCAGTCCCCGTCGCCTCCCCGGCCCCCGGCGCCGGCCAGTGCCGCCCGCGCCACCTCCGGCCACCCGCCGGCCGCATCCGGCCGGTGGCCCGCCGATCCGTTCCCCCCGGCCGTACGCAGCGATGTGCCCGCCCCCATCCGCATTCACATCCCTTCGTCTCGGCCGGCGCCCGCCGGTGCCCACTGCTCCGGCACCGCTCGACGCACGCCGGCGGCCTGATCGGTTTCTCGGAAGTACGGGAGCGCGGCCCTGCCGCGTCCGCCGCGGGCCGGTCCGACCTGGCCCGCATCCCGGCCGGGTGCCCGTCCGGCTCCCTGGCCGAGGCAACTCCCGTTCGCAGAAGTGAAGTTACTTTCGGTTTCCGGACGGGCTCAACGCGTAGCTGGTCACTTCACTCGTAAGGGTGATCTGGGCGTGGTTTCGAATATGTGCGAGCCGGCCGATGTGTGCGGTGCCCCCGCGTGGCCGGGCGGCCACGGCGCCCGCACGGCCCGTGTCCCGGCCCGCGACCGAGCCCGCGGGCGCCCCGAGCGCTCCGAACGAGCCCCCCGACGGCGCCCCGGCGGCCGCTCGAACGCCCGGAACCGCAGGTTGACGCCGGGCCGCGGACCCCCGGGCCGGGCCCCGGGCGGCCCGGGCGCCCCCGCGCGCACGGTAGTCTCGACAGGTGCCGAAACTGTCCGACGTCATCACCGCGCTCGAAGAGATCTATCCGCCGCAGTGGGCGGAGTCCTGGGACGCCGTCGGCCTGGTCTGCGGAGACCCTCGGGCCGAGGTCCGCCGCGTGCTCTTCGCCGTCGACCCCGTGCAGACGGTGGTCGACGAGGCCGTCGAGTGGGGCGCCGACCTCGTGGTCACGCACCATCCCCTCTACCTGCGCGGCACCACCGGCGTCGCGGCCACCACGCCCAAGGGCCGGGTGGTGCACACGCTGATCCGCGCCGGCATCGCCCTGCACGTGGCGCACACCAACGCCGACCACGCCGACCCGGGCGTCTCGGACGCGCTGGCCGAGGCCGTCGGCCTGCGCGTCACCGGCCCGCTGGTGCCGGACCCGACGGACCCGCTGGGCCGGCGCGGCAGCGGGCGGATCGGCCTGCTGGAGCCGCCGCTGACCCTCGCCGCGTTCGCCGCCAAGGTCGCCGGGGGCCTGCCGGCCACCGCCGCCGGCGTCCGCGTCTCCGGTGACCCGGACCGCCTGATCGGCCGGGTCGCGGTGTGCGGCGGCGCCGGCGACAGCTTCCTCGCGCAGGCGCGCGAGGCCGGTGTCGACGCGTACGTCACCGCCGACCTGCGCCACCACCCGGCGTCCGAGGCCGCCGAGGCGGCGCCGGTCGCACTGGTCGACGCCGCGCACTGGGCCACCGAGTGGCCCTGGCTCACCCTGGCCGAGCGGGCGCTGCACGGCGCCGCCGAGCAGCGGGGCTGGGCCGTGGAGACGAAGGTCTCCCACCGGGTCACCGACCCGTGGACCGCGCACGCCCCCATGTCCTTCACCGCCTGACCCGATTCACAGGAGCTCTCCGCTTGAACGCCGCGCCCGCCGACCAGATCCGCCTGCTCGACCTCCAGGCCATCGACTCGAAGCTCGACCAGCTGGCCCACCGGCGTCGCAGCCTGCCCGAGCACGCCGAGATCGACAAGGCCACCGCCGACCACACCGCGCTCAAGGACCTCGTGGTGGCCGCCCAGGCCCAGCAGGGCGACACCACCCGCGAGCTGACCAAGGCCGAGCAGGACGTCGAGCAGGTCCGCAGCCGCTCCTCCCGCAACCAGCAGCGCCTGGACTCCGGCGCGATCACCTCGCCGAAGGACCTGGAGAACCTCCAGCACGAGATCGGCTCGCTCGCCAAGCGCCAGGGGGACCTGGAGGACGTCGTCCTGGAGATCATGGAGCGCCTGGAGTCCGCCCAGACCCGGGTCACCGAGCTGACCGCGCGCCTGGAGCACTCCACCGTCGTGCTGACCGAGGCCGAGGCCCGCCGGGACGCCGCCTTCGCCGAGATCGACGCCGAGGCCGACAAGGTCAAGCGCGACCGCGAGGCCGTCGTCGCCGTCGTCCCGGCCGACCTGCTGAAGCTCTACACCCGGCTGCGCGAGCAGCAGGGCGGCGTCGGCGCGGCCCGTCTCTACCAGCGCCGCTGCGAGGGCTGCCGGGTCGAGTTCGCCGTCTCCGACCTGAACGCCATCAAGGCCGAGCCCAAGGACGCGGTCGTCCGCTGCGACAACTGCGGCCGCATCCTGGTGCGCACCGCCGATTCGGGCATCTGAGCCGATGGCGGGGCGCAGGTTCGTCGTCGAGGCCGACGGAGGCTCCCGGGGCAACCCGGGGCCGGCCGGCTACGGCGCGGTGGTCCGGGACGGCGACACCGGTCTGATCATCGCCGAGGCTGCCGAGTTCATCGGCCACGCGACCAACAACGTGGCCGAGTACAAGGGCCTGATCGCCGGTCTGAAGGCGGCCCGGGAGCTGGACCCGGACGCCTCGGTGGACGTCCGGATGGACTCCAAGCTGGTGGTCGAGCAGATGTCCGGGCGCTGGAAGATCAAGCACCCCGACATGCAGCCGCTCGCCGCCGAGGCCCGGGCGGTGCTGCCGCGCGGCCAGGTCAAGTACACCTGGATCCCGCGCGAGCGGAACAAGGACGCCGACCGGCTGGCCAACGAGGCGATGGACGCGGGCAAGGCCGGCCGGCAGTGGGAGCCCAGGGCGGCCGGGGCCGAGCGGCCCGCCGTCGCCGACGAGCCCCCGCTGGAGACCGCCGCGCCCAAGGCCGGCTGGGCGGCCGCCGCCGACCTCGGCACGCCGACCACCTTCGTCCTGCTCCGCCACGGCGAGACCCACCTCACCCCGGAGAAGCGCTTCTCCGGCAGCGGCGGCAGCGATCCGGAGCTCTCCGAGAAGGGCCGCTGGCAGGCCGAGCGGGCGGCCGAGGCGCTGGCCTCCCGCGGTTCGGTCCAGGCCGTGGTCAGCTCGCCGATGCTCCGTACCCGGCAGACCGCCGAGACCGTCGCCGCCCGCCTCGGCCTGGAGGTCCGCTACGAGGACGGCCTGCGCGAGGTGGACTTCGGCGCCTGGGAGGGGCTGACCTTCGCCGAGGTGCAGGAGCGCCACCCGGAGGACCTCAACGCCTGGCTCGGCTCGGCGAAGGCCAAGCCGACCGGCGGCGGCGAGAGCTTCACCGCGCTCACCCACCGGATCGGCGTCGCCCGGGACAAGATCCTGGCCCGCCACCACGGCCGGACCGTCCTGGTGGTGTCGCACGTCAGCCCGATCAAGACCCTGGTGCGGCTGGCGCTCGGCGCCCCGCCGGACTCGCTCTACCGGATGGAGCTGTCCGCCGCCTCGCTCTGCGCCGTCCAGTACTACGCGGACGGCAACGCCTCGGTGCGGCTGCTCAACGACACCGGGCACCTGCGCTGACGCCCCGGCGGCGGGCCCACCGGGGCCCGCCGCCGGCGCCGTTCGGCGCGGCTCAGTGCACCTCGGTGACCACCACGTCCAGCTGCCAGGGCTTGCGGGCGGTGCCCTCGGCCGCGACCTCCACCCGGTGCCCCAGTCCGAGCAGCGCGTCCACCAGTTCGCCGGGCGTCTTCGGCTCGGCCCCCGCCACCAGCAGGTCACGGACCAGCCGGCCCTTGGTGGCCTTGTTGAAGTGGCTCACCACCGAGCGCTTGCCGTCGCGCTCCTGGAGCACCCGCACGGTGGCCGTCCGGGTCACCAGCTCACCGGCCGGCTTCCAGGCCGCCGCGTACGCGGAACTGCGCAGGTCCAGCACCAGGCCGTCGGCCACCTCCGGCAGCACGGACGCCGTCGCGGCGCGCCAGTACGGGCCGAGGGCGCCCGGGCCGGGCAGCTTCACACCCATCGAGCAGCGGTAGGGCGGGATCCGGTCCCCGATCCGGACGGCGCCCCAGAGGCCGGAGAAGACCAGCAGCGAGCGCGCGGCCCGGTCGTACGCGGCCTCGTCCAGGGTGGCCAGACCGAGGTTGTCGAAGAGCACGCCGGTGTACACCTCGCCGGCGGGCCGCGCACCGGCCGTCGGCAGCCCCGCGTTCCGGGCCACCTCGCCGCGCAGCCCGGGGCTCAGGCCGAGCACCCCGGCGGCGGCCTCCTCGTCCCCCCGGCAGAGGCCGACCAGGGCCTCCAGCACCCGCGCCCGCGCCGCCGTCAGCCCGGGCAGCGACAGCGTGTCGAGCGCCACCGGAACGCCGTCCCCGGACGCGGCCTTGCCCTCCGAGGGCGGCAACAGCACCAGCACAGCGGACTCCTCAACATTTTGTGGCGGGCGAACCCCGCCACCCTACGCAAGCCGGCCCGGCCGCGGGTAACCCCGCTACCGCCCGGGCCGCGGGGCCGCCGCCGCGACCAGCGCCGCCCCGGCGCCGAGCGCCAGGCAGAGCGGCGAGTAGTAGCGCGCGTTCAGCCGCCTGAAGCGCTCCGTCCGTTCGTTCAGCACGCCGAAGACCAGCGGCCCGGCCGCCCCGCGCGCCAGCAGGACCCCCGCGACCGTCCGGACGCCGGCCCGGCGCACCCCGCGCGGCCCGACCGCCGGCAGCGCCCCGGCCTCCGCGCCGACCAGGTAGGCCGCCGTGCCCAGCAGCCCCGCCACCGCCAGGCAGGCCGCCGCCGGCGGCACGCCCCCGCCGGTGCCGATCACGGTGTCCGCGAACTCCTGCGGCGACCGCGCCGGCCACGGCGTCACCGTCCAGAGCGCGTGCAGCGCCCCCGTCACCGCCAGCCCCCCGGCCACCGCCGCCCCCGTCACCCGTACCGCGTCCATCCGCCGAGCCCCCTCCCGCGTCCGATCGATGAGGCCACCCTACGAGCGCTTACGGAGAACCCGTTGGGCCGCCGCCCGGCCGCGGCATACGGTGGCACCGAAGGAGAGTGACGAGATGACCATGCGCCCCCTGGACCTGGTGCCCGGCGACGACGACGCGGTGGCCCTCGCCGCCAAGGACCTCAGGGCCCTGCTCGGCCGCTGAGCGGGGGCGGGCCCGGCCGGCGCGGCGGCCCGGGCGGACGTCGGCGCGCCCTGCCGCCGACGTCCGCCCGGAATCACCCGATTCGCCCTACGCTGCCTGCATGCCACGCCGAAAACTGCGCGTCAAAGCCGCCGACTCGGCCCGGATCAACGCCGAACTGGCCGAGCTGCGCGCCCGCCTGGAGATCCGTACCGAGTGGCCGGAGGCCGTGCTCGCGGAGGCCGAGCGGGCCGCCGAGTCGCCGCGGCTGCCGGAGTACGACGCGACCGACCTCCCGCTCTTCACCGTCGACCCGCCCGGCTCCCGCGACCTCGACCAGGCCATGCACCTGGCCCGCCGGCCCGGCGGCGGCTACCGGGTGCACTACGCGATCGCCGACGTCGCCGCCTTCGTCCGCCCCGGCGGCGCGATCGACGCCGAGGCCCGCCGCCGCGTCCAGACCCTCTACTTCCCCGACCACCGCGTCCCGCTGCACCCGGCCCGGCTCAGCGAGGACGCCGCCAGCCTGCTGCCCGGCGAGACCCGCCCGGCCCTGCTCTGGCAGCTCGACCTGGACACCGACGGCGCCGTCGTCCTCGCCGACCTGCGCCGCGCGCTGGTCCGCTCGCACCGCCGGCTCGACTACGACGACGTCCAGCGGGCCGTGGACGCCGGCGGCGCCGACGAGCAGCTCGCCCTGCTCGCCGCCGTCGGCCGGCTCCGCGAGGAGCAGGAGCGGGCCCGCGGCGGGATCAGCCTGCTCGTCCCCGAGCAGGAGATCGAGGAGACCCTGCACGGGTACGTCCTCGGCTACCGCGCGCTCGGTCCCGCCGACGGCTGGAACGCCCAGATCTCCCTGCTCACCGGGACCGCCGCGGCGGACCTGATGCTGGACGCCGGCGTCGGCCTGCTGCGCACCCTGCCCGCCGCGCCCGCCGCCGCGTACGAGCGGCTGCGCCGCACCGCCCGCGCGCTCGACATCACCTGGCCGGACGACCTTTCCTACCCGGACCTCGTCCGCTCGCTCGACCCCGGGGCCCCGCTGCACGCGGCCTTCCTCAACGAGTGCACCGGACTGCTGCGCGGGGCCGGCTACCGGGCCTTCGACGAAGCCCGGGGCCTGCCCGCCCCGGCCGACCCGGTGCACGCCGCGCTGGCCGCCCCGTACGCGCACTGCACCGCGCCGCTGCGCCGGCTCGGCGACCGCTTCGCCCAGGAGGTCTGCGCGGCCGTGGCCGCCGGCGAGGAGGTGCCGGACTGGGTCCGGGAAGCACTGCCCGGCGTCCCCGCCCTGATGGAGGCCGGGGACCGCCGCTCGGCCGAGGTCGAACGGGCCTGCGTGGACCTGGTCGAGGCGGAGCTGCTGTCCGGCCGGGAGGGCGAGGACTTCCCCGCGGTGGTCATCGACGTGGACGAGCAGCGGCCCGCGCGCGGCACCGTACAGCTGCGCGAACCCGCCGTCCGGGCGCGCTGCGAGGCGGCGGGCGGGGCGGTGCTCCCGCTCGGCGGCCGGATCGTCGCCCGCCTGACGCAGGCCGACCCGGCCACCCGCACCGTCCGCTTCGCCGCGCTCTGAGGCGTTCTGACGCGCGTTCCGACGCCCCCCGCGCCGGCCCCCCGCGCCGGACCCCCCGCGCCCGGGCCTCCGCCCGGACCGCCCGGACCGTCCGGGGCCGCGCCACCCGGACGGGCCGATCCACCGCCGCTCCGGGGCGCCCGGGTGGGAGGATCGACCCGTGGCCGAACCGACCTCCCTCCCCGCGCCGTCCGCCGACCCGGGCCGGCGCCGCAGGCTGCTGATCCTCGGGATCTGCTGCCTGAGCCTGTTCATCGTCGGGCTCGACAACACCGTGGTGAACATGGCCCTCCCGGCGATCCAGCAGGACTTCGACGCCCCGGCCTCCGGCCTGCAGTGGATCATCGATGCCTACACCCTGGTGCTGGCCTCGCTGCTGATGCTGTTCGGCTCGGTGGCCGACCGCTTCGGCCGCCGCCGGGTGTTCCAGACCGGTCTGCTGCTCTTCGTGCTCGGCTCGCTGCTCTGCAGCCTGGCCCCCAGCCTGGAGTGGCTGGTGGTGTTCCGGGCGGTGCAGGCCGTCGGCGGTTCGATGCTGAACCCGGTGGCGATGTCGATCATCACCAACACCTTCACCGAACCGCGCGAGCGGGCCCGGGCGATCGGCGTCTGGGGCGGGGTGGTCGGCATCTCGATGGCGCTCGGCCCGCTGCTCGGCGGGTTCCTGGTGGACATCGCCGGCTGGCCGGCGATCTTCCTGATCAACGTCCCGGTCGGGCTGGTCGCCTGCCTGCTGACCGCCCGTTACGTCCCCGAGTCGCGCTCGCCCCGGCCCCGCCGGCTGGACCCGGTCGGCCAGGTGCTGATGGTGGTGCTGCTCGGCTGCGGCACCGCCGCGATCATCGAGGGCCCCGAGCACGGCTGGACGTCCCCGCTGATCCTCGGGCTCGGCGCGGCCGCGCTGGCCGCGCTGGTGGCCTTCCCGTTCTGGGAGCTGCGGGTGACCGAGCCGCTGGTCGACCCGCGGTTCTTCCGCAGCGCGCCGTTCACCGGAGCCACCGTCACCGCCGTCTGCGCCTTCGCCGCGCTCGGCGGCTTCCTCTTCCTCAACACCCTGTACCTGCAGAACGTCCGGCACTACAGCCCGGTCGAGGCGGGCCTGTGGACGCTGCCGATGGCCGGGATGATGCTGGTCTGCGCGCCGCTCTCGGGCCGGATCGTCGGCGGCCGGGGGCCGCGCGGCCCGCTGGTCGCGGCGGGTCTCGGCCTCGCCGCCAGCGGGCTGCTGCTCACCCGGCTCACCGCCGACTCCCCGCCGGGCCTGCTGCTGGCCGCCTACGCGCTGTTCGGCTTCGGCTTCGGCATGGTCAACGCGCCGATCACCAATGCCGCCGTCTCCGGGATGCCGCGCGCCCAGGCGGGGGTGGCGGCGGCGGTCGCCTCGACCAGCCGCCAGGTCGGCCAGTCGCTCGGCGTCGCGGTGATCGGCACGGTGGTCACCTCGGCCGTCGTGGGTCCGGTCGCCACCGGCTTCGCCCCGGCCAGCCACGCCGGCTGGTGGATCGTGACCGGGCTGGGCCTCGCGATCCTCCTCCTCGGGCTGGTCACCACCACGGCCTGGGCCACCGGCACCGCCACCCGGGTGGCCGCCCGCCTCGGCGGCGACCCGCCCCTCGTCCGGGCCGGGGTACGGGACGCCCCGCCCGAGCGGTTACGATGACCACTACGGCGGAAGAGTCGGCCGGGCGGTCGCGACGGGTCCTCAGGGCCCGCCGAGGAACGTCCGGGCTCCACAGAGCAGGGTGGTGGGTAACGCCCACCCGGGGTGACCCGCGGGACAGTGCCACAGAAAACAGACCGCCCACCGCTTCGGCGGCGGGTAAGGGTGAAACGGTGGTGTAAGAGACCACCAGCGACCGGGGTGACTCGGCCGGCTCGGTAAACCCCACCTGGAGCAAGGTCAAGATCGGTGCCCCCGGGCACCGTGCGCGGATGTTCGAGGGCTGCTCGCCCGAGTCCGCGGGTAGACCGCACGAGGCTGTCGGCAACGGCAGTCCTAGATGGATGACCGCCTCCCCGGGCCGCGCGAGCAGCCCAGGAGACAGAACCCGGCGTACAGGCCGACTCTTCCGCCCCTCTCCTCTCCGCTCCCGCCCGCCCCGGCACGGGCGCGGGCAGCGCCCGCCCGTGCCGGGAGCGACCGGTCCGTGCGCCGCTCAGGCCGGGTGGGCCCCGACCGCGTCGCGGATCTGTTCGCCCAGGCCGCCGTTGACCCGGGCGCAGTGCGCGCAGCAGAAGAACCGGCCGGCGACCTCGACGCCGTGGCCGACGATCCGGACCTGGCAGTGCTCACAGCGCGGGGCGAGCTTCTCCATCGCGCACTCGAAGCTGTCGAAGGTGTACACGTCGCCGGTGATCGTCTTGATCTCGAAGGACAGCCAGTAGTCGTTGGAGCAGACGTCGCAGACCGCCATGGGGCCGTCTCCCTTCCTGTCGGGGGGCTGACCGACCTGGCGGGCGCTCAGCCCTCCCAGTCTCGGAGCCCCCGGGGGGAGCGGCCACTCGGCGCACCCGGTCAGGCGGACCGGGCGGACAGCTCCTCCAGGGCGCGCACCGCGCGGTCGGCGTCGTCGGCGCCGACGAACAGGTGGTCGTGGTGGAAGCCGGCCACCACGTTGCAGCTGATCCCCTCCTCGGCGAGCCGCACCGCCACGGCGGCGGTCAGGCCGACGGCCTCCAGCGCCGAGTGGATGTGCAGGGTGATCCAGGCCGCCACGTACTCGTAACGCAGGCCGAGCGCGTCGGCCTCCTCCTGCGCGACCACCACCGTCACCCCCTCGGGTTCGGCGACCGTCACCACCGGCCGCATTCCGGCGGGCACCTTCGCGGGCAGCGTGCAGTACACGTAGCGCCCCGGGTTGAGCCGCGGGCGCATGCCGCGCAGCAGGGTCGCAAGATCTCGTTCTCCGGCCATGCCCGCCACCGTAACGGCTGGGGGGCGGGCACCGGCCCGCCGTCGCGGCGTGTCGGTGCCCGGGCCCGGCCCCCGGTCAGCCCTGCGTCTTGTGGCGCCGGCTCTTGAGCATCAGGGCGCGCGAGAACTGGTCGTCCGCCGTGGTGGTCCGCTTGGGGAAGTTGGCGTTCATCAGCTTCTGGTAGGCGTCGGGCCGGAACTCGGCCATCAGCAGCCAGCCGCTGCGGACGTAGTCGGTGGGCGCGCTGTTCCCGGCGCCGTCGGTGCCGTCGATCTTGCCCGCGTAGTGGTGCGGCGGCTTGATCATCACGTCCACGAAGGTGTTCGCGAGCGGGGCCAGCATGGCCGGGGTGATCTTGTAGCGGCCGGACAGGTAGGCCCGGTACAGGCCCGCGCAGTCCAGGCTGCCGTGGTTGTTGTCCTCCTTGCCGTTGGTCGCCGGGGCGTACCCCCAGTCGTAGGCGGGCCTGCCGGCGTGGTCGGTGTAGGTGCGCACCGAGGAGAAGAACCAGTCGACGCTGCTCTGCACCAGGGCGTCGTACCGCTTGACCCGCTTCGGGTCGTCGCCGAGGAGCTGGTGGGCGATCGCCAGGTTCTGGAAGGCGTAGTCGAACATCATCTGCTGGTTCCACGGCACCGGCTGGCCGCCCTTGTAGGGCGAGTCCGCGGCGAAGTACTGGCGGTTGCCCTTGGAGACGTCCAGCAGCCGGGCGAGGATGTGCCGGTCGACGGCGGTGTCCGCCTCGGCGACGAACCGCTTGGCCCGGTCGAGGTAGGTGGCGCCGTACCCGTGCGGGTCGCCGGTGGTCACCGGCGTCTGCCAGAGCGCCGGCGTCCGCAGGATCAGCCGGGCGCAGTTGGCGAGGTGGCCCACCGGGTCGCCCTGCTCGCCGCCGGTGCCGACGGGCTTGGTGGTGACGTCGTTGGGCCAGGCGGGGTCGACCTTGCCGGTCCAGAGCACGTGCTGCCCGACCGGGCGCTTGGCCAGGTCGTTGCGCTCGGAGAGGACGGCGTCGCAGAAGACGATCATCCGGTCGAGGATCGCGCGGTCGGCGGAGACCTCGTACACCAGGCCCATCGCCTTGGTGTCCTCGCCGCTGTGGCCCTGGGCCCACTGGTTGCCGATGTTGTCGGCGGCCGGCGTGAGCGTCTTGATGTACGCGGTGAAGGACTTGATCTCCTCCGGGGTGACGGGGCCGTCCAGGCTGCTGAACGTCAGGGCCGGGCGGGCCTTGCCGACCGCCGCGACGGAGGCGGTCGCCCCCGTCCCCTCCGTCCCGGACGCCACGCCGGCGACCGCGATCACGCCGGCGCCGAGACAGGCCAGCGTCGTGCTTCCGAGCAGGACCTTCACGGGTTTCTTCGGTGCCATGCGCGGACCTCCTGGGCATCGGTCAGCCGTCTGACCGGGGTGAGCCGTCGTTCGGCCCCGCGCGCCCACGGCGAGCGGGGCCGAACCGGCCGGCCCGGAGGGCCGACACCACGGTTGACGGCCCCCGCACCGGCCCGGGTTCACCACCGGCGGGCCGCCCGCGACCGGTACCGGCCGCCCCGACTCCCGTGACAGTGCCGTCCGTTCACCGGCCCGTTCACCGGCCCGGTCCGGCGCGGCCCCACGGCGACCGGTCGTCAGCGCGCCGGGAGGCGTCCCGGCGGCGGTGGTCCGTCCCCGCCGGCCGGAAACACGCGCGACCCACTCGGCAACGATTGACGAGCGATAGTCAGCGATATATCGTCGAGCTATTGAGGCAGTGACGTGAATGCTGTCCGATCCACAGGAGGTGAGCGCGATGCGCTCTGGAACGCGATACGGGAAAGAGGGTCCGCGCGGCGGTCGGCGCCGCGGGCGGGGCCCGGAGTTCGGGGAGTTCCCCGGTGAGGGCGGAGAGGGCCGTGGGGCGTTCGGCGCGTTCGGGCCGCCGTTCGGCGGCGGTCCCGGGCGGCCGCCGGGCGGGCCGTTCGGCCACGGCTTCGGGGGGCACGGCGGGCGCGGGCACGGTCCGCGCGGCCGGCGCGGCGGGCGGGCCCGGCGCGGGGACGTGCGGGCCTCGCTGCTCGCGCTGCTCAAGGAACGGCCGATGCACGGCTACGAGATGATCGCGGAGATCGCCGAGAGGACGGGCGGGGCCTGGCGGCCGAGCCCGGGCTCGATCTACCCCAACCTCCAACTGCTGGAGGAGGAGGGCCTGATCACCGCCGAGGAGGTGGGCGGCAAGCGACTGGTCTCGCTGACCGAGTCCGGCCGGGCCGAGGCCGAGGCCGGGCCCGCCGAGCCGTGGGCGGAGGCCGGCCGGGAGGTCGACTGGGAGGCCGTCCACGAGGTGGGCCAGGCGCTCGGCGCGGTCGACCAGGCGATCCGGCAGGTGATGGCGACGGGGACGGAGGCGCAGCGCGCCAAGGGCCTCGCGGTGCTCAACGAGGCCCGCAAGAAGCTCTACCTGATCCTCGCCGAGGATGCCTGACCGCCCGAGGGGGGCGGGGACGGCGGACGGTGCCGCCGCTCAGCCGCGGACGGCGAACAGTGCCACGCAGGCGAGCAGCAGCACCGTCCAGCCGAACCAGAGCCAGGCGTTCGGCCCGAGCGCCGCGCTGTAGAGGCTGACCACCACCAGCAGGGCGGCGGTGACCACCGCGACCTGCCGGTTGTGCTGCGTCACGGCCTGCGGCCGGCGCCGGGTGCGGGTCCGTACGGTCTTCGCCATCGCCGTCCTCCCGGGGGGAGCGGCCGTCACCCGGAGGTGCGGGCGGTGGCCGTCTCGTCGTACTCGTAGCGCCAGAACCAGCGGAGGCCCCGCTGCTCCTTGACCCGGACGTACACCAGTGTGCGCGCGGGAGTCTCCCCGTGCGCGGGGACCGGCACCTTGTAGGTCTTGGGCACGCCGTACATCGGCCCCAACGGGATCGGGAGGATCCGGCCGTCCAGGGGGCCGCCGACGAATTCGGTGTCCGCGCTCTTCACCCCACCAGGGTCTCACCCCGCCGCGGCGGACCGGCGGGCGACCGGTGGCCGACCGCGGGCGGGGCGGTACGGCGGCGCGGGGAGGCACTGTGAGGGCCGGGTGCCGGGAGTGTGACCGGAGAGGCACCGCCCCCGGTCATCCGAAGGGCCCGCGCACCCTTATCCTTCCTGTTACGCCCTCGGGGTTCACCCGGGTCAGCGGGCCCCGTACGGGCCGGGTGAGGCGCACAGCGGTGTGCCCGCCGGGCCGCCGAGCCGCAGTCTCTGTACTGCCGCGACTCCGTGCCGTGACCCGGGCGTCGGCCGTCCGGCAACCCCGGCTCCGGCCGACGGGGCGCGGACAGCAGGGCCGAGCACCGTCCCGGGAAGCAGCGGGGGGCGCTGTGCGTTGCGTCGGAGTGGTACGTCGAATGCTGTGTCACACCAGGCACGGCAATGCGCGGAAGGGGCCCGATGGAAGCCGGCAGCAGGTGGACGACCTGGTGGCAGAAGCGTGAACGTCAGCGGGCCCGGTCGGCCGACGCGGACAGCCCCGCCGCCAGACTGGATCAGCTGCTGGGCGCCGTGCGCGCCGGCTTCCCGCTCGCACCCGCCGCCCATCCGGCCGGCTACCGCTGTTCCTGCGACCGGGTGGCCTGTCCGGCCCCCGCGCAGCACCCGGTCTCCTTCGCCTGGCAGAGCCAGGCGACCACCGAGCCGGAGCAGGTCGCCCGCTGGCTCTCGCGGGACCCACTGGCCAACTTCATCACCGCCACCGGCCGCGCCCACGACGTCCTGGACGTCCCGGCCGAGGCCGGCCGGCTGGCGCTGGAGCGGCTCGCGGCGCTGGGCGTCGAGGGTCCGGTGGCCGCCGTCGGCGAGGACCGCTACCTCTTCTTCACCGCCACCAGGGGCACCCCGGTGGACGAGGACGAGTGGTGGCCGAGCGCGCTGGACTCCACGCCGGACACCATGTCCGAGCACCCCGGTCTGCGCTGGCACTGCCGCGGCTCGTACACCCTGCTGCCGCCGGCCGCGCTGCCGGACGGCTCGCAGGTGCGCTGGCTCCGCGGGCCCGAGCAGCCGCTGCCGGATCCGCTGCGCGTCCTGGACGTGCTCACCGACGCCTGCACCGAGGTGGGCGCGGTCGCCGAGGAGCAGTGGCTGATCGGCTAGCGCGCCCACCCGGGGGAGCGGGCTACGGCAGGGTGAGGACCTCGGCGCCGTCGGCGGTGACGACCAGCGTGTGCTCGAACTGGGCGGTCCGCTTGCGGTCCTTGGTGACGACCGTCCAGCCGTCGGCCCAGATCTCGTAGTCGTAGGTGCCCAGGGTCAGCATCGGCTCGATGGTGAAGGTCATCCCCGGCTTGATCACCTCGGTGGCCCGCTCGCTGTCGTAGTGCGGGACGATCAGGCCGGAGTGGAACGACGTGTTGATGCCGTGCCCGGTGAAGTCCCGCACCACGCCGTAGTCGAAGCGCTTCGCGTAGGACTCGATGACCCGGCCGATCACGTTGATCTGCCGGCCGGGCTTGACCGCCTTGATCGCCCGGGCGAGCGACTCCCGGGTGCGCTCCACCAGCAGCCGGGACTCCTCGTCCACGTCGCCGCAGAGGTAGGTGGCGTTGAGGTCGCCGTGCACCCCGTGGATGTACGCGGTGGCGTCGATGTTGACGATGTCCCCGTCCTGCAGCACGGTCGAGTCGGGGATGCCGTGGCAGATCACCTCGTTGATCGAGGTGCAGATCGACTTGGGGAAGCCCCGGTAGCCGAGGTCGGACGGGTAGGCCCCGTGGTCGCACATGTAGGTGTGGGCGACGGCGTCCAGCGCGTCGGTGGTGACGCCCGGCGCGATCAGCTTGGCGGCCTCCGCCATCGCCCGGGCGGCGATCCGGCTCGCGATCCGCATCTTCTCGATGGTCTCGGCGGTCTGCACCTCGGGCCCGGTGTACGGCGCCGGCGCGGGCCGTCCGACGTACTCGGGGCGAGCGATGTGCGCCGGGACCTTGCGGGTGGGGGACTGGATGCCGGGTACGAGAGCCATGGTCGCGAGTCTATCCGCCGGTCCCCGGCCCTCCGGGGGTGTGCGGGACGGGCGGCCGCGCGCGATGATCAGTGACGACAGGCCCATCGAACGGGAGAGACCGCCATGCCCCTGGGATTCCACCGCAAGCCGACCGGACTGCCGGGCGAGTGGTTCTACTGCATCAAGCACGCCAAGGTGGAGGAGGGGCCGGAGTGCCCCGCCAAGGACCGTCTCGGCCCGTACGCCAGCCGTGAGGAGGCGGCCCACGCGCTGGAGACCGCCGAGGAGCGCAACCGGGAGTGGAAGAACGACGACGAGCGCTTCGACGGACGGCCGACCGAGGGCTGACCCCGCGACCGGCGCTGCCCCGCCCCTGGCCCGCCACCGCGGCGGGGCAGGGGCGGCGCCGTGTCAGGCGCCCTGCGGGCCGACGTACTTGGCGCTGGTCAGCGGGGCGAGCACCCGCCAGCCCAGCGTGCTGTACAGCGCGCGCCCGTCCGGCGTCCCGGCCAGCACCCCGGTCTGGGCGCCCCGGTCGTGCGCCGCGCCCGCCAGCGCCCGCATGACCAGCGAGCCGAGGCCCTTGCGGCGGTGCTCGGCGGAGGTCTCGATCTGGTCCGCGACGGCGGTCGCGCCGCAGACGCCGATCTGGCCGCGGGCCGCCAGTGCGCCGTCCTCGGCGGTGACCAGGGCGCGGACGACCTCGCCGCGGGCCCAGGTGCGCAGGCGGTAGCCCGCGGGGGCGGTGAGCCCGGGGGCGGGGGCCAGCCGGACGGTCATCAGGAAGGCCGGCTCGTCGTCGACCCACCAGTCGGGTCCGAGCCAGGGGGCGATGACGGCGGGCTCCGCGAAGACCTTGAGCCACGTCCCCCGGGCACGCACCGCGCCGGCGACCTTGCGGACGTCGGCCTCCCGTACGGCGTCCCCGGTGGCGTCCAGGACGTGCCGGGTCACGTGGTCGGTGAGGCCGACGTCGACGGTGTAGCCCCAGGGCTCCACGATCGGCGGCGCGGCCGACCGCGACACGACCCAGCCGTCCACCCAGCTCCGTACGACGTTCTCCGCCGTGATCTCCAGCATGGCCACCCTCCGCTCGCCGGACGTCAACGGAGTCCAGGGTAATAGTCTCAAGCCATCTGTGTCACTTACTTTCTCGGGGCGTGGCACCGGACCGGGCCGGTCAGACCGCCGCCCGGGCCCGTGCCTCCTCGGCCTTCGCGTGCTCGGCGCGCACCGCCGCCGCGTGCGGGTCGGTGCGGTCGTCGTACGAGAGCAGCCGGGGCAGCGCGGCGGCGAGCGCCAGCACGCCGACCACGCAGGCCACACCGCCGGCCCAGACCGAGGCCCGGACGCCGACCAGACCGGCCATCCCGCCCGCCCGGACCTGGCCGAGCTGCGGGCCGACCGAGTAGCTGAGCAGCTCGACGCCGGCCATCCGGCCGCGCACCTCGTCGGGGATGGACTGGTTCCACATGGTCGAGCGGGCGATCCCGCTGATCTGGTCGGCCCCGCCGGCCAGGGCGAGGCAGAGCAGCACCGGCCAGACGGCGCCGCAGAGACCGGCCAGGGCCATCGCCGCGCCCCAGCCGAGCGCGGCCACCACCAGCAGCCGGCCGTGCCGGTGGACCCGGGACGTCCAGCCGCTGGTCGCCGAGACCGCCAGCGCGCCCACCGCCGAGGCCGCGTACATCGGGCCGAGCGCCCAGTCGGCGCCCAGCTCCGAGGCGAGGAAGGGGAAGATCGCCACCGGGAAGGCGAACAGCATCGCGCAGACGTCGATCGCGTAGGTGCCCAGCAGGTCCTTGCGGCTCCAGGCGTAGCGGACCCCGGTCAGGACGGCCCGCACGGACGGCTTCTCGGCGCCGGTGGGCGGCGGCACCGCGCGGATCCGGGCGAGCAGCAGCAGCGAGGCGCCGAAGGTGAGCACGTCCAGCGCGTAGGCGGTCTGGACCCCGGCGAAGGCCACGATGATCCCGGCCAGCGCCGGGCCGGCCACCGAACCGGCGTTGCGGTAGAGCGAGTTGAGCGCGAAAGCGGCGGTCAGCTGGTCGTGCGGGACGATCCGCGGGGTCAGCGAGTCCAGGGCCGGGCGCTGCAGGCCGTCGGTCGCGGCGACCAGGGCGGCCACCAGGTAGACCGGCCAGAGCACCGGTGTCGGCAGCAGCGCGTTGATCAGCAGCAGACCGGTGAGCAGGCCGAGCCCGGCCTCCGAGAACAGCACCAGCTTGCGCCGGTCCAGCGCGTCGGCCAGGGCGCCGCCCCAGAGGCCGAAGACGATCAGCGGCACCAGCTCGAAGGCGCCGACCAGGCCGACCGCGAAGGAGGAGCCGGTGAGGTCCTTGATCTGCATCGGCACGGCGACGTAGGTGAGGAAGCTGCCGAGGCTGGTGATGCAGCCCGAGAGCCAGAGCAGCCGGAAGTCCCGGGAGGAGTGCCAGGGTGCCAGGTCGGGGCGCAGGGAGGTCAGCAGTGTCCGGACTCGCCCGGACGGAGGTGGTTCGGCGTCGTTCACGAACGACCATCCTCGGCGCCGCCCCCTCGGGGCCGCAACGGATTTTCGCCCGTCCCACCGCCTCGGGTGCCGTCTGCCCCGCCCGCCGCTACCAGCGGCTGAGCCCCGGCCCCGAGCCGAGCCGCCCGGCCAGCGCCGCCAGCCGGCCGAGCGCGCCGCGCCGGGCCGGCGCCTGCCCGGCGGCGGCGCTGACCAGGTGCTGCGCGAGGTCGAACGGTTCCTCCTCGCCGGTGCCGACCGCCAGCCGCTCGTGCGCCAGGCCCGCCAGCTCGCCCCGCTCGGCGGGGCCGTCCAGGGCGAGCACGGTCGCCCCGCCCCGTCGCGCGTCGTGGACCCGTTCGAGCAGCGGCGCCCCGGCCGCCGTGGGCGCCACCACCAGCACCGTCGCCCCGCGCCCGGCCTCGGTCAGCCGCCGCAGGCCGTGCGCCAGATGGGCCGGCGCCCGAGCGGGCACCCGGTGCCGCAGCAGGGTCGGCGCCAGCCGGGGGACGTCGGACCAGGCCGCCTCGTCGTCCAGATGGGCGGCCAGGTGCCAGGGCTCGTACTCCTCGGTGCCGACCAGCAGCAGCGCGCCCGCCCCGCGCCGGGAGACGGCGTGGCGCAGCGAGCCGGCGAAGCCGCCGACCGCCTCCAGCCAGCCCGTGCCGGTCAGCCGCTCGCGGAGTGCCGAAACTCTCACCTCGTCCATGGGCCACAGAATGTCGCGGCGGGCCGGGCGTTTGGCAGGATCGGCCCATGACTTCCCTCGATTCAGCGACAAACCCGGCCCACGAGCTGCCGGACGTCTCGCAGCTGGTGGTCGGTGTCCTCGGTGGCACCGGCGACCAGGGGCGGGGGCTCGCCCACCGGCTCGCCAAGGCCGGCCAGCAGGTGATCATCGGTTCCCGTGACGCGGCCCGCGCCGAGGCCTCGGCGGCCGAACTCGGCCTCGGCGTGCGCGGCGCCGACAACGCGACCACCGCGCGCGAGAGCGACATCGTGATCGTCGCGGTGCCCTGGGACGGGCACGCCGCCACCCTCACCGCCCTCCGCGAGGAGCTGGCCGGGAAGATCGTGGTGGACTGCGTCAACCCGCTCGGCTTCGACAAGCAGGGCGCGTACGCGCTGGTGCCGGAGGAGGGCAGTGCCGCCCAGCAGGCCGCCGCGCTGCTGCCGGACTCCCGGGTCACCGCCGCCTTCCACCACCTCTCGGCGGTGCTGCTCCAGGACGAGTCGGTCGAGCGGATCGACACCGACGTGATGGTGCTGGGCGACGAGCGGGCCGCCACCGACCTGGTCCAGGCGCTGGCCGCCCGGATCCCCGGGATGCGCGGCATCTTCGCCGGCCGGCTGCGCAACGCCCACCAGGTGGAGTCCCTGGTCGCCAACCTGATCTCGGTCAACCGCCGTTACAAGGCCCACGCGGGCCTGCGGATCACCGACGTCTGACCGGCGCCGGGGCGCGCCGATCTCACCCCCGGGCCCGGCCCGGGGGTGAGATCGGCGAGAATGGGGCCGTCCGTCACCCGGCCCTAGGAGCCCCCCGCCATGCCCCGCACGTCCCTCTTCGCCTCGATCGTCGTCGTCCTCGCGCTGGCCGCAGCCGTGGTCTCCCTGGTGCGGGGCGACTGGGTGGGCCTGGTCTGGATCCCGCTGGCCGGCGTGGCCAGCAACGTCCTCTGGCTGAACCTGCGCCGGGCGAAGCTGGCGAAGGCCGCGGCCGAGCGCGCCGCGGCCTCCTGAAGCCGGCCGGCTAGTTCTTCCAGAAGGTGAACAGGTCGTGGCCGACCTGGGCGTACAGCCGGTCGACGCCGAGCAGGTCCATCACGCCGTAGACGGCCTCGAAGAAGTAGTGGTTCACCTCGGGCTGCCAGAGCAGCGCGAAGATCGCCAGCATCCCGTACGGGGCGAACGGCTCGACCGCCCGGCGGGCCTTGTGGGACAGCCAGGGCTCGATGATCCCGTAGCCGTCCAGACCCGGCACCGGCAGCAGGTTCAGCAGGGTCGCGCTGAGCTGCAGCATGCCGAGGAAGCCCAGGGCCAGCGCCAGCGGCGACACGCTCAGCTCGTAGCCGTTCCAGACCGCGTGCACCTCGGTGCCGTCCAGCCAGCCGGCGCCCACCGGGACCAGGATCAGCACCGCGGCGGCCAGGTTCACCAGCGGGCCGGCCGCCGAGACCAGGCTGTGCTTGAGCCGCCCGTTGATCCGGTGCCGCTCGATCCAGACCGCCCCGCCGGGCAGGCCGATGCCGCCGAGCAGCACGAAGACGATCGGCAGCACGAAGCTGAGCAGCGCGTTCGCGTACTTGAGCGGGTTGAGCGTGAGGTAGCCCTTGGCGCCGACGGTGATGTCGCCGCCGTGCAGGGCGGTGCGGGCGTGCGCGTACTCGTGCAGGCAGAGCGAGACCATCCAGCCTGCCACCACGAACAGGAAGATCCCGAACCGGGCGTTGCCGTAGCCCGCGTAGACCGCCCAGCCGGAGGTCGCGAGGGTGGCCAGCATGGCCCAGAACACCGGGCTGATCCGTCGGTCCTCGCGGCGCGAGCGCTGCGTTGCGGCGAAGGTCATGACGTGGTCGCTCCGGGGGTCTGGGGTGCGGGCAGGGGACCGATCATGCCCGGCGGGCCCGTTGCCGGACAAGCCGTCCCCGGTGAACGTCCGGAGCGGCGGTCCCGGTTCCGGTCTCCGGGCCCGGCCCGGAAATGCGTGCGTGGCACGACCCTTCATCGACCAGAATGGGCGGGTGCACTACGGCATCCTCGGTACCACCACCGCCCACCACGACGACGGCACGCCGGTCCCGCTCGGCGGTGCCCGGCTGCGGGCGCTGCTCGCCGCGCTGGTCCTGCGGCAGGGACGGCCGGTGCCGGCCGACCTCCTGGTGGACGAGGTGTGGGACACCGAGCCACCGCAGGACTCCTCCGCCGCGCTGCAGACCCTGGTCGGCCGGCTGCGCCGCACCGTCGGCCGCGACCAGGTCGGCTCCGGCCCGGCCGGCTACTGGCTGACCGAGCCGCGGACGGACCTCGGCGACTTCCAGCGGCTGGCCGGCGAGGGCCGCCGGGCGCTGGAGGAGGCCGACCACGCGCTGGCCGCCGAGCGGCTGCGCGCCGCCCTGGCGCTCTGGCGCGGACCGGCCCTCGCCGACCTCCCCGACCGCGGCGGCCCCGCCACCCGGCTGGAGGCCCAGCGGGACGAGGCCCGCCGGCACCGGATCGCCGCCGACCTCGGCCTCGGCCGGGCCGCCGAACTCACCGCCGAACTCGCCGAACTCTGCGAGCGGCAGCCGCTGGACGAGCCCCTGCAGTACCTGATGATCCGGTCCCTGCACGAGAGCGGGCGCACCGCCGAGGCGCTGCGTCACTACGAGCGGACCAGGCAGGCCCTGGCGGACGAGCTCGGCGCCGATCCGGGCCGCCGCCTCCAGGACCTGCACGCCGAATTGCTGGCCCCGGTCGGGGCGCCAAGGCCGTCCGGGCCGCCGCCGGCTCCCGAGCAGGCACCGCCGGCGGCGCCGACCCGCGGCGCGGGCAATCTGCGCGGCCGGCTCACCAGCTTCGTCGGCCGGGAGGACGACCTCGGCGCGCTGCGCACCGCCCTGGCCGGCAGCCGGTTGGTCACCCTGACCGGCCCCGGCGGCTCCGGCAAGACCAGGCTCTCGATCGAGGCCGGCCGCGTCGAGCAGGCCGCCGGCCACTGGCCGGACGGCGTCTGGCTGGCCGAACTCGCCCCGCTGGAGAGCCCGCTCGCCGTCCCGGCCGCGGTGGTCTCCGCGCTCGGGCTGCGCGAGACGCTGCTGCACACCGGCAGCCTGGTCGCCGAGGCGCTGGAGAGCCGCGCGGAGGATCCGCTCCGCCGGCTGGTCGAGTACTGCGGCCACCGCCGGATGCTGCTCGTGCTGGACAACTGCGAGCACCTGATCCAGGCCGCCGCCGACCTCACCGACCAGCTGCTCGCCGAGTGCCCCGGCCTCACCGTCCTCGCCACCAGCCGCGAACCGCTCGGTGTCCCCGGGGAGAGCGTCCTGCCGGTCGAACCGCTGCCCGACCCGGTCGCGCTGCGGCTGCTCGTCGAGCGCGCCGCCGCCGCCCGCCCGGGCTTCGACCCGCAGAGCGATCCGGCCGCCTGTGCCGAGATCTGCCGCCGGCTGGACGGCCTGCCGCTCGCCATCGAACTGGCCGCCGCCCGGCTGCGGGTGATGACGGCCCGCCAGATCGCCGACCGGCTGGACGGCCGCTTCGCGCTGCTCACCGGCGGCAGCCGCACCCTGCTGCCCCGTCAGCAGACCCTGCGCGCGGTGGTCGACTGGAGCTGGGACCTGCTGGGCAAGCAGGAGCGGGCGGTGCTGCGCCGGCTCTCGGTCTTCGCCGGCGGCTGGCGGCTGGAGGACGCCGAGGCGATCTGCGCCGACGAGGCCGAGGTGCCCCGCGAGGAGGTCGCGGACGCCCTGCTCTCGCTGGTCGACAAGTCGCTGCTGGTGGCCGACCTGGGCGGCGAGGGCCTGCCCCGCTACCGGATGCTGGAGACCATCCACGAGTACGCCACCGAGCGGCTGGCCGAGGCGGCCGAGCGGAGCGAGACCGGGCGCCGGCACGTCGAGCACTTCCGCGAGCTGGTCCGGACCGCCGAACTGCGCCTGCACGGACCGGAGCAGCTGACCTGGCTGGCGGTGCTGGAGCGGGAGCAGGAGAACATCCGGGCGGCGCTGCGGCGGGCGGTCGACCGCGGCGACGAGCACGAGGCACTGGTCCTCGTGCTCGGCATGAGCTGGTACTGGTCGCTGCGCGGCTTCGGACTGGAGGCCCGGGAGTGGTACGAGGCGGTGGCCGCGCTCGGCCCGGACCCGTTCGACCCGGCCACCCTGCCGCTGCGGCCGCTGGAGCGGCCGGTGCTGGAGTACGGCATGCCGCTGCCGCCGAGGGTGGCCGAGGAGGCCCGCCGCGAGGTGGTGATGTACCGGCTGGTCGGGCTCTTCGAGGGCAACCTGGAGGTGCTCGGCGACCCGGAGGCGCTGCGGCTCTCCCGGAACCTGCTCGACGCGTACACCCCGGACCTCCCGCAGGCCTACCGGTTCCCGGGCCTGATGCGGGTGTTCGGGGCGTTCCTGGCCGGCAAGCTGGAGCTGCTGCGCGACCTGCTGAACGACGCGGTGGACGGCTGCCGCGTGCACGGCAGCGACAACGACCTGGCGTTCATCCTGCAGATCCGGGCCAAGATGATGAACGACTGGCCCGGCGGGATGGAGCAGTCCCTGCGCGACGGCGAGGAGTCGCTGGAGCTGTTCCGGCGCTGCGGCGACCGGTGGGGGATGTCCCAGGCCTACGCGGCCCGCGGCGAGTCGATGTCCAACGAGGGCCGGTCCGAGGAGGCCGTCGTCGCTTACGAGCGCGCCATCGAGCTGGCCGAACTGCTGGGCGCCCCGCAGGAGGTGCCGATGCTGCAGGTACAGCTCGGCGGTGCGATGCTCGGCATCGACCTCGACGCCGGCGAGCGGCGCATCCGGGAGGCCCTGGCCTCGGTCGAGCCGGGCGAGAGCCACGCGGCCAACGGCGCGCTGCTCTTCGGGCACCTGATGCTCTGCGCGGTGCACGCCCAGCGCGGTGAGTTCGACGCCGCGCTGCGCGAGCTGGACCAGCTGAGCGGGACCAAGGTGGGCGGCTTCGCCCCCGGCCTGGTCGGCGGGCTGCTGACGGTCACCCGGGGCTGGATGGTGGCCCGTTCCGGGGATCCGGACCGCGGGATGGAACTCCTACGGGAGGGGCGGCGGTTGCTGCGCGAGCTGACGGACACCACGAGCGGTTTCGCGGAGCAGATGTCCGTGATGATGGTGCTCCCGGCGGTCGGTGTCCTGTGGGCCTACGCCGAGCGGGACGACGACGACGAGGCGGCCCGCCGGGCGGCGGTCCTGCTCGGCGCGCACGTCGGTCTGACCGGGCCCAAGGGCGGCTACCTGGAGCGGGTGGAGAGCGAGCGGACCGAGGCGGGCCTGCGGGCCCGGCTGGGTGAGGACGCCTTCGCCGAGGCCCGCGCGCTGGGCGCCTGCCGCTCGATCGCCGAGGCGAACGCGCTGCTGGAGCGGATGATCGACTGGCCGGCCGGCTGACCCCCCGTCCCAGGGGTCGGCCGGCCGGCGGACCAGGTGGTGCGGGCCCTCAGGTCCGCTTGCGGAACCGGGCCACCGCGAGCGGCGCGAAGACCGCGGTGATGCCGATCGACCAGCCGAGCACGATGAGCACCGGGTGGGCCACCGCGCCCTCGCCGTTGAGCAGCGCGCGGCAGGCGTCGGCGAGCGCCGAGAGCGGGTTCACCTTGGTGAAGGACTGCAGCCAGCCCGGCATGGTGTCGGTCGGCGCGAAGATCGAGCTGCCGAACTGCATCGGCATCAGGACGAGCATGGACACTCCCTGGACGGCCTGGGCGCTCTTCATCGCCATGCCGAGCAGCATCGAGATCCAGACGATCGACATGCCGAAGACCAGCGAGAGGCCGACCGCGGCCAGCGCCTCCAGCGGTCCGGTCTTCACCTCGAAGCCGAGGATCAGCGCGAAGCCGATCAGGATGGCGAAGGAGACCAGCGCCCGGCAGGTCTCCGCGGCGATCTTGGAGAGCAGGACGGCGGAGCGTCCGATCGGCAGGGTGCGGAAGCGGTCCATCACCCCGGTCTGGAAGTCGCTGTTCAGACCGGTGCCGACGGCCATCGCCAGGGTGAGGCCGGTCTGCCCGAGCAGACCGGGGATCATGTACTGCTTGTACGCGTCCTGGCCGCCGGAGATCGCCCCGCCGAAGACGTAGACGAAGAGCACGGTGAAGATGATCGGCATCAGCACCGCGTCGAACATCGACTCCGGGTCCGCCTTGATCCGCATCAGGTTGCGGCGGGTCAGCGCCCCGATGTGCCGGAAGGTGCCGGCCAGGCCGATCCGGGTGTCCTCCACCCGGGCGGGGGCGAGCGTTGCGGTGGTCATGCGACGGGCTCCTTGGCGAGGCTCGGGGCGGCGGCCGCGACGGTCGCGGGCTTGCCGGTGATGGTGAGGAAGACCTCGTCCAGGCTGGGGACCAGGGTGTCGATGCCGGCGATGGCGAAACCGCGGGAACCGAGCACCCCGACCACGGCGGTCAGCTGCGCCTCGTCGGTGATCGGGACCGACAGCAGGCCGGTGTCGGCCGAGACGGTGGCCCCGGCGATGCCGCTCTCGCGCAGGCAGCGGGCCATCTCGGAGAGCTCGCCCGGGTGCGCCGGGCGGACCTGCAGGGTCTGGCCGCCGACCTGGGCCTTGAGCTCGGCCACCCCGCCGGAGGCGATCACCCGGCCGCGGTCGATCACGGTCAGCTCGTTCGCGAGCTGCTCGGCCTCCTCCATGTACTGGGTGGTGAGCAGCACGGTGGTGCCCTCGCCGACCATCCGCTGCACCTCGTCCCAGACCTCGTTGCGGGTGCGCGGGTCCAGGCCGGTGGTGGGCTCGTCCAAGTAGAGGACCCGGGGCCGGCCGATCATGCTGGCGGCCAGGTCGAGGCGGCGGCGCATGCCGCCGGAGTAGGTCTTGGCGACGCGCTTGGCGGCCTCGGTGAGCGAGAAGCGCTCCAGCAGCTCGGTGGCGCGGGCCTTGGCGTCCTTGCGGGAGAGGTCCAGCAGCCGGCCGATCAGGTAGAGGTTCTCGTAGCCGGAGAGCATCTCGTCGACTGAGGCGTACTGGCCGGTCAGGCCTATCGTGCGGCGTAGTTGCTTGGGCTGGCGCAGCACGTCGTAGCCGCCGACGAAGGCCGTGCCGGCGTCCGGCTTGATCAGCGTGGAGAGGACCCGGACGAGCGTGGTCTTGCCGGCGCCGTTCGGGCCGAGCACGCCGAGCACGGTGCCCTCGCGGACGGTGAGGTCGACACCGTCGAGTGCCTTGGTCGCGCCGTAGTGCTTGACGATGCCGCGCACCTCTACGGCATTGCCCGCGGCGGGCCCCCGGTCGTTCGGGGCAGTGGCGATTCGTGTCATGCCCCCCAGACTGTCCGCCCCCACTGACAGTCTGCTGTCACGGTGTGCCCGGGCCCGGGCGGCCCGCTGTCATCCCGCTGTCGCGGCGCTCCCGGCGCGGCGTCCCGGGCACGGGTGGGGCCCCGCTCCGAGCGGAGCGGGGCCCGTACCGGCCGGTCAGTGGAAGGTGTGCTCCGGGGCCGGGAAGGCGCCGGACTGCACGTCGGCGGCGAACTCGCGGGCGGCCTCGCCGAGGACGGCCCGCAGGTCGGCGTACTGCTTGACGAACTTCGGGACCCGGCCCGCCGTCATGCCGGCCATGTCCGTCCAGACCAGCACCTGCGCGTCGGTGTCCACCCCGGCGCCGATGCCGACGGTCGGGATCGCCAGCTGCTCGGTGACCTGGGCGGCCAGCTCGGCGGGGACGGCCTCCAGGACGACGGCGAAGGCGCCGGCCTGCTGGACGGCCTTGGCGTCGCGCAGCATCCGGTGCGCCGCCTCGTCGCCGCGGCCCTGGACGGGGTAGCCGCCGAAGGCGTGCACGGACTGCGGGGTGAGGCCGATGTGGGCCATCACCGGGATGCCGGCCTCGACCAGCAGCTCGATCGACCGGGCGCTGCGCTCGCCGCCCTCCAGCTTGACCGCGCCGACCCCGGCGTCCTTCATCAGCCGGACGGCGTTGTGCATGGCCTGCGCGGGGGACTCCTGGTAGGAGCCGAAGGGCAGGTCGGCGACGATCATGGCGCGCTTGGTGCCGCGGACGACGGCGGCGGAGAGCATCACCATCTGATCCATGGTCACCGGCACGGTGGTCTCGTAGCCGAGGTGGCAGTTGGCCGCCGAGTCGCCGACCAGCAGGACGGGGGTGCCGGCCTCGTCGAAGACGCCCGCGGTGAGGGCGTCGTAGGCGGTGAGCATCGACCACTTCTCGCCGCGCTGCTTGGCGGCGGCGAGGTCGCGGACGGTGACGCGGCGGTTGGTGACCCCGCCGTAGAGGGTCGCGGTCGACGCCTGGTTCTGGGCAGGCGAAGGCGAAGAAGCGTTCATCGAACAGGCTCCTGAAGGGTTGTCGTCTCGTGGCGCCGTGTGGCGTCCCCGGATCCCCTCCATGCTTGCACGCCCCGGCGCGGGCGCAAAGAGGCGTGCCCGGACCGCGCTGCGATCTAGGGCACACCGGCCGGGCGCCCGGTGCGGCACCCGGCTCGGCCGACCGACGCGGCCCGGCCCGGCCGACCGACGCGGCCCGACCCGGTGCGGCTCACCGCGCCGGCCCGGCGCCGAGCCTTTGCCCGAGCTTTACGAAACGGATTCGTCTCGTATCGAAAGTCGCGCTAGGGTGATCGCGGGGGTTACGAGACGCATACGACTCGCAAATGCCCGCCAGTGACACGCCACCACGGACGGGAAGACCGCAATGACCACCGCAGCCGCGCCACCTCGGGTGGCGGAAGCCATCCACCGCCGACGCTGGGCGATCCTGTGCACCCTGGTGCTCGCCCTCCTCGTCGTCGTCCTCGACAACTCGATCCTGAACGTCGCGATGAAGACCATCGCGTCACCCGCGCCCACCGGGCTCGGCGCCAGCCAGAGCGACCTGGAATGGTCGATCAACTCGTACACCCTGGTCTTCGCCGGGCTGCTGTTCACGGCGGGCCTGCTCGGTGACCGGTTCGGCCGCAAGCGCGCCCTGCTGGCCGGGATGGTGGTCTTCGGGATCGCCTCGCTGCTCTCCGCGATGGCCGCCTCGCCGGGTGAACTCATCGGCTACCGCGCGCTGATGGGGGTCGGCGGCGCGCTGGCGATGCCCGCCACGCTCGCCATCATCATGAACGTCTTCGAGCGCGCCGAGCAGCCCAAGGCGATCGGCATCTGGGCCGGCGCGGTCGGCCTGGCCATCGCGATCGGCCCGATCACCGGAGGCCTGCTGATCGAGCACTTCTGGTGGGGCTCGGTCTTCCTGATCAACGTCCCCATCGTGGTGGTCGCCGTGATCGCGATGGTGCTGCTGGTGCCCGAGTCCAAGGACCCGAACCCGGGCCGGCTCGACCCGATCGGCGTGCTGCTCTCGATCATCGGCCTGGTCGCGCTGATCTTCGGCATCATCAAGGGCGGCGAGCTGGCCGACTTCACCTCCCCGGAGGCCTGGGGGCCGGTGCTGGTCGGCGTGGTCGCGCTGGTCGCCTTCGTCTGGTTCGAGCGCCGCACCGCGTACCCGGCGCTGGACATCAGCTGGTTCCGCAACAAGGTGTTCAGCGCCTCCGTGGTCGTCGTCGGCGTGGTCTTCTTCGCGCTGATGGGCGTCTCCTTCTTCGGCGTCTTCTACACCCAGAGCGTGCGCGGCTACAGCGCCCTGCAGGCCGGCATGCTGATGCTGCCGCTGGCCGCCGCCCAGCTGCTGTTCGCCCCGCGGGCCCGGCTGGTGGTGGACCGCTTCGGCGTCCGCGCCACCTGCGCCGGCGGCATGGCCCTGATCGCGATCGGCTTCCTCGGCTACCTGCTGCTCGACGTCGACACGCCGATCTGGGTGCTGGTGGTCCTCGGCCTGCTGATGGGCAGCGGCATGGCGCACGTGATGCCGCCGGTCACCGTCGCGATCATGGGCTCGCTGCCGCGCGAGAAGGCCGGTGCCGGTTCGGCGATCAACAACACCTTCCGCCAGGTCGGCGGCTCGCTCGGGGTGGCCGTGCTCGGCGCGGTGCTCTCCACCGTCTACCGCAACGGGATGTCCGACCAGCTGGACAAGCTGCCGGCCGGCGCGCTGCGGGAGAAGGCCGGTGAGTCCCTGGAGGCCACCATGGCCGTGGCCGGCCGGCTCGGGCCGCAGGGCGCCGAGCTGATCGGCCCGGCGAACGCCTCCTTCATCGACGCCATGCACGTGGTGGCCGGCCTCTCGGCCGGAGTCACCCTGGTCGGCGCCCTGCTCGCCTGGTTCCTGCTCCCCGGCCGGATCACGGCGGGCGGCCCCGGCGGCGCGCCGGGGGGCGCACCCGCCCCGGCGAAGGCGGCCGGCCCCGTGCGGGAGACCGAAGCGGCCGACGCCTGACCGGTCGCGGCCGGCCGGACCCCGGCTGAGCTGCGGCCGAGCTGAGCGAGAATGGGCCCCTGGCCGCCCGGACCCGTCCGGGCGGCCGGGGCCATGTGCGTACGGCGGCTTCCACCGGGCCGGAGTGCGGACGACAATCGGTACTGGAACGGCGCCGCGCGCCCGCGACCATCGAGGGAGACCAGCGGGGATGAAGACGGACACCACGGTCGCGCCGGACTGCACGAGCCCGCGGCGGGGCCGCCCGCGCAGCGAGGCGGCCGAGCAGGCCATTTTCACCGCCGTCGAGGAGCTCATGGCGGCCGGCAGCAGTCTGGCCGAGCTGACCATCGAGGGCATCGCCACCGCCGCCGGCGTCGGCAAGGCCACCATCTACCGGCGCTGGCCCAACAAGGAGGCCCTGCTGGTCGACATGGTCAGCCGGCTGGAGGCGCCCGTCCCGGAGAGCACCGGCGGCGCCGTCCGGGACGACCTGATCGCGATGGTCGAGTACATGCGCATCCGCGGCCTCGCCAAGCGCTCCCGCTGGGTGCTCAAGGCCGCGCTCAGCCAGATGCACAGCTGGCCCGAGCTGCACGCGGCCTACCGGGAACGGGTGATCGGGCCGCGCCGGGTGATGGCGCGCGACCTGATCCGCCGGGGCGTCGCCGAGGGCGTGCTCCGGGGCGACCTCGGCGAGGAACTCCTCGCCGACCTGCTGATCGGTCCGATCCTCACCCGCAGCATCCTGTGGGAGGAGTCCGACCTCGACGATCCCGAGCTCGCCACCACGATGATCGACGCGCTGCTCCAGGGCCTGGCCGGCCCGGCCGCCCGCGACTGACCCGCCCCGCCCCGCCGCGCTCCGTCGCGACCGGCCTGCCGCGACCGACCTGCCGCGGGGGCCTCCGTGCGGCTCCCCGGCGTGGCCTGGCTCACCAAACCGGGCCACGCCGGAACCCGCTCCCCGGAGCCCGCGTCTGTCCCGGCATAGGCTGAGCCGGGAATCCGATCAAACCGGCACCAGTCCGGCGCCGTGCCCGCCCTCCGGCGGGGTCGCGCGTCGGACCGGCAGACGGCACGAACGAACGGGAGCCACGGGATGGCGCAGGCGGACTGGACGGACCGGACGGCACCGGCGGCGGGAGGCGGGGCCCCGGCCACCGCCGGGAGCACCGGCACCGGCACCGGCCCGGACGGCGCCGGTAGCCCCGGTGGCGCCGGTGACCTCGGCGGCCCCGGCCCCGGCCCCGGCCTCGGCGGTCCCGGTGGCCTCGGCGGTCCCGGGCCCGGTGGTCCGGGGGGTGCCGGCCGGTCCGGTTCCGGCGCCGGGTTCCTCGGCCTGCGCGGCTGGGGCCGGGACGCCCGGGGCAGCAACCCCTGGCGGCGCGGCCTGCTCCTCGCCGCCCTCGCCCTGCTCGCCGCCGCCCTGCTGGCCTTCCACGCCGAGGTGCCCAACACCGTCGGCAACCTCGGCAGCCTGCTGGAGACCTTCCTGCCCTGGGTCGGCCTGGCCGTACCCGTCCTGCTGGTGCCGGCCCTGCTGCGCCGCTCCGCCACCGCGCTGATCGCGCTGCTGCTGCCGGTGGTGATCTGGTTCAACATGTTCGGCGGGCTGCTCAGCGACAAGAGCGGCGGCGCCGGGGACTGGACGGTGGTCAGCCACAACGTGGCCGCCGCCAACACCGATCCGCAGCGCACGGTGCAGCTGCTCAAGGACTCGGGCGCCCAGATCGTCGCGCTCCAGGAGCTGGCCGGCCGGCCGCTGCGCGCCTACGAGACCGGGCTGGCCGACAGCTACCCGTACCACGCGGTGGAGGGCACGGTCGGGCTCTGGTCGAAGTACCCGATCAGCGGCGTCTCGGTGGTGGACATCAAGATGGGCTGGACCAGGGCCTTCCGCGCCCAGGTCGGCACCCCGCAGGGTCCGGTCGCGGTGTACGTCGCGCACCTGCCGTCCGTCCGGCTGAAGGCCGAGGGCGGCTTCACCGTCAACCAGCGGGACGCCAGTGCCCAGGCCCTGGGTGACGCGATCGAGGCCGAGTCGCTGAAGAAGGTGCTGCTGCTCGGTGACCTCAACGGCACCATGAACGACCGCAGCCTGGCGCCGGTCACCTCGCAGATGCGCTCGGCCCAGGGCGCGGCCGGTGACGGCTTCGGCTTCAGCTGGCCGGCGTCCTTCCCGATGGCCCGGATCGACCAGATCATGAGCAAGGGCGGTCTGAAGCCCACCGACTCCCGCACCCTGGGCCACGACGGCAGCGACCACCTCGCGATCGCGGCCACCTACCGCTACCAGGGGTGACCGCCGGCGGCCGACCGCCGGCCGGTGATCAGCGCCGGTGCCGGCGGTCGCTGGTCAGCCCCGGCGCCAGCGGTTGGTGATCGGCAGCCGGCGGTCCCGGCCGAAGCCCTTGGCGGAGATCTTCGGGCCCGGCGGGTACTGCCGGCGCTTGTACTCGGCGGTGTCGACCAGCCGGACCACCCGGTCGACCACCGCCGGGTCGAAGCCCGCCGCCACGATCGAGTCCCGGCCCTCGTCGCCCTCGATGTAGCGGCTGAGCACGGTGTCCAGCAGGTCGTAGTCGGGCAGCGAGTCGGTGTCCACCTGGTCCGGCCGCAGCTCGGCGGACGGCGGCTTGTCGATGGTGTGCTCCGGGATCGGCGCCGGTTCGCCGCGCCGCGCGGCCTCCTCGTTGCGCCAGCGGGCGAGCCGGAAGACCAGCGACTTGTAGACGTCCTTGATCGGACCGAACGCGCCGACCGAGTCGCCGTACAGCGTGGAGTAGCCGACCGCCAGCTCGCTCTTGTTGCCCGGCGCGAGCACCAGGTGGCCCTCCTGGTTGGAGATCGCCATCAGCAGCGTGCCGCGCAGTCGGGACTGCAGGTTCTCCTCGGCCAGGCCCGTCAGCTCGGTGGCCGCCAGGTAGGCGTCGACCATCGGGGCGATCGACACCGTCCGCAAGTGCAGCCCGGTCCGGCGGGCCAGCTCGGCGGCGTCGTCCCGGGAGTGCTGGGAGGAGTACCGGCTCGGCATCGAGACGCAGTGCACGTTCCCGGCCCCCAGCGCGTCCACCGCGATGGCCGCCACCAGCGCGGAGTCGATGCCACCGGAGAGGCCGAGCAGCACCGAGCGGAAGCCGTTCTTGCGCACGTACGCCTCGGTGCCGGAGACCAGCGCGGCCCAGATCTCGGCCTCGTCCGAGATCCTGGGCGCCACCTCCGCCCGGAGCGGCGCGGCGGGCGCGGGCAGCGGCTCGCCGCCCAGTTCGCGGCGGACCAGGTGCAGGCCGTCGGCGAGCAGCAGCCCGTCGGTGTGGTCGCTGCTCGCGGCCGGCAGGTCGAGGTCGAGGACGAGCAGGTGCTCCGCGAACTGCGGCGAGCGGCCCAGCACCCCGCCGTCCGCGCCGACCACGATCGAGTCGCCGTCGAAGACCAGCTCGTCCTGGCCGCCGACCATGTTGACGTAGGCCAGCGCGCAGCCCGCCTCGGCGGCGCGCCGCCGGACCAGTTCCAGCCGGGCGTCGTCCTTGTTCCGCTCGTAGGGCGAGCCGTTGAGCACCAGCAGCAGGCCGGCCCCCGCCTCGCGGGCGGCGCTCACCCGGCCGCCGTCCTGCCAGATGTCCTCGCAGATCGCGAGCGCCACGTCCACCCCGTGCAGCCGCAGCACCGGCAGCTGGTCGCCGGGGACGAACCAGCGGTACTCGTCGAACACCCCGTAGTTGGGCAGGTGGTGCTTGGCGAACCGGGTGACCACCCCGCCGCGGTGCAGCACCGCGGCGCAGTTCTGCGGCGACCCGGCCGGGCGGCCGAACCGCGGCGAGGCCTGGTCGGACCGGCCCAGGTAGCCGACCACGACCGGCACCTCGCCCAGCCCCTCGCCGGCCAGCCGCGCGGCCAGGGCGACCAGCGCGGACCGGGAGGCCTCGACGAAGGAGCGGCGCAGGGCGAGGTCCTCCACCGGGTACCCGGTCAGGGCCATCTCGGGGAAGGCGATCAGCCGGGCACCGGCCTCGACGGCCTGGGCCGTCCGGCGTACCACCTCGTCCGCGTTGCGGTCGAGATCACCGACCCAGGGGTCGGTCTGGCACAGGGCGAGACGGAGATTGGGCATGCCGCGAGTCTAATCGTCGATCTGACGCGATGTCGCGTCCGAGGGTTGCCACTGCCCTCGGCGGCCGCGATCCGCCATGATGGGGACAGTCGCTTTCGGGTGGTTTCCGGGCGTAACACGAACGTAAAGAGCAGAGGTGAGACTGTCCCCATGGGCAAGCAGCAGGAGTTCGTGCTCCGGACGCTCGAAGAGCGTGACATCCGTTTCGTCCGACTGTGGTTCACCGACGTGCTCGGGTTCCTGAAGTCGGTCGCGGTGGCGCCGGCGGAGTTGGAGCAGGCCTTCGAGGAGGGCATCGGCTTCGACGGGTCGGCGATCGAGGGCTTCGCCCGCGTCTACGAGTCCGACATGATCGCCAAGCCGGACCCGACCACCTTCCAGATCCTGCCCTGGCGCTCGGAGACGCCCGGGACGGCCCGGATGTTCTGCGACATCCTGATGCCGGACGGCTCCCCGTCCTTCGCCGACCCGCGGTTCGTGCTCAAGCGCACCCTGGAGAAGGCCTCCGAGCTCGGGTTCACCTTCTACACCCACCCCGAGATCGAGTTCTTCCTGCTGAAGAACCTGCCCGGCGACGGCACCGCGCCGATCCCCGCCGACCAGTCCGGCTACTTCGACCACACCCCGCGCGGGGTGGGGCACGACTTCCGCCGCCAGGCGATCACGATGCTGGAGTCGATGGGCATCTCGGTGGAGTTCTCCCACCACGAGGGCGCGCCCGGTCAGCAGGAGATCGACCTGCGCTACGCCGACGCGCTCTCCACCGCCGACAACATCATGACCTTCCGTCTGGTCATGAAGGAGGTCGCGCTGGAGCAGGGCGTGCACGCCAGCTTCATGCCGAAGCCGTTCTCCGACCACCCCGGCTCGGGGATGCACACCCACCTCTCGCTGTTCGAGGGGGACCGCAACGCGTTCCACGAGTCCGGCGCGGAGTACCAGCTCTCCAAGGTCGGCCGGTCCTTCATCGCCGGACTGCTCAAGTACGCCGCCGAGACGGCCGCCGTCACCAACCAGTGGGTCAACTCCTACAAGCGGATCTGGGGCGGCTCGCAGCGCACCGCGGGCGCCGGCGGCGAGGCGCCGTCGTACATCTGCTGGGGCCACAACAACCGCTCGGCCCTGATCCGCGTCCCGATGTACAAGCCCGGCAAGCAGGGTTCCACCCGGATCGAGGTCCGCTCGCTGGACACCGGCTGCAACCCCTACCTCGCCTACGCCGTCACCCTCGCGGCCGGCCTCAAGGGCATCGAGGAGGGCCTCGAACTCCCGCCCGGCGCGGACGACGACGTCTGGGCGCTCACCGACGCGGAGCGCCGCGCCCTCGGCATCCAGCCGATGCCGCAGAACCTCGGCGAGGCCATCGACCTGATGCAGCGCAGCGAGCTGGTCGCCGAGACCCTCGGCGAGCACGTGTTCGACTTCTTCCTCCGCAACAAGCGCCAGGAGTGGGAGGAGTACCGCTCCGAGGTCACCCCCTTCGAGCTGCGCAAGAACCTCCAGGTGCTCTGACGGGCCGTCAGCCGCGCGAGTGGGCCTGCTCCGGTCGGAGCAGGCCCGTTCCGTTGTGCGGGTCCGCCCGCTCCCGTCGGTCTCCGGCGGGAGCGGGCGGTGCGGGCGTCCGGGCAGGGGTCCCCCGCGCACGCTAATTCGTTGGGCCAATGCGGTTACCCTGCAGCGGTGCGAGCCGTGACCAGGTGACGCGGGAGCGTATTCAGAAGATCCGTTTTGCGGATCATCCTGGAGTGTCATGCGTACTCGAATCACCACCCTGGTCCTGTCCGGACTGGCCTCGGCCGCCCTCGCCCTGGGCGCCGGCGGCACGGCCTACGCCTCGCCCCTCGTCGACCACACTGTTGCCTCCGAATCGCCGGAGGCCCAGGGCGAGTGGGTCGACAGCCTCCTGCGTCTGGCCGAGGAGGACACCGGCTCCGCCGCCAGCACCTGGACCTTCAACGGGCGAAGCACCGTCTACTCCGCACCGGGGCTTCGCCCGGCCCACCGGGGCGACGACGGCCCGGTGTCGGAGCTCGCGGAGCCGGGCGACGCCGAAGCCGCCGAGCAGCCCGCGCTGTCGGAGGAGAGCGGTCCCGGACGCGGTCGGCCGATGGCTGAGCCGGAGTCCGTGTTCCCCGAGGGCTCGTCGCCCCGCGGTGGCGAGCACTGTGAAGAGGGCTGGCACGGCCAGCCCGGGGAGCACGGCGCCGCGGACTGCGACTGCTCCACCGAGCACCACGAGCACCACGAGCACCACGAGGGCCACGAGGGCCACGAGGGTCACGAGGGTCACGGTGGCCACGAGGGCCAGGGGCAGGGCCAGGGTCAGGGCCAAGGCCAGGGCCAGGGCCAGGGGCAAGGGCAGAGCAACGAGCAGGGTCAGGGGCAGGGCCAGGCCCAGGGTCAGGACCAGGGGCAGAGCCAGAGCGGCTCGCAGAACCAGGGTCAGGACCAGCACGTCCAGGTGACCGTCAACGTGCAGAACGTCGTCACGAACAACCTCAACAACAGTGCGAACAACAGCGCCGCCAGCAACTCGAACAACTCCGCGCAGAACAGCGCGCAGAACTCGGCGCAGAACAACCAGTCGGCCTCGCAGGCCAACAACCTCTCCAACCAGCAGAGCCAGTCCAACCACCAGGCCTCGCACAACCTGAACAAGGCGACCCTCGTCGCCAAGGGCCAGGCGCCGGGCAAGTCGGCTCACCACGGTGGCGGAGAGCACGGAGAGCACGGCGAGCACGGCGAGCAGACCGGGCACGGCGGGGGCGGGCACTACGGTTCGGGCGGGGGGTACGCGTCCGGCCAGCACGGTGCGGGCGAGCACCACCCGGCCGAACACCCCCACGGGGAGCTGGCCGAGACGGGCTCCCGGGAGACGCCGATCCTGATCGGCCTCTCGGCCGCTTTCCTCGCGGCGGGTGTGGCGGCGATGCGGCTCGGCCGACGGCGCGCATGATCGGGTCCGTCCCCCCGGGCTGCCGGACAGCGCGCCGGGGCCGGACAGCGTGACCGTCCGGCGGGGCACCCGGTCGGGCGTTGCGGGCGACAGGGCGGTGCGCCGTGAGCGGCCGCCCGGCGCTCTGCGTCCGGCCTTCACCCGTTCGACGTACAGGAAGCCGATGCCGCCGTCCGCCTCGAAGGAGGAGAGGACGGCGGTGTCCGTGCTGCCGGCCGGAGGGCTGCCGGGGCCGGGGGCGACCGGCGCCGGTGAAGGCGCTCGGCGGCGGGGCCCGTCCGCCGGCCGACCGTGAGGCTCCCGGTCGTGGCCGGGCGGGGCCGGTCCGCGGTCGCGCCCGGCGCGGCGCCGTGCGGGCGCGTAACCTGCTGAACGGGCGGATGGAGGGGTCATGGAGGAGCAGCGGGCCGGGAGCCGGGTGAGCCGGCCGGAGATCAGGCTGGTCCGGCGCGGGTTCACCGACCCGGCGCAGGCCGTCCGGCTGCTCGCCGGGCCCGGTCTGGAGGGACTGGCCGACGACCCGGTGCTGCTGGACGCGCTCGGCGCCACGGCCGACCCGGACCTCGCCCTGCTCGGCCTGGCCCGGCTGCTGGAGGGCGCCGACGAGACCGAGCGGCACACCCTGCGCGACACCCTCACCACCTCCAAGCCGCTGCGCGACCGGCTGCTCGGCGTGCTCGGCGCGTCCACCGCGCTCGCCGACCACCTGGCCCGGCACCCGCACGACTGGCACGTCCTGGTCACCTTCGAACTGCGCGACATGCACCCCGGCCCGGAGGACTTCCGGCGCGCGCTGCGCGAGGGCCTGCGGGCGGACGCCGCCGTCAGCCCGGCGGACGCGCTGCGGATCGCCTACCGCCGCTGCCTGCTGGCCATCGCCGCCCGCGACCTCACCGGCACCACCGACCTCGCGCAGACCGCCGCCGAACTGGCCGACCTGGCCGGCGCCACCCTGCAGACCGCCCTGGAGATCGCCGCCGAGGAGGATCCGGAGGCCGCCGGCGCCTGCCGCCTCGCCGTCATCGGCATGGGCAAGTGCGGCGGGCGCGAACTCAACTACGTCTCCGACGTGGACGTCATCTTCGTCGCCGAACCGCGGGAGGGCGTCGAGGAGCAGGAGGCGATCAAGGCCGCCACCCGGCTGGCCGCCGCGCTCACCCGGCTCTGCGCGGACACCACCGGCGAGGGCACCATCTGGCCGGTGGACGCCAACCTGCGCCCCGAGGGCCGCAACGGCCCGCTGGTCCGCACCCTGGCCAGCCACCAGGCCTACTACCAGCGCTGGGCCAAGACCTGGGAGTTCCAGGCGCTGCTCAAGGCCCGTCCGGTCGCCGGGGACGCCGAGCTCGGGGCCGCCTACCTGGCGGCGCTGGAGCCGATGGTCTGGCAGGCCGCCGCCCGGGAGAACTTCGTCACCGACGTGCAGCAGATGCGCCGCCGGGTGATCGACTCGATCCCCGTCACCGAGCTCGACCGCCAGCTCAAGCTGGGCCCGGGCGGCCTGCGCGACGTCGAGTTCTCCGTCCAGCTGCTCCAGCTGGTGCACGGTCGCACCGACCCGGCGCTGCGCAGCGGCAACACCCTGGAGGCACTCGGCGCGCTCTCCCGGGGCGGGTACGTGGGCCGGGCCGACGCCGCGTCGCTGGACACCGCCTACCGCTTCCTGCGCTCGCTGGAGCACCGGATCCAGCTGCACCGGCTGCGCCGCACCCATCTGATGCCCACCGGCGAGGAGGACCAGCGCCGGCTGGCCCGCTCGCTCGCCCCGCTGATCAACGACGACACCCGGGCCGACCCGGTCGCCGCCCTCCAGCGGGAGTGGAAGCGGCACGCCGTCGAGGTCCGCCGGCTGCACGAGAAGCTGTTCTACCGGCCGCTGCTGGACGCCGTCGCCGAGCTGCCGACCGGTGCGACCGGGCTGAGCCCGGACGCCGCCCGGGCCCGGCTGGAGGCGCTCGGCTACGCCGACCCGGCCGCCGCGCTGCGCCACCTGACCGCGCTGGCCTCCGGCGTCAGCCGCAAGGCCGCCATCCAGCGGACCCTGCTGCCGGTGCTGCTGGGCTGGTTCGCCGACTCGGCCGACCCGGACGCCGGGCTGCTCAACTTCCGCCAGGTCTCCGACGCGCTCGGCCGCACCCCCTGGTACCTGCGGCTGCTGCGCGACGAGAGCGCCGCCGCCGAGCAGCTGGCCCGGGTCCTCTCGGCCGGCCGGCTCGCCCCCGACCTGCTGCTGCGGGCCCCCGAGGCGGTCGCCATGCTGGGCGACCCGCAGGGCCTGGCGCCGCGCGGCCGGCCCGCCCTGGAGCAGGAGATACTGGCCGCCGTCGGCCGCGCCGACTCCGCCCCCGCGGCCGTCGCCGCCGCCCGTTCGGTGCGGCGCCGAGAACTGTTCCGGACCGCCGCCGCCGATGTCCTCGGGCGGCTCGGTGACGACCCGGCCGAGGCCCTGGACGTCGCGGGCGAGGCGCTCACCGCGCTCAACGCGGCCACCCTCCAGGGCGCGCTGCGCGCCTGCACGGCCGGCTGGGAGGCCCGGCACGGGGAGCTGCCGACCCGGATCGCGGTGATCGCGATGGGCCGGTTCGGCGGGCACGAGCTCGGCTACGGCTCCGACGCGGACGTCCTCTTCGTCCACGAGCCGCTGCTCGGTTCGCTCGACCAGGACGCCGCCCGGGCCGCCCAGGCGGTCTGCCACGAGCTGCGCACGCTGCTCTCCGGGCCGTCCACCGAGCCGCCGCTGGTGGTCGACGCCGATCTGCGCCCGGAGGGCCGCAACGGCCCGCTGGTGCGCACCCTCGCCTCCTACGCGGCGTACTACCGGCGCTGGTCGCACGCCTGGGAGAGCCAGGCACTGCTGCGCGCCGACCCGGTGGCGGGGGACGCGGAGCTGGGGGAGCGGTTCCGGCAGCTGATCGACCCGCTGCGCTACCCGGGCTCCGGGGTGCCGGAGCGGGACGTGGTGGAGATCCGCCGGATCAAGGCCCGGATCGAGGCCGAGCGGCTGCCGCGCGGCGCCGACCCGACCACCCACACCAAGATCGGCCGGGGCGGACTGGCCGACGTGGAGTGGACCGTCCAGCTCCTCCAGCTCCAGCACGGGCACGAGCTGCCGGCGCTGCGGACCACCCGGACCAGGCCCGCGCTGGCGGCCGCCGCCGAGGCCGGGCTGGTCGGGGCGGAGGACGCGGCGGTGCTGGACGCCGCCTGGGTGCTGGCCTCCCGGGTGCGCTCCGCGGTGATGCTGGTCCGCGGCCGGCCCGGGGACAGCTTCCCCGGGGAGGCCCGGGAGCTGGCCGCGGTGGCCCGCTACCTCGGGTACGGCGCCGGGCACAGCGGCGAGCTGGTGGACGACTACCGGCGCACCACCCGGCGGGCCCGGGCGGTGGTGGAGCGGCTGTTCTACGGCTGATCCCCGACCGGCTGCGCCCCGGCACCGGAGGAACGCTGAGCCCCGGCCCCCGGAGGTCCGGCGAAGGGGCCCTGGGCAAGGGCAAGGCCCGGGGTACGGCGAAGGGCCCGCGGAAAGCTCCGCGGGCCCTTCGCCGTACCGGTCTCAGCGCCGTCCGGCGCTCACCGCGGGCTCGCTCCACTGCTCGGGCACCGTGATCGGCTCGTCCGCCGCCCCCCGGGCCGGAACCTTCGGCAGGCGGTAGACCCAGACGTGGTAGATCAGCCGAGCCACGACGAAGCCGACCGTGAGGCAGGCGACGCCGCCGACGGCGTCCATCCAGAAGTGGTTGGCGGTCGAGACGATCACCACCAGGGTGGCCACCGGGTAGAGCAGGCCGAGCGCGCGGGCCCAGGCCGCGCGGGCCAGGAAGAAGATGGCCAGGCCGCACCAGAGCGACCAGCCGATGTGCATCGAGGGCATCGCCGCGTACTGGTTGGAGACGTGCGTGGCCGGCCCGGAGGCCATCGAACCCCAGGTGTTGTGGACCTTCAGGGTGTCGATGAAGCCGCCGTCCGTCATCAGCCGGGGCGGGGCGAGGGGGAAGAAGTAGAAGCCGACCAGGGCGATGCCGGTGGTGACGAACAGCACCGTGCGGGCCGCGGCGTAGCGGCCCGGGTGGCGCCGGTAGAGCCAGACCAGGACGCCGATGGTGATGATGAAGTGCAGCGTCGCGTAGTAGTAGTTCATCCCGACGATCAGCCACGAGAACTTGTCGACCGCGTGGTTGACCGAGCGCTCGACGGCCACGCCGAGGCTCTGCTCGAAGTCCCAGATCCAGCCCGCGTGCTTCTGGGCTATCGCTTCCTGTTCCGGGACGGCGTTGCGGACGAGGGAGTAGACCCAGTAGCTGATCCCGATCAGCGCCAGCTCGAACCAGATCCGCGGTCGCGCCGGTGAACGCCGCTGGTCACGGATGCGGCCGCGCAGCGCGGCCGCGCGGGACTGGGCGACGCGGGTGGCTCCGTCGGGCACTCGGCCGGAGCCGGCCGGGCCCGCTGCGGAACCGCCACCGTGCGCCGCCGCGGCGCGCTCGGCGCCGGTCTGCTGGATCTCGGTCGGTTCCCCCATGGACGAGAAGTCTGCCAGACGGCCCGTAGCCGTCTGCTCATCCTCTGGAAGTGGATTCTTCACCGACTGTCCCCCTTGAGGGCTAGGGGACTGCTCCCACCGGGGTAGGGGGTGCTGTGGGATCTGGTACGAACCGGCGGGACGGGCATACGTCCTATTCTCACGCCGAGTGCCTCGGGTGGCGCAATCGGGGTCGGGCAGCGGCACGCCTGGGGCCCGAAATTTCCGGGACCGAAACCCTTTCTGCATCTTGCTGAAACAGATTGCAGGCCGCTAGCGTCCTGGCAACTCGACACCCTTACCCCCGCAAGGGAGCCCTCAGTGGCCGATGTCCCGCCCCGCCGCACACGCCGACGGAGCACCACCCCGATCCGCAGACCCGGCCGCACGGCCGTGCTGCTGGCCGCCGCGCTGACCGCCGCCACCCTGGGCGGCGCGGCTCCCGCGGCCTTCGCCGCGTCCCCGCCCGGCCCGCCCTCGGACGCCGCGCTGGCCGCCACCGCCGGGCGGCACGACCTCTCCCGCGAGCAGTTCTACTTCGTCCTGCCGGATCGTTTCGCCAACGGCGACCCGGGCAACGACACCGGGGGCATCACCGGCAGCCGGCTGGACCACGGCCTCGACCCGGCCGACAAGGGCTTCTACCACGGGGGCGACCTCGCGGGCCTGCTCCAGCGGCTCGACTACATCCAGGACCTCGGCACCACCGCGATCTGGATGGCCCCGATCTTCAAGAACAAGCCCGTCCAGGGCGCCGGCGACCAGGCCTCGGCCGGTTACCACGGCTACTGGATCACCGACTTCACCCAGGTCGACCCGCACTTCGGCACCAACGAGCAGCTCAAGGAGCTGATAGCCAAGGCGCACGCCAAGGGCATCAAGGTCTTCTTCGACGTCATCACCAACCACACCGCCGACGTCATCGACTACGCGCAGCAGCAGTACGGCTACCGCTCCACCGGGGCCTACCCGGTGCTGGACGCCGACGGCCGGCCGGTCGACGAGACCGCCGTCGCCGACGCGGGCGCCGGCTCCCCGGCCGCCTGGCCGAAGCTGACCAAGGACTCGTTCCCCTACAGCCCGGTCTTCCGCAAGCCCGCCGACACCGCCGCCAAGGCCCCGGCCTGGCTCAACGACCCCGCGCTCTACCACAACCGGGGCGACTCGACCTTCGTCGGCGAGTCCGCCACCGAGGGCGACTTCTCCGGCCTGGACGACCTCGACACCCAGAACCCCAAGGTGGTCCAGGGCTTCGAGAAGGTCTACCAGCAGTGGGTCAAGGACGCCGGCGTGGACGGCTTCCGGGTCGACACCGTCAAGCACGTCAACATGGCCTTCTGGCAGCAGTGGGCGCCCGCGCTCAAGGACTTCGCCGCCAAGCAGGGCAACAAGAAGTTCTTCATGTTCGGCGAGGTCCTCTCCAGCGACCCGGCGGTCACCTCGCCGTACGTCACCAAGGGCCGGCTCCAGGCCACCCTGGACTTCCCGTTCCAGAGCGCCGCCCGCTCCTACGTCTCGCAGGGCGGCTCGGCCCGCGGCCTGGCCGACGTGTACGGGCAGGACTACCGCTACACCACCGCCGACACCGACGCCTACGAGCTGCCGACCTTCCTCGGCAACCACGACATGGGCCGCTTCGGGTCCTTCCTGCTCGGCGACAACCCGGGCGCCGACGACGCCACCCTGCTGAAGAAGGACCGGCTCGCCTCCGAGCTGCAGTTCCTCACCCGGGGCCAGCCGGTCGTCTACTACGGCGACGAGCAGGGCTTCACCGGCGCCGGCGGCGACAAGGACGCCCGGCAGGACCTCTTCGCCTCGCGGACCCCCTCCTACAACACGGACCGGGTGCTCGGCGGCCCCTCCGGCTCCGCCGACCGCTACGGGCGCGACGGCGAGCTCTACCGGGGCATCGCCGGGCTGGCCGCGCTGCGGCGGGACCACCCGGCCCTCGCCGACGGCGCCCAGATCGAGCGGCACGCCGCCGACGGCGCGGGCGTCTACGCCTTCTCCCGGATCGACGCCGGGCAGCAGGTCGAGTACCTGGTCGCGGTCAACAACGCGGCCGAGGCGAAGACCGTCACCCTGGACACCTTCTCGGCCGGCCAGGGCTTCGACCGGATCTACCCGGCCGCGGGGGAGCGGCTGACCAGTGGCGCGGACCGCGCGGTCACCGTCACCGTGCCCGCGCTCTCCTCGGTGGTGTTCAAGGCCGCCGGGAAGCTGGCGCCGGTCGCGGCCGCGCCGAAGCTCGCGCTGCGGACGCCGGCCGACGGCTCCACCGGCACCGCCACCGTCGGCGCGGACGTCGACGGCGGCGGCTTCGACCGGGTCACCTTCGCCGCGCAGATCGGCGACGCGCCCTGGCGGACCCTCGGCACCGCCGACAACGGGACGTACCGGGTCACCCAGGACCTCGGCGCCGTGCAGCCCGGCACGGTGGTCCGCTACAAGGCCGTGGTCCAGGACTCCAGCGGCCACCTGCGCTCGGCCACCGGCAGCTTCACCACCGGCACCCCCGCCCCCGCCCCGGCGCCCAGCGCCACCGCCCGCCCGTACGCCGTCGTGCACTACCAGCGCGAGGACGGCGACTACGACGGCTGGAACCTCTACGCCTGGGGCGACCTCGCGGACGGCGAGGCCACCCCCTGGCCCGCCGGGCACGGCTTCACCGGCCGGGACGCCTACGGCGCCTTCGCCTACGTGAAGCTGAAGGAAGGGGCCTCGGACGTCGGCTTCGTCGTCGAGAAGGACGGCGTCAAGGACGTCGACACCGACCGCCACCTCGACGTCGGCGCGACCGGCGAGGTCTGGCTCAAGGAGGGTGACCCGACCGTCCGGACGGCGAACCCCGGGCCCGCCAACACCCAGCCCGCCGGCACCGCCGTCATCCACTACCACCGGGCCGACGGCGACTACACCGGCTGGGGCCTGCACGACTGGACCGGCGCCGCCACCCCGACCGACTGGGGCAACCCGCTGCTGCCGGTCCGCCGAGACGCCTTCGGTGCCGTCTTCGAGGTGCCGCTGGCCCCCGGAGCCACCAGCCTCAGCTACGTCCTGCACCGGGGCAACGACAAGGACCTGCCGGCCGACCAGTCGCTGGACCTCGCCGCCGACGGCCACGAGGTCTGGATCCTGGGCGGCCGGGAGGGCTACCTGCTCCCGCAGAACGCCGCCGCCGCCTCGCAGCTGGACCCCGGCTCCGCCAAGGCCCAGTGGATCGACGCCCGCACGGTCGTGGTGCCCGCCGGGTACGGCGCCAACGACGCCGCACTGGCCGGCGGCACCAGCGCCCAGCTGGTGTACGACCCCGAGGGCGGCATCCGCGCCGAGAAGGGCGTGCTGAGCAAGGCCGGGCAGTGGATCCGGCTGACCCCCGCCGCCGGGCTGACCGACGCCCAGAAGGCCGCCTTCCCGCACCTGGCCGGCTACCGGGCCTTCACCGTGGACGCCCGCGACGCGGCCCGGGTGCCCGCCGCGCTCCGCAGCCAGCTGCTCTTCACCGAGCACCTGCCCAGCGGCGCCGCGCTGGCCGCGACCGGGGTGCAGACCCCCGGCGTGCTGGACGACCTGTACGCCCGCCGCGCCGGCCGGGTGGACTTCGGACCGGCCTACTACAACGGCAAGGTGGCGCTGTCGGTCTGGGCGCCGACCGCGCGGGAGGTCTCCGTCCAGCTCTTCGACGGACCGGCCGGCGGCACCCCGAAGACCGTCCCGCTGAAGCTGGACGACGAGACCGGTGTCTGGGAACTCGTCCGTGACAAGGCCGAGTTGGACGGCAAGTACTACCTGTACCAGGTGAAGGTCTGGGCGCCGTCCGTCCAGCAGCTGGTGGTCAACACCGTCACCGACCCGTACTCGGTGGCGCTGTCCGCCGACTCCGGGCGGAGCCTGGTCGCCGACCTCGCCGCCAAGGCGCTGAAGCCCAAGGGCTGGGACGACCACACCGTCCCGAAGGCCGTCCCGCCGGCGCAGCAGCAGATCCAGGAGCTGCACGTCCGGGACTTCTCGGTCGAGGACGGCACGGTGCCGGCCGCCGAGCGCGGCACCTACCTGGCCTTCACCGAGTCCCAGTCGGCCGGCATGCGGCACCTGCGGGAGCTGGCCCAGGCCGGCGTCACCACCGTGCACCTGCTGCCGACCTTCGACATCGCCACCATCCGGGAGAACCGGGCCCAGCAGAAGCTGCCGGCCTGCGACCTCAAGGCCCTGGCGGCGGACAGCGAGCGGCAGCAGGAGTGCGTGGCGGCCGTCGCCGCCGAGGACGCCTACAACTGGGGCTACGACCCGCTGCACTACAACGTGCCGGAGGGCTCGTACGCCACCGACCCGGAGGGCACCGCCCGGACGGTGCAGTTCCGGCAGATGGTGCAGGCGATCCACCAGGCCGGGCTGCGCGTGGTGCTGGACGTGGTCTACAACCACACCGCCGCCGCCGGCCAGGCCGAGCACTCGGTGCTGGACCGGGTCGTCCCCGGCTACTACCAGCGGCTCGACGCCAACGGCAAGGTGACGACCGACAGTTGCTGCGCCGACACCGCGCCCGAGCACGCCATGATGAACCGCCTGGTGGTGGACTCGGTGACCACCTGGGCGCGTGAGTACAAGGTCGACGGCTTCCGCTTCGACCTGATGGGCCTGGATCCCAGGTCCACCATGCTGGACGTGCAGGCCGCACTGCGCAGGATGACACCGGACTCGGACGGCGTCGACGGGAAGAACGTCTTCCTCTACGGCGAGGGCTGGAACTTCGGCGTCGTGGCCAATGACGCCCGCTTCGCGCAGGCCACCCAGCTGAACATGGCCGGCACCGGCATCGCCACCTTCGACGACCGGATCCGGGACGCGGCGCGCGGCGGCAACTTCCAGCTCTCCTCGGCCCCGCAGCAGGGCTTCGCCTCGGGCCTGTACTCCGACCCCAACGGCTCGCCGGCCAACGGCACGCCGCAGGAGCAGAAGGACCGGCTGCTCAAGCAGATGGACCAGCTCAAGGTGGCGCTCACCGGCAACCTGGCCGGCTACGCGTTCACCGACAGCGCGGGCCGGGCCGTCACGGGCGCGGGCGTCGACTACAACGGCGCCCCGACCGGGTACGCGGCCGTGCCGGGCGAGGCGGTGGAGTACGTGGACGCGCACGACAACACCGACCTGTTCGACGCGCTGGCCTACAAGCTGCCCGCCGCCACCGCGCCCGCCGACCGGGCCCGGATGCAGGCGCTCGCGCTCTCGCTGACCGCGCTCACCCAGGGGCCGGGCTTCGTCCAGGCCGGCACCGACCTGCTGCGTTCCAAGTCGCTGGACGCCAACTCCTACGACTCGGGCGACTGGTTCAACGCGATCCAGTGGGACCCGGCGCAGGGCAACGGCTGGGGCCGCGGCGTGCCGACGGCGGCCGACAACAAGGAGATGTGGCCGGCCGCCAAGTCGCTGCTGGCCGATCCGAAGCTGGCGATGGGGGCCGCCGACATCCGGGCGACCACCGCGCAGTACCAGCAGTTCCTGCGGATCAAGCAGGGCTCGCCGCTGTTCTCGCTGCCCACCCTGGCCGCCGTCCAGCAGCGGCTCTCCTACCCGCTCTCCGGCACGCCCGGCGAGACGCCCGGGGTGATCACGCTGCACCTGGACGGCACCGGGCTGGCCGGCGCGCAGAAGGGCGTCACCGTGGTGTTCAACGCCACGCCCACCGCGCAGAGCCAGACCGTGGCCGCCCTGAAGGGGACGGCGCAGGCGCTGCACCCGGTCCAGGCGGGCGGGGCCGATCCGGTGGTCCGGCAGTCCGGTTTCGCCGCCGCCACCGGCACCTTCACCGTGCCGGGCCGCACCGTGGCGGTCTTCGTCCAGAACTGACGCTCCGCCGTACCCGGCCCCGCACCGCCCTCGGGCGGCGCGGGGCCGTGGTATTTCCCGCCGGTGCCCGGCGCGCGAGTGGCCGAAAACCGTCGTTGGCACGGCCGGAAAGGTGAGGTGACGGATCCGCCCGGCAGTGAGGTCCGCCATGCTGACGCCGAGCGGGCCCTGAGCGCTGGTCAGTGCCCGCCGGAAGTGATCGAACCTTTCGGGTGGCGATGAAAACCGTCGTCGGTAGTTCCCGCGCCTGTAACACGGACGGGGGTCCGACGGATGAACGGTCCCGGTAGCTAATCGGCCAATCAGTGGCATGCATCTGTCATTCACGGCTCGTTTACTGCCACGATTCCCCCGGCTGCAGACGAGGGGGCCCCACCCCCCGGTGCGGCTGTCCCAGGTCAGGTTCAGCGCCTCTTCCTGCCAGCAACTGCTCGGTCTTTGCTCCGCAACCGCACCCGCGCCGCGCACCCGGCGGCGGGGGCCCCCACTGCGCCGCAACCCTGCGGCCAGGTTCTCTCCACCGCACGCGCACCCCGCGTCGGTCGGAAAAGGAGTCCGCATGTCCCGTTACACCCAGGCTCGGAAGGCAGCGGTTGTCATGGCCGCCTCCACCGCGCTTCTGGTGACCGGCATCCCCGTCATCGCGCAGGCCGCCACCCCGGACGCGCCGGCCGCGGTCGCCGCCCAGCAGGCGAGCCGTGCCCAGCTGATCGCCTCGGCGACCGGGCAGACCGCCGCCCTCGCCCAGACCCTGGGCCTGGGCAGCGAGGAGAAGCTGGTCACCAAGGACGTCTCCCAGGACGCCGACGGTACCCGCCACCTGCGGTACGAGCGCACGCTGAACGGCCTTCCGGTTCTCGGCGGCGACCTGGTCGTGCACCAGAGCGCCACGGGTGCGACCAAGGGTGTGGACCGCGCCAGCACCGCCCCGCTGACCGGCGTGAGCACCACGCCGAAGCTGGCCGCGCCGGCCGCGCAGTCCGCCGCGCTGGCCGCCGAGTCGGGCGCCGCGCTGGAGTCCGCGCCCCGCCTGGTGGTCTGGGCCGCCGACAACAGCCCGCGCCTCGCGTGGGAGACGGTCGTCTCCTCCACCGAGGCCGACGGCACCCCGAGCAAGCTGCACGTGGTCACCGACGCGACCTCCGGCCAGGTCATCCAGAAGTTCGAGGGCATCCAGACCGGCACCGGCAAGGGCGTCTTCGTCGGCAACGTCACCATCGGTACGACCCAGTCGGGTTCCTCGTACCAGATGAAGGACGGGGCTCGCGGTGGGATGTACACCACGAACCTGAACCACGGGACCTCGGGCACCGGCACCCTGTACACCAAGTCGACCGACAGCTGGGGCGACGGCACCGTCGCCAACAGCGAGTCGGCCGCGGTCGACGCCCACTACGGCGTCGCGGCCACCTGGGACTACTACAAGAACACCTTCGGCCGCAACGGCATCCGCAACGACGGTGTCGGCGCCTACAGCCGCGTCCACTACGGCAACAACTACGTGAACGCCTTCTGGGACGACTCCTGCTTCTGCATGACCTACGGCGACGGTGACAGCAACACCCACCCGCTCACCGAGCTCGACGTCGCGGGCCACGAGATGAGCCACGGCGTCACCGCGGCCACCGCCAACCTGAACTACTCGGGTGAGTCCGGCGGCCTGAACGAGGCCACCTCGGACATCTTCGGCACCATGGTGGAGTTCTACGCCAACATCCCGACCGACAACCCCGACTACCTGATCGGTGAGTTGATCAACATCAACGGGGACGGCACCCCGCTGCGCTACATGGACAAGCCCTCCAAGGACGGCGGCTCGGCCGACTACTGGTCCTCCACGGTCGGCAACAAGGACGTCCACTACTCGTCCGGTGTCGCCAACCACTTCTTCTACCTGCTGTCCGAGGGCAGCGGCGCGAAGGTGATCAACGGCGTCAGCTACAACTCGCCGACCCAGGGCAACATCGCCGTCAGCGGCATCGGCCGGGACAAGGCGGCGGCGGTCTGGTACCGCGCGCTGACCACCTACATGACCTCCACCACCAACTACGCCGCGGCGCGCACCGCGACGGAGAAGGCGGCCACCGACCTGTACGGCGCCGGCAGCGCCGAGCTCAACGCGGTCAGCACCGCCTGGGCGGGCGTCAACGTGGGCACCGCTCCGAACCCGGGTGGCGTCACCGTCACCAGCCCGGGCAACCAGAGCACCGCGCTCAACGGCTCGGTCAACCTGCAGATCGCCGCCACCGGCGGCACCGCCCCGCTGACCTTCACGGCCACCGGCCTGCCGACCGGCCTGTCGATCAGCTCCAGCGGCAAGATCACCGGCACCGCCACGACCGCGGGCACGTACAACGTGACCGTGACCGCGAAGGACGCCGCCAACAAGACCGGTTCCACCAGCTTCACCTGGACCGTCTCCGGCGGCGGCGGCAGCTGCACCCCGGCGCAGCTGCTCGGCAACGCCGGCTTCGAGACCGGCAGCGCCGCCCCGTGGACCGCCTCCAGCGGTGTCGTGGACAACAGCGCCTCGCAGGCCGCGCACGGCGGCACCTGGAAGGCCTGGCTGAACGGCTACGGCTCCGCCCACTCGGACAACCTCTCGCAGACGGTGACCATCCCGGCCGGCTGCAAGGCCTCGCTCAGCTTCTACCTGCACATCGACACGGCCGAGACCGGCTCGACGGTGTACGACAAGCTGGCGGTCACGGTCAACGGCACCGCGCTGAAGACCTACTCGAACGTGGACGCCGCCGCGGGCTACCAGCTCCGCACCTTCGACCTCTCGTCCTACGCGGGCCAGACGGTCACCCTGAAGTTCGCCGGCACCGAGGACGCCTCGCTGCAGACCAGCTTCGTGATCGACGACACCTCGATCGCCACCAGCTGACCCGCTCCGGCGGTCAGTAGAACCAAGTAGGACAGGGAGCAGGGCCCGGCAGCCACGGCTGCCGGGCCCTGCGTCGTGGGTGCGGCGGGCGGCCCGTCCGGGGGCCCGCCCGGCGGGCACGGGGCGTGAGCTTCCGGAAACGGACCGGCAACCGCGGGGCAACCGCCTGGCAACACGAAACACGGGCGAAACGTGTCCGTCCGCAACCAGAAATCCGCCCTCGCGACACTCTCCCAACCGACCCGCGCTCCTCCCTGGCGCGGGCCCGTGGGAAGGCACGCCCCTATGTTCCTGGCTGACCCGTCGCCCGGCCTCGACACCGGAGACACCGCCTGGCTGCTGGCCAGTACCGCACTCGTCCTGCTGATGACCCCCGGCCTGGCGCTGTTCTACGGCGGCATGGTCCGCACCAAGAGCGTGCTCAACATGATCATGATGAGCTTCGTCTCCATCGCCGTGGTCACCGTGGTCTGGCTGCTGGCCGGCTACTCGCTCGCGTTCGGCCCGGACGTCGGCGGCTGGGGGCTGATCGGCGGCCTGGACCACCTCGGGATGGCCGGAATCACCCCCTCCTCGCTCACCGGCCACGTCCCCACCGTGCTGTTCGCCACCTTCCAGCTGACCTTCGCGATCATCACCGCCGCGCTGATCAGCGGCGCCATCGCGGACCGCGCGCGGTTCGGTTCCTGGGTCGCCTTCACCGCCGTCTGGACGCTGCTGGTCTACGTCCCGGTGGCGCACTGGGTGTTCGCGCCCGGCGGGTGGATCCTGTCGAAGCTCGGCGCGCTCGACTTCGCCGGCGGCACGGTGGTCGAGGTCAACTGCGGGGCCAGCGGACTGGCCCTGGCCCTGCTGCTCGGCCCCCGGATCGGCTTCCGCAAGGAGGCGATGCGCCCGCACAACCTGCCCCTGGTGCTGCTCGGCGCGGGCCTGCTCTGGTTCGGCTGGTTCGGCTTCAACGCGGGCTCGGCGCTGGGCGCCAACGGCCTGGCCGCGTCCGCGCTGCTCAACACCCAGGCGGCCGGCTGCACCGGGCTGCTCGGCTGGCTGCTGGTCGAGAAGCGCCGGGACGGCCACGCCACCACCCTGGGCGCCGCTTCCGGCGCGGTGGCCGGCCTGGTCGCCATCACCCCCTCCTGCGGGAGCGTCGACCTGCTCGGTGCGCTGGTGATCGGGCTGGCGGCGGGCGTGGTCTGCTCGTACGCGGTCAGCTGGAAGTTCCGCTTCGGCTTCGACGACTCGCTGGACGTGGTGGGTGTGCACTTCGTCGCCGGGGTCATCGGCACCGCGCTGATCGGCCTCTTCGCCAGCGCCGCGATGACCGGCGGCCCGGTCGGGCTGCTGCACGGCGGCGGCCTCGGCCAACTCGGCAAGCAGCTGGCCGCGGTGGCCGTCGTCGCCGTCTACGCGTTCGCCATGACGTACGGGATCGGGCGGGCGGTCGACCGGGTGATGGGCTTCCGTGCCGACGAGGAGCACGAACTCACCGGCCTGGACCTCGCCGTGCACGCCGAGACCGCGTACGATCACGGCGTCCTGGGCCACGGTACGACCGCCCATGCCACCACCGTGCTCACGCACTCCTCCGACAGGACCCCCTCCGCATGAAGCTGATCACCGCGATCGTCAAGCCGTTCAAGCTGGACGAGGTCAAGAACGCCCTGCAGGCCATCGGGGTGCACGGACTGACCGTCACCGAGGCCAGCGGGTACGGGCGCCAGCACGGGCACACCGAGGTCTACCGGGGTGCCGAGTACCGGATCGACCTGGTCCCCAAGGCCCGGATCGAGGTGGTGGTCGAGGACGCCGACGCGGACCAGGTGATCGAGGAGATCGTCCGGGCCGCCCGGACCGGGAAGATCGGCGACGGCAAGGTCTGGGCGGTGCCGGTGGAGACCGTCGTCCGGGTCCGCACCGGCGAGCGCGGGCCGGACGCCGTCTGAGGCCCGCCCCGCCGTCCTGAGCGGCGCTGAGTGGCCCTGAGCGGCCCTGAGCGGCCCTGGAGACACTACGGTGATGCCCCCGTGCGAGACCGCGCGGGGGCATCGCCGCGCCGCGAGACGAGTGGAAGGTCGCATACGAGGTTTCCGGGGCTGCGGAAACGTTGTTCCCAAGGCCTTGACGGGCTCTCAGTGTGACCTTAGGTTCAGCGCTGCAAGTTTCCTGCAAGTTTCAGCAACCTTTCACGCGCGGTACCCCAGGCTGCCCCACCCCAGCCCCCAGGAGACATCGTGGTCACCACCGCCCCCGTCCGCCGGCCTGCCCGGACGGCCGGCGCGCTCGCCGCCTCCGCGGCGTTCGCGCTCTCGCTCACCGCCGCCTTCGCCGCGGCCCCCACCGCCCAGGCCGCCCCACCCGGCAACGGCAAGGACGTCACGGCCACCCTCTTCGAGTGGCGCTTCGACTCCGTCGCCAAGGCCTGCACCGACACCCTCGGCCCGAAGGGCTACGGCTTCGTCGAGGTCTCGCCGCCCCAGGAGCACATCCAGGGCGGCCAGTGGTGGACGTCCTACCAGCCGGTGAGCTACCGGATAGCCGGGCGCCTCGGCGACCGGGCGTCCTTCAAGAGCATGATCGACACCTGCCACGCGGCGGGCGTCAAGGTGATCGCCGACTCGGTGATCAACCACATGTCGGCCGGCTCCGGGACCGGCACCGGTGGAACCAACTACAGCAAGTACACCTACCCCGGGTACTACCAGGACCAGGACTTCCACTCCTGCCGCACCGCGATCAGCAACTACGCCGACCGCTCGAACGTGCAGAACTGCGAACTGGTCAACCTCTCCGACCTGAACACCGGCAGCTCCTACGTCCAGCAGACCATCGCCGGCTACCTGAACGACCTGGCCTCGCTCGGCGTCGACGGCTACCGGATCGACGCGGCCAAGCACATCGCCGCCGCCGACCTCGCCGCGATCAAGGCGAAGACCGCCAACCCCAACGCGTACTGGGTGCAGGAGGTCATCTACGGCGCGGGCGAGCCGATCCAGCCCACCGAGTACACCGGCACCGGCGACGTCGACGAGTTCCGCTCCGGCACCTGGCTGAAGAGCGCCTTCCAGGGCGGCCGGATCGCCGACCTCGCCTCCTGGGGCTCCGGTCTGCTGCCGGGCGACAAGGCCCGGACCTTCGTCGACAACTGGGACACCGAGCGCAACGGCTCCACGCTGACCTACAAGGACGGCTCCGCCTACACCCTGGCCAACGTCTTCATGCTGGCCGACCCCTACGGCTCGCCCAACGTCTACTCCGGCTACGCCTTCTCCGGCCACGACGACGGCCCGCCCAACGGCGGCACCGTCAACGCCTGCTACAGCGACGGCTGGAACTGCACCCACGCCTGGCGGCAGGTCGCCAACATGGTGGGCTTCCGCAACGCGGTGGCGGGTACCGGGATCACCAACTGGTGGTCCAACGGCAACAACGCGATCGCCTTCGGGCGCGGCGGCAAGGGCTTCGTGGCGATCAACCGCGAGAGCGGGCCGGTCACCCAGACCTTCCAGACCTCGCTGCCGGCCGGCTCCTACTGCGACGTCCAGCACGGCGACCCGGCGGCGGGCGGCTGCGGCGGCCCGTCCTACACCGTCGGCTCGGACGGCCGCTTCACCGCGACCGTCGGCGCGGGCGACGCGGTGGCGCTGTACGTGGGCGCTCCCGGCGGCGCGGGCAGTTCGGGCGGTTCCAGCGGTTCCGGCGGCGGGACGCCGGTGAGCGGCGGCGCCTCCTTCGCGGTCAACGCGACCACCGTGCCCGGGCAGAACATCTTCGTGGTCGGCGGCACGGCCGCGCTCGGAGGCTGGGACCCGGCCCGGGCGCTGCCGCTCTCCTCGGCCGCGTACCCGGTCTGGAAGCTGGACGTGACGATGCCGGCGGGCACGTCCTTCGAGTACAAGTACGTCCGGAAGGACGCCTCCGGGGCCGTGACCTGGGAGTCCGGCGCCAACCGCACGGCGACGGTGCCGGCCTCCGGCGGCCTGGTCCTGAACGACACCTGGCGCGGCTGACCCGCGCCGACGGCCGCCACCCTCCGCCCTGCGTCGGGGAGGGCGGCGGCCGTCAGCGTGCCACCCTCCCCGGGCGGCCGTCAGCGCGCCGCCCGGCAACTACCCCGGGCGAGTGGATCCCGCCGCTTCGCCGCCCCGGTGCGGGTGAACGCTGTCAGCATCACGGGATGAGAACCACCCCCGCCGTCCTGGACGTCGAACTGTGCGGCGGCCGCTGGGACGGTCACCGCAAGCGGGTCCACGCCGCGGCTCCGCCGCCCTCGCTGCGGATGGTGCTGCGGGCCGAACTGCCCGCCGCGGAGGCCGGCGAGTACTGGCCGACCACCAGCGTCTACCGGCTGGACGAGACCGGCGGCCGACGGCGCTACCGCCACTCCCACGACGAGTAGCGCCGGGTGCCCCGCGGCCCGCGTCGGCCGGGTGCCCCTGCGGCCCGGGTCAGCCGCGTCCGATGTACGGCATCGCGGTCGCCATCACCGTGGCGAACTGCACATTGGCCTCCAGCGGCAGCTCCGCCATGTGCCGCACGGTGCGGGCCACGTCCGCGACGTCCATGGTCGGCTCCACCGCGATCCGCCCGTCCGCCTGCCGCACGCCGGTGCTCATCGCCGCCGTCATCTCGGTCGCCGCGTTGCCGATGTCGATCTGCCCGCAGGCGATCCGGTACGGACGCCCGTCCAGCGACAGCGACTTGGTCAGCCCGGTGACGGCGTGCTTCGTCGCGGTGTACGCGATCGAGTGCGGCCTCGGCACGTGCGCGGAGATCGAGCCGTTGTTGATGATCCGGCCGCCCCGCGGGTCCTGGGCCTTCATCCGCCGGAACGCGGCCCGGGCGCAGAGGAAGGCGCCGGTCAGGTTGAGGTCGACCACCGCCCGCCATTCGGCGATGTCCAGCTCGTCCACCGCGGCGGGCGCGCCGAACGTCCCGGCGTTGTTGAACAGCAGGTCGACCCGGCCGAACGGCTCGGCGGCCGCCGCGAAGAGCGCGTCCACCGCCGCCGGGTCGGTGACGTCGGTCGGCACCACGACGGCCGCCCCGCCGCCCGGTCCGGCCGCCGCGCAGAGTTCGGCCGTCCCGCGCAGCGGCTCCTCCCGCCGTCCGGCGAGCACGGGCAGCCACCCGGCGGCGGCCAGCTCCACGGCCACGGCGCGCCCCACCCCGCTGCCGGCTCCGGTGACGACGGCGATCTGCTGTGGCATGGCGGTACTCCTCGGAGGGTCTTCGGGCGGCCCGTCGGTCGACGGCAGGTGCGATCGTTCCCGATCCGCCGCCCCGAGTCACTGGTGGAAGGTCCCAAAGTCCGGCCCCCCTCCCGTCCGGCGCGCCGTCGGTTGTGGGGGGACCCCGGGGGAGCCCCCGCCACCCGGCGGGTGGCCCGCCCCGCCGGGTGGCGGGGGCGCCTGCGGGGCTTGACCCGATCGGGGACAAACCTTGAATCGGCGCAGGCCGCAGCGCAACCGGGCCGCCCGGGTCCACGTCATAAGATCGCAGGACGGCGCGCTCCCGCGAGGGGCGCGCGCCGCCGCCCCGGGGACCGGCGTGACGTCGCACCCCGGGTCTGTCCGGCCCCACCCGGGGGCCGCCGGCCGGCTCCCGAGGGGCCGGGCGTGACATCGGTCGGAGAGTCCTCACCGTGCAGCCGCAGTCCACCCGTGTCCGTGCCGCCCTGACCGGCGCCGCCGCCTTCGCCCTGGCCGCCTCGCTGGCGGCGTGCGGCAGTACGGATGCCGGCGGCAAGGGGGACGCCGCCAAGGCGAGCGGCGCCAAGGGCGGCGCCGGTACGGCGAGCGGCACCCCCGCACCCGGCAGCCCGACGGCCGCCCCCGGCACCCCGACGACGACGGCCCCGAACCCGGCCGGCAAGGTCCTCATGCCCACCGGCCCGGAGGCGAGCTTCGGCAAGGCCCGGGACACCGCGGCCGGACAGATCCTGATGACCACGTTGAACGGGCCCAAGTCGGGCGTCTCCGGCAAGGTCTGGGTCTGGCTGCCGCCCCAGTACAACGACCCGAAGTACGCCCGGACCGGCTTCCCCGTGCTCACCCTCTACGCGGGCGGCCAGAGCGCGGGATACAACACCTGGACCGACAACCAGCTGCCGATCCAGGAGATCGACGCCGATCTGGCGAAGGCCGGCAAGGCGCACCCGTTCATCATGATCATGCCGGTGCAGAACCTCGACTCCAACGAGGCCAAGGCCCTGGAGTGCGCCGACATCCCGGGCCAGCCCAAGATGGGCACCTGGATGGCCGAGGACATCCCGGACTTCGTCCGCGCCAACTTCCGGACGGTGAAGGGCCGCGACGGCTGGGGCCTGATGGGTGCCTCCACGGGTGCGTTCTGCAGTGCCAAGCTGGCGCTGCAGCACCCGGACAAGTTCAAGGCCGCCGTCCCGATCGACGGCTACTTCAACCCGGACTCGCCGCTCTGGAAGGGTCACGAGGCGGAGCGGCAGGCCAACAGCCCCGATCTGCTGGTCACCCAGGGCAAGGCCGAGGTGAAGCTGCTCGCCACCGCGGGCGGCGCCAACCCGTTCGAGATGAAGCTGGTCAAGGCGTGGGTCGCCAAGGCCGCACCGCCGCTCTCGGTCGAGTACTACGAGCAGGCCGGCGGCAAGCACCTCACCAGCGACTTCAAGAAGATGATCCCGGACACGCTGCAGTGGCTGACCAGGAACCTCGCGGGGCCGCAGAGCGACTGACCCGGCCGGGGAGGCGTCGCCGTGGACGCGTCCGGCGGCCCGCCCCGGCGCGGGCCGCCGGACGCCGCGTCGGGGCCCCGCCTCCGTCCTCGTCCCCGTCGGCGCGCCCGTCGCCGACGGCGCGGACGGCTGCCGCCAAGTCCGCGGCAGGCCGCTGACCTGCGCGTCAATCGGACATTGATTCGCCTCTGATCGACTACGGCCACTGTGGTGGGACCGCATTCCGCCAGTGCTGCCAGCCACGGAACCGGTCCGGGAGGACCGGTCGTGCCATGCCGTGCAAGCCCGCCGTGCCAAGTCGTGAAGAGAGTGCCATGCCGAGCCGTCTGCTGTCCCTAGCGTCCCCCTCCGTGCCCGCCCAGGCGGGCTCCCAGTGTCAGCGGGCCGCCGACGAGGAGCCGCAAGCCATCCGGTTCGCCGGGCTGCGACTGGTGCACAACGCCCTCCGTCGCGACCTCGCCCGACTGCCCAACGCCCTGCGGCTGCTCCAGCCCGGCGAGGACGAGAAGGGCGAGGCGCTCCTGCGGCACTGGACCTTCGTCACCGCGATGCTGACCTGCCACCACGAGCAGCAGGACATCCGGGTCTGGCCGTTGGTCCGCCGCTTCGCGCCCGAGCTGCGCCTGCTGCTCAACTGGCTGGAGAGCGACCACCACAACCTGGACCACTCCTTCACCCGGGTCACCACCCTGGTCCGGATCGCCAGCCGGGACGCGGGCAGCACCTGGCCGGTCGCCTACGCCATGGACGACCTGGCGGCCCGGCTGGAGACCCACCTGCGGATCGAGGAGCGCCAACTGCTGCCGCGGATGGAGCGGGTCTTCGCGCGGTCCTCGCGGGTGGGAAGCCTGCCGGAGCTGCTGGACCTGCTGCGATCCGCCGACGGCCCCGGTACCGCCGACGCGCTCGCCTGGCTGCTGGACGGCGTCGAGCCGGCGGTGGTCGAGTCCCTGCTGGCCCAGTGCGACGACGATGTGGCGCGCAACTGGCCGCACTGGCACGCGACCTACCAGCGCTGCACCGGCCTGCTCTGGGGCCCGGCGGAGGCCCTGGACGGCTCCGCCGAGTGAGCGGCGGGCCTTTCGCGGGCCCTCGATCTACGCGCGTGGCATATGCCGGGCGCCTATGCCGCGACGGTGTGCGATGATCGGCGCCGGGTCCGCGTCGGGCGCGCTGGGCGTCTCAACTCCCCGTGACCCCAAAGGGATTGACCCCGGTGCCGTAGGGGGCGGGATGGTCCGGACAGTCCGGGGGCGGCCAGGGGAAGGGTACCGCCGGGGGCCGATGGCGGGGCCCGGGCCCCGCCTACCGTCGGAACCATGACCACAGCGACCACCACCGCGCGCCCCGGGCGCCGGCCCGCACCGGTCCGCCCGACCCTGTTCGCGGCGGCCGCCGTGCTGCTGCTCGGTGCCGGGCTGACCGCCTGCGAGGGCGGCGCCGCGCTCTGCACCAGCGACAACAGCTGCGACGTCGTCGTCCGCACCGCCGGCGGCGACTCCACGCACACCGTCGAGGTCTTCGGCGGGGACCGGACCGTCGAACTGATGATCAGTCACATCACGGACGGCGCGGCCGAGGTGAGACTCGGGGACGACGCCAGGACCGTCGCCGAGGGCGCCGAGACCACCATCGGCACGGCCAAGATCACCCTGCGCAACGCCAACGCCCACGACCACTACGCCGAACTCCACGTCAGCCGCTGACTGTCATCGCGGTCGAACGTCGCCGCGGTCGAACGTCGCCGCCACGCGCCGGGTGCCGCAGTCGCCCGTCGCCGCCATCGGCCGGGTGCCGCCGCAGGCCGGTACCGGGCCACGACCGTGGGCCGCTACTCGGGCAGGCGATTGAGCCAGGTCAGCGGAGTCACCCAGATCGCCTTCTCCGGCGAGCCGTCCCACTCCACCGGCAGGCCGGCCTCCTCCAGCGCCGCGACCACCGCGCGGCCGATCTCCACCGTCCTGAGCTCCGCCGACTCGGCGCTCCCGCCGTCGGCCCGGAACCCGCCGTAGCGCAGCATCAGTCCACGCCCGGCGGCCGCCCCCTCGGTGTCCTGCTGATGGAAGAAGACGAAGCCGCGCGAATCCTCGTCCGCCTCGCCGCCGATCTCCGCATAGCCGCAGTTCGCACAGCAGGTGAAGTCCATCGCCGCGACGATGCCCTGCTCCTCCAGCGCGTCGAAGGCCTCCTCCAGCCGGTCCACGTCCGTGGTCTCCGGCCACGAAGCCTGCTCGGCCAGCCGCTCCTGCCAGAGCGGGCCGACGATCTCCTCGGCGTCCTCCGGCTCCAGTCCCTGGTCCTCGAACTCGTCGACCAGGGACTCGGCTATCTCGTCCGGCTCCTGGAACCCGCAGCGGATCAACTCGCGGGCACGCTCCTCCGCCTCGCGCCGTACCTCGAAGCTGAGCTCGGTCTCCTGGTTCATGCCCGCATCCTCGCACCGACCACCGACAGTCCCGCCGGCCGCCCCCGGTGCTACCGTCCCCCGGTGCCCTCCCTTCTCGAACCGCCTCTGATCACCCGTCTGCTGGCGGCCGACCGCATCCTGATCGCCGGCGCCGGCGGAGGATTCGACGTGTACGCGGGCCTGCCGTTGGCACTCGCGCTGCGCGCGGCCGGCAAGGAGGTGCACCTGGCCAACCTCTCCTTCAGCCACCTCCACGGCCTCCCCGCCGAGGTCTGGCTGGAGCCCGACGTCGCCCGGATCCGCCCCGACACCGCGGCCCCCGACGGCTACTTCCCCGAGCGGACGCTGGCCCGCTGGCTGCACCGGCAGGGCATGCCCGACACGGTGTGGGCGTTCCCGAAGGTCGGGGTGCGGCCGCTGCGCGACGCCTACCGGGCGCTCACCGCCCATCTCGCCGTCGACGCCGTGCTGTTGGTCGACGGCGGCACCGACATCCTGATGCGCGGCGACGAGGCCGGCCTGGGCACGCCGGAGGAGGACATGGCCAGCCTCGGCGCGGTCGCCGGGCTGACGGAGGTCCCCGAACGCCTGGTCGCCTGCCTGGGTTTCGGCATCGACGCCTTCCACGGCGTCAACCATGCACTGGTGTTGGAGAACCTCGCCGCGCTGGAGCGGGCCGGCGGCTACCTCGGGGCGTTCTCGATCCCGCGCGACAGCCGGGAGGGCGCGCTCTACCTGGACGCCGTCGAGTACGCGAGGGCCGCGTTCCCCGAGTACCCGAGCATCGTCAACGGTTCGGTGGCGGCCGCCCTGCGCGGCGAGTTCGGCGACGTCCGGTTCACCGACCGCACCAAGGGCAGCCCGCTCTTCGTCAATCCCCTGATGACGCTGTACTTCGGCGTCACCGTCGAGGCCCTGGCCGCCGAGCACCGCTACCTGCACCTGATCGAGCGGACCGTGCTGACCCGCCAGATCAGCAGCGTGATCGAGGAGTTCCGCGACACCCTGCCGGTTCGGCGCCCGCCCCGGCAGTTCCCGCACTGACGCCGGCGGGTGCGCCGGGCCCCGGCGCCCGTTCAGCCCGAGGCGAGCCGGAACTCCAGGTTCCCGAACCGGACCTGGTCGCCCGGGCGGACGCGGACGCCGCCCGCGACCCGCAGCCCGTTCACGTGCGTGCCGTTGGTCGAGCCGAGGTCGTACAGCACCCAGTCCTCGCCCTCCCGCCGCAGTTCGGCGTGGTGGCGCGACACCGAGGCGTCGTGCAGCCGCAGCCCCGAGCCCGGCACCCGGCCGATCGTCAACTGCCGTGCGGCGGGGTGCGGCAGGCTCAGTCCGGGCAACCGCTCGATCCGCCAGGCCCCGCGCAACCGCACGCCGAAGGCCGAGAGCTGACCCACCGTCCGCAGGACGAAGCGGCCGAACGGATTGCCGGTCGGCAGGTCGGCCATCGCCCGGTCGAGCTCGGCCCGACTGCCGGCGTGCAGGACGAGTTCCATCCGGCCGAGGAAGGTGTCGTGGGACAGCCGGCCGCTGCCCGCGCCCTCCCGCAGCACCCCGAGCGCCTGGTCGCGCTCGGCCTCGGACGGCCGGACCACGTGCGTCCGGATCTCAGGAGACGTCATGGCCCGATTGTCGGGTCACCCGCCCGTGCCTGTCCAGATTGCCGGACGCGCCGGTCGGCCCGGCGGCCGCCGGCCCGTCCGCCGGCCCGTCCGCCGGCCCGTCCACCCGGCCGTCCGCCGGCCCGGGGTCAGGCCTTCCTGGCGGCGGCCAGGATCTTGACGGTGGTGTGCAGGAAGCGGGCCGTGGCCGAGCCCCGGTAGGACGCGCCGAAGAGCTTGCTGCCGGTCCGCCACTTGCCGTCCCGCAGGTGGATCACCACGTACGCGGCGCCGGCGTCGGCGCCGATCACCTCGTAGTCGCCCTTGGGCGAGGTGTAGGGGACCGGGAAGTCCGCCGGCAGCGGCTCGGAGAGGAAGTTGACCACCAGACGGATCTCCGGGGTGGCCTCGATGCCCGCGAACGGCTCGGCGTCGAGCAGCGCCGCCACCTCGTCCACGGTGCGCAGCATCGTCGGGACGGGGTAGCCGAGCGCCTCGGCCAGGTGCTCCTCGATGCGCCGGGTGAGCGCGGCCCGGTCCGGCTCCGCGGTGCGGAAGAAGACGTTGCCGCTCTGGATGTACGACCGCACGTCGTCGAGGCCCAGCTCGGCGAAGAGGGCGCGCAGCCGCTCCATCTTCACCGTCCGGCCACCGACGTTGAGGGCCCGCAGGAACGCGATGTACGTGGTCGTGGTGGTCACCCGTCCAGTCTGGCACCGGGCACCGACAGCGCCTCCCGGGCACGGTCGGTGCCCGGTGCCAGACTGGAGGCCATGGCTACCTGGCAGGATTTCGAGCGCGAGGCACCGGAGCTGGCCCTCGCCGTGCGGGCCCGTTTCGAGGCGAACAAGCACCACGTCCTGGCGACGCTGCGCGCGGACGGCTCGCCCCGGGTGAGCGGCATCGAGGTGGACTTCCTCCGCGCGGACCTGACGCTCGGGTCGATGCGGGGCGCGCGGAAGGCGCGCGACCTCCAGCGCGATCCCCGCTTCGCGCTGCACAGCACCCCGAGCGACGAGACCCTGGCGGGCGGTGACTCCAAGCTCTCCGGCCGGGCCGTCGAGATCACCGACGAGACCGAGCCGGCCGCCTACGCGGCTGACCTGCCGGAGCCGCCGCCCGGCCCGTTCCAGGCCTTCCGGCTGGAGCTGGAGCAGGCGGTGCACACCACCGTGGGCGACGACCACCTGTGGATCACGTCCTGGCGGCCGGGAGAGCCGGTGCGGCGGATCGAGCGGCACTGACCGGTGCCGGCCGCCCGGTCGCGGCGGCACCGTCCGCTCGCGGGCCCTACGGCAGGACCGACTTGAGGACCTCCGGCGTGCGGGCCACGACGGCGTGGCCGTCCTCCGCGGTGATGATCGGGCGCTGGATCAGGATCGGGTGCTCGGCCATCGCCGCGATCCAGCGCGCCCGGTCCTCCGGCTCCCTGGTCCAGCGCTTCATGCCCAGGTCCTGGGCCGCCTGCTCGTCGAGCCGGGTGATGTCCCACGGCTCCAGCGACAGCCGCTCCAGGACCTGCTCCAGCTCCGCGGCGGTCGGCGGGTCCTCCAGGTAGCGCCGCACGGTGTACTTGGCGCCGGCGGCTTCCAGTGCGCCGAGTGCCGTGCGGCACTTCCCGCAGCGGGGGTTGATCCAGATCTCCATGCCGCCAGGGTACCGACTGCCGGTCCCCGGCCGGGTGAACCCGGGCTCCCGGGAACTACCGTGCGTCCACCGGCGGTTTACGAACCGGCAGCGAGGCCCCGGCAGCGAGGCCCCGGCAGCGAGGCCCCGGCAGCGAGGCCCCGGCAGCGAGGCCCCGGCAGCGAGGCCCCGGCAACGCGGTCTCGGCAGCGGATCGCGGGAGGGGAGCACCGGGTGGACGGCGCGTCGATCATCGAGCGGCTGACGGCCGACAGGGGCATGGCGGACCCGTACCCGCTGTACGCGCGGCTGCACGAGCTGGGCCCCGCCGTGCCGGCCGGGCCCGGTACGGTCCTGGTGGCCGGCCACGCCGCGGCCAACCGGGTGCTGCGCGACCCCGGCTTCGGGCTGGAGGACATCGAGCTGCTGGCGGAGGCGAACGCCGAGGTGGCCCGGCACTCGTCGGTGACCCTGCTCGGCCGCTCGATCCTGCAGCGCAACGCGCCCGACCACGCCCGGGTCCGCTCGCTGATCGCCTCGGCCTTCAACGCCCGCCGGGTGGCGGCGCTGCGACCGGCCGTCGAGGCCGCGGTCGGCCGGCTGCTGGACGCGATGGCGGAGCAGGGCGCGGACGGCTCGCCGGTCGACTTCATGGACGCTTTCGCGTTCCGGCTGCCGGTCGAGGTCATCTGCGAACTCCTCGGCGTCCCGGAGCCGGACCGCTACCGGTTCCGGGCCCTCGCGGGAGACCTGACCGTCGCCCTGGAGCTGGTCCAGGACCTCGCCGAGCTGGCCGTCGCCGACGCCGCCGCCGACGAGCTGTCCGGTTACTTCACCGCGCTCGCCGCCGAGCGCCTGGCCCGTCCCCAGGACGACCTGGTCAGCGACCTCGCCCGGATCGCCGTCGAGGCCCCGGAGCGGATCTCCGGCCGCGAGCTGCTGGCCAACCTGGTGCTGCTGCTGGTGGCCGGCTTCGAGACCACCACCAACCTGCTCGGCAACGGGCTCTCGCTGCTCTTCCGGCACCCGCGCGCGATGGCGGGGCTGCGCACCGGCGCGCTCGCCCCGGCGCGGTTCACCGACGAGGTGCTGCGCCACGACTCGCCGGTCCAGCTCACCACCCGGATCGCGCTGGCCGCCGGGCTCGACGTGGCCGGTGTGCCGACGCCGCCCGGCACGGTGGTGCTGGTCCTGCTGGCCGCGGCCAACCACGACCCGGCCCGCTACCACCGCCCGGAACTCTTCGACCCCACCCGGACGGACAGCCAGCCGCTCAGCTTCGGCGGCGGCGCGCACTTCTGCCTCGGCTCCCAGCTGGCCCGTCTGGAGGCCGAGCTCGCCGTGCCGGCGCTCCTCGACCGCTTCCAGCGACTCGCCCCCGGCGGCGTCCCCACCCGCCGCGACCGCCTCGTCCTCCGCGGCTTCGACACCCTCCCCGTCACCATCCGCTGACCCCGCCGAGCCCGGAACGCACCGTGCCCTGGGGGTCAGCGAAGCGCTGACCCCCAGGGCACGGTGCGAGGCCGAACCGCCGTGCGGCGAGGGCCTTCTAGAGGTCGTAGTACAGCTCGAACTCGTGGGGGTGGGGGCGGAGGGCGATCGGGGCGATCTCGTTGGTGCGCTTGAAGTCGATCCAGGTCTCGATCAGGTCGGGCGTGAAGACGTTGCCCGCGAGCAGGTACTCGTGGTCGGCCTCCAGCGCCTCCAGGACGGCCGGGAGCGAGGACGGCACCTGCGGCACGTTGGCGTGCTCCTCGGGGGCCAGCTCGTACAGGTCCTTGTCGACCGGCTGCAGCGGCTCGATCTTGTTCTTGATGCCGTCGAGGCCGGCCATCAGCATCGCGGCGAACGCGAGGTAGGGGTTGGACGACGGGTCCGGCGCGCGGAACTCGATGCGCTTGGCCTTGGCGTTGGAGCCGGTGATCGGGATCCGGATCGCCGCCGAGCGGTTGCGCTGCGAGTAGACCAGGTTGACCGGGGCCTCGAAGCCGGGCACCAGCCGGTGGTAGGAGTTCACCGACGGGTTGGTGAAGGCGAGCAGCGAGGGGGCGTGCTTCAGCAGGCCGCCGATGTAGTAGCGGGCGGTGTCGGACAGGCCGGCGTAGCCCTGCTCGTCGTAGAAGAGCGGCGAGCCCTCCGTCCACAGCGACTGGTGGACGTGCATGCCCGAGCCGTTGTCGCCGAAGATCGGCTTCGGCATGAAGGTGGCGGTCTTGCCGTTGCGCCACGCGACGTTCTTGATGATGTACTTGAACAGCATCAGGTCGTCGGCGGCGTGCAGCAGCGTGTTGAACTTGTAGTTGATCTCCGCCTGGCCGGCCGTGCCGACCTCGTGGTGCTGGCGCTCGACCTCCAGCCCGGCCGCGGCCAGTTCCAGCGACATCTCGGCGCGCAGGTCGGCGAAGTGGTCGACGGGCGGGATCGGGAAGTAGCCGCCCTTGTACTTGACCTTGTAGCCGCGCACGTCGCCCTCGGCGGAGCCGCTGTTCCAGGCGCCGGCCTCGGAGTCGATGTGGTAGTACGACGCGTTGGCGCTGGTGTCGAAGCGCACCGAGTCGAAGACGTAGAACTCGGCCTCGGGGCCGAAGAACGCGGTGTCGGCGATGCCGGAGGAGGCGAGGTACGCCTCGGCCTTCTTCGCGACGTTGCGCGGGTCACGGCTGTACGCCTCGCCGGTGACCGGGTCCTGGATGAAGAAGTTGATGTTGAGGTGCTTGTCCCTGCGGAAGGGGTCGAGGCGGGCCGTGGCCAGGTCCGGGACGAGTGCCATGTCGGACTCGTGGATGGCCTGGAAGCCGCGGATCGACGAGCCGTCGAACATCAGGGTCTCGGACGGGTCGAAGGTCGCCGCGGGCACGGAGAAGTGCTGCATGACGCCCGGGAGATCGCAGAACCGGACGTCGATGAACTTCACATCGTTGTCCTGAATGAACTGCTTCACTTCGGCGGCGTTGTTGAACATCCATCCTCCTCGGCGTGCGAATGGGGCTCACCCTAGGAACAGGCCGTTTCCGACCGGTGACCCGCTCGTTTCCTGAATGTTAACCGCCGCCCCCGGGCGGGCGGCAAAGTCGTACGCTCCGGGGCAAAACGCTTCGCCGGCCCGGATCGCGCCCTACAAGTGGTCTGGACCACTTGGAAAGCCCCGGGAGACGCGATTCACCCTCCGGGGGAGCCGGTGCCGAGCCGCGCCGTCCGCCCGGTTAGTGTGGATTCGTGGACACCAGAGAAGCGTTGGGATCGTGGATCGACGGCCCGAAGGCGGCCGCCGAGAAGATGGGTGCCGACTTCGGCCACCGCGGTGAGCGCCTCGGACTGCCCAAGGAGGGCACCGGCTCGATCGGCGGCCCGGGCCGGCGCCTGGGCGCGCTGTTCGTCGACGGCTGGCTGATCGCCCTGGTCGCCTACGGGCTGCTGGGCAAGGGCTCGCCGGCCTCGGCGAACCTGTGGACCACCCCGCTGTTCTTCGCCGTCACCGTGCTGCTGCTCGCCACCACGGGCACGACCGTCGGCAAGCGGCTGTTCGGCCTGCGGGTGGTCCGCCTGGACGGCCGCCGCGCGACCATCCCGCAGGTGCTGCTGCGCACCCTGCTGCTCTGCCTGGTGGTGCCGGCCCTGGTGTGGGACCGCGACACCCGCGGCCTGCACGACAAGGCGGTCGGCACGGTCGAGGTCCGCATCTAGCGGACGCCGCCCCTCGGCACCCCCCGGAACGACGAACGGCCCCGCAGCGGAGATTCCGCGGCGGGGCCGTTCGCGTCGATGGGGGAGGGGTCAGCGGACCTGGCCGCCCTTGGGCATCCGGGCGCCCTTGGGCATCGGGCCCTTGGGGATCGGCGCCTTGGAGAGCAGGTCGCCCAGCGCGCGGAGGCGGTCGTTGGTCTCGGTGACCTGGGCGGGCGTGATCGCGCGGGGCAGTCGCATCAGGTGGACCTGCAGCTTCTTGAGCGGGATCTCGCCCTCGCCGGTGCCCACCACGATGTCGTGCACCGGTACGTCGCCGACGACCCGGGCCATCTTCTTCTTCTCGGACGCCAGCAGCTGGCGGACCCGGTTCGGGTTGCCCTCGCCGATCAGCGCGATGCCGGCCCGGCCCACGGCGCGGTAGACCGCGTCCTGGTTACGGGTGACCGCCACCGGGGTGGAGCTCGCGCTCCAGCCTCGCTTGATGTTGTTCAGCACCGCCGCCACGGCCCCCGGCTGCCCTTCCATCTGCCCGAACGCCGCGCGCTCGGCCCGGCGCCCGAAGACGATCGCCATGGCCAGGAAAGCCACGATGAAGCCCAGGATGCCCAGATAGATCGGGTGGTCGATCGCGAAGCCGATGGCGAGGAACACGCCGAAGGTCAGCAGGCCGACGCCGGCGATGATCAGGCCGATCTTGGTGTCGACCTTCTTGGTCATGGTGTATGCCAGGCGGATCTGCTTCAGTCGCCCGGGGTTCTCGGATGTTTCCCTCGCCATAACGCTCATGGTACGTGCCGTCGGTACGGGATAACCAAGCCCGGGTACCCGTTCGCACCGAACCGTGACCCGGGTGCCCCGGGGCGGTCGCGCACAGTGGTCGCGCGGAGGCGGCGCCGGAGGGGCCCTAGCGGCGCGCGGACTCCACCACGGGGCCTCCCGGCACCGTGTCGCGCTCGCGGTCCGCCGCGTAGCGGCGGTTCTCGCAGACCGCGGCCCAGGCGTTGCGCCGGGCCTGTCGCTGCCCGCCCGCGAGCAGTACGCTCTCGGCCAGCCGCAGCGCGGTGCCCACCGACCGGATGCCGACCTGCATGTCGAACAGCTCCTCTTGTGGCGGATCCTGTCGTGGATCTCGTCGCGGATCTCGTGGTGGATCACAGGGTGGATCGTGTGGCGGAAATGATTCGAACGCTTCCATCCTCACCACTCCGTGTTACCAGCCCGTGACCCGTCAGTCAAAGCCCGGTGAACCCGAAGGGGCGGAGCCGTAGCTCCGCCCCTCAGATGGCTCACACCGGACGGCGGCCGGACCGGACCGCGGCCCCGCGGCCGGAACGACCCCGCGGCGGCCTCCGGCCGCAACCGGCCCCGCGGCCGCGGCCGGAACACGACCGGACGCGGTCAGACCGCCGCGGTCCGCTCGCGGTGCTCCAGCGCCTGCCGGTACAGCCGCCCGGCGCGGTACGAGGACCGCACCAGCGGGCCGGACATGACCCCGGCGAAGCCGAGTTCCTCGGCCTCCTGCTGCAGCTCGACGAACTCGTGCGGCTTCACCCAGCGCTCGACCGGGTGGTGGCGCAGCGACGGGCGCAGGTACTGGGTGATGGTGATCAGCTCGCAGCCGGCGCCGACCAGGTCGGCCAGCGCCTGGCTGACCTCCTCGCGGGTCTCGCCCATGCCCAGGATCAGGTTGGACTTGGTCACCAGCCCGGCCGCGCGGGCCTGGGTGATGACGTCCAGAGAACGCTCGTAGCGGAACGCCGGGCGGATCCGCTTGAAGATCCGCGGCACCGTCTCGACGTTGTGCGCCAGCACCTCGGGGCGGGACGAGAAGACCTCGGCCAGCTGCTCCGGGACGGCGTTGAAGTCGGGGATCAGCAGCTCGACGCCGGTGCGGCCGCTCTCGCGGCCGGCGGTCAGCGCGTGCACCTGGCGCACCGTCTCGGCGTACAGCCACGAGCCGCCGTCCGCCAGGTCGTCGCGGGCGACGCCGGTGATGGTGGCGTAGTTGAGGTCCATGGTCACGATGGACTCGGCGACGCGGCGCGGCTCGTCACGGTCGAAGTCGGCGGGCTTGCCGGTGTCGATCTGGCAGAAGTCGCAGCGGCGGGTGCACTGGTCACCGCCGATGAGGAAGGTCGCCTCGCGGTCCTCCCAGCACTCGAAGATGTTGGGGCAGCCGGCCTCCTGGCAGACCGTGTGCAGCCCCTCCTTCTTCACCAGCGACTGGAGGGCGTTGTACTCCGGCCCCATCTTCGCGCGGGTCTTGATCCACTCGGGCTTCCGCTCGATGGGGGTCTCGCTGTTGCGGACCTCCAGGCGGAGCAGCTTCCTGCCGTCGGGTGCGACAGCGGACACGTGCGACTCCTAGAACTAGACGGGGTACCCCCAGGGTACGCCTGTGCTTGTACGGCCTTCGCCGGGCCCGTAGCCCGCAAACGCAGGGCAACGGTGCTACCGGCCGGTAGATTCCCGGGTGGCGAGGTCGGTCGGCCCCCGGGAGCGGGCTCAGCGGCCGAGTGCCGGTTCCGGCAGCTCGGCGAACACCTCCGCCAGGCGCTTCTCGACCACGGACAGCGCCTCGCCGACTTCGAAGTCGCGGCCCAGCTCACCGGAGAGCGAGGCCACGCCCGCGTCCCGGATGCCACAGGGCACGATCCGGTCGAACCAGGTCATGTCCGGATTGCAGTTCAGCGCGAAGCCGTGCATCGTCACCCCGCGCGAGACGCGGACGCCGATCGCGGCGAGCTTGCGGTCGTCGCCGCGCTGCCCGGCGTTGGACGGCGCGTACTCGGGGCCGGCCAGCCGCGGGTCGATGCCCAGTGGCAGGCCCATCCGCAGGGTGAGCTTGCCGATGTCCACCACCTGCGCCGGGTCGACCACCGCGTCCGGGATGCTGGCGCCGAGCACCCAGACCCCGCTGCGGCCCTCGATCCGGGTGGTCTCCACGCCGAACTCGCCGCAGGCCCGGATCAGGGCCTCCTCCAGCCGGCGCACGTAGGCGACGACGTCCATCGGCTCGGGGAGCTTCACGATCGGGTAGCCGACCAGCTGGCCGGGGCCGTGCCAGGTGATCTCGCCGCCCCGGTTGACCTCGACCACCGGCGTGCCGTCCAGCGGCAGGTCGGCCGGGTTGGTGCGGCGGCCCATGGTGTACACCGGGGGGTGCTCCAGCAGCAGCACGGTGTCGGGGATCTCGTCCGCGACCCGCAGGGCGTGCAGCCGCTGCTGCTCCTCCCAGGCCTCCTGGTAGGGGACGGCACCTTCGCCGGTGCCCAGGCGCACGAACCGTACGTTCCCGCTCATGCGCCCACCTCGTCGCGCTCTGTGGCCACTGCTGCTCCTTGCCCGGCGTTCGAGACCAACCTCGCCACTGTACGCCCGAGCCCCGGCCGGTCGTTCAGGTGCCCGAATGCGGTGGACGACCGGCCCGAACCGCCCGCAGCGACCCCGGGAGCGCCCCGGGGAGGCCCCGGCTCAGGCGCCGGCGAGCAGTTGGAGGCGCAGCGCCAGCTGGAGCTCCAGCGCGCGCTCGGGACGGTTCCAGTCCGGGCCCAGCAGCGCCTCGACCCGGTCCAGCCGCTGCACCACGGTGTTCACGTGCACGTGCAGCTCGTCCTTGGCCCGGGTCAGGCTGCCGCCGCAGTCGAAGTAGGCGCGCAGGGTGCGGACCAGTTCGGTGCCGCGCCGGGCGTCGTAGTCCAGCAGCGGGCCGAGGGTCGCGCCGACGAAGCCGTCGACGTCGTGGCCGTCGCCGAGCAGCACGCCGAAGAAGCCCAGGTCGCGGGCCGAGGCGCCGTCCCCGGCCCGGCCGAGCACCCGCAGGGCCCGGACGCAGCGCAGGCCCTCGGCGTACGAGGAGGCCAGCGCGACCGGCCCGGCGGCGGGACGGCCGACGCCCACGGTGACCGGGAAGCCGGCCAGCCGGGCCAGCCGCTCGGCGGCCAGCTCGGCCGCCTGCTGGGCGGACGCCGGGCCCGCCGTGCCCGCGGGGCCCGTCGGCGCGTCCTCCGGGAGCAGCAGGACCACGGCCTCGCCGTGCTCCGCGCTGATGCCTCGCGAGCCGAACAGGTAGCGCCCCGCCGCGCCCGCCAGCCGGCCGCGGTCGGTCGCCGCGGCGCCGGGGGCGCCGGCCGGCTCCGCCACCAGCACCAGGTGCGGGCGGCCGAGGTCCACGCCGAGCCGGCGCCCGCGCGCGGTCAGGCCGGCCGGGTCGCGGTCGGGGGCGGTCAGCAGGTCGGCCAGCAGCTCGCCGCGGACCCGGTTCTCGGTCTCGGCCACCGAGCGGCGCAGCAGCAGGAGCAGCGCGGTGACCACGGCGGCCCGTTCGAACAGCCGCCGGTCGGCGTCCTCCAGGCCCGGCCGCCCGCGCAGCACGAGGGTGCCCAGCGGCTCCTGGCCGGCCAGCACGGCGCAGACCCAGTCCTCGCCGTGCCGCACCGACCGGCCCTCGGCCCGGGAGGCGGCGACGGCCCCGGCCAGCCCCTCGGCGGGTCCGGCCCGGCCGGCCAGCGGGTCGCCCTCGGTGTCCAGGACCGCCACCTCGCCGCCCAGCAGGGCGGCGACCTCGGCGGCGACGTCCGGCACCTCGGCGCCGCGCAGCACCAGGTCGGTGAGCCGGTCGTGGCCCTGCTCGGCCCGCTGGACGGCGGCGGCGTGGGCCCGGATCAGTTCGTTGGCGCTGTTCAGCCCGGCCAGCGCGGCCCGGGTGTCGGCCAGCGACTTGGCGGTGTCCAGCGCGATCGCGGCGTGCGCGGCCAGCGAGCAGAGCAGCGCGACCTCGTCGGGGGAGAAGGCGCGCGGGGCGCGGTCGGCGGCGAACAGCACGCCGATCACCCGGCCGCCGAGCAGCAGCGGCACTCCGATGATCGCCACCAGGCCCTCGTCCAGCACGCCCGCGTCGATCGTGCCGGTGTGGTGGAACCGCTCGTCGGTCCGGTAGTCGGGGGTGGCGTACGGGCGGGCGGTCTGGGCGACCAGGCCGCCGAGGCCGTCGCCCAGGCTCAGCCGCAGGGTCTGGAAGAGCACCGAGACGGAGCCGTCGGTGACCCGCATGTAGGTGTCGCCGGCGGCCTCGTCCGGGAGGGTCAGATAGGCGGTGTCGGTGCCGAGCAGCAGCCGGGCCCGGCGGACGATCGCCTGGAGCACGGTGTCCAGGTCCCGGGAGGCGGCGAGGTCCCCGGCGGTGTCGAAGAGCGCCGTCAGCTCGGCCTCGCGGCGGCGGTGCTGACGCAGCGTCCGGTGCACCCGCAGCGCCTGCCAGGTGGCGTCGTCGATCGCGCTCAGCACGGCGGCCGGCGCCCCCCGGCGGCGGGCGTCGGCCAGCACCTCGGCGAAGTCCTCGGTGGCGGCCCCGGAGGCCAGGAGGTCGAGCAACCGCCGTAGCGCGGGCGCCGCGCCGGTCTCGGGACGGGGGTCGTTCACGGTACGGCCGCCAATCGGCAGTGGGTCGCTACCCCAGGGACGGAAGCGCGATCGTAGCCGCTCGGCCCGGCGGGCGCGGGTGGCCGGTGCGGGTGACCGGTGCGGGTGACCGGCGCGCACGGGGTCGTGGGCGCCGGCCACCGGTCCGTCAGGCCCGCGCGGTCTTGGTGACGGCGGCGCTCTCCGGCGCACCCGCCACCCGGTCCTGCGCACCGGCCTCCGGGTCGGCCGCGGTCAGGTCACGGCCGCGGGTCTCCCGGGCGCAGAGCACCGCGAGGACGGTGATCACCGCCGCGACGGCGACGTACACCGCGATCGGCGTCGAGCTGCCGTAGTCCTTCAGCAGCGCCGTCGCGATCAGCGGGGCCGGGGCGCCGGCCGCCACCGAGGCGAACTGGGCGCCGATGGAGGCGCCCGAGTAGCGCATCCGGGTCGCGAACATCTCGGAGAAGAAGGCCGCCTGCGGTGCGTACATCGCGCTGTGGAAGACCAGTCCGACGGTCACCGCCAGCAGCAGCGAGCCGAACGAGCGGGTGTCCACCAGCCCGAAGAAGACGAACGCCCAGACCCCGACGCCCACCGCGCCCACCAGGTACACCGGCTTGCGCCCGACCCGGTCGGAGAGCGCCCCGAACACCGGGATCAGCGCGAACTGGATCGCCGAGGCGATCAGCACCGCGTTCAGCGCGGTCTGCTTCGGCAGGTGCACCTGGGTCACCGCGTAGGCCAGCACGAAGGTGGTCATCACGTAGTACGAGATGTTCTCCGCCATCCGGGCGCCCATCGCCACCAGCACCTCCCGCCAGTGGTGGCGCAACACCGCCACCAGCGGGGGCTGCTCCACCGCCCGGCCGGCCGCCTTCCGGGCCTCGGCGGCCGCCAGCGCCTGCTGGAACAGCGGCGACTCGTCCACCGCCAGCCGGATCCACATGCCGACCGCCACCAGCAGCGCCGACAGCAGGAACGGCACCCGCCAGCCCCAGGACAGGAAGGCGGCGTCCGACTGCACGGTGGTGAGCAGCGACAGCACGCCCGCCGCCAGCAGGTTGCCCGCCGGGGCGCCGCCCTGCGGCCAGGACGCCCAGAAGCCACGCCTGCGCGCGTCCCCGTGCTCGGAGACCAGCAGGACCGCGCCGCCCCACTCGCCGCCGAGCGCGAAGCCCTGCACCAGCCGCAGCACGGTCAGCAGCACCGGCGCGGCGGCGCCGATCTGGTGGTACGTCGGCAGCAGGCCGATCAGCGTGGTCGAGCCGCCCATCAGCAGCAGGCTCACCACCAGCAGCCGCTTGCGGCCTACCCGGTCGCCGAAGTGCCCGAAGACCAGCGCGCCCAGCGGCCGGGCGGCGAAGCCGATCGCGTAGGTGAGGAAGGCGAGCAGGGTCCCGGTCAGCGGATCGCTCGCCGGGAAGAACACCTTGCCGAACACGAGCGCCGCGGCCGTGCCGTAGAGGAAGTAGTCGTACCACTCGATGGTGGTGCCGATGAGGCTGGCGCCGACCACCTTCCAGAGGGGGGAGCCTGGTCTCGCGACGGCGGGGGAACTGGCCATGGGCGGGGTCACCTCGAAGGGGGGAGTGGGGTGCGGGGGCATCAGCGGGCCGTCCAGCCGCCGTCGACGGGGAGGCTGGCGCCGGTGATGTAGGAGGCGTGCGCGGAGCAGAGCCAGAGGGCCAGCTGCGCCACCTCGACGGGTTCGATCAGCCGCTTGACGGCGGGTCGGTCGAGCATGATCTGCTCCACCACCTCGTCCTCGCGGATGCCGTGCGCGAGCGCCTGGTCGGCGATCTGCCGCTCCACCAGCGGGGTGCGCACGTACCCCGGGTTGACGCAGTTGCTGGTGACGCCGTGGGGCGCGCCCTCCAGCGCGACCGTCTTGCTCAGACCCTCCAGGGCGTGCTTCGCCGTCACGTAGCCCGACTTGAAGGCGCTGGCCCGCAGGCCGTGCACGGAGGAGATGTTGACCACCCGCCCCCAGCCCCGCGCGTACATGTGGGGCAGGGTGCGGCGCAGGATGCGGAACGGGGCCTCGACCATCACCCGCTGGATCAGGGTGAAGCGCTCGATCGGGAACTCGTGGACGGGCGCGACGTGCTGGAGACCGGCGTTGTTGACCACGATGTCGGCGTCGTCCGGCAGCGCCTCCACCGCCTCCGGGGCGGCGAGGTCGGCGACGTGCGCCACGCCGCCGATCCGCGCGGCGAGCTCCCGGGCCGGGGCGGCCGCGAGGTCGACGACGTAGACCCGGGCGCCGGCCTCCGCGAAGGCTTCGGCGCAGGCCCGGCCGATGCCCGAGGCGGCCCCGGTGACCAGGGCCGTACGGCCTTCGAGCGGGCGGGCTGAAGTGGTGTCCATGGCCGAGAACGGTAGGAAGTCGTCGGCCCGGCTCCCATGTGATGGCGTACCACAGCGGCCGGGCGCCCTGTGGTGGTCACCGCTACGAGGGCCGATCGGCGGTTCGGCCGCCCCGGGCCAAACCCGTGCCGGTCGGGCTTCCCCACAATGGGCGCCGATGCTTCACCCGTTCGGAGGATTGCTCGGTCAGAACCGCCCATAGCGCCCGAATGCTCGCTACATTCACGCCGATTCCCGACAGGGGGCGCCGCCACAGGCAGCCGAAGTGCTGGTGGAGCCGGTACGGCGTCCGAGAGGTGTTGACTGACTATGCCCCAACGGCCTGCAACCGACAGCCCGGCGTACGGACCGCTCGACCCGCTCGACCAGCACCGAGGTCCGGTCGGCCGGGCCCTTCCGGACGCCCCCGAGGCCCCGGCCGCCGACGATATGCGGCTGCCCGCGCAGGTCACGACCGCACGGCACCGGAGCGCCCCGGCGCCCGCGGACGCGCCCGTCGCACCCGCGCCCGCCCCGCCACCGGCCGCGGTGAGCACCGGTCCGGCTCCGCAGAACGGCCAGCTGGCCGCCCTGATCGAGGAGGCCGGCTTCTCGCACGCCGGCCTGGCCCGCCGGGTCGACCAGCTCGGCCTGGAGCACGGCCTGGACCTGCGGTACGACAAGACCTCGGTCACCCGCTGGCTCCGCGGCCAGCAGCCGCGCGGGGCCACCCCGGCGCTGATCGCCGAGGTGTTCACCCGCCGGCTCGGCCGCCGCCTCACCGCCCAGGACCTCGGCCTGGACGCCTGCGCCCCGGTCTACGCCGGCCTGGAGTTCGCCGAGACGCCGCAGGAGGCGGTGGACATCGTGGCGAGCATGTGGCGCAAGGACAACGGCCCGCAGTCCGAGCTGCGCCGGATCGCCTTCACCCCGGCCGGCCTGGTCGTCCCCAGCCGGGACTGGCTGATCGGCCGCACCGACGAGCGGGTCGCCCGGGACGGCTCCACGCTGCCCCGGCCGGACACCGCCGCCGGCCCGGCGCCCAGCGGTCCGGCCGGGCCCGGCGGCCCGTCCGCACCCCAGGCGCGCGCTGCGGCGCCCGGAGCGTCCCCCGCGCGCCCGGCCCGCGGCGGGGCCGGCGCACCGCCGGCCCCGGCCGCCTCGGCCGCCGCGCTCGGCCGGGTGCCGACCCAGAGCCGTCGGCCGCCGACCGCCGTCGAGCCGCCGTACACCGACCCGGCCCGCGAGCCGAGGCCCGCGCTGCGCGTCGGCCGGGGCGACATCGCCGCCATCCGCGCCGTCGGGGACCTCTTCCGCGCGCTGGACCACGCCTACGGCGGCGGACACGCCCGCCAGGCGTTGGTCCGCTACCTGGAGAGCGAGGCCGAGCCGATGCTGCGCGGCCGCTACGGCGAGCAGATCGGGCGGGCGCTCTTCGGGGCCGTCGCCGACCTGACCAGGCTCGCCGGCTGGACGTCCTTCGACATCGCCGCGCACGGCCTGGCCCAGCGCTACTTCGTCCAGGCCCTGCGGCTCTCCCAGGCCGCAGGGGACCGCGCGCTCGGCGGCTACATCCTGGTGACGATGAGCCAGCAGGCCGTCCACCTGGGCCACGGCCGGGAGGCGGTCCAGCTGGCCCGGGTCGCCCAGCAGGGCGTGGGCACCGCCGTGCCGCCCACCGTGCAGTCGCTGCTGCACGCCGCCGAGGCGCGCGGCCACGGCCTGCTGGGCGACGTCCGCTCCTGCACCACCGCCCTGGTCCGCTCCGAGCGGGCCCTGGCCGGCGCCCGGGCCGGCGATGAACTGCCGTCCTGGGCGCGCTACTTCGACGAAGCGCAGCTCTCCGACGAGTTCGCCCACTGCTACCGGGACCTCCAGCAGTGGCGGACGGCGGCGCAGCACGCCGAGAAGTCCCTGCGGCTGCGCTCGCCCGCCTACGCCCGCAGCCGGATCTTCTGCCGGATGGTGCTGGCCACCGCCCGGCTCGGCATGGGGGACTTGGACGAGGCGTGCACCATGGCCACCGACGCGTTGCGGGCGGCCGGGGAGATGCGCTCGGCCCGTTCGCTGGAGTACGTCCGGGACTTCCACCGCCGGCTCACCCCCTACCGGGGCAGTCCGGTGGCCCGCGCCTTCGAGGAGACGGCGCGCCAGGCGGGGGTGATCTGACGACGGCCCGCGCCGGGGCCGCCCGGCCGGGCCCGGCGGCCGGCCCGCTGCGGCGGCTACCAGCTCTCGGCGTTGACCCGCTGCCGGTCGCCCCCGGCGGCCGGTGGGCGGGCGCTCCCGCGCAGCCGCTGGGCGAGCAACGGGAAGGCCAGGACGGAGAGCATGCCCGCGCCGACCAGCGCGGCCGCGGTGGAGGACGGCAGGTGCCCGGCGTCCACCTCGATCGTGGTGATCACCACGACCAGCGGCAGCGCGGTCGCGCCGTACAGGCCGAGCGCCGCCCGGTCGTGGCGGCCCAGCCCGATCGGGGCGAGGAGGGCCGCCGGCAGTCCGCGCACGGCCAGGAGCAGCAGCAGGAACACCGGGACGAGCAGCAGGCCGCCCGGGTCCCGGAGCAGCGCCTCCAGGTCGAACTTCATCCCGCTGACCACGAAGAACACCGGCACGAGGAAGCCGAAGCCGATGCCCTCCAGCTTGGCCTCGATGACCTCCTCCGTGGCCTCGGGCACGTCGGTCAGCAGCAGATGGGAGACGATCCCGGCGGTGAAGGCGCCGAGCAGCATGTCCAGGTCGAGCCAGACCGCGGCGGACACCATCGCGGTCAGCACCAGGATCACCGTGCGGATCGCGAACTGGCCGGAGGTGCGCAGGGTGCGGCGGATCAGCCGGGTCACCCAGTCCGGCCGGGGCCGCCGGGCGAAGCCGACGGCGGCCGTCGTGATCACCGCGAAGACGGCCAGGATGACGGCGGTCCTGGCCGGGCTGTTGCCGCTGAGCAGGATCGCGACCGCGATGATCGGCCCGAACTCGCCGACCGCGCCGGTGGCCATCACCAGCGAGCCGAACGGCGTCGGCAGCTCCCCGGAGTCGCGCAGGATCGGCAGGATGGTGCCGAGCGCGGTGGTGGTGAGCGCGAGCCCGGCGAAGGCGCCGTTCAGCGGGTCCCGGTTGACCATGGCGCCCACGCCGAGGGCCACCACCAGGGACACCAGCCACGCGGCGCCCGCCCGCTTCAGCGGGCCGCCGCGCAGCTTGGCGAAGTCGATCTCGTAACCGGCCAGGAACATCAGCATCGCCAGGCCGAACTCGGAGAGCGCGTCGACCAGCCCGTCGACCTGCGCCCAGTCCAGGACGTCGGGGCCGATCAGGACGCCGAGCACGATCTCGAACACCACCGTGGGCACGGCGACCCACCGCAGCAGCCGGTCGGCCAGCAGCGGGGCGGCCACGGCGGCGGCCGGGATCAGGATCAGTGCGAGCGGGTCGATCCGGCAGTCGGCGCTCACCGGGCGAGGGGCCCGGGGTCCTGGACGGAAAACGTCCGATTAGCGGTCATATCGGCATACTGGCACGCCGTGGCGTGCCGTCCCGGCAGCCCGGCGGCCGCGTGTTACGCCGCCGCCTCCGCCTCCCGGGCGGAGACCGGCAGCCCGAGGTCGCGCGCCACGGCCAGGGCCGCCCGCCGCCCCGACACCAGGGCGCCCTGGACGCTGCTGGTGTCCCGGTGGTCGCCGCAGACGTACAGCCCGGCCAGCAGGCGCACCGGGCGGCGGTTGTTGTGCGGCGGCGGCATGGCCGGCACCGCGTCCGGGACGTGGCGCACGCTCAGGAACTGCCAGCCCTTCGTCGGGACGCCATACAGCTCCGCCAGCCGGGCCCGCACCGCGGGTTCGAGCGCGGCGGGCCCGCCGGAGTCGAAGGAGCGCCGCCCCAGCACGGTGGTGGCGATCAGGGCCTGCCCGGGCGGGGCGTACGAGTGGTGCAGCTCGCTGAGCACCAGGGAGTGCGAGACCAGCGGCGGGTGGCCGTTCGGCCGGTCGCCGTCCAGCAGCAGGACGGCCTCGCCGATCGGCGCCCGGTCGGCCGCGTGGTAGAAGGTCGTGACGGGGTGGAAGTCCGGCAGCCGCAGCCCGGGCAGTAGCGCGGCGGCCGAGCGTGCGTCGGTCGCCACCACGACGGCCTGGGCGCCGATCCGGCCATGGCCGGCGGTCTCCACGCCGTCGGCCGCGATCGAGGTGACCCGCACGCCGGGCCGCAGGGTGTCGGCCGGCAGGGCGGCGGCCACCTGGGCCGGGACGGCCGCGATCCCGTCAGCGGGCAGACAGAGGCGGCCGCGCGCGTAGCAGCGCAGCACCAGGTCGGCGATCCGGCTGCTGGTGCCCAGGGCCGGATCGCTGAGCAGGGCGCCGAGCAGCGGCCGCAGGAAGCCGTCGACGGTGCGCGGGGCGAGCCCGCGTTCGCCGAGCGCGCGGGCGGTGGTGGTCTCCGGCCGGGCCTGCAGTCGGCCGGCCGGGGTGGCGGCCAGCCGGCTGAGCCAGCTGCCCAGCCGGGCCTTATCCAGCGGACTGCCCAGCGGGGCCCGCGAGGCCGCCTGGCGGGCGGCGGTCAACTGCGGGTCCCCGGCGCGGTAGCGGCGGCCCCCGCTGTGCACGAGCACGCCGGGCGCGAGCGGGTGCAGGCCGAGCCGGTCCAGGTCGAGCGCCCGGCTCAGCTCGGGGTACGCGGTGTTCAGCAACTGGCTGCCGTGGTCGAGCCGGAAGCCGTCCAGCTCGCGGGTGGCCATCCGGCCGCCGATCCGGCCCGAGGCCTCCAGGACCTGGACGGTCAGGCCGTAGCCGGTGAGCGCGCGGGCGGCGGCCAGGCCCGCGAGTCCGGCCCCCACCACGACGACGTCCGGATCGGACTGTCGGCGGGTGCGGCGGGTGAAGTCGTATGTGGGCACTGGCGTGCTCCCTCCCTGGTCCCGGAGCTTCGGCCGACGCAGGCAGCGGGGTGCCGGGACACGGTCCGACGGTGTGATGCCCAGTCAGTACGAGCGTCAGACAAGCACACCGGGCCTTATCCGGGTCCCGGGGAGGGTTCGACAGCATGCGGTGGGGGCGCGGTCACACACGGTGCCCGCAAGTGGTCCGGTTCGGGCTCCACGGGCGCGCACCGTCACCAGGGGCGTGCGGCGCGCCTGGTTCGTGCTCCCGTGCGCCCCCTCCCGGAGCCCCGCCCGACCCCCGCTCGGCATATGCCCCCGGCCAGGGCTGATGCCGTAGCGGGCGTACGCGGGCGGCCCGGGCGGGGCATCCGCGCCCGGACCACTCGGCCTACCGCAGGCGCCCTACCGGACGCGCCCGCTCCGCGCGCACCCCGCGGCCGCCCGGAGCGGCCGCCACCATGCCGCCCCGCGGCGACGGCACCGCCGCGACCGCACGGCACCGCCGCGACCGCACGGCACCGCCGCGACGGCTCCGCCAGTCGCGGAACCGCCGCGACGCCGCCCCGCCGCTAGAGTGCCGCCCGCACCGCCGAGTCCACGTCCGGGTGCTCGAAGCGGAAGCCGGCCTCCAGCAGCCGCCGCGGTACCACCCGGTGGCTGCCGGTCACCTCGACGGCCAGCTCGCCCAGCACCGTCTTGAGCGCCGCCTCCGGCACCGGGAACGGCGTCGGCCGCTTCAGCGCCCGGCCGAGCGCCGCCGTCAGCTCGGCGTTGGTGACCGGCTCCGGCGCGCTGAGGTTGAACGCGCCGCTCAGGTCGTCGCGGTCGATCAGGAACCGCAGTGCGGCGACCTCGTCCGCCAGTGAGATGAAGCTCCAGTACTGCCGGCCGTCGCCGAGCCGCCCGCCGAGCCCCAGGCGGAACAGCGGGAAGAGCCGGCCGCCGGCCCCGCCCGCGGCCGAGAGCACCAGCCCGGTGCGCGGGTGGACCACCCGGATCCCGGCCCGTTCGGCGGGCCGCGCGGAGGCCTCCCACTCGACGCAGACCTCGGCGAGGAAGTCGTCCCCGGCGGGCGAGTCCTCGTCGATCACCCGGTCGCCGGTCTGGCCGTAGTAGCCGACGGCCGAGGCGCTGACGAAGACCCGGGGCGGCTTGTCGAGTTCGGCCATCGCGACGGCCAGCGTCTCGGTGCCGAGCACCCGGCTCTCCCGGATCTCGCGCTTGTACGCGTCGGTCCAGCGGCGGTCGCCGACCCCGGCGCCCGCCAGGTGCACCACCGCCTCGACGCCGGCCAGCCCGGCCCGGTCCACCTGGCCCAGCAGCGGGTTCCAGCCGATCGCCGTCGTCCCGTCCGGCCGCGGACCGGTTCTGGAGCGGTGCCGGACCAGCCGGACCACCTCGTGGCCGTCGGCCAGCAGCGAGCGGACGAGTGTCGAGCCGATCAATCCCGTGGATCCTGTGACCGCGATGCGCATGGGCCCATCCTCGCAGTTTCCGGCGGCCGGAACTCCGTATCCACCCCGGGCGCGGCTGACTAGCATGGCGCGCATGCACGCCGAAGATCTGATCATCCGTCCCGCGCAGACCGAGGACGAGAAGGAACTCTCCGCGCTCAACCGGGCCGCCTGGTCCTGGCAGAGCGACGTCGCCCCGCAGCCGGCCGAGGGGGACACCGTGTTCGACGAGCGCCACACCCCGGACCAGTTCCTGCTCGCCCTGCTGGGCGGCCGGATCGTCGGCTACATCCGGGTGGTTCCGCCCACCCCGCTGGCCAGTAACGGGCACGTGCGGCAGATCCAGGGGCTGGCGGTCTCCGCCGGGGCCCGCGGCCGGGGCGTCGGCCGGGCGCTGGTGGAGGCGGGCTGTGCGGCCGCCGCGGAGCAGGGGGCGCGCCGGATCACCCTGCGGGTGCTCGGGCACAACGCCCCGGCCCGCCGCCTCTACGAGGCCTGCGGCTTCGTGGTCGAGGGTTCGCTCGCCGAGGAGTTCCTGATCGACGGCCGGTACGTGGACGACATCTGGATGGCCCGTTCACTGCTGGACTGACCCCGCACTCCGCTCGGCTGACCCCGCGCTCCGCCCTCCCGCGCCTGGCGGGTCACCCGTCGGCCCCTCCGGCGCGGCGGGTGGGTCGCGTGCCGCCTCCCGGGGCCCGAGTCGCTGACGGGACGTCAGATCAGGGTCCCCGGGGTGGTGCAGACTCGTGACAAACCCAACCTGTCTGGAGCAGTGCCGCGCCGGGTACCGTACGGCCGTGAGCAACTCGACGCCTCCCGGGTGGTACCCGGTACCGGGTGCGGACGGCACGCCCGGTCATGAGCGCTGGTGGGACGGCAACGCCTGGACCAGCGACGTCCGCCCCCTCCAGGCGGGCGGCGGCGGGCTCGCCGACGCCCCGACCCAGGTCTCCTGGCAGACCCCGCAGCAGCCCGCCCCCGTCTCCCCGCCGCCCGCGTACGGCTACGGCGCGCCCCAGCAGGGCACGCCCGGCTACGGCTACCCGACGCCGGACCAGCAGGCCTACGGCTACCCGCAGGGCGGCTATCCGCCGTCGCCGCCGCCGCCCGGCCGGATGAAGCCGGGCGCGGTCGTGGGGATCGTGGTCGGCGTGCTGGCCGTGGTCGGCGTGGTCGCCGCGATCGCCCTCAACAGCGGCGGCGATCCCAAGGCCGACCCGGAGCCGGTGCCGACGGTCACCGTCACCGACACCCCGAGCCGGACGCCGAGCCCCGGCCCGACCACGCGCACACCCGCGCCCACGCCCACGCCGGCCCCCAGCCTGCCGCCGGTGCCGGTGGTCAAGGACACCGCCGCGGACGCCCAGCACTCCATCACGGTGCCGATCTTCCAGGGCTGGGACTCGCAGACCGACACCACGCACTCGACGGTCTTCCTGGGCAGCGGCCGCTACACCTGCCCGAGCGGCGGCTCCTGCATCAGGGGCCAGTTCTCGGTGGAGAAGGACACCATCTCGGGAGCCTCGGCCCGGGCGGCGGCGGAGGCGGCGATGCCCACCTACGCGGCGGCGATCTTCACCGGGATCACCTCGCACACCGACGCGGGCTCCGCCAACACCACCGTGGCGGGCGTCTCCGGCTACGCGGTGCGGTGGCACATCACCACCTCGGACGGCACCAAGGGCTACATCCTGCTGGCGGCCGTCCCGGCCAAGGGCGGTGGCTTCGTGGCCTTCGAGGGCGGGGTCGACGACGCCGCGGGCGCACCCGATCCCACCGTGCTCGACCAGATCCTCAAGGGCATCAAGCAGGACGGCAGCGGCTCCGGCTCCGGCACCTGAGCCCGGGCGTCCGACGCCACCGGCACCCCGAGCGGGTGTCCGAGCCACCCGCTCGGGCACCCGCTCCGGCGTTCCGGCCGCCGCCGGGCCGGACCTCCCGCCGGGCCGGACCTCCCGCCGGGCCGGACCCTTCGCCGGGCCGCTCCTGGTACCGCTCCCGGGTCAGTCCCCGTACCGCTCCCAGAGCTTGGGGAACCGTTTTGCCATCGTGTCCGGGTCCTCGAAGTCCAGCGCGGTGCCGGCCGGCCGCGCGGGCTGCCGGTCGCCCACCTCGGGCAGCGGCAGCCCGGTCAACTGCTCGTACGCCTCGTCGGCCGCGTAGCCCAGGTCCTCGGCCTCGCCGTCCTCCTCCTCGTCGAACTCCGGGAGCAGGTCGGCCAGATCGTCCGGCTCGTGCAGGCCGCCCTCGAACACCTCCCGCCCCTGGCCGATCAGCCAGCAGCGGAAGTAGTCGAAGGTGTCCTCGGAGGCGCCGTCCAGCAGCAGGTGGGCCGCGCCCCACAGGTCGGTCCGGTAGGCGCGCTGGAACCGGGCCTCGAAGAGCCGCGCGAAGTCGATGACGTCGTCCGGGGTCAGTTGGACGAGCCGTTCCACCAGCCGTTCCGCCTGCTCGTCGGGGTCGCCGTCGGCGTCCTCCCGGGTGTCGTCGATGATCTGCCAGAAGTCGGTCTCGTCCATCACCGCTCCAGCATCCCTGTTCGCCCGCGCGATCGCATGCGATGGGCCCGGCGAAACGCGGGCCGCGCCGGGGGAGTACGGGTACCGAGGCCGGTGCCGGGCGGCCGGGCGCCAACGCGGAACCCCGCGCCGTCCGGGGACGACGCGGGGTTCCGTACTGCGTGGGCTGCCGTGGCGGCCGGCTCAGAGGCCGAGCTCGACCTCGAACTCGCCGGCCTCCAGGATCTCCTTGACGGCCACCAGGAAGCGGGCGGCGTCGGCGCCGTCCACCAGGCGGTGGTCGTAGGAGAGCGACAGGTAGGTCATGTCACGGATGCCGATGGCGGTGCCGCCGTCGGCCTCGATGACGACCGGGCGCTTGACCGTCGCGCCGATGCCCAGGATGGCGACCTGGTTCGGCGGCACGATGACGGTGTCGAACAGCGCACCGCGCGAACCGGTGTTGCTGATGGTGAAGGTCGCGCCGGACAGCTCGTCCGGAGTGATCTTGTTGCCGCGGACCTTGCCGGCCAGCTCCGCGGTCTTCTTCGAGATGCCGGCGATGTTGAGGTCGCCCGCACCCTTGATGACCGGGGTCATCAGACCCTTCTCGGAGTCCACCGCGATCCCGATGTTCTCGGAGTCGAAGTAGGTGACGGTGCCCTCGGCCTCGTTGATGCGGGCGTTGATCACCGGGTGGCTCTTCAGCGCCTGGGCGGCGGCCTTGACGAAGAACGGCATCGGGGACAGCTTCACGCCCTCGCGGGCGAGGAAGGCGTCCTTGGCCTTGCCGCGCAGCGAGATGACCTTGGTGACGTCCACCTCGACGACGCTGGTCAGCTGGGCCTGCTCGTGCAGGGCCTTCAGCATGTTGTCGCCGATGGCCTTGCGGATGCGGGTCATCTTGACCGTCTGGCCACGCAGCGGGGACGGCGCGGCGGCGGCCTTCGGCGCGGCGGCAGCGGCGGGGGCCGGAACGGCCTTCGCGGCCTCGGCAGCGGCGATGACGTCCTGCTTGCGGATGCGGCCGCCGACACCGGTGCCGGTGACGGAGGCCAGGGCGACGCCCTGCTCGGCGGCGAGCTTGCGCACCAGCGGGGTGACGTAGGCGTCACCGCTGTCGGCGGCCGGCGCGGCGGCGGCCGGAGCGGCCGGAGCCGGGGTGACCGGGGCAGCCGGAGCCGGGGCGGCGACGGGGGCCGGCGGGGCGACCGGAGCCGGGGCGGCGACGGGGGCCGGCGGGGCGACCGGAGCCGGGGCGGGGGCGGCGGCCGGAGGAGCGGCAGCCGGAGCCGGGGCGGGAGCGGCGGCCGGAGCCGGAGCGGCCGGGGCCGCGCCCGGGGCGCCGATCAGCGCGAGCTGGGCGCCGACCTCGGCGGTCTCGTCCTCGCTGACCAGGATCTTCACCACGACACCGGCGACCGGCGACGGGATCTCGGTGTCGACCTTGTCGGTGGAGACCTCGAGCAGCGGCTCGTCGACCTCGACCGTCTCACCCTCGGCCTTCAGCCAGCGGGTGACGGTGCCCTCGGTGACCGACTCGCCCAGCGCGGGGAGCAGCACCGGGGTGGCGTCGGCGGCCGGCGCGGCGGCCGGGGCGGCCGGAGCCGGAGCCTCGGCGGCCGGGGCCGGGGCCGGGGCGGCGGGCGCCTCCGCGACCGGGGCCGGGGCGGCGGCCGGAGCGGCCTCGGCGGCCGGGGCCGCGGCGGGGACCGGCGCGCCGGAGCCGTCGTCGATGACCGCCAGCTCGGCGCCGACCTCGACGGTCTCGTCCTCGCCGACCTTGATCGAGGCCAGGATGCCCGAGGCCGGGGCCGGGATCTCGGTGTCGACCTTGTCGGTGGAGACCTCGAGCAGCGGCTCGTCGACCTCCACACGCTCACCCTCGGCCTTCAGCCAACGGGTGACGGTGCCCTCGGAAACGCTCTCGCCCAGCGCGGGCAGTGTTACTGAGACCGCCATGGTTTCAGCGACTCCTATCAAGTCTTGCGTACTGGAATGGGGGGAGTGGGGCGTGATCAGTCGTGCGCGTGCAGCGGCTTGCCGGCCAGCGCCAGGTGCGCCTCGCCCAGGGCCTCGGACTGGGTCGGGTGGGCGTGGATGAGCTGCGCGACCTCGGCCGGCAGAGCCTCCCAGTTGTAGATCAGCTGCGCCTCGCCGACCTGCTCGCCCATCCGGGCGCCGACCATGTGGACGCCGACCACGGCGCCGTCCTTGACCTGGACGAGCTTGATCTCGCCGGCGGTCTTCAGGATCTTGCTCTTGCCGTTGCCGGCCAGGTTGTACTTGAGGGTGACGACCTTCTCCTTGCCGTACAGCTCGACGGCCTTGGCCTCGGAGATGCCGACGGAGGCCACCTCGGGGTTGGAGTAGGTCACGCGGGGGACGCCGTCGTAGTCGATCGGCACGGCCTTGAGGCCGGCCACGCGCTCGGCGACCAGGATGCCCTCGGCGAAGCCGACGTGGGCCAGCTGCAGGGTCGGGACGAGGTCGCCGACGGCGGAGATGGTGGGCACGTTGGTGCGCATGTACTCGTCGACGAGCACGTAGCCGCGGTCCATCGCGACGCCGTTCTCCTCGTAGCCGAGGCCGGCCGAGACCGGGCCGCGGCCGATGGCCACGAGCAGCAGGTCGGCGTCGATCTGCTTGCCGTTCTCGGTGGAGACGCGCACGCCGGTCTCGGTGTACTCGACACCGGAGAAGCGGGCCTTCAGCTCGAACTTGATGCCGCGCTTGCGGAACGCGCGCTCCAGCAGCTTGGAGGAGTTCTCGTCCTCCAGCGGGACCAGGTGGGGCAGCGCCTCGACGATCGTGACGTCGACGCCGAAGGACTTCCAGACCGAGGCGAACTCGACGCCGATCACGCCGCCGCCGAGGATCACGGCGGACTTCGGGATGCGGTCGAGCTTGAGGGCGTGGTCCGAGGAGATCACGCGGTCGCCGTCGATGGTCAGGCCCGGCAGCGACTTCGGCACGGAGCCGGTGGCGAGGACGATGTGGCGGCCCTCGACGCGCTGGCCGTTGACGTCCACCGAGGTCTGCGAGGAGAGCTTGCCCTCGCCCTGGATGAAGGTCACCTTGCGGGAGGCGACCAGGCCCTGCAGGCCCTTGTACAGGCCGGCGATGACGTCGTCCTTGTACTTGTGGACGCCGTTGATGTCGATGCCCTGGAAGGTGGCCAGAACGCCGAACTCGGCGGCCTCCTTCGTCTCGTCCGCGATCTCGGCGGCGTGCAGCAGTGCCTTGGTCGGGATGCAGCCGCGGTGCAGGCAGGTGCCGCCCAGCTCACCCTTCTCGACCAGGGCGACGCTCAGACCCAGCTGAGCGGCGCGGAGCGCCGCGGCGTAACCGCCGCTTCCGCCTCCGAGAATGACTACGTCGAAAACGGTGCTGGCGTCGTTCGCCACGTCACGTCCTCCATGCAATGGGGTGGGTCGCCGGGCCGGTCGCGGTCCGGTGGGTCGGAAGCCTTTGTGGGGCGCCCAGTCGTGCCGGAAATACATCTTCGCACTTGTTCACGGCAGCTGATGTCCGGGTCCACCCCAGGGGCGTCCCAAAGGGTGGTCACAGGGGCGGGAACAGCCCCGACCGAAGGGCATCATCGCAGCTCAATGCGGGCTTGACAGCGGCGGGAGCAGCCTTTGGCGCGGTCCGGCCCGCCCCCGGTTCCGCACTGTGGAACAAAGTTTCGCCCGCAGCGAACAGAGGTGCGGACGCGCTCCCGCCTTCTACTCGCAGGTAACAGCGCCGCGGGCGGGCACCCGCCGGGGGCGGGCCGGGCCCGGGAACGCGGACGGGGTCCGGCGCGAGTGCGCGGGACCCCGTCCGTCCGAACCCCGGATCAGGCCTTGTCGCCCGCCGCGGTCCGCTCGGCGAAGCGGACCAGGGTGCGCACCGCGCTCGCGGTGCCGCCCTTGGGGGTGTAGCCGAACGGCGCGCCCTCGTGGAAGGCGGGGCCGGCGATGTCCAGGTGGGCCCAGTCGATGCCCTCGGCCACGAACTCCTTGAGGAACAGGCCGGCCACCAGGCCGCCGCCCATCCGCTCGCCCATGTTGGCCAGGTCGGCGATGGTCGACTCGGTCATGCCCTTGCGCAGCTCGGCCGGCAGCGGCATCGGCCAGGACTGCTCGCCGGCCTCGCCCGCGACGGTGTGCAGGGTCTCGCGCAGCTCGTCGTTGTTGGCCATCACGCCGAAGGTGCGGCTGCCCAGCGCCAGCATCATCGCGCCGGTCAGCGTCGCCACGTCGACGATCACGTCCGGGTTCTCCTCGCCGGCGCGCACGATGGCGTCGGCCAGCACCAGGCGGCCCTCGGCGTCGGTGTTCAGCACCTCGACGGTCTTGCCGCCGTACATGCGCAGCACGTCACCCGGGCGGGTGGCGGTGCCCGACGGCATGTTCTCGGCCAGCGCCAGCCAGGCGGTGACGTTGACGGCGAGGCCCAGGCGCTTGGCGGAGACGACGGCGGCGAACACCGCGGCCGCGCCGGCCATGTCGCACTTCATGGTCTCGTTGTGGCCGGCCGGCTTCAGCGAGATGCCGCCCGAGTCGTAGGTGATGCCCTTGCCGACGAACGCCAGGCTCGCCTTGGCCTTCGGGTGGGTGTAGGCCACCTTCACCAGCCGCGGCGGGTTGGCCGAGCCGTTGCCGACGCCGAGCAGGCCGCCGAAGCCGCCCTTGAGCAGCGCCTTCTCGTCCAGCACCTCGACCTTGAGGCCGTGCTCCTTGCCGGCCGCCTGGGCGATCGCGGCGAAGCCCTTGGGGTTCAGGTCGTTCGGCGCGGTGTTGACCAGGTCGCGGGCGCGGTTCATCTCCTCGCCGAGGACGACGGCGCGCTCGACGGCGGCCTTGGCGTCCTTGCTGCCCTTGCGGACGGTCAGCAGCACGAGCTCGCCGACCGGCTCCTTGGCGCTGCCGTTGCCCTTGTAGGTGCCGAAGGAGTAGGCGCCGAGCAGGCCGCCCAGCGCGACCGCCTCGACCTCGTCGGCGGACTCGGCCGGCAGGGCCAGCGCGGCCTTCTTGCTGCCGCCCAGGGTTCGGGCGGCGACACCGGCGGCGCGGCGCAGCGTCTCCAGGCCGTAGCCGGCGTCGGCGGCCTCGCCCAGGCCGACCGCGAGCACGAGCGCGGCCTTCAGGCCGGCGGGGGAGGGGACCTTGACGGCCTCGCCCTCGGCGCCGGTCGCGCCCAGGGTGGTGAGGACCTCGGCCAGCTTGCCCTCGAACGCCTCGCTCACGGCCTCGGCGCCCGGCGCCAGCACGATGCCCTTCGGGCCCTTCGCCACACCGATCACCACGGCGTCCGCGCGCAGCGAGGCGGCGGAGGAGGTGCTCACAGACAATGCAGTCACGTAATGCGTCCTGTTCTATCGCGGTCCACGGCACCGGTCACGGCACGGCTGCCGCACCGGCGCAGCCCGGGGCCGCCACTGCGGGCCGTCCCGCCGGAGCGGGCCGGGTCCGGGGCCCCTGGCGCGTGCGTCCACCGGTCACGGCGGCCGCACACACCAGAAGCCCCGGCTCCTCGACGCGCGTCGGCCGGGCCGGACCTGCGACGGTGCAGGGCTGCGGTGCTCCACGCATGGTAGTCCGCATGCTGGGATCACGCGCCGCCGGTGTCCCAACGCCGGGAGCGGGGGCCGGCGGCAGGTCTCAGCCCATCAGCGCGAGGGTGACCAGGGTGCCGGTCGCGGCGGTCTCCGCCATCGCGCCGAGGACGTCCCCGGTGATGCCGTCGAACCGGCGTACGCAGCGCCGCAGCAGCAGCCAGGAGCAGCCGAGGCCGACCACAACGGCCAGCGGCAGCCGCAGGACTGACGAGCCGTCGAGCAGGCCGAGGGCGGCCAGCAGCAGCGCCGAGACGGCCGTCGCCGCCACCGCCGCGGCCGGCGGCACGGTGCCGGCCACCATGGCGCCGAGCCCGCCCGGCCGGGCGGCCGGCACCGGGCGCAGGCAGCCCCAGCCGAGTGCGCACCGCGCGGCCGTCGCCGAGGCGAGCACCGCGAGCGCGCCGCCGGCAGGCGACGCGTCGAACCGGCCGGCCAGTGCGGCGATCTGGGCCAGCAGCACCAGCACCAGGGTCAGTACGCCGAACGGCCCGATGTCGGACTGCTTCATGATGCGCAGGGCGTCCTCGGCCGGTTTGCCGCTGCCCAGGCCGTCGGCGACGTCGGCCAGGCCGTCCAGATGCAGGCCCCGGGTCAGCGCGGCCAGCACGCCGACGGCGGTCACCGCGCCGAGCGGCCCGCCCGCGCGCCAGGCCACCAGCGCTCCCGCGCCCGCGGCCAGTGCCCCGAGCGTCAGGCCGACCACCGGCGCCGCCGTCATCGCCCGGCCCGCCGTGGGGCGGTCCCACCGCTCGACCCGCACCCTCAGCACGGAGAGCGTGCCGAACGCGAACCGCAGCCCCTCACGCCACCGGGCTGGCTCCCGTGCCGAAGCGTCCTGCATGGCCCGCCGCTCCTCGCATCCGTACCGTGGTGCGCCGCGCACCGCGACGACCCGCCCCCGTCCGGGCCCCGGGGCGGTCAGACCCGGCCGAGCAGCTCCGCGGCCGAGGGCAGCTTCGGCTGCTCCTTGGGGGCCGCCGGGGTGCTCGGGGCGGGCGCGTGCTCGGCCAGGGCGTCCGCCGCGGCCTGCAGCAGCGGCAGCGCCATCAGCGCGCCGACGCCCTCGCCCATGGTGATCTCCTGCTCCTGCAGGGGCGTCAGGGTCAGCCGGTCGTAGGCCTTGGCCTGGGCCGGCTCGCCGGTGGACTGCCCGGCCCGCCACCACTCCGGCGCCCGGAACGCGATCCGCTGCGCGACCAGCGCGCAGGCCGCCGAGACCACACCGTCCAGCAGCACCGGGAGCTTGCGGACCGCGGCCTGCAGCAGGAAGCCGGTGATCGCCGCGAAGTCGGCACCGCCGGTGGCGCCGAGCAGCGCCAACTGGTCGCCCAGCACCGGCCGGGCCCGCCGCAGCGAGTCCCGGACGGTCGCGCACTTGACCATCCACACCCGGTCGTCGATGCCCGAGCCGCGCCCGGTCACCGCGGCCGCGTCGGTGCCGCAGAGCGCGCCGACCAGGATGGCCGCCACGGTGGTCGCGCCGACCCCGAGGTCGCCCAGGACGATCAGGTCGGTCCCGGCGTCGGCCTCCTCGTCGGCGACGGCCATCCCGGCCCGGAAGGCCTTGACCGTCTCCTCGGGGCTCAGCGCGTCCTCGACGTCGACCCGGCCGGAGCCGCGCCGCACCCGGTGGGCGACGACCTCGTCCGGGAAGTCGGAGGGGTCCGCGTCCACCGCGACGTCCACCACCCGCACCTCGGCGCCGAAGCGCCGCGCGAGCAGGGCGACCGGCGCGGTGCCGTCCAGCACCGCCCGCACCCGGGCGGCCGTGCCGCCCTGCGCGGGCAGCCGGGACACCCCGAGGGCCGCCACCCCGTGGTCGGCGGCGAACAGCAGCACCTTGGGCGCCGACAGCGGCCGCACCGGGGAGCGGCCCTGTACGGACGACAGCCAACTGCCCAGCTCCTCCAGCCGGCCGAGGCCGCCGCGCGGGCGGTCCAGCGCCTGCCAGCGCTCGTCGGCGGCCCGCCGGGCGCTCTCGTCGGGGCGCTCGACGAGCGAGGAGAACGTATCGAGATCCACGGTCGTGTCCATCGATCGGAAGGCTACACGCCGCGGGTGTTCAGCCCGCGGCGGGCTTGACCGTCAGAACCTGCCCCGCCACGACGAGCAGCACACGCTCCGAGGCGTCGGCCACCGCCATGTTCAGCCGGCCCAGGGTGTCGCGGAACCGGCGGCCCGAGGCGGTGGCCGGGACGACGCCCATGCCCACCTCGTTGCTGACCGCGACCACCGGGCGCCGGGTCGCCGCCCAGGCCCGGGCGAGCTCCTCGCAGCGCCGCTGGACGGCCGCCTCGCCGCCGTCCGCCCAGACCGCGTCGTCCCAGGCGCCGCACTCGTCCATCACCGCGGTCAGCCAGAGCGCCAGACAGTCGATCAGCACCGGCGCCGGGTCGGCGGGGTCGGCCAGGACCGCCGCCAGGTCGCAGGTCTCGGCGGTGCGCCAGCTCGCCGGCCGCCGGTCGCGGTGCAGCGCCACCCGCTGGGCCCACTCGGTGTCACCGTCGCGGGCGCCGCCGGTGGCCACGTACAGCACGTCCGGGTACCGGGCGAGCAACTGCTCGGCCCTGGTGGACTTTCCGGAGCGGGCGCCGCCGAGGAGCAGGGTGCGGGGGAGTGCGGGGTGGGCTGCCATGCCGTCCATCCTGCCAAGACGGTGGCGCCCCGCCCCGCGCGGGCCCGGCCCGGCCGGGCGGGGAGCCGCGACCCGGCCGACAACGCGGCCCCGGTCAGGCATACGGAAGATCGGGCCGGGCAGGCTAAGGTGCGCGCAGCAGCAGGCAGCGCACAGGTCGTCAGTGGGAGGAACCGGGCATGGTCTGGACGTGGCGGTACGAGAAGGCGGACGGCACCGTGGTGGCCCCGAGCGGCGGCCAGGAGGAGGAGTTCGCCGGCCAGGGTGACGCCGAGACCTGGATCGGGGAGAGCTGGAAGCAGCTGGCCGAGGACGGCGTGGACACCGCGGTCCTGCTCGACGACGGCCGGGAGATCTACTCGATGAGCCTGCACGAGGCCTGAGCCCGCCCGCACGCCTTCGGGAGCGGCCGCTACTTGGCCCCGAAGACGTGCAGCAGCGCGGCGACCTGCCGGTACGGGTCGGTGCGGCCGGCCCGCTCCTCGGCCTCCAGCAGCTGGGCCAGCTGCCGGCCGTCCACCGGCGGCGCCGCGTCGTCGGGCGCGCTGTCGGTGAAGACCCGCACGCCGTACCAGTGCCGCAGCGGCACGGACACCTCGGAGAGGGTGACGGCGAGGTCGGCGAGCCGGTCGGCCCGGGCGGCCAGCCCGAGCCGGTTGTAGTAGCGGTCGCTCTCGAAGGCGTGCAGGGCGGCCCGCCAGTCCCCGGCGGCGGCGGGCCGCAGGACCAGCGCGTCACGGTTGCGGACCAGCAGCGAGAGCAGTCCGCCCGGGGCCAGCAGCCGGGCCAGCGAGGCGATCATCGGATCCGGGTCCGGCAGGTACATCAGGACGCCGTGGCAGAGCACCACGTCGAAGCTGCGCGGCCCGAACCAGCGCCCGCACTGGTGGCCGTCGCCGCTGAGCAGCTGCATCCGGCCGCGGACCTCGGGCGGCTCCTCGGCGAGCGCCCCCTGGGCGACGCCGAGCGCGACCGGGTCGGAGTCGATCCCGGTGACGTAGTGGCCGTCCCGCGCCAGCCGCAGGGCCTGGGTGCCCTGGCCGCAGCCGATGTCGAGGACGCGCTGTTCGGCGCGGCCGGTCAGCTGCTCGGCGAGCTGCCGGGCGACCAGCTCCTGCCGGACGAGGTTGCGCAGACTGCCGAGGCGGTCCAGCCACGGGCCGGTGCCGCCGGCGAAGGAACCGCTGCGCGAGGGCAGCCGGCGCTCCTGGGCGAGCCGGTCGTGGCCGCCGTCACCCTGGCCCGGAAGCGCGTACAGGCCGGGCCCCTCCCAGGAGGGAGGGGCCCAGCCGGAGTCCACCGGTTCGGCGGTCAGGGCTTCTCTCCGCGCCTCACCTGCGGCTTGGGCAGGCGCAGCCGGCGCATCTGCAGGATGCGCATCAGGCCGTAGGCGACCGCGCCGCGGGTGTTCTGGCCCGCGAACCGCTCGCTGAGCGACTTGCGCAGACCGAACCCGAGGCGGACGAAGTCCAGCACCACCAGCACGAAGAAGGCCAGGAAGAGCAGGGTGGAGAGCAGCTGGAGGGCGGGCACCTTGACGATGCTGAGCACCAGGATGACCACGGCGGCGGGCAGGAAGAACTCGGCCAGCGACCAGCGGGCGTCCACGTAGTCGCGGGTGAACTTGCGCACCGGGCCCTTGTCACGGGCCGGCAGGTGCCGCTCGTCGCCCTCCAGCAGCGCCGTGCGCTGCTTCTCGCGCTCGCTGCGCATGCGCTCGCGCGCCTGGCGGGAGGCCTCCTTGCGGTCCTTGGGTACGGTCACCCTGGTCCGCCGGTGGGCCTCGGCCTCACTGCGCTTGGGCGTCGGCCGGCCCTTCTTCGCCTGCGGATCGCGGGTCTGGGTCGTCTCGTCCTGCTTCTCCAGCACGGCGGCGGAGGCAGCGGCATCATCTGAACGGCGTCGGAACACACCCCCAGCGTACGGGGTGCGCGACCGCTTCCACGGGTGTCCTCGGACCCAAACGCATATCGATCGCGCCGGTCCGGGCCCCGGCCGGGTTTCCGGGGGTCTTCCCGTAGGGGATCACCGCTTCGGACGATGGGTGGGATGAGGGGCGGATCCACCCCGGGGATGAGGCCCTGGAGGGGGACGCTGTAGCAGTCTTGTTGCAGGCAGGTGCACTGCGGCGAAGGGCTCGCTGCACATACACTCGTCGTGTCTGGTAACGAGATAAAGACCGCAGGCCGGAGAAGGGGGCACCCGAGGCCCATGAGCGACGGAATCATGAAGCGTATGGGGTTGATCTTCCGCTCCAAGGCGAACAAGGCCTTGGACCGGGCGGAGGATCCCCGTGAGACGCTCGACTATTCGTACCAGAAGCAGCTTGAGCTGCTGCAGAAGGTGCGTCGCGGTGTCGCGGACGTGGCCACCTCGCGCAAGCGCCTGGAGCTCCAGCTGACCCAGCTGCAGCAGCAGTCCGCCAAGTACGAGGACCAGGGCCGCAAGGCCCTCTCGCTCGGCCGGGAGGACCTCGCGCGCGAGGCCCTGACCCGCAAGTCGAACATGCAGTCCCAGATCACCGACCTGGAGACGCAGTACCAGCAGCTCCAGGCCGAGGAGGAGAAGCTCACGCTCGCCTCCCAGCGGCTGCAGGCCAAGGTCGACGCCTTCCGCACCAAGAAGGAGACGATCAAGGCCACCTACACCGCGGCCCAGGCGCAGACCCGGATCGCCGAGTCCTTCTCCGGCATCTCGGAGGAGATGGGCGACGTCGGTCTGGCGATCCAGCGGGCCGAGGACAAGACCGCCCAGATGCAGGCCCGGGCCGGTGCGATCGACGAGCTGCTGGCCTCCGGCGCGCTCGACGACGCCAGCGGTCTCGGCCGCAAGGACGACATCGAGGCCGAGCTGGAGCGGGTCGCCGGCGGTTCGGACGTCGAGCTGGAGCTGGCCCGGATGAAGGCCGAGCTGACGGGCGGCTCGCCGGCCTCCGGTCCGCAGGCCATCGAGCCGGGCAAGGGACAGCCGCAGGACGCCCAGCCGGACTCCCCGCGGATCAACTACAACAAGTGACCTGAGCTCCACCCCACGAACCAGGGAGACGCACGGCATGATCATGAGGGTCATGGGGGAGGGCCAGTTCGAGGTGGGCGACGCCCATCTGAACCGGCTGAACGAGCTGGACGACGAGCTCGTCACCGCACTGGATTCGGGGGACGAAGAGCATTTCCGCCGAGCGCTCGGGGAGCTGCTGGGCGCCGTCAAGGAGTTCGGCACCCCGCTGCCGGACGCCTCGCTGGAGCCCTCCGACCTGATCCTCCCGGATGCCGACTCGACGATCGACCAGGTCAGGGAGCTGCTGCGGGCCGAGGGTGACGGCCTGATCCCCGGATTGCCCGAGTAGCGGCCGTCTCGCGCCAGACGAAAGGGCGGGCTCCTCCAGTGCGGAGGAGCCCGCCCTTCGGCGTGCGGTGGCTACGGCAGGGCGAGCATCCGGTCCAGCGCCGCCTTGGCGTGCTTCTCGGTCTCCGGGTCGACCCGGATCACGTTCGGCACCCGGCCCTCGACCAGCGACTCCAGTGCCCAGACCAGGTGCGGCAGGTCGATCCGGTTCATCGTGGAGCAGAAGCAGACCGCCCGGTCCAGGAAGACGACCTCCTTGTCCGGGTGCGCCTTGGCGAGCCGGCGGACCAGGTTCAGCTCGGTGCCGATGGCCCACTTGGAGCCGGGCTCGGCGGCGTCCAGCGCCTTGATGATGTACTCGGTCGAGCCCACCATGTCGGCGGCCGCGACGACCTCGTGCTTGCACTCGGGGTGCACCAGCACCGTGACGCCGGGGATGCGCTCGCGGACGTCGTTGACCGAGTCCAGCGAGAACCGGCCGTGCACCGAGCAGTGGCCGCGCCAGAGGATCATCTTGGCGTTCCGCAGCTGCTCGGCGGTCAGGCCGCCGTTGGGCTTGTGCGGGTTGTAGAGCACGCAGTCGTCCAGCGAGAAGCCCATCTCGCGCACCGCGGTGTTGCGGCCCAGGTGCTGGTCGGGCAGGAAGAGCACCTTCTGCCCCTGCTCGAAGGCCCACTCCAGGGCCCGCTTCGCGTTGGACGAGGTGCAGATGGTGCCGCCGTGCCTGCCGGTGAAGGCCTTGATGTCGGCGGAGGAGTTCATGTACGAGACCGGGACGGTGACGTCGGCTATGCCGGCGTCGGTCAGGACGTCCCAGCACTCGGCGACCTGCTCGGCGGTGGCCATGTCGGCCATCGAACAGCCGGCCGCGAGGTCCGGCAGGACGACCTGCTGGGCGTCGCCGGTGAGGATGTCGGCGGACTCGGCCATGAAGTGCACGCCGCAGAAGACGATGTACTCGGCCTCCGGGCGGGCGGCCGCGTCGCGCGCGAGCTTGAAGGAGTCGCCGGTGACATCGGCGAACTCGATCACCTCGTCGCGCTGGTAGTGGTGGCCCAGGATGAAGACGCGATCCCCGAGCGCCTCCTTCGCGGCCCGCGCACGGGCGACGAGGTCCGGGTCGGAGGCGGCGGGAAGGTCGCCGGGGCACTCGACGCCGCGCTCGCTGTTCGGGTCGGCCTCACGGCCGAGCAGCAGCAGAGCGAGCGGCGTCGGAGTGGGGTCGACGCCGTAGGTCTCGGTGGTGGTGGTCACGGGCGGGTGCCCTTCTGTGCGGCCGATCAGTCGGTGCAGCCTTCTCGTCTATCTGACGCTATCTATGATAACCGCTTAGCGTCAGACTGACGATGGCCATTCTGTCGATGTGACGAGAACCGCTTCCCGCTTCGGGCCCGTTCGGTGGCGCCGGAAGCACGATATGGGGCGGTTCGGCGTGGCCGAACCGGTATCCGGGCCCGGCCGGGTTTGGCTGGGACCATGAAGGCAATCGCGATCCGCCGCTACGGCGGCCCCGAGGTGGTGGAGTACACCGACCTCCCGGACCCCAAGGTCGGGCCGGACTCGGTACTGGTGGAGGTCAGGGCGGCCGGGGTGAACCCGGTGGACTGGAGGGTTCGGGACGGCGCTCTGGACGGCCTGCTGGACGTCCACTTCCCCCTGGTGATGGGCTGGGACGCGGCCGGGGTGGTCCGGGCGGTCGGCGGCGGGGTGACCGAGTTCGCCCCCGGCGACGAGGTCTACGGCTACGTGCGCAAGGACTCCGTCGAGCACGGGACCTACGCCGAGCTGGTCGCCGCCCCCGTCCGCACGCTGGCCCGCCGGCCCGCGGCCCTGGACTGGGTGCAGAGCGGCGGCCTGCCGCTGGCCGGCCTGACCGCCCTCCAGGGCCTGCGGGCGCTGCGGGTGGCCGCGGGCGACACCGTGCTGGTGCACGCCGCGGCCGGCGGCGTCGGCCACCTGGCCGTGCAGATCGCCAAGGCGTTCGGGGCCCGGGTGATCGGCACCGCGGGCGAGCGCAACCACGACTACCTGCGCGGCCTCGGCGCCGAGCCGGTGGCCCACGGCGAGGGCCTGGCCGAGCGGGTCCGGGCCCTGGCGCCCGGCGGGGTGGACGCCGCCCTCGACCTGGTCGGCGGCGGGGCCGTCGAGGTCTCGGCCGCCCTGGTCGCGGACCCGTCCCGGATCGCCTCGGTGACGGACTACCGGGTGAAGGCGCTCGGCGGCCACTACGTCTGGGTCCGCCCCGACGCCGCCGGGCTTGCGGAGCTGGCCGCGCTCGCCGATGACGGGCGGCTCACCGTCACCGTCGCCTCCACCTTCCCGCTCGCGCAGGCCGGCTCCGCCCAGGCGCTCAGCGCGGAGGGCCGCACCCGGGGGAAGATCGTGCTCCTGGTGGACTGAGAACGGTCCGCGAGCCGTCATCTGCCAGCGGTGGACTCGGTCCTGTCATCCGCCAGAATGGTGCAGAACCGTTTCGGCGGCCACCGTCCCGCCGACCCCCGTACGACCCGTGGAGCCCCGCACCGATGACCAGCAGTCGAGCACACGAGACGGTCGGGGCGACCCTCGACGAGACCGACCGTCTCCTGCTCGCCCGGCTGGGCAGCGACGGCCGGGCCTCCTACGCCGAGATCGGCGTGCAGGTGAACCTCTCCGCCACCGCCGTCCGCCGCCGCATCGACCGGCTGCGGGCGCGCGGGGTGGTCCGCGGCTTCACCGTCGTCCTCGACCCCTCGGTGCTCGGCTGGCAGACCGAGGCCTTCGTCGAGGTGTACTGCCGGGAGCGGACCGCCCCGGAGGAGATCCTGGCGAGCCTGCGCCAGTTCCCCGAAGTGGTCGCGGCCTGGACGGTCACCGGCGACCCGGACGCCCTGGTCCACCTGCGGGCCTCCGACACCCGGCACCTGGAGGCCGTGATCGAGCGGATCCGGCGGGAGCCCGGCGTCCAGCGCAGCCGCTCCTCGGTCGTGCTCTCCCAGCTCATCGGCTGAATCCGAACGGCCCAGTCCGCTCCCTCCGGGGGCCGGCGCGGCCGCCCCCGGGGCCGCCCGGCGGCCTGCGCAGGAATCCTGCGCTGGCCCCGGCCAAGACGCTCGAATCCTGCCTGACCAGCCGCGTTCGGACGCGCGGCGGGGGCGCGGTGCTGCCTAGGCTGATCACATCCGGCGGAGCGGTGAGACGTCCCGCGCCGCCGGACCTCCCCCGACACCCCACAGCCGAGAGGGACCCCCGTGTCCGCAGCACCCGACCGCATGCACCGGCCCGACAACGAGCTGGTCGACCTGGTTTTCGACTACATGCGGGAGCGGCTGCAGTACGACCCCGTTCCGCTCGACCACCCCGGTGACGGCGAGCACCTGCGCACCCAGCTGGCCGGTCTGCTCAACGCGGACGGCAACAACCCGGCCGACGTGCTGAAGCTCTACGACCACGAGCTCTCCCGCGCGGTGATCTCCGCCGACAGCCCGCGCTACCTCTCGTTCATCCCGTGCGCGCCGACCAAGGCCGCGCTGCTCTTCGACATGGTCGTCTCCTGCGCCTCGCTGCAGGGCATCTCCTGGCTGGAGGCGGCCGGCGCCATCGCCGCCGAGAACCAGGTGCTGCGCCTGATCGCGGACCGGGCCGGGATGCCCGAGTCGGCCGGCGGCACCTTCGTCTCCGGCGGTTCGGCCGGCAACCTCTCCGCGCTGGTCGTCGCCCGCGACACCGCCCGCCGCCGGCTCGGCGTCGGCCCGGAGGCCCGGCTGCGGATCGCCGTCGCCGACCAGGTGCACTCCTCGGTCAAGAACACCTTCAACATCATCGGCGTGGAGGCCTTCAAGGTCCCCACCGTCGACCGCCGCTTCACCGGCGAGGCGCTGCGCGCCGCCCTGGCCGCCGACCCGAACCCGGAGACGGTGATCGCCGTCGTCGGGACGGCCGGCACCACCAACGAGGGCATCATCGACGACCTCCAGGGCCTCTCCGAGGTGGCCCGCGAGCGCGGCCTCTGGTTCCACGTGGACGGCGCCTACGGCGGCGCGGGCCTCTTCGCCCCCTCCGTCCGGGCCCGCTACGACGGCATCGAGCACGCCGACTCCTTCGTGGTGGACCCGCACAAGTGGCTGTTCGCCCCGTTCGACTGCGCCGCGCTGATCTACCGCAACCCGCAGCTCGCCCGCGCCGTGCACACCCAGGACGCCTCCTACCTTGACGTGCTGCACACCGAGGGCGACGAGTGGAACCCCACCGACTACGCCTACCACCTGACCCGGCGCGCCCGCGGTCTGCCGCTCTGGTTCTCGCTGGCCGTGCACGGCACCCAGGCCTACACCGACGCCATCGAGACCGGCCTCACGCTGGCCCGGGAGACCGCGCAGCTGATCCGCGACACCGAGCACCTGGAGCTGCTGTTCGACCCGCAGCTCTCGGCGGTCTGCTTCCGCCGCAAGGGCTGGACCAACGACGACTACTACCGCTGGTCGCAGCAGCTGCTCGCGGACCAGATCGGCTTCGTCACCCCGACCGGCTGGGACGGCGAGACGGTCGCCCGCTTCGCCTTCCTGCACCCGGGCACCACGATGGCGATGGTCCGGGAGATCCTGGACACCATGGTCTGAGCCCCCGCGGCCGACCGCGCGAACGCCCCGGCCCCCCGCCGGCCGACCGGCGGGGGGCCGGCGCGTCACAGCAGCGCGCCGTCGGGCAGGTACGGCGCTGGCGGGCGCATCCCGCGCAGGCCCAGGAAGCCCACGGTCCGCGGGCTCAGCCCGACCTCCAGGCCGACGTCCAGCGCCCACTCCTGCTCGGCGGTCAGGTGCCCCACGTGGGCGTCCACGCCGTCCGGCACCCGCGCCAGCGCCTCGCGCAGCAGCCGGGCGGCGATCCGCTTCGAGGTCGCGGCCAGCAGCCGCACCTCGCCGCCGTCGCGGTAGCAGTAGCCGCTGCCGGCCAGCGCGTCGGCGATCAGCAGCTCCTCGCAGTGGCCCAGCATCAGCTCGTGGTCCGGCCCGTGCGCCGCGCCGCGCAGCCGGCGGTCCACCGAGTCCAGCAGGTGCCGGTGGCTGGCGTTGCCGGGGTGCACCGGGATGTCACCGGGGTCGAGCAGCCCGGCCCGGTCCACCCGGCCGGTCAGCGCCATCGCCGGGTGCAGGGTGAACCCGGCCAGCCGGTACCGGCGGGCCGCCGCCGGGGACGGCGGGACGCAGAGCATCCCGCGCAGGCAGCCGCGCCCGTACGCGGCGGCCCGCTCCAGCAGCAGCCGGCCGAGGCCGTGCCCCTGCGCCTCGGGCCGCACCACGAGCAGCGCCAGGATCCAGAGGCCCTCGCGGCGCAGCGACAGCACCGCGCCGACCGGTTCGCCGTCGCTCTCCGCCAGCCAGCAGCCCTGCGGGTCGGTCCGGACGAGGTGTCTGGTCCTGGCCAGCCGGCCCACCGGGGGCCCGTCCTGCGGGGCCGGGCCGGCGGTGTCGGCGAGCGGCGCGAACGAGGCGCGGGCGATGTGCTGGACGGCCTCCGCGTCGGCGGCGGTGTCCTGGACCAGGCGCAGGATCATGCCCACCATCCTGGCCGTCGCACCGGGCGCCCGGGGCCGGTTCCGCCGGATCCGCGGTCGGGGCGGTGTCCGAGCCGCGCCGTCTGTGCGAGCATGGGGAGCGTAGGGGAGCGGGTGGTACACCCGGCCCACGAAAATTCCGCCGCCGAAAGCCGCCGAAATTACACCGCCGTCCGGGAAATGAATCCGGACGGCCGATGGTTGGCACTGGCGGCAGACCGTCGTCAAGACCGGGAGAAAGCAGATGACCGTCCAGGACGAGACCACCGTCGAGAGTGGCATCCTCCTTACCGATGCCGCCGCGGCCAAGGTCAAGGGCCTGCTGGAGCAGGAGGGCCGCGACGACCTTGCGCTTCGCGTCGCCGTCCAGCCCGGTGGTTGCTCCGGCCTGCGTTACCAGCTGTTCTTCGACGAGCGCTCGCTCGACGGCGACGTGCTCAAGGACTTCAACGGTGTCAAGGTCGTCACCGACCGGATGAGTGCCCCGTACCTCGGCGGCGCCACCGTCGACTTCGTGGACACCATCGAGAAGCAGGGCTTCACGATCGACAACCCGAACGCCACGGGCTCCTGCGCCTGCGGCGACTCGTTCAGCTAGTCGGCAGACGGCGAGGGCGGCCCCGGATCCTCCGGGGCCGCCCTCGCCGTTTTCCCGTACCGGGCCACGGGCCCTACTTCCCGCCGATCTCCGGGCCGGGGCCGGCCGGGTCCGGGCCGACGTGCGGGTCGCTCTCCAGCGGCACCGGCTGACCGGTCGCGAGGTCCGTCACCGCCCGGCCCATCAGCGGCTGCTTCAGGTCGGCGGTCACCGTCTGCCGCTTGGCCAGCTCGGCGCAGGCCTGCCCGGCCGGCATCGGCGACGCCACCGTGACGCGGACGTCCACCCGTCCGGGCTTGGACTCGTCCGCCTTCAGCGCGTACTTCTCGCAGATCCCGCCGTAGAACCAGACCGTCAGCTTGCTCCCGTCCACCCGGTAGGTGATCGCGGGGTGGGCCGGCCGGCCGTTCGGGTCGGGCTCACCGACCGCGATGCCCTCCCGCGGGGGAGTGGGCACCGGGGTGGGCGTCTGGCCCGGGCCGGTGCCCGGCGCGGGGCCGGTCGGCCGGGGGTCGGGGGTGCTCGCCGTCGGATCGGTCGGCGGGGTCGCCGCCGGCGGCGAGTCCGGGGCCGACGGCGCGGTGGTGGCGGTCGTCGGGGCGGGGGAGCCGGGCGAGGGCGTCGCGCTCGCCGACGGCGAGGCCGAACCGGTGGCCGAATCCGCGGCCGCCTTGCCGTCACCGTCCCCGCAGCCGGCCAGCGCGGCCGCCGCCAGCAGCAGACCCGCCAGGGCCGCCGCCCGCCGTCGGCCCGGCCGGGCGGGCCGTGCTCCACCGGTACGCCGGGGCATCGTCTCCAGGTCCATCTGACATCCTCCCGAGGGTTTCGGCGGCGCCGCCTCCACGGCCGCACCGCGCGGATGTGACGTGCCTCGGACGAATCCGGTTCCCGCCCCCCGGGGAGGATCACATGCCGTACTCGGCCATCCCCGCGACCAGGCGCTGGGCCCCGGAGGAGACGCTGAAACCGACCGGGGCGGGAGCGCTGGGCTCCGGGCCGGTCGCCAGCAGCGGCCAGAAGCGGCGCAGCTGCCGGGAGGAGTCCACCAGCGCGTCCAGGGTCTCGCCGTCGGCGTCGCCCTTGAGGGCGGGCGGAACACGCAGCGGGTGGTGATTTGGCATCATCGGGCATCGCTCCGATCCACGGTGCCGCGGCCGCACTGCCACGGCTCGGTCAGGGCCGGACCGGCCCCTGCCAGCGACCCTAGGCCGCCCGTCCGGCCCCCACCAGAGCTACCCGGGGGTAGTACACGTTCGACGGCGACCGGTGCCAGGAGGGGCGCTCTTGCTGCCGCCCGCCCCCCGCCCGGTACCGTGGGTGGGTTCCGCCCCCTGCTTTCCCGTGGCCCATGCCGCCCTCCTGAGGAGACCTCCCGTGCGTATCGCCGTCGCCGGTTCGATCGCGACCGACCACCTGATGACGTTCCCCGGTCGGTTCTCCGACCAGCTCGTGGCCGAGCAGCTGCACACCGTGTCGCTGTCCTTCCTGGTCGACACCCTCGACATCCGTCGTGGCGGTGTCGCGCCGAACATCGCGTTCGGCATGGGTGTCCTCGGGCTGAGCCCGATCCTGGTCGGCGCCGCCGGCGCGGACTTCGGGGAGTACCGCAGCTGGCTGGAGCGCAACAACGTGGACTGCCGCTCGGTCCACATCTCCGAGACCCGCCACACCGCCCGCTTCATGTGCACCACGGACGAGGACCACAACCAGATCGCCTCGTTCTACACCGGTGCCATGGCCGAGGCCCGCAACATCGAGCTCAAGCCGATCGCCGACCGGGTCGGCGGGCTGGACCTCGTGCTGATCGGTGCCGACGACCCGCAGGCCATGGTCCGCCACACCCAGGAGTGCCGGACCCGCGGCTACGCCTTCGCCGCCGACCCGTCGCAGCAGCTGGCCCGCCTGGACGGCGAGGACATCCGCGAGATCGTCGACGGCGCCGCGTACCTGTTCACCAACGAGTACGAGGCCGCGCTGATCGAGACCAAGACCGGCTGGGACGCCGAGGAGATCCTGACCCGGGTGGGCACCCGGATCACCACCCTCGGCAGCAAGGGCGTGCGGATCGACCGCAAGGGCGAGGCCCCGGTGGTCGTCGGCTGCGCGCCCGAGGAGGCCAAGGTCGACCCGACCGGCGTCGGCGACGCCTTCCGGGCCGGCTTCCTGGCCGGCCTCTCCTGGGAGCTGGACCTGGAGCGCTCCGCCCAGCTCGGCTGCATGCTCGCGACCCTGGTGATCGAGACCGTCGGCACCCAGGAGTACGAGCTTCGTCCGCTCGCCTTCCTGCAGCGCTTCGAGGCCGCGTACGGCGCCGCAGCCGCCGCCGAGGTCCGGGCGCACCTGGTCAAGTAGCCGAGCGGTCCGGCGTACCCGCTCAGGCGGTGCGCCGCACCAGGTAGGCCGAGCCCCGGTCGCCGCCGAAGTCGGCGGCCGGGGCCTCGCCCAGGTACTCCTGGCCGCGCATGCCGCACCAGGCCGGGACGTCCAGCCGGGCCGCCTCGTCGTCGGCCAGCACCGCGACCGTCCCGCCCGCCGGCACCTCGCCGATCCGCTTGGCGAGCTCGATCACCGGCAGCGGGCAGCGCTTGCCCAGCGCGTCGATCACCAGCGCGTCGGTCGCCGGCGCGCCGCTCTCCGGCCCGGGGGCGCCCGCCGGCTCCCCGGCCGGCCCGGGCAGCGCCAGGTCCAGCCCGAGCGGGGCGCGGACCCGGGCCACCAGCTCCGGCAGCACCGCGAGGAACCGCTCGACGTCGGCCTCGGCCGCGCCGAACGGCAGCGAGACCCGGACGTTCCCCTCGGTGAGCACGCCCATCGCCGCCAGCACATGGCTCGGCGTCAGGGTGGAGGAGGTGCAGGACGAGCCGGAGGAGACCGCGAAGCCGGCCCGGTCCAGCTCGGTCAGCAGCACCTCGCCGTCGACGTACAGGCAGGAGAAGGTGACGAGGTGCGGCAGCCGTCGCACCGGATCGCCGACCACCTCGACCTCGGGCACCGACCGCGGCACCCGGGCCCGGATCCGCTCGACCAGCGCGTGCAGCCGGGCGTTCTCCCGCTCGGCCTCGGCCCGCACCGCCCGGAGCGAGGCGGCCGCGGCCACGATCGCCGGGACGTTCACGAAGCCCGGCACCCGGCCGCCCTCGCGCTCGTCGGCCGGCAGCGGCGAGGCGTACCGGACCCCCTTGCGCACCGCCAGGACGCCGACCCCGGCCGGGCCGCCCCACTTGTGCGCACTGGCCGTCAGCAGCGACCAGCCGCCCGGGACGTCCACCCGCCCGGCGCTCTGCGCGGCGTCCACCAGCAGCGGGACGTCACCGCAGACCTCGGCCACCTCGGCCACCGGCTGCACCGTGCCCACCTCGTGGTTGGCCGACTGGAGCACGGCCAGCGCGGTGTCCGGCCGCAGCGCCGCCGCGAACCCCTCCGGCGACACCCGCCCGTACCGGTCGACCGGTACCACGCCCACCTCGCCGCCGGCCCCCGGCCGGGAGTGCTCCCAGCGCTCGGCGGTGTGCAGCACGCTGGAGTGCTCCACCGCGGAGTGCACCAGGTGCGCGCCCCGGCGCCGGTGGCCCGCCAGCGCGCCGAGCATGCCCGTCTGGACGGCCTGGGTCCCACTGGTGGTGAAGGAGATCTCGTCGGTCCGGGCGCCGAGCACCTCGGCGACCGTCTCGCGGGCGGCGTCCAGCAGCATCCGGGCCTGCCGCCCGGAGCGGTAGAGCCGGGCCGGATCGGCCCACCCCTCGTCCAGCGCGGCGGTCAGCGCCTGCCGCGCGACGGGGTGGAGCGGGGCCGTGGACGCCACATCGAAGTACACGGTCACATTTAACGACACTCCCGGTCGCGTTCCGGCCGTCGGCCACGCTCACCGACCGTCAGACGATCAACCCGAATGTCCGATTCGTCCTCGCCCGACGGGCCGTCACCCACGTTGTTCGAGGTCATCCCCCGATCGGGCGTACGGACCTCTAATGCCTACGATGACCTGCGGCGCAGCCCTTGCGGGGCCTGATCGGGCGACCGGGCGGCGCGTTACCGGGACCTGCCCGTCAGCAGCGCATAAGGCTGGAGTAGGGTTTGGCCCGCATAAGCATTCAAACCGTGCCCGTGGACGGGTCGCCGGGGAGGCTCACAAACCTCCGCGGGGCGACGCGAAGGCGGGCGAGACTTCGGGAAGGCGCTACGTGAGTCCCAACGGCTCCGACCGCTCGCCGCGGCGCACGATGCGGCGGAAGCTGCCTCAGGCGCTGGCACTGGGCCTCGTCATCGCGACCGCCACCGGCTGCTCGGCCAACGACCTCCCCAGGCTTGGCCTCCCGAGCCCCGTCACCGAGGAAGGGCCGCTGGTCCTCCACATGTGGCAGGGGTCCTGGATCGCGGCGCTGGTGGTCGGCGTACTGATGTGGGGTCTGATCATCTGGAGCGTGATCTTCCACCGGCGCAGCCGCACCGGTGTGCAGGTCCCTCCGCAGACCCGGTACAACGTGCCCATCGAGGCGCTCTACACCGCGGTCCCCATCATCATCGTGTCGGTTCTCTTCTACTTCGTCGCCCGCGACGAGTCGAGGCTGATCTCCGTCTCCGAGAAGCCGCAGCACACGGTCAACGTGGTCGGCTTCCAGTGGAGCTGGGCGTTCAACTACGAGAACACCGAGAACCCCGACCCGGCCAACAAGGACGCCGCGTACGACGTGGGCACCCCCAAGGAGGTGCCGACCCTGTACCTGCCGGTCAACGAGTCGGTCCAGTTCCGGCTGACCTCTCGTGACGTCATCCACGACTTCTGGCCCGTCAACTTCATGATGAAGATGGACGTCGTCCCGGGTGTGGTGAACAAGTTCGAGGTCACCCCGACCGTCAAGGGCACGTACATGGGCAAGTGCGCCGAGCTCTGCGGCGTCGACCACTCGCGCATGCTCTTCAACGTGAAGGTCGTCGACCGCGCGGAGTACGACAAGCACCTGGCGGACCTCCGGGCCAAGGGCCAGACCGGCGCGGTGCCCTCCGGCATCACGACCATGGGAAGTGAAGAGAAGTGACCATCCTCAACGAGCCCGCCGCGGCCGGCGGGGGCGCCGGGGCCGTCACGGTCGGGGCGCAGCGGACCCGGAAGCCGGGTTCGACCATCATCAAGTGGCTGACCACCACTGACCACAAGACGATCGGCACGCTCTACCTGGGCACGTCGTTCGCCTTCTTCCTGATCGGTGGCATCCTCGCCCTGGTCATGCGCGCCGAGCTGGCTCGTCCCGGGACCCAGATCCTGTCGAACGAGCAGTTCAACCAGGCGTTCACGATGCACGGCACGATCATGCTGCTGATGTTCGCGACGCCGCTCTTCGCCGGCTTCGCGAACTGGATCATGCCGCTCCAGATCGGCGCCCCGGACGTGGCGTTCCCGCGTCTGAACATGTTCGCGTACTGGCTGTACCTGTTCGGCTCGACCATCGCGGTGGCCGGCTTCGTCACCCCGCAGGGTGCGGCCGACTTCGGCTGGTTCGCCTACTCCCCGCTGTCGGACGCCGTCCGCTCGCCGGGCATCGGCGCCGACATGTGGATCATGGGCCTGGCCTTCTCCGGCTTCGGCACCATCCTCGGTGCGGTCAACTTCATCACCACGATCATCTGCATGCGCGCGCCCGGCATGACGATGTTCCGGATGTCGATCTTCGTCTGGAACGTCCTGCTGACCGCCGTGCTGGTCCTGCTGGCCTTCCCGGTCCTGGCCGCCGCGCTGTTCGCCCTGGAGGCGGACCGCAAATTCGGGGCACACGTCTTCGACCCGGCCAACGGCGGGGCGCTGCTCTGGCAGCACCTCTTCTGGTTCTTCGGCCACCCCGAGGTGTACATCATCGCGCTGCCGTTCTTCGGCATCGTGTCGGAGATCATCCCGGTCTTCAGCCGCAAGCCGATGTTCGGCTACTCCGGCCTGATCGCGGCCACCATCGCGATCGCCGGTTTGTCCGTGACGGTGTGGGCCCACCACATGTACGTCACCGGCCAGGTGCTGCTGCCGTTCTTCTCCTTCATGACCTTCCTGATCGCGGTCCCGACCGGTGTGAAGTTCTTCAACTGGGTCGGCACCATGTGGAAGGGCTCGCTGAGCTTCGAGACCCCGATGCTCTGGACGGTCGGCTTCCTGGTCACCTTCCTCTTCGGTGGTCTGACGGGTGTCCTGCTCGCCTCCCCGCCGATCGACTTCCACGTCTCGGACTCGTACTTCGTCGTCGCCCACTTCCACTACGTGGTCTTCGGCACCGTCGTCTTCGCGATGTTCGCCGGCTTCCACTTCTGGTGGCCGAAGATGACCGGCAAGATGCTGGACGAGCGCCTCGGCAAGATGACCTTCTGGACGCTCTTCATCGGCTTCCACACCACCTTCCTGGTGCAGCACTGGCTCGGCGCGGAGGGCATGCCCCGCCGCTACGCCGACTACCTGGCCGCGGACGGCTTCACCACGCTGAACACCGTCTCGACCATCGGCTCGTTCCTGCTCGGCCTGTCGATCCTGCCGTTCCTGTACAACGTCTGGAAGACGGCCAAGTACGGCGAGAAGGTCGAGGTGGACGACCCGTGGGGCTACGGCCGCTCGCTGGAGTGGGCGACCTCCTGCCCGCCGCCGCGGCACAACTTCCTCACGCTGCCCCGGATCCGCTCCGAATCGCCGGCCTTCGACCTCCACTACCCGGAGATCGCCGCGCTGGACTACCTGGAGAACCACGGTGAGCCGGCCAAGCACCTCGCCGGTGTGACCCCGGCCAAGTACGACGTCCCGCAGCTGGGCAAGGGCAAGAAGGAAGGCGACGCCTGATGAAGGAACAGGGCAAGATCTTCCTGGGCCTCGCGGTCTTCACGCTCGCGATGGCGATCACCTACGGCGTCTGGACCAACCACTCCGACCTCGGGGTAGAGGCCGCCGGTACCACCGCGCTGTTCCTCGCCTTCGCCCTCTGCGCCTTCATCGGGTACTACCTCGCCTTCACCGCCCGCCGGGTGGACAGCGGCGCTGGTGACAACCCCGAGGCCGAGGTCGCGGACGACGCCGGCGAGCTGGGCTTCTTCGCCCCGCACAGCTGGCAGCCGCTCTCGCTGGCGATCGGTGGCGCGCTCGCGTTCATGGGCGTGATCTTCGGTTGGTGGCTGCTGTACTGGTCGATCCCGATCATCCTGATCGGCCTGTTCGGCTGGGTCTTCGAGTTCTACCGGGGCGAGAACCAGAACCAGTAGGCCTCCCTCGCACAGGGCCGGGCATTCCGCAAAGGATGCCCGGCCCTTTTGCGTCCCCGGAGTGACGGCCTCACCCCCCTGGGCGAACGGGGGGTCGCTCGGATGTCGCTCCGCCGCTTCACGTTCCTACGATCTGATCAATCGTGCGAACCCTCGGAGGCGGTCATGGCCGACAGGCGCGGAACCGCAGGTATCGGCAGCATCTCGCTGGCTCTCGTCGTACTGGCCCCACTGGCCGCCTGCTCGTCCGGTGAGGACGACGCCCCGGGCGCCGTCCACCGGGTCGACGCGGCCCCGCTGGTGCACCTCTCGGCGACCGGGACGGTGGATCCGTCCCAGCCGGTGACGGTGACGGCGGTACCCGGCAGCCGGCTCACCGACGTCACGGTGGTCGGTCCGGACGGCCGGGTGGTGGCCGGACAGCTCTCGGCGGACCAGCTCAGCTGGCAGACCACCGGGCGCCTCAAGGCGGCCACCGCCTACACCGTCAGGATCGCCGCCGACGACGGCAAGGGCGGTCGCGGCGAGACCACCGCCGGCTTCAGCACGGTGGCGGGCCAGCGCCTGCTCACCGCCAAGCTCGGCCCGGACTCCTCCGGCACCGGCCTCTACGGCGTCGGCCAGCCGCTCACCGTCCAGCTCTCGGAGGCGGTGAAGGACCCGCAGGCCCGCCAGGAGGTCGAGCGCGCCCTGACCGTCACCTCGCAGCCCGCCGTCACCGGCGGCTGGTACTGGGTGGACGACAAGAACCTGCACTTCCGCCCGGAGGAGTACTGGCCGACCGGCACCACCGTCAGCCTGGTCTACGACGGCACCGGCAGCCGGATCGCGGACGGCCTCTACGGCGGCGACCGCGCCGCGCTGGCCCTGCGGATCGGCGAACGGGTGGAGTCGGTGGTGGACGCCGCCACCCACGAGCTCACCCTGACGCGCGGCGGCGAGGTGGTCCGGACGATACCCGTGACCACCGGCAAGCCCGGCTTCGACACCCGCAACGGCGTCAAGGTGGTGCTCGGACAGGAGCGCCAGGTGCGGATGAGCGGCGAGACGATCGGCATAGCCGCCGGCAGCTCGGAGGCCTACGACCTCAACGTCGAGTGGGCCACCCGGGTGACCTGGAGCGGCGAGTACGTGCACGCCGCGCCCTGGTCGGTGGGCTCGCAGGGGGTGGCGAACGTCAGCCACGGCTGTACCGGCATGAGCACCGAGAACGCGAAGTGGTTCTACCAGAACACCCGGATCGGCGACCTGGTCACGGTGGTCAACAGCCAGGGTCCGAGCATGGAGTCGTTCGGCAACGGCTTCGGGGACTGGAACATCGCCTGGACCGACTGGGTCAAGCACAGCGCCCTCGGACAGCCCGTCAGCACCACGCCGCCGGCCTCCCGGGCCCCCGCCACCGGGATGATCCGCCCGGAGCTCTGACGCCCCTCCCGGCCCCGGCCCGGGCCGCTCAGCCCTCCCGGCCGGGCTCCCGGTGGGCCAGCCGCAGCGCCGTCGCCACGGCCGCCAGGGCGTCCGCCTCCGGCACGCCGAGCCGCCGGACCCGTTCGGCGTACTCGGTGGCCGCGGCGGCGGCCAGCCGGTGCGCGGTGTCCCCGGTGGCGGCGATCAGGGTGCCGCGCCGGCCGTGCGTCTCCACCACCCCGTCGGTCTCCAGCTCGCGGTAGGCCCGCGCCACCGTCCCGGCCGCCAGCCCGAGCTGCTCGGCCAGGGCCCGGACGGTGGGCAGCCGCAGCCCGGTCGGCAGGTCACCGGTGCGGGCGCGCTCGGCGATCTGCTCCCGGATCTGCTCGTACGGGGGCGTGGCGGCGGCGGGGTCGACGGACAGCTCCACGGGGGCTCCTGACGGTGGGGCGGACGGGAAAGCCCGAGGGCCGCCGACCAGGAAGAACTCTGGTCGGCGGCCCTCGGGGGTGACGCGGGGGATGCGTACGGGATCAGTGGTGGCCGTGGCCGCTGGTGATCTCGTGGTGCTCCTCGGCGGTCGGCTTCGGGATCCGGCTGCCCTCGCCGTAGAAGCCGCGGGAGAGCTTCGCCCGGGTACGGGGGATCAGCCCGGCCTTGGCGGCCACGCCGTTCTCGTCCGTCTCGGCCGGCAGCTCGAACACGGGCGGCTGCTCGTGCGAGGTGAGCTTGTGCAGGTCGGCCTGCGGCAGCTGGGCGTGCACCTCGATGAACTCGCCGTGCGGCAGGCGCTTGATGACGCCCGTCTCGCGGCCGTGCAGCACCTTCTCCTTGTCCCGGCGCTGGAGGCCGAGGCACCAGCGCTTGGTGGCGATGAAGGTCAGTACCGGCACCACGAAGAAGCCCACGCGGACGAAGTACGTGATGTCGTTGATCGACAGGTGCAGGTGGGTGGCGAACAGGTCGTTGCCACCACCGACCAGCAGCACCAGGTACAGGCTGATCCAGGCGGCGCCCAGCGCGGTGCGGACCGGCGCGTTGCGCGGGCGGTCCAGGATGTGGTGCTCGCGCTTGTCGCCGGTGACCCAGGACTCGATGAACGGGTAGACCGCGATCGCGACCAGGACCAGCGGGAAGATCATCAGCGGGACGAAGACACCCAGGTTCAGGGTGTGGCCCCACAGGCCGATCTCCCAGCCCGGCATGACGCGGATCAGGCCCTCGGAGAAGCCCATGTACCAGTCCGGCTGGGCGTCCGTGGACACCTGGTCGGGGCGGTACGGGCCGTACGCCCAGATCGGGTTGATCGTGGCGATCGCCGAGACGGCGGCGATGAGACCGAAGACCAGGAAGAAGAAGCCACCGGCCTTGGCCATGTAGACCGGCATCAGCGGCATGCCGACGACGTTCTTCTCGGTCTTGCCCGGGCCCGCCCACTGGGTGTGCTTGTGGTAGAAGACCAGGATCAGGTGCGCGACCAGCAGGCCGAGCATGATGCCGGGGATCAGCAGCACGTGGATGGTGAAGAACCGCGGCACGATGTCGTGGCCGGGGAACTCGCCGCCGAACAGGAACATCTGGATGTAGGTGCCCACCAGCGGGACGGCGAGGATCGCGCCTTCCATGAAGCGGATACCGGTGCCCGAGAGCAGGTCGTCGGGCAGCGAGTAGCCGAAGAAGCCGTCGAACATGCCCAGGACCAGCAGCAGGAAGCCGAAGACCCAGTTGATCTCACGCGGCTTGCGGAACGCGCCGGTGAAGAACACGCGCATCATGTGCACGAGCATTGCGGCCACGAAGACCAGCGCGGCCCAGTGGTGGATCTGGCGGACCAGCAGGCCGCCGCGGACCTCGAAGCTGATGTCCACCGTCGACGCGTACGCCTCGGACATCGGGATGCCCTTGAGCGGGATGTACGAGCCGTCGTAGATGACCTCGCCCATGCTGGGCTTGAAGAAAAGCGTCAGGTACACGCCCGTCAGGATGATGATGACGAAGGTGTAGAGGCAGATCTCGCCCAGCATGAAGGACCAGTGGTCCGGGAAGATCTTCCGCAGGTTGGCCTTGGCGAGGGAGTAGATCCCCAGCCGGCCGTCCGTCCAGTCAGCAGCCTGCTCCCACTTGTTGGCGGGCTTGGCACGCGTGCTGCCGGCGGGCTTGGCGGCACCGGAGGTGGTGCTGCTCGCGCTACTCATCGAGCACGCTCCCAGTAGCTCGGGCCGACGGGCTCGTCGAAGTCGCCGGTGGCGACCAGGAAGCCCTTCTCGTCAGTGGTGATCTTCAGCTGCGGCAGCGGGTGGCCGGCCGGGCCGAAGATGACGCGCGCGCCGTCCGCCAGGTCGAAGGTCGACTGGTGGCAGGGGCAGAGCGCGTGGTGGGTCTGCTGCTCGTACAGGCTGATCGGGCAGCCGACGTGGGTGCAGATCTTGGAGTAGGCGAGGATGCCCTCGAAGCCCTTCTCCCGGGACTCGGTGTCCTTGATGTCCTCCGGTGCGATGCGCACCAGCATCAGGGCGTCCTTGGCGATCTGCTGCTGGAAGTCCTCGTCGTGCGTGCTGAGACCCTCCGGCATGGCGAAGGTCAGCGAGCCGACGATGACGTCCTCGGCCTTCATCGGCTGGTTGGTGTTCATGTTGATCAGCTGCAGCGGCTTCACATCGGTGGCCTCGCGCCAGCCGGTGTGCTCCAGCTTGTCCTCGGGCAGCGGGCCCAGGTCGCGCAGCAGCACGACGCCGGACAGCGGCACCAGGGCCATCGAACCGATGAGGGTGTTGCGGATCATCTTGCGGCGGCCGAAGCCGGACTCGGCGGCGCCGGTCCTGAACTGCTCGATGACGTCCGCGCGGACCTCGTCGTCGGCCTCGATCGGGTGACGCTCGGCCGGGATCTCGTGGTCCGACATCAGGGTGCGGGCCCAGTGGACCGCACCCGCGCCGATGCAGAACAGCGCGACGCCCAGGGTCATGCCCAGCGCGAAGTTCAGCGCGCTGACGTGGCCCAGCGGGAAGATGTAGACGATCTTGTCCGGGTCGATGGCCACGTAGGAGGCGATGAAGCCCACGGTGGCGAGCATCGAGACCACGAACATCAGCGAGACCTGGCGCTCGGCCCGCTGGGCGGCCCGCTCGTCGATGTCGGTGCGACGCGGTTGGTGGGCCGGCAGGCCCGGGTCGGCGAACGGATCGCCGTGGGCGGCCACCTCGTGGTGTCCGGCGGAGCCGTGTGACTCCGGGAGCTTCTCTTCTGACATGTCGTGGCTCATGACTTCTTGGCCTTGGTGGTGTGGGCGGCGACCCAGATCGCGACCGCGATGAGCGTGCCGAGACCGAAGATCCAGCCGAACAGGCCCTCGGTCACCGGACCGAGGCTGCCGAGCGTGAGACCGCCGGGGTTCGGCTCATCGTTGGTGGTGTGGCGGACGAAGGCCACGATCTGCTTCTTCTGCTCCTCGGGCATGGTGGTGTCCGGGAACGACGGCATGTTCTGCGGGCCGGTCTGCATGGCCTCGTAGATGTGCTTGGCGTCCACTCCCTCCAGCGACGGGGCGTACTTGCCCTGGGTCAGGGCACCGCCCTGGCCGGCGAAGTTGTGGCACTGGGCGCAGTTGGTGCGGAACAGCTCGCCACCCTTGGAGAGGTCCTCGGGGTTGGTCGAGGTGTACTGCTCCTCGGTCGGGATGACCGGGCCGGGGCCGAGCGAAGCCACGAAGGCGGCGAGCTGGTCGATCTCCGCCTGCGAGTAGATGTTCTTCTTGCTCGGCACCTGGGCGCCGGGCTGCTGGGCCGGCATGCGGCCGGTGCCGACCTGGAAGTCGACCGCGGCTGAGCCGACGCCGACCAGGCTCGGACCGTCGCTGCTGCCCTGGCCGTTCAGGCCGTGGCAGGAGGAGCAGCCCACGGCGAAGAGCTTCTTGCCCTCATCGATCGCGAGCGACTGCGCGGCGACGTCGGCCTGCGCCTTGTCGGCGGGCGCGAACGCGGCGTACAGCCCCCCGGTTGCCGCCAGGGCGAGAAGTAGGACGACCAGCGCCGCCAATGGGTGGCGCCGTCGTGCGGAGAGCTTTTTCACGGAATAACCCCGGTGTCAGGATCTGGTCGACTGGTGGGTGCACCCGGCGGCCGGTCTGGCCGGCACGAGGCTGCCTGTCTAGGGCTGCGCGCGCGGTCGGTCGGTTGGGAGCGTAGGCACCGGCAAATCGGGCCGTCGCCGGTGAGGGCGGGACCCGGAGCCGGTGGCCAGCGACCTGATCAGCTGGTTACTTGATCAGGTAGATGGTCGCGAACAGGCCGATCCACACGACGTCGACGAAGTGCCAGTAGTACGACACCACGATGGCGGCGGTGGCCTGCTCGTGCGTGAAGCGCTTGGCTGCGTACGTCCGTCCGAGGACCAGCAGGAAGGCGATCAGACCACCCGTCACGTGCATACCGTGGAAGCCGGTGGTCAGGTAGAACACCGTGCCGTACGGGTCGGAGGACAGCGAGAGGCCGTCCTTCTTGACCAGCTCGGTGTACTCGAAGATCTGGCCGCCGATGAAGATCGCGCCCATCACGAAGGTGATGACGAACCACGAGCGGAGCTTCTTCACGTCCCCGCGCTCGGCAGCGAACACGCCGAGCTGGCAGGTGAGAGAGGAGAGCACCAGGATCGTGGTGTTGACCGAGGAGAAGGGCACGTTGAGGGCGTGCGCCTTCTCGCTCCAGAACTCGGCTCCCTTGACGGAGCGGAGCGTGAAGTACATCGCGAAGAGGGCCGCGAAGAACATCAACTCGGAACTGAGCCAGACGATCGTTCCGACGCTGACCATGTTCGGCCGGTTGACCGATCCGTGCGCGTGCCCGGTTTCTACTGCTGTTGCTGTCGCCACGACGGACATTATGTCGGTCCCTTATTCCGTCTTCACGCCGGGGGGTGTCCCTCGGAGTGTCCGGTGCGTGCGGTATGCCCCGGTGGGGCCCGCCGGGACGCCCGGATGGCGGCTGAGCAGGGGCGTGTCCCTTTTCTGACGGTTCTTCGAAGGCATCTTCGACCCTGATGCCCAGCGTGTCGCTCCACTCCTTCGGGGTCCGCCGGGAGTAAGGGAAAGGCCCTCGGGTCGGCCGTACGGGTGGACCGCGACTGCGGGGGTGACGGCCTGTCCTCCGGGCGGGTGAGTCGTGGGCGCGGCGGCTTGAGACGGATCGTGCGGGAGTGGCTCGGCGGGCGGTGATCGGGAGTAGCATCCGGGTTGAGACGAACGTGGTCCGGATCACACTTGAGGGAGCAGGGCCCATGGCGTACACCACCGACGAGACGCTGACCGTTCTCGTCTACAGCCACGACCGCAACACCCGCGAGCAGGTGCTGACGGCCCTCGGCCGCCGGCCCGCGGAGGATCTGCCGGAGCTGACCTACCTGGAGTGCGCGACGACCCCCGCGGTGCTGAAGGCACTGGAGAAGGGGGGCGTGGACCTCTGCGTGCTGGACGGCGAGGCGGTCCCGGCCGGCGGCCTCGGGCTCGCCCGGCAGTTGAAGGACGAGATCTACGGCTGCCCGCCGGTGCTGGTGGTGATCGGCCGGCCGCAGGACTCCTGGCTGGCCGCCTGGAGCCGGGCCGACGCGGCCATCTCCCACCCGGTGGACCCGGTGGCGCTGGCCGAGGCGGCCGCCACGCTGCTCCGGGCCCGGCTGGCGAAGCGGGCCCCGGCCGCCCGGTAGGACCGCGTCTCAGTGGGAGAGAAGTGAAGGCGACGGCGGGGCGGAGGCGTCCCGCCGCTCGATAGGCTGGCTCCATCCTTACGGAGAACCCCTCGGGGAACCGACAAGAGCTGGAGTCAGCCATGGTGAACGTGAACCCTGCGAACGGCGGCAAGGACCCCGTGCAGGTGGTCCGCACCTGGCCGGACATCCTGTCGGCGCTGCTGCGGGGCGAGGACCTCGACCGGGCGGACACCGCCTGGGCGATGGACCGGATCATGAGCGGCGAGGCCTCCGCGGTGCAGATGGCCGGCTTCATGGTCGCCCTGCGGGCCAAGGGCGAGACGGTGGACGAGATTGTCGGCCTGGTGGACTCGATGTACGCGCACGCCGAACCGCTCTCCATCCCCGGCCCGGCGGTCGACATCGTGGGCACCGGCGGCGACCGGGCGAAGACCGTCAACATCTCGACCATGTCGGCGATCGTCGCCGCGGCGGCCGGTGCCAAGGTGGTCAAGCACGGCAACCGGGCGGCCTCCTCGGCGAGCGGCTCCTCGGACGTGCTGGAGAAGCTCGGCGTCAATCTGGACCTCTCGGCCCGGCGGGTCGCCGAGGTGGCCGAGGAGGTCGGACTGACCTTCTGCTTCGCGGCCAGGTTCCACCCCGCGATGCGGCACACCGCCCCGGCCCGCAGCGGCCTCGGGGTGCCGACCGCCTTCAACACCCTCGGCCCGCTGACCAACCCGGCCAAGGTCACCGCCCACGCGATCGGCTGCTTCGACACCCGGCTGGCCTCGCTGATCGCCGGGGTGCTGGCCCGCCGGGGGTCCACCGCGCTGGTCTTCCGCGGCGACGACGGCCTGGACGAGCTGACCGTCACCACCACCTCCCGGGTCTGGATCGTGCGCGACGGCGAGGTCACCGAGACCTCCTTCGACCCACGCGACGTCGGCGTCCAGCTGGTGGGCATCGAGGCGCTGCGCGGCGGGGACCCGGCGTTCAACGCGGACGTCGCACGCCGGCTGCTGGCCGGGGAGCGCGGAGCGGTGCGGGACGCCGTCCTGATGAACACGGCGACGGCGCTGGTGGCGCTGGACCTCACCGACGCGCCGCTCGCCGAGCAGCTGGCGGCCGGAATGGAGCGGGCCGCGGCGGCCATCGACTCGGGCGCCGCGCAGGATCTGCTGCGGCGCTGGTCCGAGGCCACCACCCGGGTGTGAAGCGGCGGTCGGGCCCGCGGGGGGATGCCTCCCCGTGGGCCCTTTCGCGTCCGGCGGTGGCGTCGCCGTGCCCCGGTGGTGGACCGCTGTCCGGATGGCGGACCCCTGTTTGACCACTCGACGGACGCGACCTAGAGTCTTCGCCAGGTCATGAGTGACAGCGTCAAGCCCCAGCTGGCTGTCCGGCAACCCTCCGTCCGTGGCGGGGTGCCCTGGGTGAGGACCGGGTCTCGCGGCGAACCGTCCGCGTGACAAGCGCGGACGCCGGCTGACACGCACCTCCGGGGTCCTTACCCGTCGAAGGAGTGCACCCCCATGTCCGTCGCCACCGAGATCTGCGCCCCGCTCCCCGTCCTCGGCCACGACGTCGAGGTCCCGCTGGTCAACGGTGACAAGGTCACCTACGCCGCGCTCGACTACGCCGCCAGCTCCCCGGCGCTGCAGCGGGTCTGGGACGACGTCGCCGCCTACGCCCCCTACTACGGCAGCGTGCACCGGGGCGCCGGCTACCTCTCCCAGCTCTCCACCGACCTCTTCGAGCAGAGCCGCCGCACCGTCGCGGACTTCCTCGACCTGCGCGAGGGCGACCAGGTGGTCTTCACCCGGGCCACCACCGACTCGCTGAACCTGCTGGCGGGCGCCGTCCCGGCCGGCACCCGGGTCTTCGCCTTCGAGACCGAGCACCACGCCTCGCTGCTGCCCTGGCGCCACGCCGGGCTGAGCGTCACCTACCTGCGCGCCCCGCGCTCGCACGCCGAGGCCGTCGCCGCGCTGGACGCCGCGCTGGCCGAGGCCCCCGAGGGCCCCAAGCTGCTCTGCGTCACCGGCGCCTCGAACGTCACCGGCGAGCTCTGGCCGGTCGCCGAGCTCACCGAGACCGCCCACCGGCACGGCGCCCGGGTGGTGCTGGACGCCGCGCAGCTCGCCCCGCACCACCGGGTCTCGGTGCGCGAGCTGGGCGTGGACTGGATCGCCTTCTCGGGCCACAAGATCTACGCGCCGTTCGGCGCCGGGGTGCTGGCCGGCCGGGCCGACTGGCTGGACGCGGCCGAGCCGTACCTGGCCGGCGGCGGCGCCACCCGCACGGTCGCCCGGGAGGCCGACGGCTCGGTGGCCGTGCAGTGGCACACCGGCCCGGCCCGGCACGAGGCCGGCTCGCCGAACGTGATCGGCGTCTACTCCATCGCCTCGGCCTGCCGGGCCCTGACCGAGGCGGGCTTCGACGCGCTGGAGGCCCGCGAGCGGCAGCTGATCGCCCGGCTGAAGGCCGGGCTGGCGGAGGTCCCGCAGGTGCGGGTGCTGAACCTGTTCGGCGCGGACTCGGCCCGGGTGGGCGTGCTCTCCTTCGTCGTCCAGGGCTGGAACAGCTCGCACTTCTCGGCCGCGCTCTCCGCCGAGTACGGCATCGGGGTGCGCGACGGCCTGTTCTGCGCGCACCCGCTGGTGCGCACCCTGCTCGGCGACGAGGACGTGGCGCCGTCCGAGTGCGGTGCGCCGGAGGCGTCGCTGCCGGGGGAGCGCAGCCTGAACGCGATCCGGGTCAGCTTCGGCGCGGGTACCCCGGACGAGCACATCGACCGGTTCCTGACCGCCGTCCGCGAGCTGGTCACGGACGGCGCGGCCTGGAACTACCGCAACGAGGGCGGCCGCTGCGTCGCGGACACCCGGCGCGAGGGCTGAACGGGGGAGGCTACTCGCCCAGGCCGAGCGCGAAGGCGGTCTCCAGGTCGTGCTGGGAGTAGGTCCGGAAGGCGATCTGGGTCTCGGTGTGGGCCACGCCCGGGACCTTGTTCAGCCGGCCGGGGATCACCTCGGCCAGGTCGTCGTGCCGGCGCACCCGCACCATCGCCACCAGGTCGTAGCCGCCGGTGACCGAGTAGACCTCGCTGACGCCCTCGATGGCCGCGATCGCCTCGGCGATCTCCGGGATGCGGTCGACGCTGGTCTTGATCAGGACGATGGCGGTGATCACTGTTCGGGCTCCTTTGTGAGGTGCCGCCAGGGTATCGGGCGTCAGCGGGGCCGTCGCGGGGGGCGGGTGGCCAGCGTGCAGGCGTACAGGAACCCCGCCGAGAAGCCGATCACGTGGACCAGGTAGGCGACGCCCGGCCCCGCCGAGTGCACCGACCACCACTGGAGCGCGAACCAGAGGCCGAGCACCAGCCAGGCCGGGAGCCGCAGGGGCAGGAAGAGCAGCAGCGGGACGAGCGTGGTCACCCGGGCCCGCGGGTGCAGCCTCAGGTAGGCGCCGAGCACGCCGGCGATCGCCCCCGAGGCGCCGATCAGGACCCGGGTGTAGTCCGCCGAGTGCGCCTCGGCCAGCGCGAAGCCGTAGGTGGCCAGCGAGCCTGCCGCCAGGTAGAAGAGCGCGAACCGGGCCCGGCCGAAGCGGGCCTCCACGGTGGGGCCGAAGACCTGGAGGAAGAGCAGGTTGCCCAGCAGGTGCAGCCAGCCGGCGTGGACGAAGAGCCCGCTGAGGACGGACATCGCCGGGTGCTTGCCGGGGGTCGGGGCGGCCGGGCAGCCCGGCACCGGGTCGGGGGCCTCGGCCACCTGTTCGGCGCTCAGCGGCCGTCCGGCCAGCAGTTCGGCCGGGACGGCGCCCCAGCGCTGCTCGTACCGCTGCTCCGCGCAGACCCGGTCCTGCCCGCGGCCGTACAGCGGGTTGAGCCCGGCCGCCGGGCCGAGCAGGAAGACCAGCACGTTCAGCGCGATCAGCGCGTAGCTGACGGCCGGGACGGGCGCGGCCGGGGGGCCGTCCCGCGCGCCGGTGTGGTCGAGGACCGGGATCGCCATGCGACCAAGCATCCCTCCGTCCGGCCCGGGCGACACCGCGCTGTACGGCAGGTGGACCACCCCCGCGATCGCCGTGACCGGTGGCCGGGGTGGTTGCCCCAGGCAATAGGCTTGGGGCGGGCAATCCCGCCTCCCGCCGCCGATGCCGGGGCTCCGGGGGGAGCGCCTGAGCCCACCCAGGGACCACCCGAGAGGACCCCCGATGACCGTCCCCGCCCTGACCGCAGAGACGCGTTGGCGCTGCACCCTGTGCGGCAACCTGACCCGCTTCGACGTCACCCGTACCGCCCGGGTGACCGAGTTCCTGCACTTCGACCTGGCCGGCGAGTCCAAGGTGGAGGAGACCGAGGTGCACAGCGAGACCATCGAGTCGGTGCGCTGCCGCTGGTGCAACGCGGTGGACCAGGTCGAACTGGTGGCCCGTCCGGGCGCCGAGGCCGCCGAGCAGGCTTGATGCCCGCCCCGCGCGGTGGACGGTGCGCGGCACGGCCGTCCGCCGCGCGGGACAATACAGACAGAGCGCACGGAGCGTGACGACCAGGGGTACGGCCGACGGCCGTACCCCGCTGGCGAGGATCGGAGCCGAGGACGTGGTGGACGCAGCGCAGGAGCCCGCCGGGCCGCAGGGGCGGCAGCCCGCTGTGGACGCGCAGGCGCCGGACGCGGTCGAGGCCGCCGCGCCCGGCACCGGCGCCCCCGCCGAGGAGGTCGACGGCGAGGAGGCCGGCGGCTCCGGCGGTGAGGAGCCGGCGGCAGCCCGCGCGGCCGAGAAGCTCGACCGGCCGCTGCCCGAGGGGGTGCGCCGGCGTGTGGTGGGCCTCGCCGCCGACGCGCTCGGGGGGCTGCCGGTCGCGGAGCTGCCGCAGACGCTGCGCCCGTACGCCAAGTTCACCCCGGCGCGCCGGGCCAAGTACGCCGCCACCGCGCTCGCCGCGGCACTGGAGTCCGAGCCGGCGTTCCGGGTGCGGATAGCGGAGCGGCTGCGGCTCGGGCAGCCGGACCTGGTCCGGGCGCTGGAGTCGGGCAGCGTGCCGGGCGCCGCCGATCCGATGGACGTGGCGGCCGCCGCCTACCTGGTCCGGTCGGCGGGCTGGAGCCGCCTGGTCGTCGAGGCCGGCGAGGAGGCCGAGCGGGCCGGCGCCGAGGGCGCGGCGGCCGAGGCGGCCCGGCTGGCCGAGAAGCTGCAGGCGGAGCTGGCCGAGGTGCGCGCCGCCGCCCGGGCGGACCTGGACCGGCAGCGGGCCGAGTCGGAGGACGTCCGCAAGGAGGTGGAGTCGCTGCGCAAGAAGGTGCGTTCGCTGGAGAGCGACACCCGGCGGGCCCAGGCCGAGACGCGCCGGGTCACCGGGGAGCTGGAGGCCCTGAAGGCGCAGACGGGCGTCGAGCGCGGCGCCGCCGAGAGCGAGGCGCGGCGGCTGCGGCACCGGATCTCCGAGCTGGAGAACGCCGCCGAGCAGGGCCGCCGTTCGGCCCGCGAGGGGCGCAGCGTCGAGGACATGCGGCTGCGGCTGCTGCTGGACACCGTGCTGCAGTCGGCGCAGGGGCTCCAGCGGGAGCTGGCCCTGCCGGTCTCCCAGATCCGCCCGGCCGACCTGGTCGAGGCGGTGGTGCCGGGTTCGGCCTCGCCGCACGACGTGGCGCGGCGCGGGCTGGCCGAGGACGACCCGGCGCTGCTGGACCAGCTGCTGGCGATCCCGCAGGTCCACCTGGTGGTGGACGGCTACAACGTGACCAAGACCGGCTACCCGGCGCTCCCGCTGGAGCAGCAGCGGATCCGGCTGCTGGGCGGGCTGGCGATGCTGGCCCAGCGCACGCAGGCGGAGGTGACCTGCGTGTTCGACGGCCAGGACCTCGACGTGCCGGTGATCCTGGCGCCGCCGCGCGGGGTCCGGGTGCGGTTCAGCCGGACCGGGGAGACCGCCGACGAACTGATCCGCCGCCTGGTGCGGGCCGAGCCGCAGGGCCGGCCGGTGGTGGTGGTCTCCACCGACCGGGAGGTCGCGGAGGGCGTGCGGAAGGCGGGCGCGCGCCCTGTAGCCTCGGTGCTGCTGCTGAACCGACTGGCCCGGCCCTGACCTCGGCCGGGGCCGGCCGGCAGGAGATGACCCTGGTCAGCGCCCGGTTTGCGGGGATGTGTGGATCCCGTGAAGTCATGGCGGGGGGCGGGAGTTCACGCCATCGGGGGAGTGGCGCAAAGCGTGGATCTTCACTAGGGTCTGGCGTCAAACCTATTTTCCGGATTCTCACTCGTTCGGGTGAGTCCGTTGGAAGAAGGAGCCGGTCACTTGGCCACCCACCGCCGTCCCAAGCAGTCGAGCCGTGCACGGGTCACCGTGCTGACCGCTGCCGCTGCGACCGCGGTCGCCCTCTCGGCCCAGGTCAGCGCCCACGCCGCGCCCAGCCCGTCCCCCAAGAAGGAGGACGTGAAGGCGCAGGTCGACCAGCTGCAGGAGGAGGCCGAGCAGGCCACCGAGAAGTTCAACGGTGCCAAGGAGCGGGCGGACCAGCTGCGCAAGCAGGCGGACCAGCTCCAGGACCAGGTGGCTCGCGGCCAGGACCAGATGACCCAGCTTCAGGGCGGGCTGGCCGAGGTGGCGGCCGAGCAGTACCGGACCGGCGGCATCGACCCGTCCGTCCAGCTGATGCTCGCCTCCGACCCGTCCGGCTACCTGGACAAGGCCGCCAGCGTCCAGCAGGCCAGCTCCAGCCAGACCGAGGCGCTCAAGGGCCTGCAGGACCAGCAGCGCCGGCTGGACCAGCAGAAGGCCGAGGCGGCCGCCGTCCTCGCCTCGCTGGACAGCACGACCAAGGACCTGAACCAGTCCAAGGCCGAGGTCAACAAGAAGCTCAAGGAAGCCCAGGACCTGCTGAACTCGCTCAGCGCCGCCGACCGGGCCGCGCTGAAGGCCGCCCAGCAGCAGGCCGACCGGGCCTCGCGCGGCAGCGAGCGCACCGACCTGAGCAGCCTCCCGCAGGGCAGCGGCTTCGCCGGGCAGGCCGTCGCCAACGCGATGAGCAAGCAGGGTTCGCCGTACGTCTGGAGCGCGGTCGGCCCGAACTCCTTCGACTGCTCCGGTCTGATGGTCTGGTCGTACGCGAAGGCCGGCGTCTCGCTGCCGCGCACCTCGCAGGCGCAGGCCAACTACGGCTCGAAGGTGGCCTCGCTGGCCGACGCCCAGCCGGGCGATCTCATCATCTACCGCCCGGACCGCAGCCACGTCGGGATGTACATCGGCAACGGGATGGTGGTCCACGCGCCGCACACCGGTGACGTGGTGAAGGTGATGAAGGCCGACGCGATGCCGATCAACGCGATCCGCCGGGTCTGACGGACCGACATGCCCACGGGCCGGGATCCGGCCCTGTGATCCGCGCCACCCCCGGAACCGGGGGTGGCGTCGGTGTCTGCGGCCGCATCATGACAAATGATCAGCTCCATGTGGGCGTGTGATCACACCCGGTCATATTCACAAATGAACTTGGATATTCTTCCGGCATTTTTCTGACAAGGATTTGAACGGATCACGGTTCTGTTACTAGGGTCATGCCTCGAACCACCGCACAGTCGATCACCCAGCAGGGGTGGCGGCGGAGGTTTACCGCCGAGTTCGTGAAGCAGCGGGGCAGAGCATCTGCCCGTCGGGGAGTCCAGTAGTCGGGGGCGCTGTGGAACGGAGCCGGGGAACCATGTTCCTCCGGGGTGAATCGGCGCCAGGTCGACCGTCGTGCGGTCGGTGAGGCGTCGTAGGGCACGCTTCCGGCCCGAACCCGTCAGCTCACCCGGTAGGCGGACGTAGGAAGAAGGAGTCCGCCTTCGTGGCGTCCCATCGTCGTCCCAAGCCCGCCGGCCGCGCCCGGGTCTCGATTCTGACCGGTGTCGCCGCCGCGGCGGTCGCGCTCTCCGCGCAGTCCGGCGCCCACGCCGACCCGACGCCGACCAAGGATCAGGTCAAGGAGCAGATCGACCAGCTCAACGAGCAGGCCGAGCAGGCCACCGAGAAGCTCAACGGCGCCCAGGCCAAGCAGCAGGAGCTGCAGAAGCAGGTCGGTGAGCTGCAGGACAAGGTGGCCCGTCAGCAGGCCGCGGTGACCGAGGCCCAGGGCGGTCTCGCCGAGATCGCCGGCGAGCAGTACCGCAACGGCGGCATATCGCCGACCGTGCAGCTGATGCTCTCGTCCAGCCCGGACAGCTTCCTCAGCCAGGCCGGCGCCATCAACCAGGCCGGCAGCACGCAGTCCGGTGCGCTGAAGGACCTCCAGGAGCAGCAGCGCAGGCTCGACCAGGACCGCAACGAGGCCCAGGGCAAGCTCGGCGAGCTCGAAGCCACCACCCAGCAGCTGAAGGCCTCCAAGGAGGAGGTCCAGGGCAAGCTGGCCAAGGCCCAGGACCTGTACAACTCGCTGTCCGAGCAGGAGCGCCAGGCGATGCGCGCGGCCGAGGAGAAGGCCGCCGCCGAGGCGAAGGCCAAGGCGGACGCCGCCAAGGCCGAGGCCAAGGCCAAGGCGGACGCCGACCGCGCCTCCCGCGACAACACCCGCGACCAGCTGCCCGCCCCGTCGTCGCCGGCCGCCAAGCCCGCCGCCGCGGCCGCCGCGCCGTCCGCGCCCGCCGCCAACGGCTCGCGCGCCGCCGCCGCGATCGCCGCCGCGGAGAGCAAGCTGGGTGCCCCGTACGTCTACGGCGCGGCCGGTCCGAGCTCCTTCGACTGCTCCGGCCTGACCAGCTGGGCCTACGCCCAGGCGGACGTGTCGCTGCCGCGCACCTCGCAGTCCCAGGCCACCGCCGGTACCAACGTGGGCACCAACATCGCCAACGCCCAGCCCGGCGACCTGATCATCTACCGTGCGGACCGCAGCCACGTCGCGCTCTACGTCGGCGGCGGCCAGGTCATCCACGCGCCGAAGCCCGGCGCGAACGTCCGGTACGAGACCGCCAGCATGCTGCCGATCTCGGCCATCGTGCGCGTCTGATCCGACGTCTGCTCCCACAGGCCCGGTCTCCCCTCGCGGGAGGCCGGGCCTGCGGCTTTCGTGCCGGACCGTGCTGATGTCCGATTGCGGGTCAAATATTCGGGTTGGGAGGGGTTTGGACTCGCTCGCCCGGACTCGCTAACGTCTGCCACCGGACTCCCGCTCGACGGCCGCCCGCACCGGTGCGGCGGCGGGGCCGGGTCGCAGGATCGGAGTTACCGTCGTATGGCCGTGCACCGCCGTTCCCCCCTGCCGGGCGCGTTCGCCCGTGCGCTGGTGCTGACCGCCGCGGCCACCACCGCGCTGGGGGTGGCCACGGGGGGTGCCGCCCAGGCCGCCCCGGGCACGCCGGACGGGCCGTCGAACCGCAAGGACGTCAAGGCGCAGGTGGAACAGCTGTACGACGAGGCCGAGCAGGCCTCGGAGAAGTACAACGCCGCACTGGACGTCCAGCAGCGCCTCCAGCACGAGACCGGCACGCTCCAGCAGCAGGTCGCCGTCGCCCAGGGCGAGCTCAACGAGCTCCGCGGCGACCTCGCCACCGTGGCCGGCGCCGAGTACCGGGGCGGCGGGATGGCGCAGACCGTCCAGCTGATGCTCTCCACCGACCCGGAGGGCTACCTCTCCAAGGCCCGCAGCCTGGACCAGGCCGCCGAGCGGCAGAACGAGACGCTGCACGAGGTGGTGGCCCGTCAGCGCCGGCTCGACCAGCGCCGGTCGGAGGCCTCGATGAAGCTCTCCGAGCTGGAGGAGACCCGCCGGGCCCTGGCCGAGAGCAAACAGCAGATCCAGCAGCGGCTGGCCAAGGCGCAGCGGCTGCTCAACAGCCTGGGGGCGGGCGAGCGGGCCCGGATGGTGGCCCAGGACGCCCGCGAGGCCGAGCAGCGGGCCACCCGCGGCACCGACCGCCTCGACCTGGGCACGGCCCCGCCCGCCTCCGAACGCGGCGCGGCCGCGCTGGCCGCCGCCGTGCGGATGATCGGTTCGCCCTATGTGTACGGATCCGCCGGGCCCCGCGCGTTCGACTGTTCCGGTCTGATGTACTGGAGCTGGCGGCAGGCCGGAGTGACCCTGCCGCGCACCTCGCAGGCCCAGGCGTACGCCGGCCAGCGGGTCAGCATCTCCGACGCGCGACCGGGAGACCTGGTGATCTTCTACCGGGACAGGCACCACGTCGGCATGTACGCCGGCGGCGGGGTGATCGTGCACGCCCCCTACCCGGGCGCCAAGGTCCGCTACGAGAGCGTCAACGCGATGCCCGTCGCGGAGGTGATCCGGCTCTGAGCCGGCCCGTCCCGACCCCTCCCGCCGACGCCGTGACACGCTGCCGCGCACTGTCCCGGCGCGGGGCCCTGCTGCTCGCGGCGGGCGGACTGGCCCAGCTGTCGCTGCCCCGGGCGGCTCCGGCGGCCTCCGTGGCCGCGGTGGCGGACCAGCGGGCCGAGGTGGTCGCGCTGCTGGCCGAGCGGGCCCGGACGCTGACCACCGGACCGTCCGCGCCCCCGGTGGAGGCGGCCTACCGCAACCTCGTGCTCGGTCCGGCCGGTCGGCCGGACCGGCTCACCGCCACCGCCGAACTGACCGTCCGGGTGACCGGGTACGACGCCTACCCGGTGGTCCACCAGCGCCGGCTGGAGCTGTGGCGGACCGGCGGGGGCTGGCGGGTCGAACGCGAGGACGGCCCGGACGGGCCGGCGCCGCTCTGGGACTTCGGGACCGTCCGGGCGGCGGCCGGCGCGCACTGCCTGGTGCTCGGCCTGGCCGACGGCCCGGACCCGGCGCAGCTCACGGCCGTGGCCGACCGGGCCGTCCCGGCCGTCACCGCGCTCTGGGGCACCGCCTGGCCGGGCCGGCTGCTCCTGGAGCTGCCCGGCACCGAGGAGCAGTTCGGCCGGCTGCTGGACGCCGACCCGGCGGGCTGGACCGGCATGGTGGCGGTCACCACCGCGGCGCCCGGCGCCCCCCGGCACACCCCGGCCGACCGGGTGCTGGTCAACCCCGGTGCCTACCGGGGGCTCGGCGACTTCGGCCGCCAGGTGGTGATCACCCACGAGGCCGTGCATGTGGCGACCCGGGCCGACACCCGGGCCTGGACGCCGCTCTGGCTCTCCGAGGGCGTCGCCGACTGGACCGGCTACCGGGACTCCGGCCGCTCGCCCCGGCAGATCGCCCCCGAGCTGGCCCGGGACGTCGCCGCCGGCCGGGTGCCCTCGGCGCTCCCCGCCGACCAGGACTTCACCGCCGGGGCCGACGGCATCGCCCAGGCCTACGAGCAGGCCTGGCTGGCCTGCGACCTGATCGCCCGCCGCTTCGGGCCGGACCGGCTGGTCGGCTACTACCGGGCGGTCGGCGCGGCGGGCGCGGGCGCGGGCCGGGAGGAGCAGTCGGACCGCGTCCTGCGGGACGAGCTGGGCCTCGGACTGGCCGAGTTCACCGCGCTCTGGGTCGCCGAGGTCCGCCGCCTGGCGGCCTAGCGCCGCCGCTGGGCCGGCGGCCGGTCGATGCCGTCCAGCAGGTCCTGCTCGTACGCGATCCCCGGGCGCACCGGGTAGCCGGTCGCCGACACCGGCTCCGGCTCCGCGCGGTCCAGCACGACGGTCGGCGGGAGCTGGGCGGTCCCGCGGGTCGAGCGCCAGAGCCGGACGCAGGAGAGCCCGGTGGCGGCCAGCAGCAGCAGGTTGCGCAGGGTCAGCGCGGTGACGGCCCAGGGCTCGCTGCCGACCAGCTCGCTGAAGAGCAGCGGGAACTCCACCACGGTAAGCGGCGTCGCGGCCAGGACCAGCAGCGCCACCGGGCGCTGGCTGGTGCCGCGCACGGTCAGGCAGACCGCCGCCACGCCGACCAGCCAGACCAGGTACTGCGGGCTGATCACCCGGCTGGTCACGGTGAAGATCAGCAGCGCGGCCAGCGCCGCGTCGTACATGGTCGCCGCGTTGCGGCGCTTGGCGGTGAAGCGCCAGAGCAGCAGCCAGGCGAAGCCCAGCAGGCTGCCGGCCAGCATCACCTTGCCGACCACGTTCACCCACGGCCCGAGCATCTCGACCGAGCCGTAGTTCATCGTCACCCTGCCGTCCCAGGCGCCGGCCATCCGGGCGAAGTGCAGCGGCAGCGCGCCGACCGACTCCACCTCGACGCCGCGGTCCTTCTGGAAGGTCAGGAACTCGAAGGCGCCGTTCATCCCGGCCGCCAGCAGGAAGCCCACCGAGACGGCGGTGGCCGCGGCGGCGGTCCAGGAGCGGCGGGTGCGGCGGCCGGACGGGGTGCCGATCAGGCCGATCAGCGGCCAGATCTTGATGATCCCGCCCAGCCCCAGCAGGATGCCGCCGATCGCCGGGCGGCGGATCAGCGCCAGCAGGCCGGCCACCGCGACGGCGGTGACGATGACGTCGTACCGGTTGTAGATCATCGGACCGAGCAGCGGCACGCCGGCCACCCAGACCCAGGCACCGGTCAGCGCCCGGCCCCTGCGCAGGCCGGTACGCACCAGCAGGGCCATCGCGACCGCGTCGGCCAGCCCGCAGATCACCCAGAAGGAGACCAGGTACGACCAGGGCAGCAGCCCGGGCAGCATGATCACCAGGGCGGCGCCGGGCGGGTACTGCCAGGTCACGTCGTCCAGCGGGAAGGTGCCGGTCTGCAGGACGCCGTACCAGCCGTGGTAGATCAGCCAGACGTCCGTGGTGATGTCCCCGCCGGCCATCCGCAGCACGCCGGTCACCAGCAGCAGCAGCAGTGCCCGGGAGGCCAGCCACGTCCCGCCGAGCGCGCAGAGCGCCCCGGTACGCCGGGAGGGGCCGGTGGGGGCCGGTACGGGCTCCTGGCGGACGGCCAGCGCCGTGCCGGGGCCGTCGGCGCCGCTGGGTGAACCGGACTTGGTGGCCGGGGCCAACTCCACTGCGCTCCCTCGTTCGTCTCGGACGTCCCACCGGAGGCGTCGCGCGACGGACGCCCGGGCGGCCGGTGCCGGGCGCGGCGCCACGTTCGGCGGGGCCGCACCGGCTGCCTAGGTTCTAGGACAGACCCGGGGGAGAAACGGTTGCCGTGCGCGGATCCGTTCCCGGCGGGTCGTGGTGTTGACCTATCGTACGGATCACCCAGCGGTACACCGAGCACCCCCCGACCGAGCGAGCCGTGGCCAGATGCACAAGACCTTGATCGTCACCAATGACTTCCCGCCGCGACCCGGCGGCATCCAGGCCTTCGTCCACAACATGGCTGTCCGTCAGCCCGCCGGGAGCATCGTGGTCTACGCGTCGACCTGGCGCGACGGCGCCGAGGTCGCCCGCTTCGACGCCGAACAGCCGTTCCCGGTGATCCGCGACCGGACGAAGGTGATGGTTCCCACACCGCGCGTCACCCGCCGGGCCGCCGAGATCCTCCGCGCCGAGAAGTGCGACTCGGTCTGGTTCGGCGCGGCCGCCCCGCTCGGGCTGATGGCGCCCGCGCTGCGCCGGGCCGGAGCCGGCGGGCGGCTGCTCGGCATGACGCACGGCCACGAGGCCGCCTGGGCCCAGCTCCCGGTGGCCCGGCAGCTGCTGCGCCGGATCGGCGCCGGTACCGACACCCTCACCTACCTCGGCGAGTACACCCGCTCCCGGATCGCCGACGCGGTCGGCCCGGAGGCGGCCGCCCGGATGGTGCAGCTGCCGCCGGGGGTCGACGAGCAGACCTTCCACCCCGGCTCGGGCGGCGCCGAGCTGCGCCGCCGGCTCGGGCTGGCTGACCGGCCGGTGGTGGTCTGCGTCTCCCGGCTGGTGCCGCGCAAGGGCCAGGACACCCTGATCGACGCGATGCCGCAGATCCTCGCCGAGGTGCCGGACGCCGTGCTGCTGATCGTCGGCGACGGCCCCTACCGGGCGGACCTGGAGAAGCTCGCCGACGCCCGGGGCGTGCGCCACGCGGTGCGGTTCACCGGCGCGGTGCCGTGGTCGGAGCTGCCCGCGCACTACGGCGCCGGGGACGTCTTCGCGATGCCCTGCCGGACCCGGCGGGGCGGGCTGGACGTCGAGGGCCTGGGCATCGTCTACCTGGAGGCCTCGGCGACCGGTCTGCCGGTGGTGGCCGGGGACTCCGGCGGCGCGCCGGACGCGGTGCTGGAGGGCGAGACCGGCTACGTGGTGCCGGGCGGCTCGCCGGCCGCCGCGGCCGAGCGGATCGTCCGGCTGCTGAACGACGAGGAGCTGCGCCGGCGGCTCGGCGAGGCCGGGCGGCGCTGGGTGGACCGCTCCTGGCGGTGGGACCTGCTGGCCGGGCGGCTGACCTCGCTGCTGGCGGGCTGACGAAGCGGTGCGGGCCCCGCCACCGCGGCGGGGCCCGCACCGTACGGTCAGCGCTGGTAGATCGCCTCGACGTCGGCCGCGAAGTCCTTCAGCACCAGGTTGCGCTTGAGCTTGAGCGACGGCGTGAGGTGGCCGCTCTCCTCGGAGAAGACGGTGTCCAGCAGCCGGAACTTCTTCACCGCCTCGGCGTGCGAGACGGCGGCGTTGCCGTCGTCCACGGCGGCCTGGACGGCGGCCAGCAGGTCCGCGTCCTCGCGCAGCTCGGCCACCGTGGCGGTGGCGGGCTTGCCGTTCAGCTCCTTCCACTTGGGGAAGAAGTCCTCGTCCACGGTGACCAGGCAGCCGATGAACGGCCTGCGGTCGCCGACCACCATCACCTCGCCGATCAGCGCGTGCGCCCGGATCCGGTCCTCGATCACCGCCGGGGCGACGTTCTTGCCGCCCGCGGTGACGATGATCTCCTTCTTGCGGCCGGTGATGGTGAGGTAGCCCTCGGAGTCCAGCGAGCCGATGTCGCCGGTGGAGATCCAGCCGTCCTTCAGCGCCTCGGCGGTGGCCTGCGGGTTGTTCCAGTAGCCGGTGAACACCTGCGGGCCCTTGAACAGGACCTCGCCGTCCTCGGCGATCCGGACGGCGGCGCCGGGCAGCGGCTGGCCGACCGTACCGATCTTCGGCTTGTCCCACGGGTTGAAGGCGGTGGCCGCGCAGGTCTCGGTCAGGCCGTAGCCCTCCAGGACGGTGAAGCCGATGCCCCGGTAGAAGTGGCCGAGCCGCTCGCCGAGCGGGGCGCCGCCGGAGATCGCGTGGGTGGCCCGCCCGCCGAGCGCGGCGCGCAGCTTGCTGTAGACCAGCTTGTCGAAGATCTTGTGCTTGATCCGCAGGCCCAGGCCCGCGCCGCCGGCGTCCAGCGCCCGGCTGTACGCGATCGCGGTGTCGGCGGCCTTGTCGAAGATCTTGCCCTTGCCGTCGGCCTGGGCCTTCGTGCGGGCGGTGTTGTAGACCTTCTCGAACACTCTCGGCACGCCCAGGATCAGGGTGGGCCGGAACGCCGCCAGCTCGGCGGTGACGTCCTTGATGTCGGAGACGTGGCCGAGCTTGATCGGGGCCATCGCGGGGGCGATCTCGGCGATCCGGCCGAGCACGTGGGCCAGCGGCAGGAAGAGCAGCACCGAGCTCTCGCCGGTGCGGAACAGCGGGGCCAGCCGCTCCACGATGTTGCCGCACTCGGCCATGAAGTTGGCGTGGGTCAGCTGGCAGCCCTTGGGGCGGCCGGTGGTGCCCGAGGTGTAGACGACGGTGGCGATCGAGTCGGCCGTCGCCAGCGACCGGCGCTCGGCCACGGTCGCGTCGGTGACGTCCCGGCCCGCCCCGGCCAGCGTCGCCAGGGCGCCGCCCTCGATCTGCCAGGTCTGCCGCAGCAGCGGCAGGCGCCCCCGGACCTCCTCGACCACCGCGGCGTGCTGGGCGGTCTCGGTGAGGACGGCCACCGCCCCGGAGTCGCCGAGGATCCACTCCACCTGTTCGGCGGAGGAGGTCTCGTACACCGGCACGGTGATCGCGCCGGCCGTCCAGATCGCGAAGTCCAGCAGCGTCCACTCGTAGCGGGTGCGGGACATGATGCCCACCCGGTCGCCGGGCTCGATGCCCTCGGCGATCAGACCCTTGGCGGCGGCGTGCACCTCGACCAGGAACTGGGCGGCGGTCAACTCCTGCCACCGGCCGTCCACCTTGCGACTGAGCACCACGACGTCCGGGTGCCGCTCGGCGTTCTGGTGCACGAGGTCGGAGAGGTTACCGCCGCTCGGTACCTGGTAGAGGGCCGGAAGGCTGAAGTCGAGCAAGACTGCTCCTCGTTCGCGACGCTGCGGGACGGCAGGACGTTACTGCCCGGTAGGCAGCTTCGACCAGGGGGGTCGGCTCCGGTGTTCGAAGTGTCACACCTTTACCCGGTCCGACCAGGCCGTGACCGGGTCGTTCGAATGGCACCCTACGGCAGCCCGGACGTGACCGGCGGGTAGCCTGCGAGCGCCCCCCGAGCCCGGGCCGCGCACCCTCCGAGCCCCGGACCTGAGGGATCGCCGGGCGCGATAGCCTGCTCCGGGCGCACCCGACCGAGCAGGCTCGGCCGGGCCGGCAGCAAGGGACGACGCGGAGGGCCATACCCATGGCGGAGCACACCAGGTCGAGCATCACCATCGACGCGACCCCGGCGAAGGTCATGGCCGTGATCGCCGACTTCGCCGCCTACCCGGCCTGGACCGGCGAGGTCAAGGAGGTCGAGGTGCTGGAGACCGCCGAGAACGGCCGCGCCGCCCAGGTGCGCCTGCTGCTCGACGCCGGCGCCATCCGCGACGAGCACGTGCTGGCCTACACCTGGGACGGCGACCGCGAGGTCGGCTGGACGCTGGTGCGCAGCCAGATGCTCCGTTCGCTGGACGGCTCCTACTCGCTCGCCCCGTTGGACGGCGGCCGGACCGAGGTCACCTACCAGCTGGCCGTCGACGTCAAGATCCCGATGCTCGGGATGATCAAGCGCAAGGCCGAGAAGGTCATCATCGACCGGGCGCTGGCCGGACTGAAGAAGCGCGTCGAGGGCTGACGCCGGGAAAGCGGGGCTGGACGGCATGACGGCGACACGCACCATCCTGGTCAGCGGCGACGCGGCGGCGCCCATGGTGGCCGCCGCGACCGCCCTGCACGCCGCCCGGCAGGGGCGGCGCACCCTGCTGCTGGCCGCCGACGACCCGCACCGCACCCTGGACGCCGTCCTCGACGCCCGGCTGGAGCCCGAACCGGCCCCGTACGCCCCCGGCCTGACCGTGGCCCGGATCGACGAGCAGGCCGCGTTCCGGCACGCCCTCGGCGAGATCGGCGGCCGGATCAAGCCCGCGCTCGACCTGCTCGGCGCCGACCCGCTCGACCCCGAGGAGCTCACCGCCCTTCCCGGCACCGCCCGGCTCGCCCTGCTCCGGGCCCTGCCCGCCGCCGAGGCCGACGTCCTGGTGGTGCTCGCCCCGCCGCCCGCCGAGCTGATCGCCGCGCTCGCGCTGCCCGAGCAGCTGGAGCGCTACCTGGCCCGGCTGGTGCCCGAGCAGCGGCAGGCCGCCCGGGCGCTGCGCCCGCTGCTGGCCGGCCTGGCCGGGGTGCCGATGCCCGCCGACTGGCTCTACGAGGGCCGGACCAAGGCTGCCGCCGCGCTCGCCGAGGCCCGTGCGGCGCTCGCCGCCTCCGGCACCAGCGTCCGCCTGGTCACCGCCGCCGACGCCCACCCGTACGGGGAGCTGCGCCGGATCCGGGCCGGGCTGGCCCTGCACGGCCACCGGCCGGACGCCGTGGTGGTGCACGGCGCGCTGCCGGACGCCGCCGCCGACTCGGCCGATCCCTGGCTGGCCGGGCTGGCCCGGCGCCGGCAGGAGGAGCTGGCCGCGCTGACCGCCGCGAGCGACGTCCCGGTGCTGGTCACCGGGTTCGCCGAGGTCACCCTGGAGGCCGTCGCGGACCGCCTCTACGGCGCGGGGGCCGGCCCGGCCCCGCTCGACCCGAAGCCGTGGAGCGTCGAGGACCGGCTGGCCGAGGACGGACTGCTGGTCTGGCACCTCGCGCTGCCCGGTGCCGAGCGGGCCGACCTGGACCTGGTGCGGCGCGGCGACGAACTCGTGGTCGGCCTCGGTGCCCACCGGCGGGTGCTCACGCTGCCCTCGGCCCTGCGCCGCTGCACGGTGGCGGGCGCGGGCCTGCACGACGGGGCGCTCGCCGTCCGCTTCGCGCCCGATCCGGCGCTCTGGCCGCGCGGCTGAGCACCCTGCGCGGACGCGACCGGGCCTCCCGCGCCGCCCGGTGACCGTGCGCCGGTTCGTCTCCCGCGCCGCCCGGTGACCGTGCGCCGGCGCCGATGGCGGGCCGTCGGGGCGGTCGGGCCCGTCCGGTAGCGTCGGGGCCAGGGGCCGCAGGCGCGGCCGGAGCTGAGGAGACGCCCGCGATGACCACTGCCGACGACCGCACCGAGCAGGCCGCCGAGCACCCGTTCGGCCCGGAGCTGGGCCCGCTGGTGGACGAGGTGCGCCGGTTCGCGTCCGTCGTCGGCCAGAAGGCCCAGGAGGCGAGCGCCGACACCCTGATCTCGCTGGCCGGCCTCGCCGAGCGCCTGCGCGAGAAGCAGCCCGAGGTGTACGGCCACCTGTCCGCCGCCGGCACCGGCCTGGCCGCCGCCGGCGGGGAGCTGATGGCCGCCTACCGGGCCGCCGTGGCCGGCCACGAGCACCGCTGGACCGCCGGGGACGCCGCGCGCAGCGAGCGGATCGACCTCGACGCACCTGACGGGCCGTCCGACAAGCAGTGAACCCCGGGCTCCCGGGAAGTGACCGTGCGGACCCCTGCTGTGACGGAGCGGGGCGGAATGTACGACTTTTGAAGCTGCTCGGCGAGCTTGGTCGTGAATTGTCTTCGGTTAATGTAGGCGACGGTGTGTACGGGGGCAGGGTTGGACGGTACCGTTCCGTCCAGCGGGAACGAGTGAATAGCTGAGGGACACATGGCTCTGACCATCGGCGTCGACGTCGGCGGGACCAAGATCGCGGCAGGCGTGGTCAACGAGGCGGGCGAGATCCTGGCCCGGACCAGGGTGCCCACCCCGGCCGACCCGCAGTGGGCGGTCGATGCCATCGCGCAGGCCGTGCGCGAGCTCAAGGAGCAGTACCCCGACGTGGTCGCGGCCGGCGTCGGAGCCCCCGGCTTCGTCGACCGCGACCGTTCCACGGTGATCTTCGCCCCCAACATCGACTGGGAGGACGAGCCGCTGCGCGGCCGGATCGAGGAGCTCACCGGCCTGGACACCGTGGTCGAGAACGACGCCAACTGCGCCGCCTGGGCCGAGTTCCGCTTCGGCGCCGCCGCCGAGTACTCGGACATGGTGCTGATCACCGTCGGCACCGGCATCGGCGGCGGGATCGTCCTGGACGGCCGGCTGCACCGCGGCCGGTTCGGCGTGGCCGGCGAGATCGGCCACCTCAACATGGTCCCCGACGGCCTGCCCTGCGGCTGCGGCGGCAAGGGCTGCTGGGAGCAGTACGGCTCGGGCCGGGCGCTGCGCCGCTACGGCCGGGAGATGGCCGCCGCCGACCCCGTGCGCGGCCGGCGGATGCTGGAGCTGAACGACGGCGTCGCCGAGACCATCCGCGGCATCCACATCACCGAGGCGGCCGAGGCGGGCGACCCGCTCGCCCTGGACTGCTACAACGAGCTGGCCGACTGGCTGGGCCGCGGCATGGCCGACCTCGCCGCGCTCTTCGACCCGGCGGTCTTCGTGCTGGGCGGCGGGGTCTCCGACTCCGGCCGGCTGCTGCTCGACCCGGTCGCCAAGGCCTTCGAGCACTACCTGACCGGCGGGGTGCACCGCCCGCGCGCCGAGGTGGTGCTCGCCTCGATGGGCTCCGCCTCCGGCATCGCCGGCGCGGCGGACCTCGCCCGCACCGTCTGACCCACCCCGCACCCGCCGACGGCGGCGGCGCGACCGGAGCCCTCGTGGCCCGGCCGCGCCGCCGCCGTCGTGTTCCGCCCCGGCCGCCCGGCCCCTGTCGTACGGTCGACACCGGACGAAAGGGGAGGACCGCCTTGACCACCGGACCGACCGACCTGCCGCCGCCCGGCCCGCGGCGGCTGCGGCTGCTCAGCTACAACATCCGCTCGCTCCGCGACGACCGGCACGCCCTCGTTCGGGTGATCCGGGCTTGTGAACCGGACGTGGCCTGCGTTCAGGAGTCGCCGCGTTACTGGCGCCCGCGGGGCCGGGCGGCCTGGCTGGCGCGGGCGACCGGCACCGAGGTGCTGGCCGGCGGCGGCCGGATCGCCGCGGGGCCGTTGCTGCTCGGCGGCCCGGGCGTGGAGCTGCTCGCCGTCCACGACCGGCTGCTGCCCAAGACCCGCGGGCTGCACGCGCGCGGCTTCGCGAGCGCGCTGGTCCGGATCGCCGGCTCGGCGCCGTTCGGCGTCACCAGCTGTCACCTGAGCCTGGACGCCGAAGAGCGCCGCGGCCAGTTCGAGCTGCTGCTGGACCAGCTGAAGATCGCCGAACTCGGCGTGGTGGCGGGGGACTTCAACGAACACCCGGACGGCGCCGGCTGGCAGCTGCTGGCCGGTCGGCTGCAGGACGGCCATCTCGTGGCGCCCTGGGGCGGCACCTTCACGTCCGTCCCGGAGAACCCCTACCAGCGGATCGACGCCGTCTTCGCGACCCCCGGCGTCCGGGTGCTCGCGTGCGGGGTGCCGCACGGCCTGCCCGGTGTCACCGAGGGCGATCTGCGGGCCGCCACCGACCATCTGCCGCTGCTCGCCGTCCTGGAGCTCCCGGCCGGCTGAACTCCGTGGCCGGGCCGGGATGACCGGCTCGGCCACGGGCCGCCGGTGCGCCGGCCCTACACGACGGCGCCGCCGTGCGGGTCCTCCGGTTCGTCCTCGTCGCGCTCCTTCATCCGGACCACCAGGGTGACGAAGCCACCGAGGAAGGCGGTCACGCCGACCCAGGCCGGCCAGCCGGACACCTCGCGCCAGACCACCGCGTCGAACAGCAGCAGGGCCGGGCCGCCGAGCACGGCGAGCCAGGCGAACTTGGCGGTGACGTCGGCGGCGGGCAGCGGCGGCGGCTCCGGCGGGACGAAGTGGCCCTCGTCCGTCTCCTCGGTCAGCTCGAAGTCGCGCGGGCCCGATCCGGCGGCCGGCATCACCGGGCGGGTGGAGCGGGGCCGCGGCTGCGGTGCCAGGTCGGCGAGGTCGTCCGGGTCGGTGCCCTCCTTGAACCCGCCCTTGAGCTCGCCGCGCGCCCGGAGGTCCTCGACCTCCGGCCAGTCCGGGTTGTTGAGGTCGACGGGGTCGTCGAACTGGGCGACCAGCGCGGCGAAGATCTCGTCCTGCTCGGCCTGGCTGCGCTCGGGCGCGCGCCGCACCCGGGGCGCTTCGGGCGCCGGGGCGGCCTCACCCGAGGCGCCCTCGGTCTTCACGCCGTCGGTCTTGGCGCTCTCGGTCTTGGCGCTCTCGGTCTTCGCGCTCTCGGTCTTGGCGGCCTCGGTCCTCACGCCGTCGGCCTTGGCGGCCTCGGCCTTCGAGGCGTCCGCCTCGGTGTTCTCCGCGTCCTCGCGGGGCGCCTCGTCCTCGCCGCCCGCCGTGCTGCTCTCGTGCACTTCCGGCCCTTCAGCCTTGGTGATCGTCGGATTCGATCCGGGTGACGCCCGCCGCGTGCGCGGGAGCCAGCCGTCGGATGAAGTCCTGGCCGGCCGCGAATATTTCCGCCGCGTCGTGGTCCAGCGTCGCGACGTGGTAGCTGCGCTGGCACAACCGCTCCGTCACGTCGGTCGAGGATATCCGGGCCAGCACCAGTTCCGAGTTGGCCGCCGAGACCACGTGGTCCTGCGGGCTGTGGAAGAGCAGGACCGGCTGGGTCACCTGCGGCAGCCGGCGCTGCACGTCCTTCCAGAGCCGGGCCAGCGACCAGGCGGCGTGCAGCGGCGTCCGGTCGTAGCCGACCTCGACGGAGCCCGGGCGGGCGATGTCGTTGGCGATCCCGGGCAGGCTCGGCACCACGTGGCGCAGCACCGGAAGCAGCACGCTCGCGGGGTTGTCGGAACGCACCGACGGGTTGACCAGCACCAGTCCGGAGACCACCGGGCCGTGCAGCGCGGCCAGCCGCAGCGCCAGCCCGCCGCCCATCGACAGCCCGAGGACGAAGACCCGCTCGCACTCGGCGGCCAGCGCCAGCAACTCCCGCTCGACCTCCGCGTACCAGTCCTCCCAGCGGGTCACCTGCATGTCCTGCCAGCGGCTGCCGTGGCCGGGCAGCAGCGGCAGCGAGACGGTGTACCCGGCCGCCGCCAGCTCCTCGGCCCACGGGCGCAGCGACTGCGGCGAGCCGGTGAACCCGTGGCAGAGCAGTACGCCCACCGGCCCGCCCCGGTGGCGGTACGGTTCGGCACCGGGCAGCAGCGGCATGACGGGCTCCTTCGCGGGCGGCGGCGCGTTGGGACGGGCGAGGGCGGGACGGCGGGCTGCGGAAAACCGCATCGTCCCACGCGCCCGCACGCGTCGTACACCCCTGCCGGACACCCCGGCGGGGCGGGGCGGGGCGCGGGCGGTGGCCGCGGGGCATTAGGATCGACCGGTCCGCATAACAGGAGGCCCGGCGTTGTTCTACCGACTGATGAAGATGATCGTCGCGCCACTGCTACGGATCTTCTTCCGGCCGTGGATCGAGGGTGAGGAGAACATCCCCGCCGAGGGTGCCGCGATCATCGCGAGCAACCACCTCTCCTTCTCGGACTCCTTCTTCTTCCCCGCGCTGATCAGGCGTCGGGTGACCTTCATCGCCAAGGCGGAGTACTTCAACACGCCGGGCCTGAAGGGCAAGCTGACGGCCGCCTTCTTCAAGGGCGTCGGCCAGCTGCCGGTGGACCGCTCCGGCGTGCGCGGCGCGGGCGAGGCGGCGATCCGCAGCGCGATCGCCGTGCTGGACCGCGGCGAGCTGTTCGGCGTCTACCCGGAGGGCACCCGTTCGCCCGACGGCAAGCTGTACCGCGGCAAGGTCGGCGGCCTGGCCCGCGTCGCGCTGGCCACCGGCGCGCCGGTGATCCCGGTCGCGATGATCGACACCGAGAAGGTGCAGCCGCCCGGCCAGGTCGTCCCCAACTTCGGCATCCGTCCGGGCATCCGGATCGGCCGACCGCTGGACTTCTCCCGCTACCACGGCATGGAGAACGACCGCTTCATCCTCCGTTCGGTGACGGACGAGGTGATGTACGAGATCATGCGGCTCTCCGGCCAGGAGTACGTGGACGTCTACGCGACCGCCGCCAAGCGGCAGATCGCCGACGACAAGAAGCGTGCCGACGCCGAGCGCAAGGCCGTCCAGAAGGCCGAGCAGGCCGCCGCCAAGGCCGAGAAGGCGGAGGCGGAGAAGGCGCAGAAGGCCGCCGAGCAGGAGCAGAAGGAGAGCGGGTCGGCCTAGGCCGGGAGGCCGGATCCGCCCGCAGGGGGAGGGGCACGGAGATGTCGGACGGGAACAGACCCGGAGCGGTCGGCGCGGCGGTGGCGGCCGGCGGCATGTCCGTCGAACTGCCGCTCTGGCGGGCCATCTCGTTCTTCCGGGTGCTGGCGCTCTGCTACGCGGTGCTGCGCTACCTCGACTCGTACCTGGAGTTCCTGCACCCCGTCGCCGGCTGGATCTACCTCGGCGCGCTGACGCTCTGGACGCTCGCCAGCACCCGCGCCTTCGCCGGGCCGCTGCGCTGCACCTGGTACGTGCTCGGCACCGACCTCACCCTGGTCGTCACCGGCATCGTGATGAGCGGGATGACCGACGACCCGGCCCGGATCGCCCACGGCGCGCCCACGCTGCCCACCATCTGGGCGGCCGGCACCGTCCTGGGTTTCGCGGGCCGGGGCGGCTGGCGCTGGGCGGCGGCGGCCGGATCGGTGATCGGGGTGGCGAACATCCTCGGCCACGGCGGTCCGACCGGCGACAACATCCACAACATCGTGCTGTTGATGGTGGCCGGCTGCGCGATCGGCTACGTGATCGAACTGGCCCGCGCCAGCGAGGCGACGCTGACCCGGGCGCTCCAGGTCGAGGCCGCGAACCGGGAGCGCGAGCGGCTCTCCCGGGACATCCACGACGGGGTGCTCCAGGTGCTCGCCCTGGTCCAGCGCCGGGGCGGCGAGCAGGGCCCCGGCCGGGGCGCGGACTTCGCCGAACTCGGCCGGCTGGCCGGCGAGCAGGAGCGCGCGCTGCGGGCCCTGATGAGCGGCGGACCGCTGCCCGTGCAGCGCGCGCCGCTGGAGCCGCAGGACCTGCGCACCCTGCTCGGCCCCTACACGGACGAGCGGATCACCCTCTCCGCCCCCGGCACCCCGGTGCTGCTGCCCGGCCCGGCGGCCGGCGAGCTGGCGGCGGCCGTGGGCGCCGCGGTCGACAACGTCCGCCGGCACGCCGGGCCCGGGGCGCACGCCTGGATCCTGCTGGAGGACGAGCCGGAGGCCGTCACGGTCAGCGTCCGCGACGACGGTCCGGGCTTCGCGGCGGGGCGGCTCGGTGAGGCGGAGCAGGCCGGCCGGCTGGGCGTCTCCCAGTCGATCCGCGGCCGGCTGCTGGACCTCGGCGGTACGGCCGAGCTGTACTCGGTGCCCGGGGAGGGCGTCGAGGTCGAACTGCGCGTCCCGAGGAGGGGTTCCGATGGCTGACCAGCCGATGACCGACCGGCCGCCGGTGCGGGTGATGGTCGTGGACGACCACCCGATGTGGCGCGACGCCGTGTCGCGCGACCTCGCCGAGGCGGGGCTGGACGTGGTGGCCACCGCCGGGGACGGCGAGGAGGCCGTCCGCCGGGCCCGTGCCTGCGCCCCGCAGGTGGTGGTGCTGGACCTCAACCTGCCCGGCCTGTCCGGCGCCGAGGCCTGCCGCCAGGTGGTCGCCCAGGATCCCTCGGTGCGCGTCCTGGTGCTCTCCGCCAGCGGTGAGCACGCGGACGTGCTGGAGGCGGTGAAGTCCGGGGCGACCGGCTACCTGGTGAAGTCGGCCGGCCGTGACGAGCTGCTGGACGCGGTGCGCCGCACCGCCGTCGGCGACGCGGTCTTCACCCCGGGCCTGGCCGGGCTGGTGCTCGGCGAGTTCCGCCGGCTGGCCGCCGAGCCGGCCGCCCCGACGGCCCCCGCCGCGCCGCAGCTGACGGCCCGGGAGACCGAGGTGCTGCGGCTGGTCGCGAAGGGCCTGTCGTACCGGCAGATCGCCGACCGGCTGGTGCTCTCCCACCGCACGGTGCAGAACCACGTCCAGAACACCCTCGGCAAGCTCCAGTTGCACAACCGGGTCGAGCTGGTCCGGTACGCGATCCAGCAGGGCCTGGACGACGAGGCCTGACGCCCCGGGGCGGGGGGCGCGCCGGACGAACGCGCGCACCCCGCCCGGGGTCTCAGCCGTGGACGGCGGCGGCCGACCGCAGCAGCCCGGCGACGATCCCGACGCCGTCCCGGGTGAGCACCGACTCCGGGTGGAACTGCAGTCCGGCGAACCCGCCGCCGCGCAGCGCGTGGACGTCGCCGGTCAGCCGGTCCCGGGAGACCTCGACGCCCTCGGCGGCGAGCCGGGCGGCGTCCTGGTCCGAGCAGCGCGCGGTGAAGGTGTTGTAGAAGCCCACCGTGTGCCGGGCGCCGAAGAGTTCGACCGTCTCCTGCGCGCCCTGGTGAGGCACGGCCTTGCGGGCCAGCGGCAGTCCGAGCCGCTCCGCGAGCAGCTGGTGGCTCAGGCAGACGGCGAGCAGGGGCGCGGTGCGGGCCCCGGAGCGGACGGCGGCCAGCGCGTCGGCGACGATCGGGCGCAGGACGCCCATCTTGGGGTCGTCGGCGGCGGCCGGGTCGCCCGGGCCGGGGCCGAGCACCAGCGGGCCGGGGTGGGCGGCGACCCGCTCGCGCAGGCCGGCTTCGTCGAAGCGCGCCACGGTGACCCGGTGGCCGAGCGAGGTCAGCAGGTGGGCGAGCATCGAGGTGAAGGTGTCCTCGCCATCCACCACCAGGGTCTCCTCGCTCCGGGTGACCGGGGCCGGCTCCTGCATCCGGAGCCAGAACGGCGCGAGGTCGGCCCGCCGGGCGTCCAGCGCGGCCTGGACCCGGTGGTCCTCGGCGAGCCGCGGGCCGGACGGGTTGGGGAGCCGGGCGGGGGCCGGGCGGGCGCCGATCGCGGTGAGCACCCCGGCGGCCTTGGCGTGGGTCTCGGCGACCTCGGAGTCCGGGTCGGAGTGGCGGACCAGGGTCGCGCCGACCCGGACGACCAGCCGGCCGGTGGCCGGGTCGATGTCGGCGGTGCGGATGCAGATCGGGGAGTCCATCTGCTGGCCCCCGCTGGCCGAGCGGCCGATCAGGGCGAGCGCGCCGGCGTAGTAGCCGCGCCCGCCGCGCTCGTACCGGCTGATCACCCGGGTGGCGTTCTGGACCGGGCTGCCGGTGACGGTGGCGGCGAACATGGTCTCCTTCAGCACCTCGCGGACGTCCAGCGAGGTGCGCCCGCGCAGCTCGTACTCGGTGTGCGCGAGGTGGGACATCTCCTTGAGCCTGGGGCCGAGCACCTGGCCGCCGAGGTCGCCGACGGTGCACATCATCTTGAGTTCCTCGTCGACCACCATGGTCAGCTCCTCCAGCTCCTTGGGGTCGCGGAGGAAGGCGAGAAGCGAGTCGATGTCGGAGCCGCCCGCCGGATAGCGGTAGGTGCCGGAGATCGGGTTTATCACGACCGTGCCGCCGCTCTGGCGGACGTGCACCTCGGGGGAGGCGCCGACCAGGACCCGCTCCCCGGTGTGCACCAGGAAGGTCCAGTAGGCGCCGCGCTCCTGTTCGAGCAGCCGGCGGAAGAGCGTCAGCGCGAGCGCGGGGGAGTAGTCCTCCAGGGTGGCGGTGAAGTCCCGCCGGATGACGAAGTTGGCGCCCTCGCCCCGGCCGATCTCGTCCGCGATCACCCGGCGGACGATCCCGGCGTACTCCTGGTCGTCGATGTCGAACGCGCCGCCGGTCAGGGCGACCGGCCGCCGGGGGAGCGCCGGGAGCAGCTCGGCCAGCGGGAGGGCGTACTGCTCGGTGACCGAGAGCGCCTGCAGCGGGGTGGCGTCGTCGACGGCCTCGAAGCCGCGCTCGCGGATCTGCCGGAACGGGACGAGGGCGAGCAGGTCGTGCACCGGGCCGTCGGCCGGGACGCCCGCGCGGACCGGCAGGTCGGCCAGCCGTTCGTAGCTGTCGACGGTGCCCAGCAGGACCTCGACGGTGTCCGGCGCGAGCCGGGGGGCGCGGCGGTGCAGCAGGGCGAACGCCGGGGCGTCGGGGCCGGTGAGGCGGGCGAGTAGGTCGGCTGCGAGGTTCACGGTGCGGCTTCCTTCCGGGAGGGCGGGTGCGGTGGTTCGGGGTTCCGCTCCCGGGAGGGCCGTCTGCGCCGAAACGCCGACGGCCGCCCCGAGGGGCGGCCGTCGTGTTCGTCTAGGAACGCGCGATCGGTGGGCCACCCGAGGGGTCGGCCCACCACCAGGAAGAGGTGTGCGGCGCGTTCATGCGTCGAGCGTAGCGGATCCGGCGGGCGCCGTGAGCCGCCTCACACGATTGTCCACCGGGTGTCTCACCCAGCGAGCGGCGGTCACAATTCGGTTGTCCCACCCCGTAGCCTTGCCGTGTGACCGTGACGAATCCCCACCCCTGGCAGTCCCTGCCCGCGGCGCAGCAGCCTGAATGGCCGGACCACGAGGCTCTGCGCAAGACCCTTGCGGAGCTCGCCTCCTATCCGCCGCTCGTCTTCGCGGGCGAGTGCGACCAGCTGCGCGCCCGGCTCGGTGCCGTGGCGCGTGGTGAGGCGTTCCTCCTGCAGGGCGGTGACTGCGCCGAGGCCTTCGACGGTGTCTCGGCCGAGCACATCCGGAACAAGCTGAAGACCCTGCTGCAGATGGCGGCCGTGCTGACGTACGCCGCCTCCGTCCCCGTGGTGAAGGTCGGCCGGATCGCCGGCCAGTACTCCAAGCCGCGCTCCAAGTCGACCGAGACCCGCGACGGCGTGACGCTGCCGGTCTACCGGGGCGACTCGGTGAACGGCTTCGACTTCACTCCCGAGTCCCGGAACCCGGACCCGGAGCGCCTGAAGCGGATGTACAACGCCTCCGCCGCGACGCTCAACCTGGTCCGCGCCTTCACCACCGGCGGGTACGCCGACCTGCGCCAGGTGCACGCCTGGAACCAGGACTTCGTGCGCAACTCGCCGGCCGGCCAGCGCTACGAGCAGCTCGCCCGCGAGATCGACAACGCGCTGGCGTTCATGAACGCCTGCGGCGTGGCGCCGGAGGAGTTCAAGACCGTCGAGTTCTACTCCTCGCACGAGGCGCTGATCCTCGACTACGAGACCGCGCTGACCCGCGTGGACTCGCGGACCGGCGAGCTGTACGACGTCTCCGGCCACATGGTCTGGATCGGCGAGCGCACCCGCCAGCTGGACCACGCGCACATCGAGTTCGCGTCCAGGATCCGCAACCCGATCGGGGTGAAGCTCGGCCCGACCACCTCGGTCGACGAGGCGCTCACCCTGATCGAGAAGCTGGACCCGGAGCGCGAGCCCGGCCGGCTCACCTTCATCACCCGGATGGGCGCGGGCAAGATCCGCGAGCACCTGCCCACCCTGGTGGAGAAGGTCACCGCCTCCGGCGCCCAGCCGGTCTGGATCTGCGACCCGATGCACGGCAACACCTTCGAGGCCTCCAGCGGTCACAAGACCCGCCGCTTCGACGACGTGCTCGACGAGGTCAAGGGCTTCTTCGAGGTGCACCGCGGCCTCGGCACCCACCCGGGCGGCATCCACGTGGAGCTGACCGGCGACGACGTCACCGAGTGCGTCGGCGGCGGCGACGAGGTCCTGGTGGACGACCTGCACCAGCGCTACGAGACGGCCTGCGACCCGCGGCTCAACCGCAGCCAGTCGCTGGACCTGGCCTTCCTGGTGGCCGAGATGTACCGCGGCGGCAACTGAGCCGTCGCCCCCGGGCGGGCCATGCGGCCGGCCCCGATGTGACGAAAGCCCCTCCGGATTCGGGATTTCCGAACCCGGAGGGGCTTTTTCATGCCCGGATCCCCGGGTAAGGTGAGGCTTAGTGAACTAAGGCATGCCTTAGTCAAGATCGATTTCGAGCCAGTCGCCTGCGCAGGGAGAGACCGCGATGTACGTGTGCATGTGCCATGCGGTCACCGAGGCCCAGGTGAAGAAGGAGATCGACGCGGGTGCCAACACCCCGCGCCAGATAGCCCGGGGCTGCAAGGCCGGTACCGACTGCGGCTCCTGCGTCCGACGGATCCAGGCGCTGCTCGGTGAGCACGGCGCACGGCCCTGCCCGACCGCCCGGCTGGCGGCCAAGCTGGGGCTGGCCGACGACCAGGAGGCCGGACCGCGGGACGGGGCCCAGGCGCCGGCCGTCCTGCCGGCCCGGCCGCTGCGCGCGGCCTGAGGGTACGGCCGGGGGTTCAGGACTCCGGCTGCTCGATCAGCTGGGCGAGGTAGAGCGCCTCCCCGAGCTTCTCCAGCAGTTCCAGCTGGGTGTCGAGGTAGTCGATGTGGTGCTCCTCGTCGGCCAGGATGTCCTCGAAGATGTTCGCCGAGGTGACGTCGTTCTTGGCCCGCATGACCACGATCCCGCGCTTCAGCCGGTCGATCGCCTCGACCTCGACCTGGCGGTCCGCCTCGAACATCTCCTTGACGGTCTGGCCGATCCGGACGTGGAAGAGCCGCTGGTAGTTGGGCAGCCCGTCCAGGAAGAGGATCCGGTCGGTGAGCACCTCGGCGTGCTTCATCTCGTCGAAGGACTCGTGCCGGGTGTACTTGGCGAGCTTCGTCCAGCCGTTGTTCTCCTGCATCTTCGCGTGCAGGAAGTACTGGTTGATGGCGGTCAGCTCGGCGGTGAGCTGCTCGTTGAGGAATTCGATGACCTCGGTGTCGCCCTTCATGGCGGTGCCTTCCTGCTTCGCGTCCGGGACTCACGGCCGTACCCTCCGGCTGCACGCATCCTGGCACCGCGCCGGGGCCGAATTCCAGTAAGTTCACACTCACTAGGACATGTGTCGGAATATCCGATTTGGTGGCCCAATGGGCCGTACGGGCGGGGCGCACGGCACCCGAAAGGGGCGCGCGCCGGGCGTTGTCCGCCGTCTGTCACCATGGAGCCATGGGTCAGTCCGAGCAAGAACCACCTCCGCCGTCTGACCCGAGACTCCCGCCGGGCCAGCGGACGCAACGCGGCTGGCCCGCCCTGCACTACGGCCCCGTACCCCGCTTCAAGCCGCTGACCTGGGACTTCCAGGTGTTCGGCGCCACCGCCTCGGCGGCGAAGCACCGCTGGGACTTCGCCGGCTTCAACGACCTGCCCCGAGCGACCGTCCGCGCCGACTTCCACTGCGTGACCAAGTTCTCCGTGCTCGGCAGCGAGTGGACCGGCGTGTCGGCCTCCGAAGTGCTGGCCCGGGTGCCTCCGGCGCCCGGTGTCACCCATGTGATGGTCTGGGCCGAGTACGGCTACAGCGCCAACCTCCGGCTGGCCGACTTCGCCGACCCCGCGACGCTCTTCGCCACCCACCGCAACGGCGAGCCGCTCACCGCCGAGCACGGCTTCCCCGTCCGGCTGGTCGTCCCGCACCTCTACGCCTGGAAGGGGCCCAAGTGGGTGCGGGCGGTGGAGTACATGCGGGCGGACCGGCGCGGCTTCTGGGAGGAGCGCGGGTACCACAACCTGGCCGACCCCTGGCGCGAGCAGCGCTACTCCTACCAGGAGGAGCCGGGCGACGGGCCGCTGCGGTAGCGGCCCCTCAGGGCCGGATGTTCTGGTTCAGCCGGAACAGGTTGCCCGGGTCGTACCGCCGCTTCAGTTCGGTCAGACGGGCGTAGTTGCCCCGGTAGTTGGCCTCGATCCGGTGCTGGTCGTCGTGGTCCATGAAGCCGATGTAGCCGCCCTCGTCGGAGTGCGGGGCGAGCGCGTCGTAGTAGCCGCGCACCCAGGCGGTGTCGGCCGCGTCGTCGGCCGGGTCGGTCCAGGCCGCGAGGATTACGGTGGCGAAGGTCGCCTCCCGGTGCGCGAAGGCCGTCGCGTCGGCGGGCACCCGGTGGCAGGCGCCGTTGATCGGGTAGATGTGCACCGCCGAGTGGACCGTGGGCACCCGCGGGCCGTGCTCGGTGTGCGCGGCGATCGCCGCGTCCGTCAGCTCGGTCGCGAAGGCGCCCTTCCAGTACTGCCGCAGGCCGGGCGGCAGCAGCGGGTCGAAGGCGGCGGCGAAGGCCGGGTACGGCACCGTGTCCACGCCCTCGGCGACCACCGGCGCGGCGTCCCGCAGCGGGGCCAGTACCGCCTCGGCCCGGTCCGGCGGCCCGGACCAGCACGGCACCAGCAGGATGAAGGAGTCGCCGACCCGGTCCTCGGGGAGGAACGGCAGCGGCGGCGCGACGTGGAAGCCGGGGAAGATGCCCAGCTCCTCGGGGGCCTCCCGGACGTACTCGCGGTAGAACCGCAGCACCTCGGCCGCGTGCTCCAGCTCGTAGACGAACGGCCCGGCGACCACGTCCTTGACCGGGCTCAGCCGGTACTCGAAGGACGTCACCACGCCGAAGTTGCCGCCACCGCCGCGCAGCGCCCAGAGGAGGTCCGGCTCCTGCTCCTCGCTCACCGTCCGGAACCGCCCGTCCGCGGTGACCACATCGGCCGAGACCAGGTTGTCGCAGCTCAGCCCCAGCCCCCGGGCGAGGTGGCCGAAGCCGCCGTTGAGGGTCAGCCCGGCGATGCCGGTGGTGGAGACGATCCCGCCGGTCACCCCGAGCCCGAAGGCGTACCCGGCGTCGTTGAGGTCGCCCCAGGTGACGCCGCCCTCGCAGCGCGCCGTCCGGCCCACCGGGTCGATCCGGACGCCGTGCCGGTCGGAGAAGTCGATCACCAGGCCGCCGTCGCAGGTCCCGTAGCCGGGCGCGCTGTGGGCGCCGCCGCGCACCGCGAGTTCCAGGCCGGTCTCCCGGGCGAAGTCGACGGCAGCCATCACGTCCCCGGCGTTGGCCACCCGGACGACCGCCGCCGGCCGGCGGTCCACCGTGCCGTTGTAGACCCGGCGGGCCTGCTCGTAGCCCTCGTCGTCGGGCGTGATCACCGCGCCCCGTACACGCTCCCTCAAGCCGTCGACGGCGGGTCCGCCCATGACGACCACATCCTCGGGTACCGGCCGCCGCGCAGCCCCGTCCGGAGATCCCGGCGCCACAGCCCTCCTGGCCGTGGCAGGCGGGGCCGGGCAGGCCTGGTTCCACGCTACGTCGCGTGACCCCAAGGCTGGGCAAAATCCTTAGATGAACGGGAAGTTGACCGTGACCACGGTGCGCTGCGGGCGGCGCTCGCCCGGGGCCGGGGACTGGCTGGAGACCTTGCCGGTGCCGAACAGGTTGACCCCGCTGCTCTGCATGGCGAACCCGGCGGCCTGCAGAGCCTTGGCGGCGTCGTCCTTGGACATCCCCGTGACGTCCGGGACGGCCACCATGCCCTTGCTGACCACCAGCGAGACCGGGGTGTTCTCCGGCACCTGCTGGCCGGCCACCGGCGAGCTGCTGATCACCGAACCCTCCGGCACGGTGTCGTTGTACGTCTCGGTGACGCCGCCGCGCGCCAGCTGCACGCCGCTCAGGGCGGCGGCGGCCTGCTCGGCGGGCCGGCCGACCAGCTCGGGCACGGCGATCCGCTTCGGCCCCCGGGAGACGGTGACCCCGACCGCGTCGCTCTTGCGCGCCCGCGCCCCGACGCCGGGGTCGGTGGAGATCACCTGACCGGCCGGGACGCTCTCGCTGTACACCTCGGTGAACCGCCCGTGCATCCCGGCGCCGTCCAGGATCCGCTGCGCCTCGCCGCGGTCCTTGCCGATCACGCCCGGCACCGTCGTGTACAGCGCGCCGGAGAGCGCGTACGTGGTGCCGCCGACCAGCAGCACCAGCGCGGCCAGGACGGAGGTCCAGATCAGCGGCTTGCGCGGGAGCCGGCGCCACGGGCCGGGGCCGCGCCGGGTGCGCACCGGCGCGGGCTCGTCGTACGGGCGCGGTTCGGTGAGCAGCTGCTCCATCACCTCCGGCGGCACGTCCAGCACGCTGGTGCGCTCGACCGGGGGCGCGACCACGGCCGGCCGGATCACCGAGGTCGGCTCGTTGGTCGGGTACCGCGGGCTGGGCCGGGTGGAGGCCGGGGGCTCGGCGTCGAGCTGGGCGGGGGTGAGCGCGCGGCGGACCCGTTGCAGGGCGGCCAGCAGCTCGACCGCGTCGTACGGGCGGTCCCGCGGGTCGCGCGCGCAGGCCGCGGCGACTATCGCGTCCAGCTCGGGAACGACCCCCGGCACGGTCAGCGAGGGCGCCGGGACGTCCTCGTGCAGGTGGCGGTACATGACCTGGACGGGGTTCTCGCCGGTGTGCGGACGGTGGCCGGTGAGCAACTCGTAGAGCAGGATGCCGGCCGCGTAGACGTCCACCCGCTGGTCGGTCCCGGCGCCGGGCCGGATCTGTTCGGGGGCCAGGTAGGAGACGGTGCCGAGGACGGTGTCGGTGGTCGCGGTGCCGGAGCTCGCCGCGCCGTCGGCGGCGTTCAGCAGCCGGACCAGGCCGAAGTCGGCGACCTTCACCAGGCCGCCGTCGGTGATCAGCACGTTCTCGGGCTTGACGTCGCGGTGGACGAGACCGGCCCGGTGGGCGGCGCCGAGCGCGGCGAGCACCGGCTCCAGGACGTCCAGGGCGGCCCGGACGGAGAGCGCGCCCCGGTCGCGGAGCAGGTCGCGCAAGGTCCGGCCGGGCACGTACTCCATCGCGAGGAACACGTGGGCGCCGTCCGCGCCCTGGTCGAAGACGTTGACGACGTTGGGGTGCGCGAGCCGGGCGACCGCCTTGGCCTCGCGGATGAACCGGCCGGTGAAGTCCTCGTCGCCGGCGAGCGAGGGGTGCATCACCTTGACCGCCACGACCCGGTCGAGGCGGGTGTCGGTGCCCCGGTAGACGGTGGACATCCCGCCGGCCGCGATGCGCTGCTCGACCCGGTACCGGCCGTCGAGCAGGGTACCGATCAGCGGGTCGTCCAGTGCCATGTCCACCCGGCGAGTGTAGTGGGGGCGCCCGGCACCGGCCCCGGGAGACACCGCTCCCGGGGCGCTCTGTGCCCGGCTTGTGACACCGCCTAGAACGCCGGGCGCTCGCGGGTGTCCAGCGCGGCCCGGCCGGCCATCGCCGAGGAGGCCTCGGCGTGGAAGCGGCGCGGGATCCGGCCCGCCCGGTGGGCGAGCCGGCCGGCCTCCACGGCGTGCCGCATCGCGTCGGCCATCAGCACCGGCTCCTGGGCCCGGGTCACCGCCGAGGCGAGCATCACCGCGGCGCAGCCCAGCTCCATCGCCAGGGCCACGTCCGAGGCGGTGCCGGCGCCCGCGTCCAGGATCACCGGGACGGTCGCGCCCTCCACGATCAGCTGGAAGTTGTGCGGGTTGCGGATGCCCAGGCCGGAGCCGATCGGCGAGCCCAGCGGCATGATCGCCGCACAGCCGACGTCCTCCAGCTTCCGGGCCAGCACCGGGTCGTCGTTGGTGTAGGGCAGGACGGTGAAACCGTCGTCGACCAGTGTCTCGGCCGCGTCCAGCAGCTCGATCGGGTCGGGCAGCAGGGTCCGCTCGTCGGCGATCACCTCCAGCTTCACCCAGTCGGTGCCGAGCGCCTCACGGGCCAGCCGGGCCGTCAGCACGGCCTCACCGGCGGTGAAGCAGCCGGCGGTGTTGGGCAGCACGCGGATGCCGTTGCGGGTCAGCACGTCCAGGACGGAGCCCTGGGTGGTGGCGTCGACCCGGCGCATCGCCACGGTGGTCAGCTCGGTGCCGGAGACCCGCAGCGCCTGCTCCAGGACGTCCAGGCTGGGGGCGCCGCCGGTGCCCATGATCAGGCGTGAGCCGAAGGCCGTCCCGGCGATGGTGAACACGTCGTCGGCCATGGTCAGCCTCCCTGGACGGCGGTGAGGATCTCGACCCGGTCGCCCGCGGCCAGTCGCGTCAGCGGCCACGAGCCGCGCGGCACCACGGCCTCGTTGAGAGCGGCCGCGACGCCGGAGTTGGCCCGGCTGAGGGTGGTCACCACCTCGGCCAGGGTGGTGGCGGCGGGCACCCGGCGGGGCTCGCCGTTGACGGTGAGTTCGATCTCGCTCATGCGGGGACCTTCGTGGTGAAGCGGGTGGGGGAGAACGGCTCGGCGAGCGCGGGCGTCGTGCCGGTGACCAGGTACTCGGCGAGCAGGTCGGCCGTCACCGGGGTGAGCAGCACGCCGTTGCGGTAGTGGCCGGTGGCGGCGACCAGACCGGGCAGGGCGGTCGGCCCGAGCAGCGGCGCGTTGTCCGGCGAGCCCGGCCGCAGCCCGGCGGAGGTCTCCACCAGCGGCAGCTCGGTGATGCCGGGGACCAGCTCGTGGGCGTCGCGCAGCAGCTCGTACACCCCGCCGGCGGTGACGGTGGTGTCGTAGCCCTGCTCCTCGCTGGTGGCGCCGATCACCAGCTCGCCGTCCTCGCGCGGCACCAGGTAGAGGTGTTGGCCGCGCACCACCGCGCGGACGTTGCGGGAGAGGAACGGCCGGTAGGCCGGCGGGATCCGCAGCCGCAGGATCTGGCCCTTCACCGGGCGGATCGCCGGCAGCACACCGGCGGGCAGGCCGGGCAGCAGATGGCTGCGGGAGCCGGCGGCGAGCACGACCCGGTCGGCGGTCAGGGTCTCCCCGGTGCCGAGCCGGACGCCGACGGCCCGGTCGCCCTCGACCAGCAGCTCGGCGGCCTCGGTGCGGTGCAGCCGCACGTCGGCCCGCTCGCAGGCGAGGACCAGCGCCGCGGCCAGCCGGCGGCCGTCCACCTGGTGGTCGTCGGTGACGTGCAGGCCGCCGCGGACGCCGGGGGCGAGCATCGGCTCCAGCTTGCGGGCCTCCCGGCCGGTCAGCCACTGCGAGTCGAGGCCGAGCCGCCCGTGGAAGGCGTGCAGCTCGCGCAGCTCCTCGCGGTCGTCGGAGTCGAGGGCGACGGCGACGGTGCCGCACCGGCGGTAGCCGGTGTCCCGGCCGCCGGAAGCCTCGGTGAGCTCGTCGGCGAAGGCCGCGTACCGCTCGTTGGAGGCCATCCCGAGGCGCAGCAACGGCTCCTCGCCGTACTGGAGTTCGGTGACGGGGGCCAGCATGCCCGCGGCCACCCGGGCGGCCCCGCCGCCCGGGTCGGGGTCGACCACCGCGATGTCCGCCAGTCCGCGCCGGGCCGCCCGCCAGGCGACGGCGAGGCCGATGATGCCGCCGCCGACGACCAGCACGTGGGCATGGGTACCTGCTGCCAAGCGTGTCAAAGTCGCTGCTCTCCCTTCGCCGGTATGACCCGGATCAGGTTCGGACGGTCGCAGGCCGTGCAAGCCCGCCTCTCAGCCCGGTCCGCCGGGCTCCCGTGATGGTGCCCCCACCATAACTCCGGGGGTCGCCGCCACCGAAGGCGCGTACGAGGGGCGGACGCGGGGCGCCCGGGGCCCTCTGGCGCCCCGTGCGCCCGCCAGTACAGTGACGGGCGTGGCAGAGCTGAGCGGGACGGATCAGGTGGTCGTGGTGGGGGCCGGGCTGGCCGGGGCGCACTGCGCCGCGGGCCTGCGGCAGGGCGGCTGGCGGGGGCGGATCGTGGTGGTCGGCGAGGAGCCGCACACCCCGTACGACCGGCCGCCGCTCTCCAAGGAGGTGCTGCTCGGCAAGGCCGACGCCACCCCGCTCGACCTCGACCTCGCGCAGCTCGGCGTCGAACTGCTCACCGGCCGCCGCGCCACCGGCCTCACCCCCGGCGTGCTGCGCACCGACGGCGGCGACCTGCCGTACGACGCCCTGGTGATCGCCACCGGCGCCGCCCCGCGCGCCCTGCCCGGCGCCGAGCGCGCCCACCTGCTGCACACCCTGGACGACGCGCTGGCGCTGCGCGCCCTGCTCCGGCCCGGCCTGCGCCTGGTCCTGGTGGGCGCGGGCTGGATCGGCGCCGAGGTGGCCACCGCCGCCCGGGCGGCCGGCTGCGAGGTCACCGTCGTCGAGGCCGGCCCGGCGCCCGTGCCCGGCGCGCTGCCGGCCGTGATCGGCGGGGCGATGGCGGCCTGGTACGCCGAGGCCGGGGTGGAGCTGCGCTGCGGGGTGGGCGTCGCGGCGGTCGAGCCCGGCGCGGTGCTGCTGGCGGACGGCTCGCACCTGCCCGCCGACGAGGTGGTGGTCGGCATCGGCGCCCGCCCGGCGACCGGCTGGCTGGCCGGCTCCGGGGTCGCGCTGGACGCCGCCGGCGCGATCCTGGTCGACGAGCGGCTGCGCACCACGCTGCCGGGCGTCCACGCGGCCGGCGACTGCGTGAGCTACCCGTCGGCCCGCGCCGGCGCCCGGCTGACCGTCCAGCACTGGGACCACGCGCTGCAGTCCGGTGCGGCGGCGGCCGCCGCCGTGCTCGGCGCGGAGGTGGCGTACGACCCGGTGCCGTACTTCTGGTCGGAGCAGTTCGGCCGGACGGTGCAGTACGCCGGGCGGCACGGCGAGGGTGACGAACTGCTCTGGCGCGGCTCCCCGCAGGACCCGTCCTGGGCGGTGCTCTGGCTGCGGGACGGCGTGCTGCGGGCCCTGCTGACGGTGGACCGCCCGCGCGATCTCACCCAGGGCCGCCGGCTGGTCGAGCGCGCCGCGGTGCTCGATCCGGTCCGCGCGGCGGACCCGGCGGTGGCCCTGAAGTCGGCCGTAGCGGGGTAGTCCGCGGGGCCGGTTGGTGCGCGGCGGGCCCCGGAGGTGGCAGTCTGGTGACGTGAGTGAGATCGAAAGCAAGATTGAATCCCTGGTCACCGACTGGATGTACCTGCCCGACATCTCGGAGCAGTGGGGGGTCCGGGTCACCGAGGTGCGCGACCTGGTCAAGAACGGCGGGCTGATCGCCGTCCGCCGCGGCCCGAACAGGTCGCTCCAGGTGCCGGCCTCCTTCATCGACGGCCCGGGCCTGGTCAAGCACCTGTCCGGCACCCTGACGGTGCTGCGCGACTGCGGGTACAACGACGCGGAGATCCTGGAGTGGCTCTTCACCGAGGACCCGTCGCTGCCCGGCAGCCCGATCCAGGCGCTGCAGGAGAACCGCGGCACCGAGGTGAAGCGCCGCGCCCAGGCGATGCTGATCTGATGGCGGCGGACACACCGCGCCGGCGCCTCGCCGACGCCCGGCTCTACCTCTGCACCGACGCGCGCCGCGAGCAGGGCGACCTCGCCGCGTTCCTGGACGCGGCGCTGGCCGGCGGGGTGGACATCGTCCAGCTCCGCGACAAGGGCCTGGAGGCCAAGCAGGAACTGGCGGCCCTGGAGGTCTTCGCCGACGCCTGCCGCCGCCACGGCAAGCTGCTCGCCGTCAACGACCGCGCCGACGTCGCGCACGCGGCCCGGCCCGACGTGCTGCACCTCGGGCAGGACGACCTGCCGGTGCCCGCCGCCCGGGCGATCCTCGGCGAGGACGTACTGATCGGCCGGTCCTGCCACGCCGAGTCCGAGGTCGACGCGGCGGTCGTCGAGCCCGGCGTCGACTACTTCTGCACCGGCCCGGTCTGGCCCACCCCGACCAAGCCGGGCCGCCACGCGCCCGGTCTCGGCCTGGTCTCGTACGCGGCGAAGCAGAGCACCGACCGGCCGTGGTTCGCGATCGGCGGCATCGACCTCGGCAACCTGGACGAGGTGCTGGCGGCCGGGGCGAGCCGGGTCGTGGTGGTCCGCGCGATCACCGCCGCGGACGACCCGCGGGCGGCGGCCGCCGCGTTCGCCCGGCGGCTGCGCGCGGTCTGACCCGGACGGCTGCCGCCGTTCCCGGTACGTCCGGGTGCCCGTTTTTCGGACACCCGGCTCAGTACTTGCGGACGGTGGCGGCCTCGGCCAATGCCAGCAGCACCTCGCGGGCCCGCCGGTCGGCCAGCGGGGCCGCCTCCAGCGCGGCCAGCGACTGCCGCATCAGCTCCTCGATCCGCCGCTCCACCAGCTCGGGCGCGCCGCTGCGCCCGACCAGCTCGCGCAGCCGGGACACCTCCTCGGGCGCCAGGTCCGGCGCGCCGAGCCGGTCGTCCAGGTGGCGGGCGTCGGCGGCGGGCAGCCCCCGCATGGCGTGCGCGACCAGCAGCGTCCGCTTGCCCTCGCGCAGGTCGTCCCCGGCCGGCTTGCCGGTGACCGCCGGGTCCCCGAAGACGCCGAGCAGGTCGTCACGAAGCTGGAAGGCCTCGCCCAGCGGTAGGCCGAACGCGCCGTAAGCCTCGACCAGCTCCGGCCCGGCGCCCGCCAGCAGCGCGCCGACCTGCAGCGGCCGCTCGATCGTGTACTTGGCCGACTTGTAGTGCAGCACGGTCCGTGCCCGGTCCAGCGCACCCTCGTCGGTGGAGTCCCCGGCGACCGGCTCCAGGACGTCCAGGTACTGGCCGACCATGACCTCGGTGCGCATCAGGTCGAACACCGGCTTGGCGGCCAGCACCGCGGCCGGGTCCAGGCCCGAGCGCAGGAACAGCTCGTCGCACCAGATCAGCAGCAGGTCGCCGAGGAGCACGGCCGCCGAGGCGCCGAACTGCTCGCGGTCGCCCCGCCAGCCGCTCGCGCGGTGCAGCGCCTCGAAGCGGCGGTGCACGGAGGGCAGGCCGCGCCGGGTGTCGCTGCGGTCCATCAGGTCGTCGTGGACCAGCGCGCTGGCCTGCAGCAGCTCCAGGGCGGCCGCGGCGTGCGCGATGGCCTCGCCGGCGGCCGGGCCGCCGGCGCCGCGCCAGCCCCAGTAGCAGAACGCCGGGCGCAGCCGCTTGCCGCCGTCCAGCAGGAAGTCGCGCAGGGCCTCGACGGCGGGCGCCAGCTGCGGGGAGATCTTCCCGAGCAGGGCCGACTGGCCGTCCATGAACCCGGCGAGCGCGGCGTTGACGCGCTCGCGCACGTCCTCCACGTCGATCGGGTTGGCCGGCCGGTTGCTGGACGAGGTCACGATGAGGCTCCGGAGGGTTCGCTGGGGGTCCGGCAAGCCTAGCCGGAGGGCCGCGAACGGCCGTCGGGCAGGGCCGTGCACCCGTTCGGACGGAAAGCGGACGGTCGTCCACCAGTTGTCTCAATACCTGGAACCGGGTTGTTCGTGTCCTTCGGCCGACGGTTAACCTGCCCCCATGGCACTCGGCATCGCTTCCACCAGAACAGACCGCGCTTCGACGGTCCGCGAGCTTCTGGCGGCCGGCAAGCGGTCCTTCTCCTTCGAGTTCATGCCCCCGCGGACCGAGGTCGGTGAGCAGCGCCTCTGGGACGCCATCCGCCGCCTCGAACCGCTCGACCCCAACTTCGTCTGCATGACGTACGGAGCCGGCGGCTCCTCGCGCGAGCGCACGGTCAACATGGTCGGGCGGATCGCCACCGAGACCACCCTCACCCCGGTGGCCCACCTGACCGCGGTGGACCACTCGGTCGCCGAGCTGCGCAACATCATCGGCCAGTACGCCGACCAGGGCGTGCGCAACGTCCTCGCGGTACGCGGCGACCCGCCCGGCGACCCGACGGGCGAGTGGGTCAGCCACCCGGACGGCGTCACCTACGCCTACGAGCTGGTGGAGCTGATCAAGGGGATCGGCGACTTCTGCGTGGGCGTCGCGGCCTCGCCGAACATGCACCCGCGCTCGACCGACTGGGACGAGGACATCCGGCACTTCGTGGCGAAGATCCGCTCCGGGGCCGACTACGCGATCACCCAGATGTTCTTCGAGGTCGACGACTACCTGCGGCTGCGCGACCGGGTCGCGGCGGCGGGCTGCGAGGCGCCGATCATCCCGGAGATCATGCCGGTCACCAACGCCAAGCAGCTGGAGCGCTTCCCCCAGCTGAGCGGCTCGGCCTTCCCGCCCGACCTGGAGGAGCGGCTGCGCGCCGCGATCGACGACCCGGCCGCGCTGCGCGCGATCGGCATGGAGCACGCCACCGCGATGTCCGAGCGGCTGCTGGCGGAGGGCGCCCCCGGGCTGCACTTCATCACGCTCAACCACTCGACCGCGACGCTGGAGATCTACCAGAACCTCGGCCTGCACCAGCGCTGAGCGGGCCGCCGTTCCCGGCCGGCCGGGCCCGCCGTTCCGGCCGGGAACGCAATGCGGTACCCGGACCGTTCAACCGGTACAGTCGCCGGACACGCGCGGCGCGCGCGGGCACGCGACTGGAGGTAGCGGGCGGATGGGCATCGGATACCTGCTGCTGTACGGCGCGTTGGCGGTCGTGGCGCTCTGGCTGCTGGCCGAGCTGCTGCTGCAGAACCGCGCGCCGGTGCACTGGCGCGCCCTCGCCCTGACCGGCTTCCTCGGCGTGCCGGCCGGGATGGCGGCCGGTTCGGTCCCGCTGATCGGCGCGGGCGCGGCCCTCTTCGCGGTCGGCCAGACCCTCGTCACCCTCTCCGTGAAACGCGGCTACGCGGCCGGCTGGTCGCTGCGCCGGGCCGACGGCGGACTGCCCGGCCCGCTGGCCAGGGTGCCCCTGCTGGGCGCGCTGACCGGTGGCGCGGTGGTGGCCACCGCGGTGGCGGCCGACCGGATCGGCACGGTCAGCGCGGTCGAGGAGAGCCCGGCCCCGGCCCCGGTGGCCGAGGACGTCCCGGCCGTCGAGCAGACCGCCGCCTTCGAGATGCAGGAGATCGCCGCCGACGGCGTCTACACCCCCGGCTACTACGAGCAGCAGCAGCCCGCGCCACCGGCCCAGCCCGACCCGTACGCCGAGGCCTACCAGGCCGGCTACGACACCTCGCAGCAGCAGCCCGGCTGGGACGCGAACGGCCAGCAGCAGTGGCAGGCCCAGCAGCAGCCGGCCTTCGCCTACGACCAGGGCTACGGCACCTACCAGCAGCAGCCGGACCCGTACGCGGGCTACCAGCAGCAGCCGCAGGTGGACGCGTACGGCGGTTACCAGCAGCAGCCCGACCAGTACGGCTACGACCAGGCCCAGCAGGCGCAGCAGGCCCAGCAGCAGTGGCAGCAGCAGGCCGACCAGCAGCACCAGCCCTACCCGCAGCAGCAGGGCATCCCCCAGCAGCCGCAGTACGACCAGTACGGCTACCAGCAGCAGCCGACCTGGCAGCAGCAGGGCTGAGCCCCGCCCGCCGGGCCGGTCCGGAGCGGCTCAGGCCGGGCCGATGAGGTTGGCCGCGATGCAGGCCGACATGCCGACCCGGGCCAGCCCGCCGCCGGGGTGGGCGGCGCCGCCCACCAGGTAGAAGCCGGGCGCCTCCTCGGTCGGCGCCTGGAGGTAGGCGCCGCGCGCGCCCGCCAGGGCTGGCAGCGGGACGGAGCCGAGGAAGGAACCGGTCTCCCGCGCGGTGTCCGCCGGCGTCCGCACCACCCGCCAGAGCACCCGCTCACCGAGGCCCAGACCGGCCGCGTCCGCCTGCGCGACCATCCGGTCGGCGAAGCGCTCGGCGACGCCCGGTCCGGTCCAGTCGAAACCCATCGCCGGCGTGGTCGCGGTGAGCACCACGGCCTCGTGGCCGGCGGGGTGCAGCGAGGCGTCGTCCGGGCGCAGCACCTGGACGGTCGGCCGCTGGGCGAGCGGGGCGCCGGCGCGGAAGATCCCGTCCAGTTCGGCGGCGCGGTCGGCGGCGTGCACCACGGTCCGGTGCGCCGTCCCGGCGGGGCGCTCCCCGCGCAGGGCGAGCAGCACCACGACGCGGCCGGGGGCGTCGTGCAGCCGTTCCATCGACGACGGCCAGTCGTCCTGGGAGCCGGCCGTGCCGAGGTACTCCGAGAAGACCACCCGGGCGTCCATCGCGGAGACCACCACGTCGGCGTCGATCCGGCCGGCCGCGGTGTCGACGCCGCAGGCCCGGCCGTCCTTCTCCAGCACCTCGGCGACCCGGGTGTCGAAGCGGAACTCCACCCCGCGTCGCTCGCACCGCCGGTACACCGCGTCGGCCAGCGCCCGGATGCCGCCCCGGACGTACCAGACGCCGAAGGACTGCTCCATGTACGGCAGCACGGTGGCCCCGGCCGGCGCGGTGCGCGGGTCGAGGCCGAAGCGCAGGGCGTGCTCGTGCAGCAGGGCGGTCAGCCCGTCGTGGCCGCCGAGTCCACGGGCGGCCACGTCGGCGAGGGTCCACGCCCTGGCCCCGAACAGGCGGGCGAGGCGACCGGGCCGCGGCGCGGGGTACGGATCGGTGCGCAGCGGCGCGGTGTCGGCCGGCAGCGGCTCCTCCAGCAGCGGGCGGCGGGTGGCCTCCCAGACCGTGCGGCCGTGGTTCATCACCTCGGCCCAGCGGGCGCCCGAGCCGGTGCCGAACGCCGTGTCCAGCGCCTGGATCACCCCGCCGCGGGAGGCGTTGGGCAGCAGCAGGTCGGTGCCGTCGGGGAACAGGTGCCGGCTCTCCGGATCCACCGGCGCCAGCTCGACCAGCTGCTCCAGCGGCTCCCGGCCGGTCTTCAGCGCGAGGTCGCGGTAGACGGCCGGGAGGGTGAGCAGCCCGGGGCCGGTGTCGAAGGCGAAGCCGTCCCGCTCGTAGCGGCCGACCATGCCGCCGTACGTCCCGGTCGCCTCGCAGACCGTCACCCGGTGGCCGAGGGTCGCCAGCCGGGAGGCCGTCGCGAGCCCGCTCATTCCTGCGCCGATGATGACGATCCGTGCCATGGACCGCATCCTACGGCCGGGGGACGGGCACCTCCCGCGCCGGTCGCACGCCCGCCGCCCGGGCGGCCCGGCGCTCGCGACGGCGGTCCCGGAAGCGGCGGATCCGGCTGATCGCGAACCAGACCAGCAGCAGGCCGACGGCCAGCAGCACGGCGGAGATCGAGGCGGCCACCCACGGGTGGAAGATCGCCAGCGTGACCAGACCGGCGACCGAGAGGTCCTCGGCCAGGCTCACCACGATGTTGCTGGCCGGCTCGGGCGAGGTGTTGACCGCCATCCGCAGCGAGGCCTTCACCAGGTGGCTGACCAGCGCCGTGGTCCCGCCCATCGCCCCCGCCGCGACCTCGCCCAGCGAGCCCGGGTCGGCACTGGCCAGCAGCGCGCCGACGGTGGCGCCCGCGATCGGGCGGATCACGGTGTGGACGCCGTCCCAGACGCTGTCCACGTACGGGATCTTGTCGGCCACCGCCTCCAGCAGGAACAGCACCGCGGCGGCGGCCAGCACATCGGTGCGCTCCAGCGCGGCCGGCACCGACTCGGCGCCGCCGAACCGGCCGAGCAGCCCGAGCAGCAGCACCACCGCGTACGCGTTGATCCCGCTCGCCAGCCCGCTGGTGAAGATCAGCGGAACGATCGTCATCCGTTCCTCCTCGTGGCGCCCGCCGGGATCCGCCCGGCTCGCCGTACCGTACCGGGACGCCGGCCGGGCGGCCCGCGGTTCCCGCCCCGGACGGACTGAGTACGGATACTCAGAAACCCGGTTGAGTACCTGAGCGGATGGCCCCCGACCTGCGGAGACGGGACAGTAGGGGCACCGGGACGACGGCGCGTCGGGCGCTGAGGTCCCGGGACGGCGGACAGGTGCCGTCCAGCGGGCACGGGGGCCGCGGACGTCACCGGAAGGTCCGTACGGGAGCCGGTCGCAGGGGCCGCGCACCGCCGACACGGGGCGGCGGAGCGCGGTCAGGGGGGAACCGGTGACCCGGAGGGGGCTCCGGAGCGGCGGCCGTGGGGGCGGCGCTCCGGCGGGGTGCGGGGCGGTGGGACGCGGGGCCGACGGGGGCGGCCGCCGGGCCGCCGCCCGCACGCGGATCCGCCGCGCGGCCGCGTTGTCAGTGGCCCCGGTCACGATGGAGGAGCACGGACCACCCGGTCCGCGCGCTGCCTCGGACCGGGGGAGACCATGACCATCAGCCGTCCTGAGCCCGTCACCACCCGCCTCCACTCCGCCGCCCACCGCCCGGACGCCCACCGCCCCGCCACCGGGGACGTCCACCCGGTGGTGCGCCGGATCGCCGCTCCGCCCGCCGCCCTCGACCTGCTCGCCGACGCGCACCGCACCCTCGCCGGAGCCCGCGCCCGGGAGGACCCGCTGGAGCGGTACGCCGCCGCCCACCTCGCCGCGCTGCGCACCGTCGCCGCGGTGCTCGCCGCGCGCGGCCGGCCGGAGAAGAACGCCAGGCGCCGCCAGGCCATCCGCAGCGCCTGGGAGGTGCTGCCCGAGATCGCCCCGGAGCTCGCCGAATGGGCGGTGTACTACGCGGCCGGCGCCCGCCGCCGGGCCGCGGCCGAGGCCGGGATCCGGGGCGCCGCCTCGGCCCGCGACGCCGACGACCTGATCCGCAACTCCGCGCTCTTCCTGCGGCTGGTCGAACGGCTGCTCGGCCTGCACCCGGTGCCGCCCGCCCCGCGGCTTCCCCTGGACGACGGCCCGGGCGACGGCCGCGACCCGGGTCCGCGGCGGTGACCGGCGGCACGGTCCGGCTCCCGGCCCGGTCTAAGGTGGAGGCATCCTGATCCATCTGCACGTGCCAAGGAGCCCGACCTTGTACCCGACGCGTCCCCGCAGCGCCCTGCGTACCGCCGTGGTGTGGGAGGTGGTGCGGGCAGCCCTGGAGAAGCGGGCGGCCGAGCTGGACCAGCCCGTGCTCGACGTGGTCGACACCGGCGGCGGCACCGGCAACTTCGCGGTGCCGGTCGCCCGGCTCGGCCACCGGGTGACCGTGGTCGACCCGAGCCCCGACGCGCTGTTCGCGCTGGAGCGCCGGGCCGCCGAGGCCGGGGTCACCGACCTCGTCCGCGCCGTCCAGGGCGACACCCAGACGCTGCCCGAGCTGGTCGCCCCCGGCACCGTCGACGCGGTGCTCTGCCACGGGGTGCTGGAGGTCGTGGACGACCCGGCCGAGGCGCTCGGCAGCCTGGCCGCCGCCCTGCGGCGCGGCGGCTTCGTCAGCCTGCTCGCCGCCAACCGCAACGGCGCGGTGCTGGCCCGCGCCCTGGCCGGCCACTTCACCGACGCCCGTACCGTCCTGGAGGCCGACGACGGCCGCTGGGGCGCGAGCGACCCGATGCCGCGCCGCTTCAGCGGCGAGGAGCTCGGCCGGCTGGCCGCCGGCGCCGGCCTGCGGGTGGACTCGGTGCACGGCGTCCGAGTCTTCGCCGACCTGGTGCCCGGCGTCCTGGTGGACACCGAGCCGGGCGCGCTGGAGGCGCTGCTCAAGCTGGAGGAGGCCGCCGCCGAGCAGCCGGCCTTCCACGCCGTGGCGACCCAGCTCCACCTGCTGGCCACGCTGGCCTGACCCCGGTTCCTCCCGCCGTTCTCCGGCGGGTCTCCTCGCGATCCGCGCGGAAGCTCCCCAGGTCCCGGCCGATTCCACGCCGTCGGGCACTTGTCCGGTGTCGGCCGCGTTGAGCCCTGTGCGGCCGGGTGCGGCCCGGTACGGCCCGGCCCACGCGCGGCCGACCGCCCCGCAACGAGCCCGTGGACCGTATGATCTGGGTAAAGCCGGAAAGCATGACAGCCGGATGCATGGGGCATATGGACGACACGGGCCTGGGCCCCCGTACAGGCGTCCGACCGCGTGTTCTGAAGGCTGATTGGACTTTGCCTCCCCGACCGGGGCGGCGGACCGGTCGCACCGGCGACCGACGAGTAGGAGGACTCCGTGCCGCTCTCGGAGCACGAGCAGCGACTGCTCGACCAGATGGAGCGAGCGCTGTATGCCGAAGATCCCAAATTCGCGACGGCGCTTGAGGGAACCGGGCTGCGCACCTACACCCGTCGGCGGGTCTACCTGGCTGTCGGCGGCTTCGTGGTGGGCATCGGGCTGCTGATGGGCGGCATGGTCGTGCCGGACCAGATCTGGGTCAGCGTGGTCGGGTTCCTGGTGATGCTGGGGTGCGCCGTCTTCGCCGTCACCGGCTGGCGGCGCGGGCCCGCGGGACAGGCCTCCGGCCCGCGGCCGGCCGCGGCACCGCGCCGCAAGGCGGGGGTGATGGACCGGGTGGAGCAGCGCTGGCAGCGCCGCCGGGACGAACAGACCGGCGGCTTCTGAGCCACCGGCCGAACCGTAACGCCACGAGGGCGGGCAGTCGATCCGACTGCCCGCCCTCGGCGTTCCCCTCGTGTGCCCGGTGTCGGCGTTCCGTGTGCGTCCGGTGTCAGGACGGCGTCCGGTCGCCTCCGCCGCGACGGCGCAGCCGGCCCAGCACCCGCCGCGACGGCGCGGCCGCCCGGGAGGCCAGGCCGCGCGTCGCGAGCCGGGCGGCCACGACCGCGTCCGAGAACCGCCACCAGAGCGTGGCGGCGGACGGCGGCAGCAGCGCCGCCTTCGTCCGGCCGACCCTGCCGACGCCGGCCCGCAGGCCGTCCCGGGCGGTCCGGACGTCCGCCGCCAGGGGCTCGGACACCTCGGCGGAGCGGGCGTAGAGCACCCGTTCGGTGGCCAGCGCCACCCGCCCGGCGGCGGCCGCCGAGGCCTCGTCCAGCTCGGCGGCCTCGGCGATCCGGCGGGCGGCGGCGCGCGGGGTCTGCGAATCGACCGGCGGGATGCCGAGGTCCCAGGCGGAGTCGATCAGCTCGTCCCAGGCGGCGAGCACCTGGGCGTCGGTCGGCCCGGCCGGGCCGTCCTCGCCGGGCCGGCGCCGTCCGCCCGGGCCGAGCCGGCGGCGGCGCAGCCGCTCCCGCCAGATCATCGGGGTGAACAGCAGGGCGAGCAGCGCCAGTACGGCGGCCAGGGTGGTCAGCACCTGCCAGGACAGCAGCCAGGAGTCCTGGTGGGCGCCGGCCGCGGCCTTGCCGTCGTTCCCGCACTCGCCCATCCGGCGCAGCTTGGGGTCGCAGTCGCTGCTGCTGGAGGGCGCCGCGACCGGCGCGGTGCTCTGCGCGGCGGCGGTCGGCTGCTGGGTCGGCGCGGTGGCGGGTGCGGCGACCGGCGCGGTGTAGCGGGGCTGCACGCCGCGGGTCGGCGTGGGCTCGAAGCGCAGCCAGCCGAAGCCCTGGAAGTAGAGCTCGGGCCAGGCGTGGTACATCAGCCCGTTCACCGAGTACCGGTCGTTGCCCTTGGCGTCGCCCGGGGTGAAGCCGACCGCGACCCGGGCGGGGATGCCCAGGGTGCGGGACATCGCCGCCATCGTGGAGGCGAAGTGCACGCAGAAGCCCTTGCGGTCGCGCAGGAAGGTCTCGATCGCGGTGCTGCCGGTACCGGCCTTGATCTTGGTGCTGTAGGTGAACTCGGAGCTGGTGAACCAGTCCTGCAGCGCGAGCGCGCGGTCGTACGCGGTGGACGCGTTCCGGGTGACCTCCTGCGCCTTCTCCCGGACCGAGGCCGGCAGGTCCTTGGGCAGCTGGGTGTAGTGGTCGGCGATCTTCGGCGGTACCGATCCCACGCTGCGCAGCTCGGCCGCGGTGGGCCGGATGTCGAGTGCGGTGGCCTGGTAGCGCAGGCCCTTGATGGCCTTGTCCCGGTCCGGGAGCACGGTGCCGGTGAGGGTGTCCACCCGCCAGTCGCCGGGGTTGGGGACGCTGACGCCGGCGGCCGGGTACGGCAGCGGCAGCCAGCCCGACTCCAGCTTGTCGGAGGCCTGGAAGTCGCCCGACTCCGACGGGACGTTGGTGCTCGCCAGGCCTTCCGGCGGGGCGAAGGTGGTCTTGAGCTCGGTCACCCCGGGGTTGCTGAGCTTCCACGCGGTGCCGTCGAACTCGTCCAGCGAGCCGGTGCGCAGGTAGGCGGTGTCGGCGAGGCTGCTGTCCATCCGGTAGGTGAGCAGCTCGACGTTGCTGGGGGTGGCCAGGGCCGCCTCCAGGGTCACCAGCGGGTCGAGGGTGGTGATGCCGCCGCCGGCGCCGCCAGCGGCCGTGCCGCCGGACGGACCGGTGTGGATCAGTCCGCCCTCCCAGCGCGGCAGGAAGGCCGGGACCAGCAGGGCCACCGCGAGGGCCAGGACGCCGATCCGCCGGCCGCCCTGGCTGAGCGCGCCGGAGCCCTCGCCCTGGCGCGAGGTGCCGCGGAAGATCCGGCCCCAGCGGGAGACCCGGTCCTGGCCCTCCGCGAAGAGCAGCACCAGGTAGCCGGCGGCGGCGAGGCCGAACCAGGCCCAGCTGCCGCCGTCGCCGGCCAGCCCGTTGCCCACCGAGTAGAGCGCCAGCAGCGGCAGCCCGGCCAGCGCGGAGCGGCGGTAGGTGACCGCGACGGTGTCCACCGCGATGGCGATCAGACCGACGGAGGCGACCAGGATCAGCCGCAGGCCCGGGTTGGGCGGCGCGGGGATGCTGTACTCCCGGATGTCGTCCAGCCCCTGGCCGAGGACCTGCGCCAGGGTGTGCACCGACTGGGTGCCGGGCAGCACGCCGCCCCAGAGCGCGGTCGAGCTGGCGAAGCCGACCAGCAGCAGGACGGTCAGCACGAGCAGCTGCCCGAGCGGCACCGTCCAGCGGTAGAACGGGGTCCGGCGCAGGCCCGCGCCGGCCGCCGCGACCACGGTGACGACCAGGTAGGCGTGGGTGATCCAGCCCTTGGTGGTGAGCAGCGGGAGCAGGCAGAGCGAGGCCAGGGCGGTGGCCAGCGCCGAGTAGACGGTCAGTTTGGCCCGGGTGGTCACGCGCCGGCCTCATCTCGGTAGGGGGAGGGCGACTCGGTCCGGTCGGCGGCCTGCCAGAGCTCCGGCGCGGAGTCCCCGGCGCGGACCGGCAGGACGGTCCAGCCGGCCTCGCGCAGCTGCCGCACCCGGGCACGGAACTCGTCCCCGCCGGTGTCGGGCGCGAGCATCCGCAGGCCGGACCAGGTGCCGGTGTCGAGCAGGAAGACGACGGCGCCGCCGGTCCGGCCCCGCAACCGGGCCAGCCGGGCCGTCTGGGCCTCGTCCAGCTCGCCGAGCACGGCGACCAGCAGGCCCTCGCCGGAGCTGCGCAGGGGCTCCTCGGCCCGGGAGAGCCCGCCGCCGTCGGAGAGGTCGACCACCGCGAGCGCGTCCAGGATCAGGCCGGAGGCGTCGGCGGCGGTGTTGCCGCCGCCGGCGTCCGGGCCGGGCACGCAGTGGCCGGTGTCGGTGAGCAGCCGGGTCTGGTAGCCGCGCTCCAGCAGGTGCGCGGCGACCGAGGCCGCGCAGCCGACCGCCCATTCGAAGGAGGACGCCGGGCCGCTGCCCCGGTGGCCGGACTCCCGGGTGTCCAGCAGGACGGTGGCCCGGGCCTTCTTCGGCTGCTCCTCGCGGCGGACCATCAGCTCGCCGTACCGGGCGGTGGACTTCCAGTGCACCCGGCGCAGGTCGTCGCCGTGCCGGTACTCGCGCAGGATGACGTCGTCGTCACCGGCCAGCGCCAGGGTGCGGGTGCGGCTCTCGCCCTGGCCGACCCACTCGCCGCTGAGCCGCACCTGTGGCAGCTGCTGCACCTGCGGCACGACGGTGAGGACGTCCGAGGCGGTGAAGGAACGATTGACCTCGCACATCCCGAACGGGTCGGAGAGCCGCAGCTGGAGCGGGCCGAGCGGGTAGCGGCCGCGCAGGTCGGAGCGGACCCGGTAGGACACCTCGCGGTGGCCGTGCGGCTCGACCCGGTCCAGGACGAAGCGCGGGCGCGGCCCGAGCACGTACGGGACCTTGTCCTCCAGCAGCAGCAGGCCGGTGGGGACCCGGGAAACGTTGTCCACCCGCAGGTGGACGCGGGCCTCGTGGCCGGCGACGGCCCGGCGCGGGCTGAGCCGGCGTCCACTGGCCACCCGGTAGCGGGTGTTGGCCAGCAGCAGCGCGGCGGCCAGCGGCAGCGCCGCGAGCAGGACGCCGACGCGCAGCAGCGCGTCCTGGTCGAGCACGTAGGCGCAGACCACCGAGGTGGCCCCGGCGGCGAGGAAGGAGCGACCCCGGGTGGTGAGGCCGTTCAGGCCGGCGCGCAGGCCCGACGGTGCGTCGGACGGTCCCACCTCAGCCCCTCCGCAGGGCCGGGCCGGCCTGGCCCTGCGGGCGCGGCAGCGGCAGCCGGGCGACCAGGTCGGTCACGATCTGCTCGGCGGTGCGCCGGCTCAGCTGGGTCTCGGCGGTCGGCATCAGGCGGTGCGCGAGCACCGGGACGGCCAGGCGCTGGATGTCGTCCGGGGTGACGTAGTCGCGCCCGTCCAGCGCGGCGGCGGCGCGGGCGGCCCGCACCAGGTGCAGGGTGGCGCGCGGCGATGCGCCGAGCCGCAGCTCGTGGCTGTTCCGGGTGGCGCCGACCAGGTCGACGGCGTAGCGGCGGACCGGGTCGGCGACGTGCACGGTGCGCACCAGGTCGATCAGCTTGAGGATGTCGGCGGCGTGCGCGACCGGCTGGAGGTCGTCCAGCGGGCTGGCGCCGCCGTGCACGTCGAGCATCGCGAACTCGGCCTCGGGGCTCGGGTAGCCGATCGAGATCCGGGCCATGAAGCGGTCCCGCTGGGCCTCCGGGAGGGGGTAGGTGCCCTCCATCTCGACCGGGTTCTGGGTGGCGACCACCATGAACGGCGACGGCAGCTCGTAGCTGGTGCCGTCGATGGTGACCTGGCGCTCCTCCATCGACTCCAGCAGCGCGGACTGGGTCTTCGGCGAGGCCCGGTTGATCTCGTCGCCGACCACGATCTGCGCGAAGATCGCGCCCGGGCGGAACTCGAAGTCGCGCTGGTGCTGGTCGAAGATGTTGGTGCCGGTGACGTCGGAGGGCAGCAGGTCCGGCGTGAACTGGATGCGGCGCACCGTGCAGTCGACGGACCGGGCGAGTGCCTTGGCCAGCATGGTCTTGCCGACGCCGGGCACGTCCTCCAGCAGCAGGTGGCCCTCGGCGAGCAGCACCGTCAGCGCGATCCGGACGGCCTCCGGCTTGCCCTCGATCACGCTCTCGATGTTGGCCCGGACCCGTTCCACCACGGCGGCGAGCTCGGGCAGGCCGACCGGGTGGTACCCCTGCGTCCCCCGGTCGCCCCCCGGACGACCTTCGAGACCGGCCTGATCGTTGTAGCTCGTCACCCGTACGCTCCCTGGCACACTGCGCCCGCCTCACCCCGAGGCGGGCCCCCACCCCATGCTGGACGCGGCTCCTCGGGAAGCGGTTCCGTGGCGGGAGCCGGTGCCGTCGTGGGGGCCTGCGGCTGGCCGCCCCAGGTGGTTCGGGGTCCGACCGGCAGGCGCATTCTCCCCCGGGTGGTGGCCAGAAGTCACCACCCGGCCGAAAGCGCCCGGGAAGCCGCGGGGAGGTGGGGCGCCCGCGCGGGGGCGGCGGGACGGGTGCGGAGGCCGTCGGCGGGGGTGCCGGCGGGGGCCCGGACGACGTTGGCCGGGCCGGAGACGGCCGGTGGACGGGGTGGGTCAGTCGATCTCGCGGAGCAGACCGGTGTGGACGTCGAAGACGAAGCCCCGGACGTCGTCGGTGTGCAGCAGGAAGGGCGAGGTGCGGACCCGCTGCATGGACTGCCGGACGTCGCCGTCGAGGTCGATGAAGGACTCCACCGCCCACTGCGGGCGCTGGCCGACCTCCAGCTCCAGCTCGCGCCGGAAGTCCTCGGTGAGGCCGAGCAGACCGCAGCCGGTGTGGTGGATCAGCGCGACCGAGCGGGTGCCGAGGGCACGCTGGCTGATGGTGAGCGAGCGGATGGTGTCGTCGGTGACGACACCGCCCGCGTTGCGGATGACGTGGGCGTCGCCCAGTTCGAGGCCGAGCGCGGCGAACAGGTCGAGTCGGGCGTCCATGCACGCCACCACGGCGATGCGCTGGACGGGGCGGGCGTCCATGCCGCCGTCGCGGAAGGTCACCGCGTACTCGCGGTTGGCCGCCACGAAGCGGTCGATGATCTTCGGTTCGGTGGTGTCGGCAGCGGCTGTCGGCGTGGGCCGGTCGGGGGTCACTGTCATGGTGAAGACGTTAGTGCGAATCCGGCTTCCGTGGTGGGGCGGAGGGCTACAGACCGGGCGGCTGTGACCGAGTGCATATCGACAACCGGGTGGAGCGGCGTGCGGGTGGCCGAGGTGTTCCGAGCGGGTTTGTCCGGCCTCGTCGGGGTCGGGGCGCGCGGCCGTGCCGCGCGACCCCCGGACGGTGCCCCCGGCAGCCCGCCGGACGGCCGCGACCTGCGGTGATCCGTACCGCCGCCCGGGTGGTGCGCCGGAGCGGACCGTTGACTGACGGGGTGTCCGCGATAGAGTTGCGGCGCAGTGGAGAAGCACACCCGCCGGCGCCCGTCAACCGGGCGGTTCCGGCCGGTGCGGCGGCCGACGCGACCGGTGGCCTCCACCCGCTCCCGTGCCACCTGGCGCACCTTCCCCGGCGCCGGGCGGTCACGATCTTCCCCCTGAGCGGGCGGGGACCACGGGCCGCGTCCCGGCCGCCGGCGGCTGCCACCCGCCGCCCCACGCGGCGACTCCGGCGCACAGTGGGCCAAAATAGGTCGGAGCTCCCGGACGTCGGGCTGCTCCGCACCGAAGAAGGGCGCCACCGCGCATGAGCACCAACGATCCGGCCCCCAAGCACGTCCCCGTGATGCTGCAGCGGTGCATGGACGCGCTGGCCCCGGCGATCTCGCAGCCCGGCGCGGTGGTGGTGGACGCCACCCTCGGCCTGGGCGGGCACAGCGAAGCCCTGCTGACCCAGTTCCCGGAGGTCCGACTGGTCGCGGTGGACCGTGACCCGGCGGCCCTGAAGCTCTCCGCGCAGCGGCTCGCCCCGTTCGGCGACCGGGCCACCCTGGTGCACGCCGTCTACGACGAGATCCCCGAGGTGCTGGAGCGCCTGGAGATCCCCCGGGTGCAGGGCGTCCTGTTCGACCTCGGGGTCTCCTCGATGCAGTTGGACGAGGCCGAGCGCGGTTTCGCCTACTCCCAGGACGCCCCGCTGGACATGCGGATGGACCAGACCCGGGGCCTCAGCGCGGCCGAGGTGCTCAACACCTACACCCACGGGCAGCTGGCCCGGATCCTCAAGGTGTACGGCGAGGAGCGGTTCGCCGGGAAGATCGCCTCGGTGATCCTGCGCGAGCGGGAGAAGGAACCGTTCACCAACAGCGCGCGTCTGGTCGATCTGGTGCGCAACGCCATTCCGGCCGCGACCCGGCGCACCGGCGGGAACCCGGCCAAGCGCACCTTCCAGGCGCTGCGGATCGAGGTCAACGGCGAGCTGGAGGTGCTGGACCGGGCGATCCCGGGTGCCCTGGACGCGCTGGCGCTGGGCGGGCGGATCGTGGTGATGTCCTACCAGTCGCTGGAGGACCGCCTGGTCAAGCAGTACCTGGCGGCCGGCGCGACCACCACCGCCCCGCCCGGGCTGCCGTTCGTCCCGGAGGAGCACCAGCCCTGGCTGAAGCTGATCACCCGCGGTGCCGAGCTGGCCACCGAGCAGGAGATCGAGGAGAACCGGCGCGCCGCGCCCGTGCGGCTGCGGGTGGCGGAGAGGATCAGGGACCGAAGCACCCGGGGCTGACCAGGTTCACGGGGCGGTCCGAAGGGCGGAGGGAACAGCGTGGGGCCGGTGGCCGGAGGCGGGGCGGGGAGCGCGGTGCTCCCCGGGCAGGGCGGCAGGGCGCGGATCACGGTGCGGCCCGGGCGGCGCCCGGTACGGGGGAGGACACCGTTCGCGGTCCTGGTCGTGGTGCTGCTCGCGGCCGGGCTGCTCGGCCTGCTGGCGTTGAACACCGCCCTCAACGAGGGCTCCTTCGAGCTGTCCAGACTGCAGCGGCAGACCACCGTGCTCACCGACGAGCAGCAGGGACTGCAGCACCAGATCGACCAGAACTCCGCACCGGACGCGCTCGCCCGCCGGGCCACCGAGCTGGGCATGGTGCCCGCCGGGGGGATGGCCTTCCTGGACGTCCCGAACGGCGGCAAGGTGCTCGGCACGCCCGGACCGGCCCAGGACAGCCCCCCGGTGAAACGGTCCACCGCGGAGCCGTGGCCCGGGAAGCAGCCGTCGCCGAGTGCCCAGCCGGGTGCGCCGGCCGCGCCGGCGCCCGGCGGTGACACCACCGTCCAGATCAACCCGGCCGCTCCGGCCGCCCCCGCCCCCGCCGGTTCGCCGGCCGCGCCCCAGCCGGCGCCGACCGCGACCGGAGGTGCGGGCCGATGAGCACGCCCCGACAGCCCACCGGCGGGACCGGCGGCGCCGGTGGCCGCCGATTCGTCGCCAAGGGCGCCGCTCCGCGGCAGACCCCGCGCGGCCAGGCCGGCCGGGCCGAGCCCGGCAAGGCGCAGCCCGCGAAGGCGCAGCCGGCCAAGGCCCAGCCGGCCAAGCCGCAGCCCGCCCGGGCGAAGCAGCCCCCGAAGGCCCAGCCGCCGAAGGCGCAGTCCCCGAAGGCGGCAGCACCCCGGAAGGCCCAGTCCGTCAAGGCCCAGTCGGCCATGCCGCGGCCCCCGCGGGCGCAGTCGGCCGGGACCGGCGACCCCAAGGCCGCCCGCCGACCGCTCCGCACCCCGGGCCAACGCCGCCCGGAGGGCCGGCTGCCCGGCCGCCCGCGCCCGAAGTCCCGCCCGCCGCAGCGCCCCCAGGCCAGGGCGATCCGGCTGGCCGACCCGCGCCGCCGGCTGCGGGTGGTCACCGTCGCGTTGTTCCTGGTGTTCTCGGTCTTCGCCGGCCGCCTCGTCCAGCTCCAGCTGCTGGACTCCGACGCGCTGGCCGCCGACGCCAACACCAACCGCTACCTGAGCATCCCGATCACCGCCGAGCGCGGCTCGATAACGTCCGCCGACGGCGTCGCCCTCGCCACCACCGTCGACGCCTACGACATCACCGCGGACCCGGCCATGTTCACCCCGGAGGCCGCGGGCGTCCCGGACGCCCCCGAGCAGGCGGCCGCGCTGCTCGCGCCGATCCTCGGCCTGTCCAAGGAGAAGCTCGCCGCCGACCTGCACACCCCCAAGACCCGCTACAAGCGGCTCGCCGCCCAGCAGAGCCCGGACGTCAAGAACCAGATCAGCGACCTCAAGTCGGGTCTGGAGAAGCAGGCGAACTCCAAGGCCTGCCTGGCCCAGAAGCGCCTGCTGACCAAGTCGGCCGAGGAGGGCGGCCGGACCAGGGTGGACAACGAGTGCGCCAACCCGCTGGCCGGCGTCTTCAACCGGGACACCCAGAAGCGCGTCTACCCCTCGGACGGGCTGGCCTCCAACCTGGTCGGCTTCGTCAACGCCGAGGGCGAGGGCGCCGGCGGCCTGGAGCAGCAGTACCAGAAGCAGCTCGCCGGCAAGGACGGCCACAGCAGCTACGCCCAGGCGGGCGGCCGGCTGGTGCCCACCGCCGGGGGTTCGCTGGACCAGGCCGTGCCCGGCACCGACCTGCGGCTGACCGTCAACCGGGACATCCAGTGGGCCGCCCAGCGCGCCATCACCGACCAGGTCGCCAACGCCGGGGCGGAGAAGGGCTACGTCGTCGTCCAGGACGTGAAGACCGGTCAGGTCCTGGCGATGGCCACCTCGCCCGGCTTCAACCCCAACGACCTGAGCACGGCCAAGTCCTCCCAGCTCGGCAACCCGGCCCTGCAGGACTCCTACGAGCCGGGCAGCACGGCGAAGCTGATGACGATGGCCGCGGTGCTGGACAGCGGCAAGGCCACCTGGGACACCAAGGTGACGGTGCCCGGGCGGCTCCAGCGGGCCGACGTCAACTTCCAGGACGACGTCGACCACGGCACCTGGTACCTGACCCTGGCCGGGGTGCTGGCCAAGTCCTCCAACATCGGCACCATCGAGGCCTTCGAGACGCTCGGCGCCGACCAGCCGGAGGCCAACCGGGTGCTCGACGGCTACCTGCGCAAGTTCGGGGTGGCGCAGCCCACCGGGCTGGGCTTCCCGGGGGAGGCCGCCGGAAAGCTGAAGAAGCCGGAGGACCTCGTGGCCTCGGAGAAGTACAACATCACCTTCGGGCAGGGCCCGATGACCCTCAGCGCCCTCCAGGCCACCTCGGTCTACTCCACGATCGCCAACGGGGGCGTGCGCGTGGCGCCGAGCGTGGTCCAGGGCACCACCTCGCCGGACGGCAGGTACACCCCGGCCGCGCCGGGGGCCCAGACCCGGGTGGTCAGCGAGCAGACCGCGAAGACGCTCACCGAGATGCTGGAGTCGGTCGTCACCGACGAGCAGGGCACCGGCGGCAAGGCCGCCGTCCCCGGCTACCGGGTGGCCGGCAAGACCGGCACCGCCAACCGGGTGGACCCGAAGACCGGCGGATACCGCGGGTACACCGCCTCGTTCATCGGCTTCGCGCCGGCCGACGCGCCCCGGGTCACCGTCTCCTGCGTGATCCAGGACCCGGTCAACGGCCACTTCGGCGGCCAGCTCTGCGGTCCGGTGTTCAAGCAGGTGATGGAGTTCACCCTGAAGACCCTGCAGGTGCCGCCGAGCGGCAGCGAGGCACCCAACCTGCCCGTCGAGTGGAAGCCGTGATCGACCATGAGCAACGAGCGGGCCGGGCGGGACGACGGCACGGCGAGGGCCCGGTTTGGCCCTGGACGCCCTTCGGCGGATAGCCTGCCCGCCGTGCCGAAACCCGATCAAATCACCGTGAGCCCGCCCCGCCCCGCCGGGGTGAAGGCCCTGCCGCTCGCCGAGCTGGCCCGTCTGCTCGGCCTCGCGCCGGTCGAGGGGGGCCCGGTCACCGGCGTCACCCACGACTCCCGCGCGGTGCGCCCCGGCGACGTCTACGTGGCCTTCCCGGGCGCCAACCACCACGGCGCGGCCTTCGCGGCCCAGGCCGCGGCCGCCGGCGCGGTGGCGCTGCTCACCGACCCGGCCGGTGCCGAACAGGCGGCCGGCAGCGGTCTGCCGTCGCTGGTGGTCGACCGGCCGCGGGCCCGGATGGGCGAACTGGCCGCCGCGGTCTACGGCCGCCCCGCCGACCGGCTGCTGATGATCGGGCTGACCGGCACCAACGGCAAGACCACCACCTCCTACCTGGTCGAGGGCGGTCTGCGCGGCGCCGGGCACAGCCCCGGCGTGATCGGCACCGTCGAGATGCGGGTCGGCGACGAGCGGATCAAGAGCGAGCGCACCACCCCCGAGGCCACCGACCTGCACGCGATCCTCGGCGTGATGGGGGAGCGCGGCGCGGACGCGGTGACCATGGAGGTCTCCAGCCACGCGCTGGTCTTCGGCCGGACCGACGGCGTCGTCTACGACGTCGCGCTGTTCAACAACCTCACGCCGGAGCACCTCGACTTCCACCCGGACATGGAGGACTACTTCCAGGCGAAGGCCCGGCTCTTCCAGCCCGGCAAGTCCCGGCTCGGCGTGGCCAACCTGGACGACGCCTACGGGCGCCGGCTGGTCGCCGAGGCGAAGATCCCGGTCACCTCGTTCTCCGCGACCGGTGCGGCCGAGGCCGACTGGCGCGCGGTGGACGTCCAGCTCGGCCCGATCGGCTCGACCTTCCGGGTGCTCGGCCCGGAAGGCGCCGAGGCCGACGCGTCCGTCCCGCTGCCGGGCCCGTTCAACGTCGCCAACGCGCTGGCCGCGATCACCGTGCTGGTGACCGCCGGGCTGCCGCTGGAGCAGGTCGTCGCCGGGATCGCCGAGGTGCCCGGCGTGCCGGGCCGGCTGGAGCGGGTGGACGCCGGGCAGCCGTTCGTCGCGGTGGTCGACTACGCCCACAAGCCGGACGCCCTGCGCGCCGTCCTCGCCTCACTGCGCGAGGTCACCAAGGGCCGGCTGCACGTCGTGGTGGGCTGCGGCGGCGACCGCGACCCGCACAAGCGCGCCCCGATGGGCGCCATCGCCGCCGAGCTCGCCGACACCGCCCTGCTGACCAGCGACAACCCGCGCAGCGAGGACCCGTTGGCGATCCTCGCCACCATGCTCACGGGCGCCGCCTCGGTGCCCGAGGCCGAGCGCGGCGCCGTCCTGGTCGTGCCCGACCGGGCCGAGGCGGTCCACCTCGCGGTGGCCCGCGCCCAGGCCGGTGACACCGTGCTGGTGGCCGGCAAGGGCCATGAGCTCGGCCAGTACGTAAGAGACGAGATCCGCCCCTTCGACGACCGGGAGGTACTGCGGGACTCGATCGCGCGGGCCACGGCCGCCCGGGGCACCGGAGGAGTAGAGCAGCCGTGATCGCACTGACCCTCGCCGAGGTGGCCGCAGCCGTCGGAGGCACCCTGGACGGCGCCGACCCCGACACCCCGGTCACCGGCCCGGTCGAGGTCGACTCCCGCAAGGTGCGCCCCGGCTGCCTGTTCGCGGCCTTCGCCGGCGAACACGTGGACGGCCACGACTATGCCGAGAAGGCGGTCGCCGCCGGCGCCGTCGCGGTGCTGGCCGCCCGCCCGGTCGGGGTGCCCGCCGTCCTGGTCGACAGCGTGGTGGACGCACTCGGCAAGCTGGCCCGGGCGGTGGTGGCCCGCGCCGAATCCACCACCGTGGTCGCGCTGACCGGCTCGGCCGGCAAGACCAGCACCAAGGACCTGATCGCCCAGCTGCTCCAGCGGCTCGGCGACACCGTCTACCCGCCCGGCTCGCTCAACAACGAGATCGGGCACCCGATGACGGCGCTGCGGGTCGAGGCCGGCACCCGGCACCTGGTGATGGAGATGGGCGCCCGGCACAAGGGCGACATCGAGTACCTCACCTCGATCACCCCGCCGCGGATCGGCCTGGTGCTGAACGTCGGCACCGCCCACGTCGGCGAGTTCGGCTCCCAGCAGGCGATCGCCGAGGCGAAGGGCGAGCTGGTCGAGGCGCTGCCGGCGGACGGTGCGGCGATCCTCAACGCCGACGACCCGCTGGTGCGCGCGATGGCCTCCCGCACCAGGGCCCGGGTGGTGTACTTCGGGGAGTCCCGCGAGGCGCACGTCCGGGCACAGGATGTTCGCCTGGACTCCACCGGACGGCCATCGTTCACACTGACCACCCCGGCCGGTTCCGCACCCGTGCAGCTGCGCCTGTACGGTGAGCACCACGTCTCGAACGCCCTCGCCGCCGCAGCGGTGGCGGTGGAGCTCGGGATGTCCGTCGATGACACCGCCGAAGCGCTGAGCGAGGCGGGTGCGCTGTCCCGCTGGCGCATGGAGGTCGTCGACCGGGCCGATGGTCTCACCGTCGTGAACGACGCCTACAACGCGAACCCCGACTCGATGCGGGCCGCGCTGCGGGCGCTGGTCTCGATCGGAGGGCGCGGCCCGGAGCGCCGCCGCACCTGGGCGGTGCTCGGCGAGATGCGGGAGCTCGGCGAGGACAGCCTGGCCGAGCACGACGCCATCGGGCGGCTCGCGGTACGGCTGGACGTCACCAAGCTGGTGGCGGTCGGCGGACGCGAGGCGGCCTGCATGGAACTGGGCGCTAGGAACGAAGGTTCGTGGGGTGAGGAGTCGGTGCTGGTGTCCGACGCGGACGCGGCGGTCGAACTGCTGCGCAGTCAGCTTCGGCCGGGGGATGTGGTCCTGGTGAAGGCTTCCCGTTCGGTGGGGCTCGAGAAGGTGGCCGAGGCACTGCTCGCGGACGGTGCGGCCGAGTAATGAAGCAGATCCTCTTCTCCGGCATGATCGGCCTCGTCCTCTCGCTGCTCGGGACCCCGGCCCTGATCAAGCTGCTCGCCAAGCGCGGCTACGGCCAGTACATCCGCGACGACGGCCCCAAGGCGCACCACAGCAAGAAGGGCACGCCCACCATGGGCGGCATCGCCTTCATCCTGGCGACGCTGATCGCCTACTTCGCGACCAAGGCGATAACGGGCGACTCGCCGACCGCCTCCGGTCTGCTGGTGCTGTTCCTGACGGTCGGTCTGGGCCTGGTCGGCTTCCTGGACGACTACATCAAGGTCGTCAAGCGCCGTTCGCTCGGCCTGCGGGCCAAGGCCAAGCTCTTCGGCCAGTCGTTCGTGGGCCTCGCCTTCGCGATCCTCGCGCTGCAGTTCAGCGACGACCGCGGGCTCTCCCCGGCCTCCCAGCACCTCTCCTTCGTCCGGGACTTCGGCTGGTCGATCGGCCCGGTGCTGTTCGTCATCTTCGCGTACTTCATGATCGCCGCGATGTCGAACGGCGTGAACCTGACGGACGGTCTCGACGGCCTGGCCACCGGCGCCTCGGTGATGGTCTTCGGCGCCTACACCTTCATCGGCGTCTGGGAGTACGGCCAGAGCTGCGCCTACGCGATCTCGGCCACCTCCAGCTGCTACGACGTCCGCGACCCGCTGGACCTCGCGGTGGTCGCCGCCGCCCTGATGGGCTCCTGCTTCGGCTTCCTCTGGTGGAACACCTCGCCCGCCAAGATCTTCATGGGTGACACCGGCTCGCTCGCCCTCGGCGGCGCCCTGGCCGGTCTGGCGATCTGCTCGCGCACCGAGCTGCTGCTCGCGCTGCTCGGCGGCCTCTACGTGATCATCACCCTCTCGGTGATCATCCAGGTCGGCTCCTTCCGGATGACCGGCAAGCGGGTCTTCAAGATGGCCCCGCTGCAGCACCACTTCGAACTCAAGGGCTGGACCGAGGTCCTGATCGTGGTCCGGTTCTGGATCATCCAGGGCCTCTGCGTGGCCGTCGGTCTCGGCCTCTTCTACGCGGGATGGGTGACGGGATGACCGGACCGGTGTGGACCGGACTGCCGGTCGCCGTCGCCGGCCTGGGCGTCTCCGGCATCAGCGCCGCCCGGGTGCTGCACGGCCTCGGCGCGCTGGTCACGGTCGTGGACGGCGGCTCCGGCCCGGGCCTGGAGGCCCGGGCCGCCGAGCTGCGGGCACTGGGCGTCACCGTCCGCCTCGGCGACGGCGACAGCCTGCCCGAGGGCACCCGGCTGGTCGTCACCTCGCCGGGCTGGCCGCCCAGCAGCCCGCTGTTCGCCGCCGCCGAGGCGGCCGGCGTCGAGGTCTGGGGCGACGTCGAACTGGCCTGGCGCCTGCGCGCGCCGCTGGCGTCCACCGGCGAGCCGGCCCCCTGGCTGGCCGTCACCGGCACCAACGGCAAGACCACCACCGTCCAGATGCTCGCCTCGATCCTCACCGCCGCCGGCCGGCGCACCGCCGCGGTCGGCAATGTCGGGGTCTCGGTGCTGGACGCGGTGCTCGCCGAGGAGCCGTACGACGTGCTCGCCGTCGAGCTCTCCAGCTACCAGCTGCACTGGGCGCCCTCGCTGCGCCCGTACGCGGCGGCCGTGCTCAACCTGGCACCCGACCACCTCGACTGGCACGGCTCGATGGAGGCGTACGCCGCCGACAAGGGCCGGATCTACGAGGGCAACGTCGTCGCCTGCGTGTACAACCTGGCCGACCCGGCCACCGAGGCGCTGGTCCGCGAGGCCGACGTCGAGGAGGGCTGCCGGGCGATCGGATTCGACCTCGGCTCGCCCGGCCTGTCGAACCTCGGTGTCGTCGACGGCCTGCTGGTGGACCGCGCCTTCGTGCCGGACCGGGACAAGAACGCCGCCGAGCTGGGCTCGGTCGCCGACGTCCACCCGCCGGCCCCGCACAACATCGCCAACGCGCTCGCCGCCGCCGCCCTCGCCCGGGCGTACGGGGTGGACGCCGCGGCCGTCCGGGAGGGGCTGCGGGCCTTCCGCCCGGACGCCCACCGGATCGCCGAGGTCGGTGTGGTCGCCGGGGTCACGTACATCGACGACTCCAAGGCCACCAACACCCATGCCGCCGCGGCCTCGCTGGCCGCGTACCGGCCGGTGGTCTGGATCGCCGGCGGGCTGGCCAAGGGCGCCGCGTTCGACGACCTGGTCCAGGGCGCGGCCGAGCGGCTGCGCGCCGTGGTGCTGCTCGGCGAGGACCGCGGGGTGATCCGGGACGCGCTGGCGCGACACGCGCCGGATGTCCCGGTGATCGAGGCGGCCGAGGGCCAGACTGGCGCGGTGGCGATGACCGAGGTGGTCCGTACGGCCGCGTCACTCGCCCGATCGGGTGACACGGTGCTGCTGGCCCCGGCCTGCGCCTCGATGGACATGTTCACCAACTACGGCGAGCGCGGCGACCTCTTCGCCGCGGCGGTCCGGGAGCTCGCGGACAGCTGACGGTCGGCCGGCCCGTTCGCCCGGACGTCCGACTCGGCTCATCCGCCCGTGCACGGCGGCCCGTCCCGTTCGCACGGACGTCCGGCTCGGCCCGCCGACCGGTGCACGGGCGAGCGAGCCGAAGGGGCGCGCCGGTGCCGAAAGGGAGAAGCGAGGACGCCCCGAGCGCCCCGGAGGCGAGCGGGCGAGGACACTGAGCGCCGACCGTCGGCGCCGGGTCGAGCGGCCCGGAGGCGAGCCGAGCCTCAATAAGGAATGAGGGGCAGCGTGGTGGCGGGGCAGGGCAGGGAGGGCGGTTCCGGTACGCCGGGAAAGGGCTCCGGCGATCCGTGGCGGGTGTTCTCGGCGACCACGACCGCCTACAAGTCGGCCGGCCCGCTGGCCCGTCTGCAGGCCTTCCGGGCCCGTCTGCGGTACACCCTGGACCGGCCGCTCACGCCCTATCTGCTGATCATCGGTGCGACGCTGCTGCTCGTGGTGCTCGGCCTGATGATGGTCTTCTCGGCCTCGCAGATCCTCGCGCTGGGCCAGCACCGGTCCACCCAGTTCTACTTCTTCAAGCAGCTGGTCGCGGTGCTGCTCGGCTTCTCGCTGCTGGTCGGCTTCGCGCTGGTCCCCGTGGCGGTGCTCCGGGTGATCGTCTACCCCGTGATGTTCGGCGTGATCGGTGCGCTCGCGCTGGTCGCGATCCCCGGGGTCGGGGTGGAGGTCAACGGCAACCGGAACTGGCTGGATCTGGGCTTCTTCCAGTTCCAGCCGTCCGAGTTCGCCAAGCTCGCGCTGGTGCTCTGGGGGGCCGACCTGCTCGCCCGCAAGCAGCGGACCGGCACCCTCGACCAGTGGAAGCACCTGCTGGTCCCGCTGGTGCCGGGCGCGCTGCTGCTGCTCGCGATGATCATGCTCGGCGGCGACATGGGCACCTCGATGATCCTGGTCGCCATGCTGTTCGGCCTGCTCTGGATGGTCGGCGCCCCGATGCGGCTGTTCGTCGCCACCCTCGGCGTCGCCGTCGTGGTCTGCACCGCGCTGGTGGTCACCGTCCCGCACCGGGCCGAACGGCTCTCCTGCATCGGGGTGACCAAGCTCGACCCGGCCGGCGCGTGCTTCCAGGCGCTGCACGGGGTGTACTCGTTCGGACTGGGCGGTCTGTTCGGTTCCGGCCTCGGCGCCGGCGTCGAGAAATGGGGCCAGCTCCCGGAGGCGCACACCGACTTCATCTTCGCCACGACGGGCGAGGAACTCGGTCTGGTGGGGACGCTGTCGGTGATCGGTCTCTTCGCGGCACTAGGCTACGCGGGTATCCGTGTGGCCATCGGTACGAAGGACCCCTTCGTCAGGTACGCCGCGGGGGCCGCCACCACGTGGATCATGGCGCAGGCCGTGATCAACCTGGGGTCGGCACTGGGACTGCTGCCCATCGCGGGCGTCCCGCTCCCGCTGTTCTCCTACGGCGGTTCCGCCATGCTGTCGGCCATGTCCGTGATCGGTGTGCTGCTGTGCCTCGCGCGCAGCACCTCGGGCGCGAAGGCGGCCCTGGCCGCCCGGAGCAAGAACTCCCGGATCAGGAGACGACTGGCCCGGGTGCTGCCACGACGACGAACCACAGCGCGCCCGGCCCCGGTGCCGGCACGCAGGGAGCGGTGAATTTCGGTGCATGTCGTACTCGCCGGCGGGGGGACCGCCGGTCACATCGAGCCGGCCCTCGCCCTCGCGGACGCCCTCCGCAGGCACGACCCGTCCATCGGGATCACCGCCCTGGGCACCGAGCGCGGCCTGGAGACCCGGCTGGTGCCCGAGCGGGGCTACCACCTGGAGCTGATCCCGGCCGTTCCGCTGCCCCGCAAGCCCACCCCCGAGCTGATCACCGTCCCGGGCCGGCTGCGCGGCACCGTCCGGGCCGCCCAGGAGATCATCGAGCGGGTCAAGGCGGATGTCGTGGTCGGCTTCGGCGGCTACGTCGCGATGCCGGCCTACCTGGCCGCCAAGCGGGCCGGGGTGCCGATCGTGGTCCACGAGGCCAACGCCCGGCCCGGCCTGGCCAACAAGATCGGTGCCCGGTACAGCGACTTCGTCGCCGTCTCCACGCCGGACAGCAAGCTGCGCGACTCCCGGTACATCGGCATCCCGCTGCGCCGGACCATCGCCACCCTGGACCGCAACGCGGCCCGGCCGGAGGCCCGGCACTACTTCGGCCTCGACCAGCGGCTGCCCACGCTGCTGGTCTCCGGCGGCTCGCAGGGCGCCCGCCGGCTCAACGAGACCGTCACCGCCATCGCGCCCCGGCTCCAGCAGTACGGCGTGCAGATCCTGCACGCGGTCGGGCCGAAGAACGAGCTGCCGCAGGTGGACGACATCCCCGGGATGCCGCCCTACCGCGCCGTGCCGTACGTGGACCGGATGGACCTCGCGTACGCCGCCGCCGACCTGATGCTCTGCCGGGCCGGCGCCATGACGGTGGCCGAGCTGGCGGCGGTGGGTCTGCCGGCCGCCTTCGTCCCGCTGCCGATCGGCAACGGCGAGCAGCGGCTGAACGCCCAGCCGATGGTCAAGGCCGGCGGCGGGCTGCTGGTCGACGACGCGGAACTGACCCCGGAGTGGGTCCTGCAGAACGTCCTGCCGGTGCTCACCGACCCGCAGCGGCTCTGGGACATGAGCCGGGCCGCCGCCGAGTTCGGCCGCCGGGACGCCGACGACCTGCTGGTCGGCATGGTCTACGAAGCGATCGAGGCCGCCAGGGGCGGCCGCCGCCGTGGCTGACGGTCGGCCCGCCGATCAACCCCCGGCCTCCGGCCGGGGGTACCCGCGGGAGGAGGTGGAGTTCGGGGACGAGGAGTACTCGCCCCGGCTCCGGCTCTCCCGGCGGGGCATCGCGGTGCTGGCCGCGCTCGGCGCCTCGGTGCTGGGCGGGCTGGCCTGGCTGGTCTTCCTCTCCTCGGCCCTGGACGTGCGCAGCGTCGCGGTGCAGGGGGTGCAGGACGACCGGCTGACGGTCGACCAGGTCCGCGCGGCGATCGGCACGGTCGGCGCCGGTCCGCTGGCCCGGGTCGACCTGGACGCCGCCACCCGGCGGGTGGAGGCGATCCCGCGGGTGGCCCGGGCCGAGGTCTGGCGGGGCTGGCCGCACACCCTGCGGGTGAAGATCACCCAGCGCACCGCGGTGGCCGCCGTCAAGGGGGACGACGGCAGATTCACCCAGGTGGACGCAGGTGGCGTGAGCTTCGCCACCGAGGACGCCGCCCCGGCCGGAGTGCCGGTGGTCGAACTGCGGCTCAGTCAGCAGGCGAACGACGCGGCCGGGGTGATTTCCCGTCCGCAGTTGGTCCAGGGGGCGGTGGCGGTAGCCGCCGGGCTGCCCGCCGAGGTCCGGCAACGGGCCGGGGCGGTGCTGGTGCACTCCTACGACGACATCCAGCTGCAGCTCAGCGGGGGTGCCACGGTCCGCTGGGGGAGTCCGGACCAGATCGATCGAAAAGCCCGGGTGCTGGTGGCACTGATGAGTCAGAAGGGTACGAACTTCGACGTCAGTGCGCCGGACGCGCCGGCGGTGTCGGGATGATCCGGTAGGTTCTCTCCCTGGGGGAGGGGTTGACGCCTTTCGGTGACGGCCCGACCCTTGGTGGTCACCCCGGTTTCATAAGCTGGTTGATGATCACATAGGCTCAAAAGAAAAAGGGAAGCTCGGCGTGTTCGTTGAAACACGTGCCCGGGGCCACCTAGTGTCCTGTGTCACCAGACTGTGCTTCCTGGTGATGTGACGGAGGCACAGCACTAACCCTAAACGTCAAGTTTAGGGTTGGGGTCGGCGGTCGGCATTTCGGACATTCAGTCAGAAACCAGGCTCCCTACCCATCGACATCCGTCGGTACGGCACCCCACAGGGGGCCGGCCGACCCGGAAATTCGAGGCGAGAGGCCTTCGACGTGGCAGCACCGCAGAACTACCTCGCAGTCATCAAGGTTGTCGGCATCGGCGGCGGTGGTGTCAACGCCATCAACCGGATGATCGAGGTCGGTCTCAAGGGCGTCGAGTTCATCGCGATCAACACCGATGCGCAGGCCCTCCTGATGAGCGACGCCGACGTCAAGCTCGATGTGGGCCGTGAACTCACCCGGGGCCTCGGCGCCGGCGCCAACCCCGAGGTCGGCCGCAAGGCCGCCGAGGACCACCGCGAGGAGATCGAGGAGGTCCTCAAGGGGGCCGACATGGTCTTCGTGACCGCGGGCGAGGGCGGTGGTACCGGCACGGGCGGCGCGCCGGTCGTCGCCAACATCGCCCGCTCGCTCGGCGCGCTGACCATCGGCGTGGTCACCCGCCCCTTCACCTTCGAGGGCCGTCGCCGCGCGAACCAGGCCGAGGACGGCATCGCCGGCCTGCGCGAAGAGGTCGACACCCTCATCGTGATCCCCAACGACCGCCTGCTGTCCATCTCGGACCGCCAGGTCAGCGTGCTGGACGCGTTCCGCTCCGCCGACCAGGTGCTGCTCTCCGGCGTCCAGGGCATCACCGACCTGATCACCACCCCCGGTCTGATCAACCTCGACTTCGCGGACGTCAAGTCCGTCATGTCGGAGGCCGGTTCGGCGCTCATGGGCATCGGTTCGGCCCGGGGCGAGGACCGCGCCAAGGCGGCCGCCGTGATGGCGATCTCCTCGCCGCTGCTGGAAGCCTCGATCGACGGCGCCCGCGGCGTGCTGCTCTCCATCTCCGGCGGCTCCGACCTCGGCCTGTTCGAGATCAACGAGTCCGCCCAGCTGGTCAGCGAGGCCGCGCACCCCGAGGCCAACATCATCTTCGGTGCGGTGATCGACGACGCGCTCGGCGACGAGGTGCGGGTCACCGTGATCGCGGCCGGCTTCGACGGCGGCCAGCCCCCGGCGATCGTCCGCGACCCGGTGGTCAAGGCCACCCCGGCCACGCCGCCGCCGGCCGCCCCCGAGCGCCCGGCGACCCGGCCCTCCTACGGGAGCATCGGGTCGGTGACGGCCCGCTCCGAGGGCGACGCCCCGGCGCGTTCGACGGAGAGCCCGGCCACCACGACCGCCGCTCCGGTGCCGCCGCAGGTGCAGCCGGCCCGCCAGCCGTACGTGGAGAGCCCCGCCGAGGAGCTCGACGTGCCGGACTTCCTGAAGTAAGCAGTGGTCGATCACGCAGTACGCAACGGTGCTCACTTCGCCTTCACCGACCGGTGGGGCGGGGTGAGCACTTCGCCGTACGGGGAGCTGAACCTCGGCGGCGCGGTGGGGGACGACCCGGCCGCCGTCCGGCGCAACCGGGCGATCGCGGCCGGCGCGCTGGGCCTCGACCCGGCGGACGTGGTCTGGATGAACCAGGTCCACGGCGCGGAGGTGGCCGTGGTGACGCGGCGCCAGTCCGCGGGGGAGGCGCCGACCGTCGACGCGGTGGTCACCGACCGGCCGCTGGCGCTGGCGGTGCTGACCGCGGACTGCACGCCCGTCCTGCTGGCCGATCCGGTGGCGGGCGTGGTGGGCGCGGCCCACGCGGGCCGGCCCGGGCTCGCGGCCGGGGTGGTGCCGGCGGCGGTCCGGGCGATGGTGGAGCTGGGCGCCGAGCCGGGGCGGATCACCGCCGCGACCGGGCCCGCGGTCTGCGGCCGCTGCTACGAGGTGCCGGCGGAACTGCGTGCGGAGGTGGCCCGGCTGGTGCCGGCCGCGCACGCCGAGACCTCCTGGGGCACCCCGGCCCTGGACGTGCCGGAGGGAGTGGCGGCGCAGCTGACCGCTGCGGGCGTCACCGAGTTGGTGCGATCATCGGTCTGCACCCTCGAATCCGCCGATCACTACTCCTATCGCCGCGAGCGGCGCACGGGCCGGCTCGCGAGCTACGTCTGGTTGGGCTCTGATCACTCATGACGAACGACATCTACGGACCGTTCCCGGGCGGTGCGGATTTCCTCGCCGCCCTGACGCCGGGCCAGCGGGCCCGGTACGAGGAACTCGGGACCAACCTCGACGTGGTCGAACGCCGGATCGCCGACGCCTGCGCGGCCGCGGGGCGGGCGCGTGACGAGGTGCGGCTGATCGTCGTCACCAAGACCTACCCGGCGCAGGACAGCGCACTGCTGGCCGCACTGGGCGTCACCGACGTCGCGGAGAACCGCGACCAGGACGCGGCGCCCAAGGCGGAGCAGTGCAGAAACCTTCCGCTGGACTGGCACTTCGTCGGCCAGCTGCAGACCAACAAGGTCCGCTCGGTGGTCCGGTACGCGAACCACGTGCACTCGGTGGACCGGCCGCGGCTGGTGGAGTCGCTCTCCGCGGCGGTGCTCAAGGCCGAGCGGCCCGAGCTGGGCTGCCTGGTGCAGGTCGCGCTGGAGAAGGAGCACGGCGAGGGCGAGGGCCGGGCCGGGGCGACCCCGTCGGAGGTCGAGGCGCTGGCCGACGCGATCGCCGACGCGCCCGGGCTGCGACTGGACGGTGTGATGACCGTCGCTCCCCTCTCCGGTCCGCTCGCCGGCGATCCGGCCCGGGCCTTCGAGCGGTTGACGGAAATCGCAACCGCCGTACGGGCGGCCCATCCTGCTGCCACCATGGTTTCCGCAGGAATGAGCGGTGACCTGGAGCAGGCCGTTGCCGCCGGGGCGACACATGTGCGCGTCGGAACGGCGGTACTCGGAGTGCGGTCACCCCTCGGGTAACGTCACCGGGTAGTAGATCAGACTGCAGGACAAAATAGGACAGAAGCTAGCAGCTTTCCAGAGCGCTGGCGAACCGTGGATCGTAGCTCCGCGGCCCCCACCCACGAGTTCTGACCGGCCGTCGGCCCGTCGGCTCGTCGTGGGCGGACCGCGGAATCCGCAGCCGGGGCCGGACGGCCCGGCCGTCGGTACGGAGCCGGTCCACCACGGAGCGGGCAGGGCGAGCGACCATCGAGAGGCGCGCGTTCGCGAAGCGACCACCGCGCGGACAGCGAGGTGGGCATGAGCGGAGGAGACAGGAGCATGGCCGGCGCAATGCGCAAGATGGCGGTCTACCTCGGCCTCGTGGAGGACGAGACGTACGACGGCCAGGGGTACGACCCCGACGACGACTACGACGCGGACCCCGAGCCGATCCGAACGGGGCGGACGGAGGACATCCCCCGGCCCGCCGCGGCACCCGCCCCGGTCTCCTCGATCACGCCGCAGCCGGTCCCGGCCGCGGTCCCGATCCGCCAGGAGACCCCGAGGATGGCCCCAGTGTCGTCCATCACACCCGAACGCCGCCACAACCTGGAGAAGAGCGCCCCGGTGATCATGCCCAAGGTAGTGAACGAACGAGAGCCCTACCGCATCACCACGCTGCACCCCCGGACCTACAACGAGGCCCGTACGATCGGGGAACAGTTCCGTGGCGGGACCCCGGTGATCATGAATCTCACCGAGATGGACGACACCGATGCCAAGCGGCTCGTAGACTTCGCCGCTGGACTCGTCTTCGGTCTGCACGGCAGTATCGAGCGCGTGACACAGAAGGTGTTCCTGCTGTCGCCTGCTAACGTCGATGTCACGGCGGAGGACAAGGCTCGGATCGCCGAGGGTGGGTTCTTCAACCAGAGCTGACCCGGCCACGACTTTACGTGTGGATCTGATCGACAGTGAGTTAGTGACAGGCGGCACGGCCGAAGGGCCGAGAACCGGGGAGAGGGAAGCGCGATGGGGATCGTGTGGGCGGTGCTCTATTACGCGCTGACCGTCTTCCTGGTGTTCCTGCTTGTGCGGCTGGTGATGGACTGGGTCTTCCAGTTCGCACGTTCGTGGCGGCCCGGCAAGGCCATGGTCCTGGTCCTGGAGGCCACGTACACTGTCACGGATCCGCCGCTCAAGCTTCTTCGGCGGTTCATTCCGCCGTTGCGTCTCGGGGGCGTGGCGCTCGACCTGTCCTTCTTCGTACTGATGATCATTGTGTATGTCCTGATCTCGCTTGTGCGGCCCTAGTCGTAGGTGAGCGATGCGACAGGATGCCGGTGTGCCGACGATCACGTTGAGGTGAAGAGATGCCATTGACCCCCGAGGACGTTCGGAACAAGCAGTTCACGACCGTCCGCCTGCGCGAAGGCTATGACGAGGACGAGGTCGATGCCTTCCTCGACGAGGTCGAGGCGGAGCTGACCCGCCTCCTCCGCGAGAACGAGGACCTGCGCGCCAAGCTGGCCGCCGCGACCCGTGCCGCCGCGCAGAACCAGGCCAACATGCGCAAGGAGCCGCCGCAGGACTCGCGTCCCGGCGCCCCGGTGCCGGCCGCCATATCCGGCCCGCCGGTGCCCGGACAGCAGCAGGGCCCCGGCCCGCAGCAGATGGGCGGCCCCGGCGGTCCGCAGCAGATGGGCGGCCCGCAGCAGCAGCAGCAGATGGGCAACCAGCCCCTCGGCCTGCCGTCCGGTGCCCCGCAGCTCCCGTCCGGCCAGGGCGGCCCGATGGGCGGCCAGCAGCAGCAGATGAACCAGACCATGGGCGGCCAGCAGCAGCTGGTGCAGCCGATGGGCGGTCAGATGCTCCAGCCCATGGGCGGTCCGGGTGGCCCGCAGCAGATGGGCAACCCGATGGGCCAGGGCATGGGCCAGCAGCAGATGCAGCAGATGGGCGGCCCGATGGGCCAGCCGCAGCAGATGGGCGGCCCGATGGGCGCTCCGATGCAGCAGCAGCAGGGCCCCGGCGGCGACAGCGCGGCCCGCGTGCTGGCGCTCGCCCAGCAGACCGCGGACCAGGCGATCTCGGAGGCCCGTTCCGAGGCCAACAAGATCGTCGGCGAGGCGCGCAGCCGGGCCGAGGGTCTGGAGCGCGACGCCCGTGCCAAGGCCGACGCCCTGGAGCGGGACGCGCAGGAGAAGCACCGCGTCGCGATGGGCTCCCTGGAGTCCGCGCGGGCCACGCTGGAGCGCAAGGTCGAGGACCTGCGGGCGTTCGAGCGTGAGTACCGCACGCGTCTGAAGTCCTACCTGGAGACCCAGCTGCGCCAGCTGGAGTCGCAGGCGGACGACTCGCTCGCTCCGCCGCGCATCCCGGCCACCGCCTCGCTGCCGCCGGCCGCGTCGTCGATGGCTCCGGCCGGTGCGTCCGCGATGAGCGGGGGTGCTCCGAGCTTCGGTGGCAACCAACCGTCCTTCGGCGGGAACCAGCCCTCGTTCGGCGGCCAGAGCTCCTTCGGCGGCAACAACGGTGCGCCGAGCTTCGGCGGGCAGTCCTCCGGTGGCAACTCCGGTGCCCCGCAGATGCAGCCGGCCGGGATGACGCAGCCGATGGCCGCCGTCCGCCCGCAGCCGCCGCAGCCGATGCAGCAGGCGCCGGCGCCGATGCGCGGTTTCCTGATCGACGAGGACGGCGACAACTGAGGTTGTAGCCAGGCATTTCGAGGGCGCCCCTGCCGTGACTTCCGGGTCATGACGGGGGCGCCCTCGTCGGTGTGCCCGCCCGGGTGAGCGCCGGTGCGACCGGGCGCCGGGGCGCGGGCTCCGGAGACGGCGAGGCCGCCGCCACCCCGGGTGGGGCGGCGGCGGCTTCGCCGTGCGGGTCGGGCCCGACGGGTCGGGCCGTGCGGGTCAGGCCTTGCGGAGCCGGAAGGTCAGGCCGAGGCCCTCGTCCGAGAAGGTCTCGGACTCCCAGTCGGCGGCGCCCGCCGCGAAGTCGGTGGCCAGCACCTCCTCGGCGACCAGCGGGCCGTGCTCGGTGATCGCCTCGGTGGTCTCGTCGGAGGCGGCCTGCCAGCGCAGCACGATCCGGTCGGAGACCTCCAGGCCGGAGTTCTTCCGGGCCTCCTGGATCTGCCGGATCGCGTCGCGGGCGATGCCGAGGCGCTTGAGCTCCGGGGTGATGGCCAGGTCGAGGGCGACGGTGGCACCGGACTCGTTGGCGACCGCCCAGCCCTCGCGCGGGGTCTCGGTGATGATCACCTCGTCCGGGCCCAGCTCGATCCGCTCGCCGTTCAGCTCCACCCCGGTGCTGCCGGTGGCGCGCAGCTCGGCGGCGAGCACCGCGGCGTCGGCGGCCGCGACCACCTTGGCCACGTCCTGCACGCCCTTGCCGAAGCGCTTGCCGAGCGCCCGGAAGTTCGCCTTGGCGGTGGTGTCGACCAGCGAGCCGCCGACCTCGGCCAGCGACTCCAGGGTGGAGACGTTGAGCTCCTCGGCGATCTGCGCGCGCAGGTCGGCCGGCAGCTCCTCCCAGCCCTGGGCGGCGATCAGCGCGCGGGAGAGCGGCTGACGGGTCTTCACGCCGGACTCGGCGCGGGTGGCCCGGCCCAGCTCGACCAGCCGGCGCACCAGCGCCATGTGGCGCGAGAGGTCGGCGTCGATCAGCGCCTCGTCCGCCTCCGGCCAGCCCGCCAGGTGGACCGAGGCCGGGGCCTGCGGGGCGACCGGGACGACGAGGTCCTGCCAGACCCGCTCGGTGATGAACGGCGTCAGCGGGGCCATCAGCCGGGTGACCGTCTCCAGCGCCTCGTGCAGGGTGGCGAGCGCGGCGGCGTCGCCCTGCCAGAAGCGGCGGCGGCCGCGGCGGACGTACCAGTTGGAGAGGTCGTCGACGAAGCCGGAGAGCAGCTTGCCGGCGCGCTGGGTGTCGTACGCCTCGAAGGCCGCGTCGACCTCGCGGACCAGGGTGTTCAGCTCGGAGAGCACCCAGCGGTCCAGCTGCGGCCGCGCCGCCGGGGCCGGGTCGCTCGCGGACGGCGCCCAGCCGGAGGTGCGGGCGTACAGGGCCTGGAAGGCCACGGTGTTCCAGTAGGTGAGGAGGGTCTTGCGGACCACCTCCTGGATGGTGCCGTGGCCGACCCGGCGGGCCGACCAGGGCGAACCGCCGGCCGCCATGAACCACCGCACCGCGTCCGCGCCGTGCTGGTCCATGAGCGGGATCGGCTGCAGGATGTTGCCCAGGTGCTTGGACATCTTGCGGCCGTCCTCGGCCAGGATGTGGCCCAGGCAGACGACGTTCTGGTAGCTGCTCCTGTCGAACACCAGGGTGCCGACGGCCATCAGCGTGTAGAACCAGCCGCGGGTCTGGTCGATCGCCTCCGAGATGAACTGCGCCGGGTAGCGCTTCTCGAAGAGCTCCTTGTTCTGGTACGGGTAGCCGTACTGGGCGAAGGGCATCGAGCCGGAGTCGTACCAGGCGTCGATCACCTCGGGCACCCGGGTGGCGGTGCCGGAGCACTCGCGGCAGGCGAAGGTGACGTCGTCGATGTAGGGGCGGTGCGGGTCCAGGCCGCTCTGGTCGGTGCCGGTGAGCTCGGAGAGCTCGGCCAGCGAGCCGACGCAGGTGAGGTGGTTCTCCTCGCAGCGCCAGATCGGCAGCGGGGTGCCCCAGTAGCGGTTGCGGCTGAGCGCCCAGTCGATGTTGTTGTTCAGCCAGTCGCCGAAGCGGCCGTGCTTGACCGTCTCCGGGTACCAGTTGGTGGCCTCGTTCTCGCGGATCATCGCGTCCTTGACGGCGGTGGTCCGGATGTACCAGGACGGCTGCGCGTAGTAGAGCAGCGCGGTGTGGCAGCGCCAGCAGTGCGGGTAGCTGTGCTCGTACGGCAGGTGGCGGAAGAGCAGGCCGCGCTCCTGGAGGTCCGTGACCAGGGCCTCGTCGGCCTTCTTGAAGAACTGGCCGCCGACCAGCGGGACCTCGGGCGCGAAGGTGCCGTCGGCGAGCACCGGGTTGACCACCGGCAGGCCGTAGCGGCGGCAGGTCGCGAGGTCGTCCGCGCCGAAGGCGGGGGACTGGTGGACGATGCCGGTGCCGTCCTCGGTGGTGACGTAGTCGGCGTTGAGGACGTAGTGCGCGTCCTCGATCTCGACCAGGTCGAAGGGGCGGCGGTACGCCCAGCGCTCCATCTCGGCGCCGGTGAAGGACTCGCCGGTGGCCTCCCAGCCCTCGCCGAGCGCCTTGGCCAGCAGCGGCTCCGCGACGACCAGCCGCTCGGTGCCGTCGGTGGCCACCACGTAGGTGACCTCGGGGTGGACGGCGGCGGCGGTGTTGGAGACCAGGGTCCACGGCGTGGTCGTCCAGACCAGCAGCGCGGCCCCGCCGGCCAGCGGGCCGGAGGTGAGCGGGAAGCGGACGAAGACCGAGGGGTCGACGACAGTCTCGTAGCCCTGGGCCAGCTCGTGGTCGGACAGGCCGGTGCCGCAGCGCGGGCACCAGGGGGCGACCCGGTGGTCCTGGACCAGCAGGCCCTTGTCGAAGATCTGCTTGAGCGACCACCAGACCGACTGGACGTAGGACGGGTCCATCGTCCGGTAGGCGTCGTCGAGGTCGACCCAGTAGCCCATCCGGGTGGTGAGCTCGGTGAAGGCGTCGGTGTGGCGGGTCACCGACTCGCGGCACTTGGCGTTGAACTCGGCGATGCCGTACGCCTCGATGTCCTGCTTGCCGGAGAAGCCCAGCTCCTTCTCGACGGCCAGCTCGACGGGGAGGCCGTGGCAGTCCCAGCCGGCCTTGCGGGCGACGTGGTAGCCCTTCATCGTCCGGTAGCGGGGGAAGACGTCCTTGAAGACGCGGGCCTCGATGTGGTGGGCGCCGGGCATGCCGTTGGCGGTCGGCGGGCCCTCGTAGAACACCCACTCGGGGCGGCCCTCGGACTGCTCCAGACTGCGCTGGAAGATCTTGCTGTCCTGCCAGAAGGAGAGGATCTGGTGTTCGAGGGCAGGCAGGTCCACCTGTGCGGGGACGGCGTTGTAGGTGGTCATCGCGGTGTCAAACCTCCGGCGGATATCGGCTGGATCCGACGGAGGGACGAGACGGCGAGCCGCCCCGCGGTACCACCCTCCTTGGCCGCGGTGCTGCTGCGACCCTCTTGTTTGGGCTTGCTGCCGGTTCTACCGGGCCGCTGGGCTGACCAGCGGCCGTTCTTCCGGCGGCTCCGGGGTGATCTTCCCGCCGCGCACACCCCCGGGCTCGCACCGTCCCCGGGTCGCTGGTGGCTGCGTACGTCGGTACTCGTCCCATCTGCGCCTTGCCGGCCCAGTCTATCGGCAGCCGCAAGTCGGTTTGTCCGCCGCCGCGACGGCGCGCGGAGGCGGTTAGGCGGGGGTGTTCTGGGCACAACTCAGGTCAGCGCGCGGGGCGGGGCGGTTGTGACGGCTGCCTGGGTGGGATCATTGTGAGGCGTCGGTATGTCATGTTGTGACCGGTTTTGATGGGGATTATCGTTCCGGCACTGGAGGCCGCCGGGAACCGGCGGCTCGATTCGTTCGTAGATGGGGTCGAAGCCATGGCTGATGAGGCAACCGGCGCGGGTACCGTCACCAAGCGGGCCCGCAAGGCCGTGGCAGGCGAACCAGGGGAGGGGACCGTGACCACTACCGCACGGCACAAGACCAGCAACGATTCCGCGCTCGTGGCCCCCGGCCGCACCCGCACCCCCGCCGCGGCGGTCCGCGGCGGCGGCGCGGAGGCCGTGGACCCGGCCGAGCTTCCCGTCCGCCCGGGCGAGGACCCGTGGACCTCGCAGGAGGTGCACGAACTGCACGCCGAGCTGATCAGCGAGCTGGACCGGCTGCAGAACGAGATCGGCGCCGCCGAGGCCGCGATCACCGGGCTGATGCGGGACTCCAACGACGGAGCCGGCGACGACCAGGTCGACGCCGGTACGAAGAACATCTCGCGGGAGAGCGAGCTGGCGCTGGCCAACAACGCCAGGGACAGCCTCGCGCAGGTCGAGCGGGCCCTGGGCCGACTGGAGGGCGTCGGCTTCGGGACCTGCGAGTCCTGCGGCCAGGCCATCGGCAAGGCCCGCATGCAGGCCTTCCCCCGGGCGACGCTCTGCGTCCAGTGCAAGGCCAAGCAGGAACGCCGCTGACCGGGGCGACGCGGGGGGTCGGGCTTGCCGTACGCTCGACCCCGTAACGTCGCCTGACTCGTCGAGGTCGGCGACCACCGGCCCACTCTCCCCCGACCTTCGGCCCCGGGGGACCCTCATCGGCAGCGGAGCGGATCATCAGTACGCAAGGTTCCCCCCAGACGCGGGACGAGTCCGTCCCGACCCCCGCCGAAGCCCTGGAGGAGGCCGTGGCCGAGCCCGGTGAGGTGACCGCTCCGGTCGAGCAGGAGGCACCGAAGGGGCGCCGGCGGATCGGTGTCCTGCTGGGCGTCGCGCTGGTCGCCTTCCTGATCGACCTGGGGACCAAGCTGCTGGTGGTCGCCCGCCTGGAGAACCACGCGGCGATCAAGGTGATCGGCGACGTGGTGACCTTCCAGGTGATCCGCAACTCCGGCGCCGCGTTCGGCATGGGCCAGGCGCTGACCATCGTCTTCACCGTGATCGCGGCGTCGGTCATCGTGGTCATCTGGCGGATCGCCCGCCGGCTGTACAGCCTCCCCTGGGCGATCGCGCTCGGGCTGCTGCTCGGCGGGGCGCTGGGCAACCTGACCGACCGGCTGTTCCGCTCGCCGAGCGCCTTCCGCGGCCACGTCGTGGACTTCATCTCCGTCCAGCACTTCGCCGTCTTCAACCTCGCCGACTCGGCGATCGTCTGCGGCGGCATCCTGGTGGTGCTGCTCTCCTTCCGCGGCAGCAACCCGGACGGCACCGTCCACCAGCCGGCCGGCAAGGGCGCGGGCGGCAAGGACGGGGCGGCCGAGGGCGACGCCGGCGGGGACCGGCCCGGCCCGACCGCGTAAGGGGCGGCTCCCGCGTCCGGCATACTCGTACGGGTGAGTACCGCAGCGCAGATCCGCAGCCTCCCCGTACCCGACGGCCTGGAGGGCGAGCGTCTCGACGCCGCCCTCGCCCGGATGTTCGGTTTCTCCCGGACGAAGGCCGCCGAGTTGGCAGCCGACGGCAAGGTGACGCTCGACGGCGCCCTGGCCGGCAAGTCGGACCGGGTCACCGCCGGCTCCTGGCTGGAGGTCGAGATCCCGGCCCCCGCCGCGCCCGTGCGGATCGTCGCCGAGCATGTCGAGGGCATGCGCATCGTCCACGACGACGAGGACATCGTGCTCGTCGACAAGCCGGTCGGCGTCGCCGCCCACCCCAGCCCCGGCTGGACCGGTCCGACCGTGATCGGCGGCCTGGCCGCGGCCGGCTACCGGATCTCCACCTCGGGCGCCGCGGAGCGCCAGGGCGTCGTACACCGGCTCGACGTGGGCACCTCCGGGCTGATGGTGGTCGCCAAGTCCGAGCGCGCCTACACCGACCTCAAGCGCCAGTTCCACGACCGGGTGACCGAGAAGAAGTACCACACGCTGGTGCAGGGCCACCCGGACCCGATGAGCGGCACCGTGGACGCGCCGATCGGGCGCCACCCCAGCTCCGACTGGAAGTGGGCGGTCATCCAGGAGGGCAAGCCCTCCGTCACCCACTACGACCTCATCGAGGCCTACCGGGCCGCCTCGCTGCTGGACATCAAGCTGGAGACCGGCCGGACCCACCAGATCCGGGTGCACATGTCGGCGCTGCGCCACCCCTGCGTGGGCGACCTGACCTACGGCGCCGACCCGACGCTGGCCAAGCGGCTCGGGCTGACCCGGCAGTGGCTGCACGCGGTCTCGCTCGCCTTCGAGCACCCGGCCGACGGCGAGTGGGTGCAGTTCGGCAGCGAGTACCCCGAGGACCTGCGCAGGGCGCTGGACATCATCTCGGCGGAGAGCTGACATGAGCTCCTTCGCGGCGCGGATCCGGGTGGCCGAGGGCGCGGACGACCTGGCACTGGTGCGGGGCGTCCGGCACGAGGTGTTCATCGCCGAGCAGGGCGTGCCCGAGGAACTGGAGTACGACGACCTCGACGCGACCTCCGAGCACCTGCTGGCGGTCGGCCCGGAGGGCGAGCCGCTCGGCACCGCCCGGCTGATCCACGGCCCGCAGGCGCTCGCCCTCACCGGCGGGACGGCGGGCCGGGTGCTGCTCGGCCGGCTCGCGGTGGTGAAGGCGGCGCGCGGCACCGGGCTGGGCGCCGAGCTGGTCCGCGCCGTCGAGGCGGCCGGGCGCGGGCGGGGCGCCCGTGAGGTCGAGCTGCACGCGCAGGTGCAGGCGCTGGGCTTCTACGAGCGGCTCGGCTACACGGCGGAGGGGCCGGTCTACGACGACGCCGGGATCCCGCACCGGACCATGACCCGGGTGCTCTAGGGCCGCTCCCGGTCCCGGGTCGCGCCGGGACCGGGGTGCTCCTCCGTGCGCAGTCGTCGGCGCCGGCTCGTACCGGCTGAGCTCCGCCTCCAGGCCGGCCGCCACCACCCGGACGGTGAGCCGGCCGACGGAGCCGAGCAGGAACAGCGGCACCAGGTGGTGCAGGCCGTCGTCGTGCCGGTGGAAGATCCGCTCCCGCGGGGCGGCGGCGAGCGTCAGCGCCGACCCGGCCCCCAGCTGCAGGGGGATCCGGCAGCGGCGCAGCAGTGCCCAGACGGCGTCGTCCGGATGGCTCGCGGCGACGCGCTGGAGGACCTGGTCGACGATCCGGCCGATCACCAGGGTGGCGGCGATGGCGGCGAGCAGGGCGATCAGCGGCCGGAGCACAGCGGCCGGAGCACAGACGCCTCGTCGTCGGGCGGTGGGATGGGACGGGCGGACGATACCCGGGCATAGTCGGATGAATCGGGCGTCTCGGCACGGCCCGGCCCGGGCGGCCTTATCGGACGCCTACCGGCACGGCGGATACGATCACCGACCATGGAGCTCGGTGGGGCGTGGCGCCGGTGGCGCGGCCGCGGAACGGCTGTCGGACGAAGAGTGCTGGCCGCGGTGGTGGCCCTGGTGGTGGTGGCCGGAGCCGGCACGGCGGTGGCGGTGGCCGCCGGCGGGGACGAGCCCGTCCGGCAGGAGGATCGTTTCCTCAGCATGCCGGAGACGCCCGGCAGCGACGCCACGGTCCAGCTGGACACCTCGTTCTTCACGACCGGGACGGGCCCCCGACCGGCGGTCCTGCTCGCCCACGGCTTCGGCGGTTCCAAGGAGGGTGAGCGCGAGCGCGCCCAGCAGCTCGCCCGGCAGGGCTACGCGGTGCTGACCTGGTCGGCGCGCGGCTTCGGCCACTCGGGCGGCCGGATCGGCCTCAACGCCCCCGACCGCGAGGTCGAGGACGTCCGGCACCTGGTCGACTGGCTGGCCCAGCGGCCCGAGGTGCGCCTCGACGGGCCGGGCGACCCGCGGGTCGGCATCACCGGTGCCTCGTACGGCGGGGCGGTGTCGCTGCTCGGCTCCGCGTACGACAGCCGGATCGACGCGGTGGCCAGCCAGATCACCTGGTGGAACCTGGCCGACGCGCTGTTCCCGCAGGGCGTGCGGGGCTCGGGCGCGGTGGACGGCGTGTTCAAGAAGCTCTGGGCCGGCATCTTCTTCACCACCGGCTCGGCGGGGGACCTCGGCCCCTCGGGCGAGGCCCCGCGCGGTGGCACCGGGCCGCAGCAGGCCCCGGGCGATTCGGCGGACGCGACGGTCGGCTGCGGCCGCTTCCTGGACGAGCTCTGCCGGATGTACGACCGGGTGGCGACCGCCGGTCACGCCGATCCGGAAGCCGTGGCCCTGCTGGACCGCTCCAGCCCGTCCTCGGTGGCCGGGCGGCTCAAGGCGCCCACCCTGGTCGTCCAGGGCCAGCAGGACTCGCTGTTCCCGCTCGACCAGGGCGATGCGATCGCCCGGGCGGTCGCGGCCAACGGCGCGCCGGTCGCGGTGGACTGGTTCGCGGGCGGGCACGACGGCGGCACCGACACCAGCGCCCGGGTGGACGACCGGGTCGGTGCCTGGTTCGACCGGTACCTGAAGGAGCCGGCCGGGCAGGACCCGCCCGGCTCCACCGGGCCGGCGTTCCGGGTGACCCGCACCGGCGGGGTCGACTCCACCGGCTTCCAGGCCGTGCTGCGCGGCGCCTCCGCCGACGCCTACCCCGGTCTGGCGGGCACCGGCTCGCGGCAGGTGGAGCTGACCGGCGGCAAGGCGGGCGCCGAGCAGACCTTCGCCAACCCGCCCGGCGGCGCGCCGCCCAACATCTCCGCGCTGCCCGGCATCGGCGCGCTCAGCCAGGCCGCCTCGCTCGGGGCCGGGCTCTCGCTCGACTTCCCCGGTCAGTACGCCGGGTTCGACTCGGCGCCGCTGGACGGGCAACTGCACCTGACCGGGCAGCCGACGGTCACGGTGAAGGTCGCGGCCGACCGGCCGGACGCGGTGCTCTTCGCCAAGCTGTACGACGTCGCGCCGGACGGCAAGCAGACCCTGCCGCAGCAGCTGTCCGCCCCGCTCCGGGTGACCGGCGCGGACGCGCCCGGCGGCCGGACCGTCACGGTGGCGCTGCCCACCGTCGACCACACCTTCGCCGCCGGGCACCGGCTGCGGCTGGTGCTCGCCGCGACCGACCTGGCGTACGCCTCGCCGGCCGAGCCGGCCACCTACCGGGTCTCCCTGGCCGGCCCGGTCACCGCGCCGACCGTCGCCGAGCTGGTCACCGAGGCCACCCCGCTGCCGGCCCGGACCTGGGTGCTGCCGCTGATCGCCGTCGCCGTGGCGGCCGCGCTGCTGCTCCTGCCGCGGCTGCGCCGACGCGGCCGGACCGCCCGCGGGCCGGCCTACGACCCGGCGCTGGCCGAGGTGCCGCTGCAGATCACCGGCCTCGGCAAGCGCTACAAGGGCGCCACCGACCGGTACGCCGTCCGGGACGTGGGCTTCCGGGTGGAGCAGGGCCAGGTGCTCGGGCTGCTCGGGCCCAACGGCGCCGGCAAGACCACCACGCTGAGGATGCTGATGGGCCTGATCCGGCCCGACGCCGGCGAGATCAGGATCTTCGGTCACCTGGTGCGGCCCGGCGCGCCGGTGCTGTCGCGGGTCGGGGCCTTCGTCGAGGGCGCCGGGTTCCTGCCGCACCTGAGCGGTCGGGCCAACCTGCGGCTGTACTGGCAGGCCACCGGCCGCCCGGAGGCGGACGCGCACCTGGCGGAGGCGCTCGCCATCGCCGGGCTCGGCGAGGCGCTGGACCGGGCGGTGCGGACCTACTCGCAGGGCATGCGGCAGCGCCTGGCCATCGCCCAGGCCATGCTCGGCCTGCCGGACCTGCTGATCCTGGACGAGCCGACCAACGGGCTCGACCCGCCGCAGATCCGTGAGATGCGCGAGGTGATGGTGCGCTACGCCGCCGCCGGACGGACCGTCATCGTCTCCAGCCACCTGCTGGCGGAGGTCGAGCAGAGCTGCACCGACCTGGTGGTGATGGACCGCGGCCGGCTGGTCACGGCGGGCGCCGTCGCCGAGATCATCGGCGCGGGCGAGCACCTGCTGATCGGCACACCCGCCTCGTTCGGGCCGTCGGAGCTGGCGGTGGCCGCCGACAAGGCGGGCGCGCTGGCCGGCGTGGGCTCGGTGGAGGTGGTCGAGGGCGGGCTGCTGGTGCGGCTGGACGGCATGGCGGCCAGCCAACTGCTGGCCGAGCTGGTGCGCCTGGGAGTGCCGGTGGAGCGGGCCGGACCGCACCGCCGGCTGGAGGACGCGTTCCTGTCGCTGATCGGAGGTGCGGCGTGAGCGCCGCTGTGTCACCGGACCACGTCTCACCGGACCGCGCGCCCGGGTACCGGCCCGGGCGGACGCTGCCGCTGCGGATCGAGGCCCTGCGCCAGCTGCGGCGCCGGCGCACCCTGGTGATCGGCGGGGTGCTGGCCGCGATGCCGTTCGTGATCCTGGCGGCGTTCCAGATCGGCGGCACGCCGGGGCGGGCCGACCGGACCAGCTTCATCGAGCTGGCCACCGCCTCCGGCCCGAACTTCGCGACCACCCTGCTCTTCATGGGCACCGGCTTCCTGCTGGTGATCCCGGTGGCGCTGTTCTGCGGGGACACCGTGGCCTCGGAGGCCAGCTGGTCCTCGCTGCGCTACCTGCTGGCCGCGCCGGTGCCCCGGGCCCGGCTGCTGGCCCGCAAGTTCGTGGTGGGGCTGGCCTTCTCGGCGGCGGCCGTGGTGCTGCTGCCGACGATCGGGCTGCTGGTCGGCACCGCCGCGTACGGCTGGGGGGACCTGAAGCTGCCCACCGGCGCGACCCTGTCGGCGACGGAGGCACTGCCGCGGCTGGCGCTCGCGGTGGCGTTCGTGTTCCTCAGCGAGGTCGTGATCGCGGCGCTGGCGTTCTGGCTCTCCACCGCGACCGACGCGCCGCTGGGCGCGGTCGGCGGCGCGGTGTTCGCCTCCATCGTCACCGGGGTGCTGGACGCCGTCACCGCCCTCGGCGACCTGCGGGAATGGCTTCCCGCGCACTGGCAGTACGCCTGGGCGGACGCCCTGCAGCCGCAGTTGGAGTGGGGCGGCATGGTGCAGGGCGTCTCGCTGTCGCTCTCCTACGCGGTGGTGCTGCTGGCGCTGGCGTTCCGCGGGTTCGCGCGCAAGGACGTGGTGTCCTGAGGAGCCTGCGGAAGGGCCTCTGCGGAGGGGGTACGCCCTGGGTGGCGTACCCCCTCCGGGGCGCGGCCTACTTGACGGGAGAGTAGACCCGCTCGATCTGCTGGGTGCCGGAACGGGTGCGGTAGGAGCGCGTCCACTTGGTGGTGGCGTCCTTGCGGGTGCGGTCGGAGAGGACGTAGTAGTCCATCTGGGTCTGGCTCGGGGTGATGTCCAGGACGCCGTAGCCGTGCGAGTCCAGGTCGACCCACTTGACGTGCGGGTTGGCCGACTTGATCGCCGCGGCCGCCACCAGCGAGAGGGTCTGCGGGGCGACCTTGAGGACGTCGTCGATGTTGTCCGACGTCACCGAGGTCACCACGAACTCGGTGGCCGCGCTGCCCGAGAGCGGGTAGGTGGCGGCCTCGTTGGGGACGTCCGACGCCCAGGCGGAGTGGATGTCACCGGTCAGGAAGACGGTGTTGGTGATGCCGTTCGTCCTGAGGTGGCCGAGCAGCTCGCGGCGGTCGTGGGTGTAGCCGTCCCACTGGTCGGTGTTGACCGCGAGGCCCTCGCCCGGCAGGCCGAGCAGCTTGGCCAGCGGGCGCAGCAGGTAGTCCGGCAGCGAGAAGAAGGCGACCGGGGAGATCATCACCTCATTGCCGATCAGCCGCCAGGTGGTGTCGGAGGCGGTGAGCCCGGCCTTCAGCCAGTCCATCTGGGCGCGACCGGTGATGCTGCGGTCGGCCGAGTCGACGTCGCCGTTGCCGACCTTGACCTGCTCCGAGCGGAACGAGCGCTGGTCCATCAGGTGGAAGTCGGCGAGCTTGCCGTAGCGCAGGCGGCGGTAGGTGGTGCCGGCGATCGACGGGCGGACCGGCATCCACTCGAAGTAGGCCTGCTTGGCGGCGGCCATCCGGTCGGCCCAGTCGCCCTCGGTGCCGGGGGTGTGGTTCTCGGCGCCGCCGGACCAGGCGTCGTTGGCGAACTCGTGGTCGTCCCAGATCGCGATGGTCGGGACCTGCGCGTGCAGCCCCTGGAGGTCCTCGTCGGTCTTGTAGCGGCCGTGCCTGGTCCGGTAGTCGGCGAGGGTGAGGATCTCGTGGGTGGGTGCGTGCGGGCGCACGACCGAGCCGCGGGCGCAGAACTCGCCGGTCTTGTACTCGTAGATGTAGTCGCCGAGGAAGAGGAAGGCGTCCAGGTCGCCGCGGGCGGCGAGGTGGCGGTAGGCGGAGAAGTAGCCGGCCTCCCAGTTGGCGCAGGACGCGACGCCCAGGCGCAGACGGGAGAGGGCGGCGTCGGCGGCCGGGGTGGTGTGGGTGCGGCCGACCGGGGAGACGGCGGCGCCGGCGGTGAAGCGGTACCAGTAGAGGGTGTCCGGGGTCAGGCCGCGGACGTCGGCCTTGACGGTGTGGTCGGAGGCGGCGGTGGCGGTCACCGTGCCGCTCGCCGCGATCCGGGTGAAGCCCTTGTCGGTGGCGAGCTCCCAGCGGACCTCGGTGGCCGGGCCCGTGGCGGAGCCGGGAACGGCGTCGGGGGTCGGGGTGACCCGGGTCCAGAGCAGGATGCCGTCGGGGAGCGGGTCGCCGGAGGCGACGCCGTGCAGGAACTGCGGGGCGGTCGCGGCCGAGGCCGCGGAGCCGAGGGCGAGCGGCAGGGCGGCGGCGCCCGCCACGATCGCGGTGGCCTTCAGCACCTGGCGGCGGTGCGGGCGGGCAGCGGTCATGTCATCGACAAGGTCAGTCACGGCGGACAGGCTACCGGTCGGTAACGCGCCGCTCCATAGGTCGGACTGACTGTTCGTCGCCGCTTCACCGACGCGTGGCCTCCGCCACCGCCGCGCGGGCGCGAGGCCACCCGGTGGCCATGAGCGATGATGGGGGGAGTCTCCGCCCGCCCTGCAAGGAAGTCCGACCGTGGCCCAGATCCTGCTCCTCCACTCCGTCTACGGACTGCGCCCCGCCGTCCACGCCGCCGCCGACCGGCTGCGCGCCGCCGGGCACACCGTGCACACCCCGGACCTGTTCGACGGGAAGACCTTCGACGACGTCGAGGAGGGCATGGCGTACAAGGAGGAGCTCGGCAGTGACGAGCTGCTGCGCCGGGCCGTCGGCGCCGCCGCCCCGCTGCTGGGGTCGGGAGCCTCGCTCGTCTACGCGGGCCTCTCGCTCGGCGGCTCGCTCGCCCAGAACCTCGCGCTGGCCGACGAGAAGGCGCTCGGCCTGCTGCTGCTGCACGGCACCTCGGACATCCGGGAGGACGCGGCGACCTCGATCCCCGTCCAGCTGCACGTGGCCGAGCCGGACCCGTTCGAGTCCGAGGACTGGCTGAACGCCTGGTACCTGCAGCTGCGCCGGGCCGGCGCCGACGTCGAGGTCCACCGCTACCGGGGCGCCGGTCACGTCTACACCGACCCCGAGCTGCCCGACTACGACGCCGAGGCGGCCGAGCGGACCTGGGCGGTGGCCCTGGACTTCCTCGCCGAGCTGGACGACCAGGCGGCCTGAGACGCGCCCCGTGCACAGGAAGTCGGCCCGGCCGACTTCCTGTGTATCGAGCCTGGCTCAGCTGCTACGGCACCGGCGCTGCTACAGGCACCGGCGCTGCGCCGCGCAGCAGGCCGCGCGCGAACTCGGCGCCGATCCGGTTCCGCTCGGCGGCGGCCCTGTCCGGCGCTGCGGCAGGGGGCATGAGCCCCGCACAGCGGCGGCAGATCGTCCCGCCGCCGGGCGTCACCGGGGCCGCGCAACGGGCGCACTCCCCGATCGCGGCCGGGTGGGGTTCATGTCGGTCTCCGCATCGCATGTCCGGGAAGGCCGACGCTAGCGGGGATGTAGGTCGGAACCGTCCTCGGCGGGCGCTGGGGGAGGATGGCGGGGTGACACAGCGGAGATACGAGTACGCACCGGCGGCGACGCTGCCGGGGCTGTTGCAGCGGGGCCGGGGGCTCGGGGCGCGGATGGCCGAGGAGGACCCGGCGGCGGCCGCCGAGCTGGTGTACGGGTGCGTGCGGTGGGACTGGCGGTGGGAGCCCGTCGATCAGCGGGCGCTCTATCTGGCGCGGCTGGTCAGGGACCTCGCGCTGCCGGTCGGGCCGGTGGTCGAGCTGCTGGCGGGGGACGAGGACACCTGTGAGCGGGCCGGCGCGGTGCTGGTGCTGCTGGCGCTCGACGGGTCGGCGCAGGCCCGGGAGGCGCTGCGGGCGCATGTGCGGCTGGGGCGGCACTGGGCGCCGGTGCTGGAGGCGATGGCGGACCGGTGGCCGGTGGAGTGGTGGGAGGACCTGGCGGAGACGGCCGGGGAACGGGCGCGGCGGGATCCGGCGGACCGGTGGGGCGAGCCGTGGACGCGTCGGGGGTGGGTCCGGCCGGGGCCGGTGCACGCGCCCCGGGAGGCGAAGCCGTTGGCGAGGACGGGGAACGCGGAGCTGCTGGAGCTGCTGGCGGACCCGGCCGAGTCGCAGGAGCGCCGGACCGCCGCGCTGGACGTGCTCGACGACCGGGGGCCGGAGCCCGGGGTGCTTCCGCTGGTGCCGTCGCTGGGGACGGCGGACGGCAGGTACGTGCTGTGGCCACTGACCGGGGTGCTGGAGAAGCTCGGCGCCCGGGCGGTGCCCGCCGCGCGGGAGTGGGCCGCGGTCACGGAGCCGGACTGGCTGCGGGCGCAGGGGCAGTGGGTACTGGCCGAGTACGGGGCGGCCGAGGACGTCCCGGTGCTGGTGGCGGAGCTGGAACGGCACTGGGTGCGGCGGCACTGGTGCGGGCCGAGGAGGCAGGCCAAGGCGCTCGCCCGGTTCGGGCCGGCGGAGGCCGGCGACGCCGTCTCGCTGCTGCGCCGGTTCTGGCTGTGGACGCCGCACTCGTACGAGCGGGCCGCCTACCTGGAGGCGCTGGCCGCGATCGGCCCGGCCGGGCTGGGCGCGGTGTACACCGAGTCGCTCCGGGACTGCGAGGCGGCGGCGCGGCTGATGGCCGTCGGGCACGCGCCGGACGGGCCGGAGGTGCGGGAGCGGCTGGCCTACCTGCGGGACGACCCGATGGAGGAGGCGGAGGTCAGGGCCGCCGCCGGGGAGCGGCTGGCGGCCCTGACCGGGTAGCCCTACAGGCCGGGGATGCGGCCGTTGCGGTAGAGGTCGACGAAGAGCTGGTGGTCCTGGCGGGCCTGCGCCCCGTAGGCGTGCGCGAAGTCGACCAGCATCGCCGGGAAGCCGGCCTCGTCGCGGGTGATGGCGGCGTCGATGGCGTGCTCGGTGGAGAACGGCACCAGGGTGTGGCCGCTGGAGGACTCGTCGGCGGCCGCGTGCATGGTGGCGGTGGCGCGGCCGAGGTACTCGGTGACGGCGAGCAGGTCGGACAGCTCGTTGAGGTCGGTCCAGTCGAGGTCGGTGGTGTAGGGGGAGACCTCGGCGACCAGCTGGCCGCGCCCGCGCAGGGTGGTGTGGCCGAGCCACGGGTCGCTGTGCGCCTGGAGGGCGCGCTGGGAGATGACCGTGCGGTGGCCCTCGTGCTCGAAGTACCCGGCGATCGCCGGGTCGGTGACGTGCCGCGACACGGCCGGGGTCTGGCCCTGCTTCATGTAGATGACGACGTCGTTCTCCAGCGCGTCGGTGTGCCCCTCCAGCAGCAGGTTGTAGGAGGGCAGGCCGGCGCTGCCGATGCCGATGCCGCGGCGGCCGACGACGTCCTTGACCCTCAGCGACTCCGGCCGGGTGCGGGAGGCGGGCGGCAGGGTGGCGACGTACGCCTCGAAGGCGGCGAGCACCTCGGCGCGGGTCGCTTCGTCCAGCTCGATCGCGCCGCCGCCGAGGCGGAACCGGCGCTCGTAGCCCTCGACGACGGTGTCGCCGTCGAGCAGCGCGACCCGGGTCTGCAGCCGGGCCCGGCGCAGGGTGTCCAGGATCGGGCCGGTGGCGGTGTCCAGGGTGAAGGGGTCGGCGTCGCCGGAGGAGACGTGGGCGGCGATCTGGGCCCGGTAGGCGGTGGCGAAGGCGGTGACAAGCTGGGTGATCGTGGTGTCGGACAGTGCCTTGGCGTAGCCGATCAGGGCCAGCGAGGCGGCGAGGCGCTGGACGTCCCAGGTGAAGGCGCCGACGTAGGCCTCGTCGAAGTCGTTGACGTTGAAGACGAGCCGGCCCTCGGCGTTCAGGTAGGTGCCGAAGTTCTCGGCGTGCAGGTCCCCGTGGATCCAGACCCGGCTGGTGCGCTCGTCCAGGAAGGTGGCGCCGTACCCGGCGAACGGGCCGTCGGCGAGGTCGGCGTAGTAGAGCCCGGCGGTGCCGCGGTAGAAGGCGAACGCCGAGGCGGCCATCTTCCGGAACTTCACCCGGAACGCCGCCGGGTCCTTGGCGAGCAGGTCGCCGAAGGCCGTGTCGAAGACGCTCAGGACGGTCTCGGCGCGGTGGTCGGCGATGGGCTGCGGGTGGGACATGGAAGGGTCCTTTGCGGCGTGGTGGGCGGCCGGGCACTTCTGGGGCCGGAGGCTAGAGTAGGTCCGTGAACGTGTGAGAGCTGGTCCGGGCCCCGATGGCGGCTCGGACCACAGCTGTTTCCAGGCACCTCCGTGACCTGTGCGTTCGCCGGCCAGCCAGACAGCACCAGCCTCCGGAGGCCCCGCCTTGAGCGACCAGCCGTACGCGCACCTGCACGTCCACACCGAGTACTCGATGCTGGACGGCGCCGCCCGGCTGAAGCAGCTCTTCAAGGAGGTCGAGCGGCTGGGCCAGACCCATGTCGCGATGACCGACCACGGCAACATGTACGGCGCGGCGGAGTTCCACAAGCAGGCCACCGCCGCCGGGATCACGCCGGTGATCGGCATCGAGGCGTACGTCGCGCCCGAGTCGCGCACCAACACCAAGCGCGTCCTCTGGGGGCAGCCGCACCAGAAGCGGGACGACGTCTCGGCGTCCGGGGCCTACACCCACAAGACCATCTGGGCCCGCAACAAGCAGGGCCTGCACAACCTCTTCAAGCTGACCTCGCGCTCCTACGCCGAGGGCTGGCTGGTGAAGTGGCCCCGGATGGACAAGGAGATCATCGCCGAGCACGCGGCCGGCCTGATGGCCACCACCGGCTGCCCCTCCGGCGAGGTGCAGACCAGGCTGCGGCTCGGCCAGTTCGACGAGGCGCTCCGGTCCGCCGCCGACTACCGGGAGATCTTCGGCCGGGAGAACTACTTCCTGGAGCTGATGGACCACGGCCTGGACATCGAGAAGCGGGTCCGCGACGGGCTGCTGGAGATCGGCCGGAAGCTGGACATCCCGCCGGTGGTCACCAACGACTCGCACTACACCACCGAGTCCGACGCCGGCGCGCACGACCTGCTGCTCTGCGTCCAGACCGGCAAGAACCTCTCGGACCCGGACCGCTTCCGCTTCGACGGCACCGGCTACTACATCAAGTCGGCCGCCGAGATGTACGCGCTGGACTCCTCGGACGCCTGGCAGGAGGGCTGCCGCAACAGCCAGCTGCTGGTCGCCTCGCGGGTCGACACCGAGGGCATGTTCGAGTTCAAGAACCTGATGCCGCGCTTCCCGATCCCGGCGGGCTTCGCGTCGGAGGCGGACTTCTTCAGGGCCCAGGTCTGGCAGGGCATGGACCGGCGCTTCCCGGGCGGGTACGACGAGGAGCACAAGAAGCTCGCCGAGTACGAGATGGACACCATCATCCAGATGGGGTTCCCGGCGTACTTCCTGGTGGTCGCCGACTTCATCATGTGGGCCAAGGAGCAGGGCATCGCGGTGGGCCCGGGCCGCGGCTCGGCGGCCGGCTCGCTGGTCGCCTACGCGATGGGCATCACCGACCTCGACCCGATCCCGCACGGCCTGATCTTCGAGCGCTTCCTCAACCCCGAGCGCGTCTCCATGCCCGACGTCGACATCGACTTCGACGAGCGCCGGCGCGGTGACGTGATCCGGTACGTGACGGACAAGTGGGGTTCCGACAAGGTCGGCATGATCGTCACGTACGGCACCATCAAGGCGAAGGCCGCCATCAAGGACTCCTCGCGCGTCCTCGGCTACCCGTACGCGATGGGCGACCGGATCACCAAGGCGATGCCGCCGGACGTCATGGGCAAGGGCATCCCGCTCTCCGGCATCACCGACCCCTCGCACCCGCGCTACGGCGAGGCCGGCGAGATCCGCGGGCTGTACGAGAACGACCCGGACGTCCGCAAGGTGATCGACACCGCGCGCGGCATCGAGGGCCTGATCCGCCAGCCCGGGGTGCACGCGGCCGGCGTCATCATGTCCGCCGAGCCGCTCACCGACCACATCCCGGTCTGGACCCGGCACACCGACGGCGTCACCATCACGCAGTTCGACTACCCCACCTGCGAGGGCCTCGGCCTTCTCAAGATGGACTTCCTCGGCCTGCGCAACCTGACGATCATGGACGATGCCGTCAAGGCGATCGAGCGGAACAAGGGCGTCAGGATCAACCTGCTCGACCTGCCCCTGGACGACAAGCCCGCCTACGAGCTGCTGGCCCGCGGCGACACGCTCGGCGTCTTCCAGCTCGACGGCGGGCCGATGCGCTCGCTGCTGCGCCTGATGAAGCCCGACAACTTCGAGGACATCTCCGCCGTCCTCGCGCTGTACCGACCGGGCCCGATGGGCGTCAACTCGCACACCAACTACGCGCTGCGCAAGAACGGCCAGCAGGAGATCACCCCGATCCACCCGGAGCTGGAGAAGCCCCTGGAGGAGATCCTCAAGCCGACGTACGGCCTGATCGTCTACCAGGAGCAGGTGCAGAAGGCCGCCCAGATCCTGGCCGGCTACTCGCTCGGCCAGGCCGACCTGCTGCGCCGCGCGATGGGCAAGAAGAAGAAGGAGATCCTGGAGGCCGAGTTCGTCCCGTTCCAGCGGGGCTGCCGCGAGCGCGGCTACTCGGACGCGGCGATCCAGGCGGTGTGGGACGTCCTCGTCCCCTTCTCCGGCTACGCCTTCAACAAGGCGCACACCGCCGGGTACGGGCTGGTCTCGTACTGGACGGCGTACCTCAAGGCCAACTACCCGGCCGAGTACATGTCCGGGCTGCTGACCTCGGTGAAGGACGACAAGGACAAGTCGGCGGTCTACCTCAACGAGTGCCGGAAGATGGGCATCCAGGTGCTCCCGCCGGACGTCAACGAGTCCGACTCCGACTTCACCCCGCACGGGGACACCCTCGTCCGGTTCGGTCTCACCGCCATCCGCAACGTCGGCGGGCCGGTGGTGGAGTCGATGATCCGCACCCGGAAGGCGAAGGGGAAGTTCACCTCCTTCCCCGACTTCCTGGAGAAGGTGGAGTCGGTGGTCTGCAACAAGCGGACCGTCGAATCGCTCATCAAGGCGGGCGCGTTCGACTCGCTCGGGCACACCCGCAAGGGGCTGACCGCGGAGTTCGAGCCGATGATCGACAACGTGGTCGGGGTCAAGCGCAAGGAGGCGGAGGGCCAGTTCGACCTGTTCGGAGGCGACGCGGTCGCCGACGAGCCGAGCTTCGGGCTGGACGTGGTCTTCTCCGAGGAGGAGTGGGACAAGGCCTTCCTGCTCACCCAGGAGCGGGAGATGCTCGGCCTCTACGTCTCCTCGCACCCGCTGCACGGCATCGAGCACCTCCTCGCCGACAGGGCGGACTGCGCGGTGGCCGACCTCGCGGAGCGGCCGGACGGCTCGATCGTCACCATCGGCGGCATCATCTCGGGCCTCCAGCGGAAGATGACCAAGCAGGGCAACGCCTGGGCGATCGCCACCGTCGAGGACCTGGCGGGCTCGATCGACTGCATGTTCTTCCCCGCCAGCTACCAGCTGGTCTCCTCGCAACTCGTCGAGGACTCCGTGGTGTTCGTCCGCGGCAAGCTGGACAAGCGGGAGGACGTGCCGCGGCTGATGGGGATGGAGCTGTCGGTGCCGGACCTGTCGAACGTCGCCGCCCAGCTCCCGATCACCCTCACCATCGCGGAGAGCCGGCTCAACCCGCAGGTGGTGACCCGGCTCGGCGAGGTACTGGCCCACCACAAGGGGACCACCGAGGTGCACGTCCACCTCCGGCGCGGCGGCACCACCACGGTGCTGCGGCTGGACCGGCACCGGGTGAAGTCCGACCCGGCGCTGTTCGGGGACCTCAAGCAGCTGCTCGGGCCGAGCTGCCTGGCGAACTGAGACCGGCCCCGGGAGACGCCCCGGGGCGAGCTCAGAGCACCGCGCCGCCGAGGGCGGGCGGGACGGCGGTGTGCAGGGCCGAGACGAAGGCCGAGATCGCCGGGTGCGAGCCCGCGCCCGCCCGGAAGGCGGCGCGGGTCCGGCGGTACATCGGCAGCCGGGTCAGCACCACCCCGGGCGGGGTCCGTTCCGTGCCCAGCTGCGGGACCAGCGCCACCCCCTGGCCGGCCGCCACCAGGGCCAGCACCGTCGCGAAGTCGTCGATCTGGTGCCGGATCCCGGGGGCGAAGCCGGCGCTCTCGCAGGCCCGGACGGCCATGCTGTGGCACAGCGTGCCGCGCGGCGCCATGATCCAGGGCGCGGCGCGCTGCTCGGCGACGGTGCCGGCCGCCCGGGCCGCCAGGTACATCGGCTCGGTGAACACCGGGCGGGTCACCGCCAGGCCGGGCTCCGGGTCGGTCGGCACCAGGTCGTACTCGTGCACCAGCGCGACGTCCAGCTCGCCCGCGCGCAGCGCCGCCGCCACGTCCGCCGGGTCCACCTCCGCCACCATCGGCTCCAGCCCCGGGTGCCAGCCGGACAGCTCGGCGAGCACCGCCGGGATCACCGCCCGGGCCGCCGAAGGATAGGTGCCGATCCGCAGGGGACCGGCCAGCCCCTCCCTGGCGTGGGCGAGTTCCGCGCCGGCCTGCTCCAGCCGTGCCAGCACCGCCTCGGCGTGCCGGACCAGGCCCAGCCCGGCCGGGGTCAGCGCGACCCGCCGCCCGGTGCGCTCCAGCAGCGGGACACCGGCCTCCTTCTCCAGGACGGACAGTTGCTGGGAGACCGCCGAAGGGCTGAACGAGAGCGACTCGGCGACGGCGGCGATGGTGCCGAGGTGGGCGAGTTCGCGCAGCAGGCGCAGGCGTCGGACATCGAGCATCGGCCCAGCTTACGAGAAGCGTCAGAAATGTGAACTGGACCTGAGTGATGACCGGGCCGCAGGATCGTGGGCATGGAACACACGGTTCTCAAGGGCATCTACGTCCCGCTGGTCACCCCGTTCGCCGAGGACGGCTCGGTGGCGCTGGACGCACTGGAGAAGCTGGCCGGTTCGCTGCTGGACGACGGCGCGGCCGGGCTGGTCGCGCTCGGTACCACCGGCGAACCGGCCACGCTGGACGCGGCCGAGCGGCGCGCGGTGGTCGACGTCTGCGCGGCCGTCTGCGCCGATCGCGGCGCCCAGCTGGTGGTCGGCGCGGGCGGGGCCGACACCCGGGCCGCCGCCGAGGAGCTGGCCGGGCTGGGCGCGCGGGTGCCGGGGGCGGCGGCCGCGCTGGTCACCGTCCCGGCCTTCGTCCGCCCGGGCGAGGCCGGGACGGTCGCGCACTTCCGGGCGCTGGCCGCGGCGAGCGCGGTGCCGCTGGTCATCTACCACATCCCGTACCGGACCGGGCAGCAGCTGTCGGCCGGCGCGCTGCTCGAACTCGCCGCGATCGACGGCGTGGTCGGCGTCAAGTACGCGACCGGCGGGCTGGACCAGGCGGCCGTCGAGCTGCTCGCGCAGGCCCCGGACGGGTTCGCCGTGCTGTCCGGCGAGGACGCCTTCCTCGCGCCGGTGCTGGCGCTCGGCGGCGCCGGCGGCATCCCGGCCTCGGCCCACCTGGCCACCGGCCGGTTCGTCGAGCTGACCGACGCCTGGGAGCGCGGGGACGTACCGCGGGCGCGGGCCCTGGGGCACCGGCTGACCGCGTTGGCGACGGCCGCCTTCGCCGCGCCCAACCCCGCGGTGGTCAAGGGCGTGCTGCACGCGCAGGGCCGGATCCCCACCCCGGACGTCCGGCTGCCGCTGCTGCCGGCGGGGGCGGACGAGGTGGCGGTGGCGCTCGCACTCGCCACCGGTCTGGACCACTAGTCCGGCCCGGGCCGGTCCGGCCGGATCGGCGCCCGGCGGGACCGGTCGGACCGGGGCCGGGCTCTCACACCGTGGAATACCAGGTCGCCCCGCCCGGGTGACAAGGCATGATGGGCGGAGGGCGGCTGTGACCAGCACCATCAAGAGGAGTAGTCGGAATGAAGATCGGCATTGTCGGGGCCACCGGCCAGGTCGGCGGCGTGGTCCGCGAGATCCTGGCGGAGCGCGCAGGACTTCCCGGAGGTGTGGGTCCGGTGGAGCAGCTGCGGCTGTTCGCCTCGGCCCGTTCGGCCGGGCGCACGCTGCCCTGGCAGGGCACCGACATCACCGTCGAGGACGCGGCCACGGCCGACTACACCGGCCTGGACATCGTGATCTTCTCGGCGGGCGGTTCCACCTCCAGGGAACTCGCCCCCAGGGCGGCCGCGGCCGGCGCCGTCGTGATCGACAACTCCTCGGCCTGGCGCCGTGACCCCGACGTCCCGCTGGTCGTCTCCGAGGTCAACCCCGACGCCATCGCGAACCGCCCCAAGGGCATCATCGCCAACCCGAACTGCACCACCATGGCGGCCATGCCGGTGCTGCGCCCGCTGCACGACGAGGCCGGCCTCGCCGCGCTGGTCGTCTCCACCTACCAGGCCGTCTCGGGCAGCGGCGTGGCCGGGGTGGCCGAGCTCCAGGACCAGGCCGCCAAGGTCGTCGACGGCGCCTCGGCGCTCGCCCACGACGGCTCCGCGGTCGAGTTCCCCGAGCCCAAGGTCTACAAGCGCCCGATCGCCTTCAACGTGCTGCCGCTGGCCGGCTCCATCGTCGAGGACGGCTCCAACGAGACCGACGAGGAGCAGAAGCTCCGCCACGAGAGCCGCAAGATCCTCGGCATCCCCGGGCTGAAGGTGGCCGGCACCTGCGTGCGCGTCCCGGTCTTCTCCGGCCACTCGCTGCAGATCAACGCCCGCTTCGAGCGCCCGATCAGCCCCGAGCGCGCCGTCGAGCTGCTCGCCGCCGCCCCCGGCGTCGAGCTGAGCGAGATCCCCACCCCGCTCCAGGCCGCGGGCAAGGACCCGAGCTTCGTCGGCCGCATCCGCGTCGACGAGACGGTGGAGAACGGGCTGTCGCTGTTCGTCTCCAACGACAACCTGCGCAAGGGCGCCGCGCTCAACGCCGTCCAGCTGGCCGAACTCGTCGCCGCCGAGCTCAAGGGCTGAGTCACGCGGTCGCACCCGGCGGGCCCCGTCCTCGGACGGGGCCCGCCGCGCGTTCCCGGCCCTCGCCCGCGCCCCGGCCGCACCTCGCGCGCACCTCGCCCGCGCCCCGGCCGCACCTCGCGCGCACCTCGCCCGCGCCCCGGCCGCACCGCCGCCGGATGTTGCCGGACCGCGACATCCGCCGAGATTCGGCGGGCGAACCAGGGGTAAAGGTGACCCAACGATCGGGCGGCCACGGGCACCCTCACCCCACGGGCCCGAGCGCCGGGCCGACCGCGCCCACCCGGCAGCGCCGCACACCGGCGCCGCCGGATCCCCGAGGGCGAGCGAAAAGAGGTGCGCGATGGACCGCTGTGTCGTCCTGGTGGACGCCGGTTACCTGCTGGGCGCCGCCGCCAGCCTGCTCGCCGGCGACCCGAGCCGTTCCCGGGTCAGTGTCGACCACACCGCGCTCATCACCGCGCTGCGCGAGCGCGCCGAGGCCGAGACCGGGCTGCCGCTGCTGCGGATCTACTGGTTCGACGCCGCCCCCGACCGCCGCCCGATGCCCGAGCACCGCCGGCTCCGGGTCCTGCCGCGGGTCACCGTCCGGCTGGGCGCCCTGACCAGGGCGGAGGGCCGCTGGGTGCAGAAGGGCGTGGACGCCGCGATGCACGCCGAGCTCTCCGAGCTCGCCCGCAACCGGGCCTGCGCGGACGTCGTGCTGATCACCGGCGACGGGGACCTGCTGCCCGGCATGATGTCCGCCAAGGAGCACGGCGTGGTCGTGCACCTCTGGGCGCTGCAGGCCGCCGACGGCGACTTCAACCAGTCCGAGGACCTGGTCGGCGAGGCGGACGAGCGGCGGGTGCTCGACCGGGAGTGGATCGAGGGCTCGTTCACCCTGCGCGACACCGCCACCGCCTTCCCCGCCCCCGGGCCGCGCCACGAGATCGCCAAGATCCTGGCCGCCCCGCCCGCCGCCGTCGCGTCCGGCGCCCGGCCCGCCGCCGTCCCCGCGGCCGAGCAGGTGCCGGTGGCGAACGGGCGCGCCACCGGCACGGCCACCGCGCTGAAGGTCGTGCCGACGCCCAAGGACCTCGCCGGGCGCACCCCCCAGCTGCCGACGACGGCGGCGCACCCCACCGGCCCGGTGCTGCGCTGGTCGTCGGACCGGGGCTGGGTCGAGCGGCCCGCCGCCGAACAGGCCGTCACCGCCGGGGACGGCCTGCCCACGCTGGCCCAGCTGACCACCGCCGAGCAGCGCTGGGCCGACCGCGAGGAGGACATCACCACCATCGGCGGGGACGCCCACGAGGTCGGCCAGGTGTTCGCCCGCCGCTGGACGGAGCGGCTCGGCGACGTCGAACGGCTCACCGTGCTCTGGCCCGACTACCCGCGCATCCCGCACCGGGTCGACGGCGAGCTGCTCCGCTACGCGGCCCGGTTCGGGCTGCTCGCGCACAAGGACGACCAGATCGACGAGCACGACCGGTACGCCATCCGGGCGGGATTCTGGAAGGAGCTCGCCGGCCGGGTGCCGGGCGGGGACCTCGTCGTCGACGACTGACCCGCCCCGCGGCCCCGGGCGGCCGGGCCCCCTTGTCCGGCCGGCCGCGTCCACCGCGTAGAGTCTTCGCTCGTGAGCGAGGGCAAGGAGCGGAGCGTCGACAGGGACGCGATCCGTGGTGCGACCGCTCGGTGGAGCGAGGCGGGCGGATGAGCGAGACGGCCGGGCGGGCACCCGGGGAGGCCTCGCCGTGCTGTGCCGTACGCGACCTGGTCAAGATCTACCGCGCCGGACGCGGCACCGGGGCCGCCGGTGAGATCCGGGCCAACGACGGCATCAGCCTGACCGTCCGGCAGGGCGAGATCTTCGGGCTGCTGGGGCCGAACGGAGCCGGCAAGTCCACGCTGGTCCGCCAGCTCACCGGCCTGCTGCGGCCCGACTCGGGCTCCATCGAGCTGCTCGGCCACGACGTCGTCCGCCACCCCGAGCGGGCCGCCCGCCTGCTGGGCTACCTCGGCCAGGAGTCCAGCGCGCTGGACGAGCTGACCGTCGCGCTCGCCGCCGAGACCACCGGCCGGCTGCGCGGCCTCACCCGGGCCCGGGCCCGGGCCGAGGCCGCCGACGTGCTGACCGAACTCGCCCTGGAACCGCTCGCCCACCGGCCGCTCGCCAAGCTCTCCGGCGGCCAGCGCCGCCTCGCCTGCTTCGCCGCCGCGCTGGTGGGGGAGCGGCCGCTGCTGGTGCTGGACGAGCCGACCACCGGCATGGACCCGGTCGCCCGCCGCGCGGTCTGGAGCGCCGTCGACCGCCGGCGCGCCGAACGGCGGACCACCGTGCTGCTGGTCACCCACAACGTCATCGAGGCCGAGACCGTGCTGGACCGCGTCGCGGTCGTGGACGAGGGCCGGGTGATCGCCTGCGACACCCCCGGCGGACTCAAGGCACTGGTGGACGGTGACGTCCGGCTGGACCTGGTCTGGCGGGACGAGGCACCGATGGCGGTGCCCGCCGTCGCCGCGCTCGCCGAGCGGGCCGAGCGCACCGGCCGGCGCTGGACCGTGCGCACCAGCCCCGAGCGGGCCCGCGAACTGGTCGCCGCCGTCACCACCGGCCCGGCCTTCGCCGCGCTGGACGACTTCACCCTGGCCACCCCGAGCCTTGAGGACGCCTACCTCAAGCTGGGCGGCCGCCATGGAGGACTGGCCAAGTGACGCTGCTCTCGGTGCCGCCGCAGACCGCCGGGGCCCTGGCCGGCGGGCCCGCCCCGCTGGCCCCCGCCGCCCGGCTGCTGCCCGCGCTGGCCGCCGTCTACCGGGCGCAGCTGGCCCGGGCCAAGGTGGCCCGCATCCCGCTGCTGTTCGTGGCGACCTTCCAGTCGCTCGGCATCCTGGTGATGATGCGGGGCGTCGTCGACCCGGGGCAGACCTCGGCCGCGCGGTCGGTGGTGGCCGGCTCCAGCGTGCTGGTGGTGGCCTTCGTCGCGCTCAACCTGCTGGCCCAGTACTTCGGCCGGCTGCGGGCCACCGGCGGCCTCGACCACTACGCGACGCTGCCCGTCCCGGCGGCCTCGGTGGTCCTCGGCGCGGCCGCCGCGTACGCCTCCTTCACGCTGCCGGGCACCCTGGTGACGGCCGTCGCCGGGGCCTGGATGTTCGGGCTGCCGATGGGGCAGCTCTGGGTGCTGCTCGCGGTGGTGCCGCTGGCCGGGGCGGCGCTCTCCGGGCTGGGCGCGGCCTGCGGGCTGCTGGCGCCCAAGCAGGAGATCGCCACCATGCTGGGGCAGCTCGGCATGTCGGCGGCGCTGCTGCTGGGCGTGCTCCCGGTGGACAACCTGCCGCAGCCGGTGCTCTGGCTGCGCGAGCTGCTGCCCTCCACGTACGGCGTCGAGGCGTTCGCCCGGACCTTCGCGGCCGACCCGGACTGGGCGGCGGTGGCGGGCGACCTGGCGGTCTGCGCCGGGGTCGGTGTGGCGTCGCTCGCGGTGGCCACCTGGGCGTACCGGCGGGCCACCACCCGCTAGGGCTTCTCCGATCGATTCGCGTCGCACCGGCGGGCGGCGGGAGGTGCCGGTCAAGCCCCGGGCCCGTGCGACGGTCCCGCCGCGCCAGGCCGGGCGGGCTCCGGGCGCGGGCCGGTACGGGTGGCGGGTCCGTTCGGGCGGCGGTCGTGAAACGATGGGGCCCGTGACCGTACCGAACACACCTCCGGACCCCCTGCGTGCCGCCGCGGGCACCGACGCGGACGCCACCGCCCCTGGTCCGGCCGCCGGCCGGGACCCGTACGCGCCGCCGCCCGTGGACCAGGCCGTCCTGCGGGCCGCGGACCGGCGGGCGCCGCTGGAGCGGCTGCTGCCCGAGCTGAAGGTCGGTGCGGTCACGGTGCTGGCCTGTCTGGCGCTGGGTCTGCTGATGGCGGTGCTCTGGGCCTGGCTGGCGCCGAAGGTGCCGCTGGTGGTCGACGGCAACAAGATCCTCTACGGCGACCCGGAGGGCGAGCAGCGGGCCGGGGCGGACAGCGTCTTCGTGCTGATCGGGCTGGGCATGGGCATCGTGACCGCGCTCGGCGCCTTCCTGTTCACCCGGCGGCGCGGCGGCGGGATCGCGGTGGCGACCGGCCTCGCGGTCGGCGGCCTGCTGGCCTCGGTGGGCGCCTGGGGCCTGGGCCGGCGGCTCGGCCCGGCGAGCGACCTCGTCGCCGAGGCGCGGCGGGTCGGCAACGGCGGCCACTTCGACGCGGACATCGACCTCGGGGCCTACGGCGCGCTGCTGGCCTGGCCGATGGCCGCGATGGTGGTGCTGCTGGCGCTATCGGCCGCCTTCGGCAAGCGCGAGGAGGACCCGCCGCCGTACTGGGCGGGCCCGTACGACCCGCAGCGGCCGGTGGTCGGGCCGCCCGGCGCGGCCGGTCCGCTGCCCGGCGGGTCGTTCCACCCGGGCCCGGCGGGGGAGCACCCGGGCGACCGCACGCCGCAGGACCAGCCGCCGCAGGACCAGCCGCCGCAGGGCCGGCCGCCGCAGGGCCGCACGCCGTGACGGCGCACCGGGCGGGGGCGGCCTTCGCCGGACCCGCCCGGTGCGCCCCGGCGGTCAGCGGCCGATCGGGGCGGTCAGCGCGCCGGTGACGCCGACCAGGTCGGCCGGGGCCAGCTCGACCTCCAGCCCGCGCCGGCCGGCCGAGACGTACACCGTGGCGTGGGCGAGCGCGCTGTCGTCCACCACGGTGCGCAGCGGGCGGCGCTGACCGAGCGGGGAGATCCCGCCGAGGACGTAGCCGCTGCTGCGCTCGGCGGCCGCCGGGTCCGCCATCGCGGCCCGCTTGCCGCCGACGGCGGTGGCGAGCGCCTTGAGGTCCAGCCGGCCCGCGACCGGGACGACGCCCACCGTGAGCACCCCGTCGACATCGGCGACCAGGGTCTTGAAGACCCGCTCGGGCGGCACGCCGAGCACCTCGGCGGCCTCGCCGCCGTAGGAGGCGGCGGCCGGATCGTGCGGGTAGGAGTGCACGGTGAACGCCACCGCGGCGTTCTCCAGGGCGACGGTGGCGGGCGTTCCCCCGCCGGCCTTCTTCGGCTTCCTGGCCATCGGGACCTCTTCGAACGCGTGAGTGGGCGTGGTCAGTTGGGACTGAACGACTGCCGGGTCAGATCGACCGCGGGCAGCGACGGCAGCCAGCTGAGCACCGCCGTCTCGCGGCGCAGCAGCTCCAGCTCGGAGGTCAGCCGCCGGGCGGTGTCGGGGCAGGCCAGCAGCTCCTGCTTGACCGGCGTCCCGAACACCGAGGCCGCGGCCACCAGGTAGGAGAGCACCTGCGGGTCGTCCGGCAGCTCCTGGCGGCCGACCGTGCTGGCCTCGCGGGCGCCGGCCAGCCGCTTCTGGTACGCCCGGAACGCCCGCTCGACGCCGGAGGCCAGTGCCCCGGCGCCCTCGCCGGGCAGCTCCTCGAGCGTCTCGATCTCGCCGTTCAGGTACGCGCCGCCGGTGTCCACCGAGCGCAGCCGGAACCGGGTGGTGCCGGTGACCAGCAGCTCGTACCGGCCGTCCGGCTGCTCCTGGGCCGAGGCGACGTCGGCCACGCAGCCGACGTGGTACAGCGCCTCCAGAGGGTCCCCGGTGACGGTGCCCAGGCCGTCCAGCGGACCGGCCGGGCCCTCCTCGGGCCGGACCGGCGCGACCTCGCGGCCGTCCTTGATGGCGAGCACGCCGAACCGCCGCGGCTGGTCCTCGGGGAGGGCGAGCAGGTCGGCGACCAGACGGCGGTAACGCTCCTCGAAGATGTTCAGGGGCATCACCAGGCCCGGGTAGAGCACGGTGTTCAGCGGGAAGAGCGGCAGCCGTTCTGTCACGGCCGACAGCGTAGTTCCCCGGACGGCCGCCTCGCGCCCGGGTTATCCGCGCTGGAGCATCCGGGTCGCGCCCGCGGCGACCGTGGTGGCGAGGATCCAGCCGACGATCACCAGCCCGGAGGCCACCCACTGGCTGAACCCGCCGGGGTTCCAGCCCTGCTGACCGAGGTCGACGACCGGCAGCAGCTGGCCGAGCGCGTAGAGCACCGGGTTCCAGTGCGGGCTCTCGTCGGCCTTGAGCGGCTGGAGCCGGTGGGCGGCGAAGTAGCCGCTGCCGAGCGCCCAGGCGAGCAGCAGCCAGAGCGCGGCCCGGCCGGGGCGGAAGCCGTAGCCGACGGTGACGTCCTGGACCCGGCCCCAGAGCCGGGCCGGCAGCGGCAGGGTCTGCCGGCGGCGGCGCTGCTTGGCGTACAGCACCTCGCGGGCGTCGTCGTCGGCGCCGTCGCGGCGCAGGGCGGCGGCCAGCTGCTCGTAGGACTCGGGCTGGAACTCCACCGAGGAGCCCTCCAGCCAGGCGATCCGCTGCGGGACGGTGAAGGGCGCGGCCGGACGCAGGCACTCGTAGGTGAAGCCGGTGAGGCCGAGGTGCCTGCCGTGCGGCCAGGAGTCCGGGGCGTCGACCAGGTTGCCCACCCGGGCGCGCGAGAGCGAGACCTTGCCGGTGGGCGGGGTGCGGCAGGTGAAGCGCAGCTCGGGGGTCTGGATCCGGCGCAGCGCCAGCTCGTCGTCCGTGCCCAGGTGGAACTCGGCGTCGGAGATCAGGCAGGCGTTGTCGAAGCGGCTGTCCGAGAGCCGGACGGCGCCGTGCGCGCGGAACGGCGTGCCAGCCACGCCGGCCGTGACGACCTGGCCGTAGCCGGAGCCGTAGTACGAGCCGGAGGAGGACCAGCCGCCGTCCGCCGAGCCGCTGAGGTACAGGGTGTGGCCGACGGTGAGCCGGACGGCGTTGAGGGCGTTCGGGTTCTCCGGGACGGCGTACAGCTGGGCGCCGCGCAGCGAGAGCCGGCCGCCGATCCGGGCGGAGCGCAGGCTGACCTCGCCGCGCGACTCCAGCCGGTCCGCCTCGAAGTCCTGGCTGACGGCCAGGCCGTCGGCGGACAGCGCCCGGCCGAACCGGTCGCCGCCGAGGACGGCCTGGTTGAGCAGCAGGTCGGTGCCGATCCGGGAGTCGGTGAGCCGGACGCCGCCCGGTATTCGGCAGCGGGCCAGGTGCAGGTCGCCGGAGGTGGTCAGGCGGGAGGCCTCCAGCCGAGGGATCGCGCAGCTGACGAAGCGCAGGGTGCCGGCGTCGGCCTCGGACACCAGGACCTTCCGCTCGAAGCGGCAGTCGTGTACCTCGACGTAGTGGCCGATGGTGCCGCCGGCCAGCACCAGCGGGCCGGTGACCCGGGCGCCGGTCAGCTTGAGCGAGGCGACCCGGCCGGGGGCGGCCGGCGGGCCGTCCAGCAGCAGGTGGGCCAGGACCTCGGCGCGGACGGTGCGCCCGGGGCCCCAGGGCGCACCGCCGAAGGGGTCGTCCAGCGGGGTGCCGGTCCGGCCGCCGGCGCCGTTCGCCGGTTCGGCGCCGCGGGCCCGCAGGTCGTACACCTCGCCCTGGCGGAACGCCTCCCAGAGCCCCTGCTCGGTCCGCGTCCAGCCGTCCGGCGCACGCTCCGCCATCGTTCCCCCGTCTCCCCCGGTCGTCTCGCCTTTCGTATCACGGACTGAAATGCGGGGCCGCCGGTTCCGGCCACTCCTTACACTGGGTGGCGTGATCTCTCGAATCGACCTGCGCGGATCCCTCGACGACCCGCGCGACCTGCTGCCCCGTGCCGACTTCGACGTCGCGGCCGCCCTGGAGACGGTGCGCCCGATCGCCGAGGACGTGCATCATCGCGGGGTCGCGGCGCTGATCGACATCACCGAGCGTTTCGACGGCGTGCGGCTGGAGTCCACCCGGGTGCCCGCCGAGCAGCTCGCCGAGGCCCTGGAGGCGCTGGACCCGAAGGTCCGCGCCGCGCTGGAGGAGTCGATCCGCCGCGCCCGCCTCGTCCACGCCGACCAGCGCCGCACCGGGCACACCACCCAGGTCGTGCCGGGCGGCACGGTTACCCAGCGCTGGGTACCGGTGGACCGGGTCGGCCTGTACGTGCCGGGCGGCCTCGCCGTCTACCCGTCCTCCGTCGTGATGAACGTGGTGCCCGCGCAGGAGGCCGGGGTGACCGGCATCGCGGTGACCTCGCCGCCGCAGAAGGCCTTCGGCGGCCGGGTGCACCCGACGATCCTGGCGGCCTGCGCGCTGCTCGGCGTCACCGAGGTGTACGCGGTCGGCGGCGCCCAGGCGGTCGCCATGTTCGCGCTCGGCACCGAGGAGTGCGAGCCGGTCAACATGGTCACCGGTCCGGGCAACATCTACGTGGCCGCGGCCAAGCGGTACTTCGCGGGCCGGATCGGCATCGACTCCGAGGCCGGTCCGACCGAGATCGCCGTCCTCGCCGACGACAGCGCCGACCCGGCGGAGGTCGCGGCCGACCTGATCAGCCAGGCCGAGCACGGCCCGACCTCCGGCTCGGTGCTGGTCACCGACTCGCCCGAGCTGGCCGAGGCGGTCGAGGCCGAGCTGAAGACGCAGGTCGCCCGGACGAAGCACAGCGCGCGGGTGGCCGAGGCGCTGGGCGGCCGGCAGTCCGGCGTCATCCTGGTCGACGACCTGACGCAGGGCCTGGCGGTGGTGAACGCCTACGCCGCCGAGCACCTGGAGATCCAGACCCGGGACGCCCACGCGGTCGCCGACCGGGTCCGCAACGCCGGCGCGATCTTCATCGGCCGCTACACCCCGGTCTCGCTGGGCGACTACGCGGCCGGTTCCAACCACGTGCTGCCGACCGGCGGCTGCGCCTGCCACTCCTCCGGACTCTCCGTGCAGACCTTCCTGCGCGGCGTCCAGGTCGTCGAGTACGACCGGGAGGCGCTGGCCGGCATCGCCGCGCACGTCGTCAACCTCGCGGACGCCGAGGACCTCCCCGGTCACGGCGACGCCGTCAAGGCACGTTTCGTGGGAGACGAACAGAACTGGCAAAGCGACTGGACGGTTCCCCGCTCGTGAAGATCGACGACCTCCCCATCCGCGACGAACTGCGCGGACAGTCCCCGTACGGCGCACCGCAGTTGGACGTCCCCGTCCAGCTGAACACCAACGAGAACCCGTACCCGCTGCCCGCGGAGCTGGTGGCCCGGATCGCCGAGCGGGTGGCCGAGGCCGCCCGCGGCCTCAACCGCTACCCCGACCGGGACGCGGTCGAGCTGCGCGAGGGCCTGGCCGCCTACCTGACCACGACGACCGGCTTCGCGCGCACCCGCGAGCAGGTCTGGGCCGCCAACGGCTCCAACGAGATCCTTCAGCAGCTGCTCCAGACCTTCGGCGGCCCCGGCCGCACGGCGCTGGGCTTCGAGCCCTCCTACTCGATGCACGCGCTGATCTCCCGGGGCACCGGCACCGGCTGGCTCTCCGGGCCGCGCAACGCGGACTTCACCATCGACGTGGACGCCGCCGTCGCGGCGATCGCCGAGCACCGGCCGAACGTCGTCTTCGTCTGCTCGCCGAACAACCCGACCGGCACCGCCGTCGCCGCCGACGTGGTGCTGCGGCTCTACGACGCCGCGCAGGCCGCCCGGCCCAGCCTGGTGGTCGTGGACGAGGCGTACGTCGAGTTCTCGCACCGCGCCTCGCTGCTGCCGCTGCTGGAGGGCCGCCCCAACCTGGTGGTCACCCGCACCATGTCCAAGGCCTTCGGCGCGGCGGGCCTGCGGCTGGGCTACCTGGCCGCCGACGCGGCCGTGGTGGACGCGGTGCAGCTGGTCCGGCTGCCGTACCACCTGTCGGCCGTCACCCAGGCCACCGCGCTGGCCTGCCTGGAGCACACCGACACCCTGCTCGGGTACGTGGGCCGGCTCAAGGCCGAGCGGGACCGGCTGGTCGACGCGCTGCGCGGGCTGGGCCTGGAGGTGACCGAGTCGGACGCCAACTTCGTCCAGTTCGGCCGCTTCGCGGACACCCACGCCGTCTGGCAGGCGATCCTCGACCGGGGCGTCCTGGTCCGGGACAACGGCGTACCCGGGTGGCTGCGCGTCACCGCCGGCACCCCGGCCGAGAACGACGCCTTCCTGGACGCCGTCCGCTCCGCCCTCCCGTCGCCCGCCCCCACCCCCGCGGCGGCGCGCTCCGCGCGCGCGGCCAGTCAGGAGCTGTAACCCGCATGTCCCGCATCGGACGCGTTGAACGCACCACCAAGGAGACCTCGGTCCTGGTCGAGATCGATCTCGACGGCACCGGCCGGACCGAGATCTCCACGGGCGTCGGGTTCTACGACCACATGCTCGACCAGCTCGGCCGCCACGGCCTCTTCGACCTCACCGTGAAGACCGACGGCGACCTGCACATCGACACCCACCACACCATCGAGGACACCGCCCTCGCGCTGGGCGCCGCCTTCAAGCAGGCGCTCGGCGACAAGGTCGGCATCTACCGGTTCGGCAACTGCACGGTGCCGCTGGACGAGTCGCTCGCCCAGGTCACGGTGGACCTCTCCGGCCGCCCCTACCTGGTGCACACCGAGCCGGAGTCGATGGCGCCGATGATCGGCAGTTACGACACCACCATGACCCGGCACATCCTGGAGTCCTTCGTGGCCCAGGCGCAGGTCGCCCTGCACGTCCACGTGCCGTACGGGCGCAACGCGCACCACATCGTGGAGTGCCAGTTCAAGGCGCTGGCCCGGGCCCTGCGCTACGCCTCCGAGCGCGACCCGCGCGCGGTCGGCATCCTCCCCTCGACCAAGGGTGCGCTGTGAGCAAGTCCGCGATCGTCCTCCTCTTCGTCGGCCTGTTCCTGGCCGGCGGCGTCATCTCGTTCTGGAAGCAGAAGATCCCGAAGGGCGTCATCGCCGTGCTCGCCATAGGCTCGGTGCTCTGCCTGGCCTCCGGCCTCATGCGGCTGTAGACCCGCCCCCGGCGCCGCCCCGCGGGACGGCGCCGCACAGAGCCGCTTCGGAACAGCCGAGAGACTTGGACACCTGAACATGGGCAAGAACGTCGTCGTACTCGACTACGGGTCGGGCAACCTCCGCTCGGCCCAGCGCGCCGTCGAGCGCACCGGCGCGACCGTCACCGTCACGTCGGACTTCCAGGCCGCGATGGACGCGGACGGCCTGCTCGTCCCCGGCGTCGGGGCCTTCGAGGCCTGCATGCGCGGGCTGAAGGCCGTCCGCGGCGAGCAGGTCATCGGCCGCCGCCTCGCCGGCGGCCGCCCGGTGCTGGGCATCTGCGTCGGCATGCAGATCCTCTTCGAGAAGGGGGTCGAGCACGGCGTGGAGACGCCCGGCTGCGACGAGTGGCCGGGCACCGTCGAGCCGCTGGACGCGCCGGTCGTCCCGCACATGGGCTGGAACACCGTCGACGCCCCCGAGGGCAGCCGGCTCTTCGCCGGCCTGGACGCCGACACCCGCTTCTACTTCGTGCACTCCTACGCGGTGCGCCGCTGGGAGCTGGAGGTCCACAGCGCGCGGCTGCACGCCCCGCTGGTGACCTGGGCCACGCACGGGCAGCCGTTCGTCGCGGCCGTCGAGAACGGCCCGCTCTGGGCCACCCAGTTCCACCCCGAGAAGTCCGGCGCCGCCGGCGCCGCCCTCCTGACCAACTGGGTCAACACCCTCTGACGATCTGAGAGTTGCCACCATCATGAGCCGCCTCGAACTGCTCCCCGCCGTCGACGTCCGGGACGGCCAGGCCGTCCGCCTGGTCAAGGGAGCCTCCGGCACCGAGACCTCCTTCGGCGAGCCGCTCGCCGCCGCCCTCGCCTGGCAGAACGCCGGTGCCGAGTGGCTCCACCTGGTCGACCTGGACGCCGCGTTCGGCACCGGCAGCAACCGCGACCTGCTCCGTGAGGTGACCGCCGCGCTGGACATCAAGGTCGAGCTGTCCGGCGGCATCCGCGACGACGAGTCGCTGGCCGCGGCCCTCGCCACCGGCTGCACCCGGGTCAACCTGGGCACCGCCGCCCTGGAGAGCCCCGAGTGGGTCGCCAAGGTCATCGCCGAGCACGGCGACAAGATCGCCGTCGGCCTGGACGTGGTCGGCACCACCCTGCGCGGCCGCGGCTGGACCCGCGACGGCGGCCAGCTCTTCGACGTGCTGGCCCGCCTGGACGCCGAGGGCTGCACCCGCTACGTGGTCACCGACGTCAACCGGGACGGCACCCTGACCGGCCCCAACCTGCGGCTGCTGCGCGACGTCTGCGCCGCCACCGACAAGCCGGTGGTCGCCTCCGGCGGCGTCTCCTCGCTGGACGACCTGCGCGCCATCGCCACTCTCGTCGGCGAGGGTGTCGAGGGAGCCATCGTGGGCAAGGCACTCTACGAGCAGAAGTTCACCCTCGAAGAGGCCCTGGAGGCGGTTTCAGGATGACGGAACGTCAGGTCGTACGCGGTCGGGTGGCCGGGTTCTCCCCCAAGGAGGACGAGTTCGGCTACTCGCGGGCGGTCGCCGCGGGAGACCACGTGCACGTGGCCGGCTCCACCGCCTGGGTGGACGGGAAGATCGAGCACGAGGGCGACCCGTACCTGCAGACCCTCGCCGCGTTCGGCGTGGGCCTCAAGGCCCTGGCCGCGTACGGCCTGACGACGGACGACGTGGTCCGTACCCGGATGTACATCACCCACTCCCGCGACGCCGACGAGGTGGGCCGCGCCCACCGCGCGCTCTTCGACGCCGCCCGCCCGGCGGCCACCATGGTGGTGGTCGACGGCCTGATCGACTCCCGGATGATGGTCGAGGTCGAACTCGACGCCTACCGCGCCGGGCTCGCACGCACTCTGGAAGGCAAACAGCCGTGACCCTCGCCGTACGTGTCATCCCCTGCCTGGACGTCGACGCCGGCCGGGTGGTGAAGGGCGTCAACTTCCAGAACCTGCGCGACGCCGGTGACCCGGTCGAGATGGCCAAGCTCTACGACGCCGAGGGTGCCGACGAGCTGACCTTCCTCGACATCACCGCCTCCTCCGGCGACCGCGAGACCACCTACGACGTGGTCCGCCGCACCGCCGAGCAGGTCTTCATCCCGCTCACCGTCGGCGGCGGCATCCGGGCCGTCGACGACGTCGACAGGCTGCTGCGGGCCGGGGCGGACAAGGTGGGCGTCAACACCGCGGCCATCGCCCGCCCGGAGCTGGTCCGGGAGATCGCCCAGCGCTTCGGCCGGCAGGTGCTGGTGCTGTCGGTGGACGCCCGGCGCTGCCCCGAGGGCACCGAGACCGCCTCGGGCTTCGAGGTCACCACGCACGGCGGGCGCCGCGGCACCGGCCTGGACGCCGTCGAGTGGGCGGGCCGCGCGGCCGAGCTGGGCGCGGGCGAGATCCTGCTCAACTCGATGGACGCGGACGGCACCAAGGACGGCTACGACCTGGAGCTGGTCCGGGCCGTCCGCAAGACCGTGGCCGTCCCGGTGATCGCCTCCGGCGGCGCCGGCAAGCTCGCCGACTTCGCCCCGGCGGTGGAGGCCGGCGCGGACGCCGTCCTGGCCGCCAGCGTCTTCCACTTCGGCGACCTGCGGATCGGCGAGGTCAAGGACGCGCTGCGGGCGGCCGGGCACCCCGTCCGCTGAGGCCGCGCCGCCCGGGCCGCCCGCGTGCGCGGCCGGCCCGGGCGGCTCCGCTCAGGCGTCCTGCCGCGGTTCGCCCTTGATCAGGGCGAACGGCGCGCCGAACGGGTCCGCCAGCCAGGCGATCCGGCCGACCTCCGGGACGTCCGCGGCGGGCATCAGCACCGTGCCGCCGGCCGACTGGGCGCGGCGCACCAGCTCGTCCACCGTGTCGGTGGCGAAGTACGGCGTCCAGGACGGCGGCTGCCCCTCGTCCCTCACCGGGGCGACGCCGCCGAAGCTGGTGGCCCGCAGGTCGCCCTCGGCGGGGGAGAGCACCAGGTACGTCATCCCCGGGGCCGGGAACTTCTCGTTGCGCCAGCCGAAGACCTTCTCGTAGAAGCCGAATCCGGCCTCCGTGTCGGTGGTGTGCAGCTCGGACCAGACCAGCGCGTTGTCCGCGGACACCGCGTCCAGGCCCTTGGTGGTGCCGGCCTGCCAGATCGCGAACTGCGCGCCCTGCGGGTCGGTCAGCTGGGCCATCCGCCCGGCGTCCATGACGTCGAACGGCGCGGCCCGGACGGTGCCGCCGGCCTGCTCGACGGCCCTGGCGGTGGCGTCCGCGTCCGCGGTCTTGAAGTACGTCGTCCAGGCGGACTTCGCACCCTCCTCGGTGAGCGGCCCGATCGCGCCCACGGTCTTGCCGTCGGCCTGCAGGAAGCCGTAGCCGCCCGCCTCCGGGCCGAGGTCCTGGAACGTCCAGCCGAACACCGCGCCGTAGAAGGCGGCGGCCGCGGCCGGGTCCGGACTGCCGAGGTCGATCCAGCAGGGCGAGCCGGTGGGAAAGTCGGTGGTGAGCATGAGGTGGTGCTCCTTCGACGGAAAGACGGCCGGGCGGCGTTCCGGAGGCGCGGCCGCGCCTCTTCCCGGCCCGTTGCGAGTCTGCACCCCGCCACTGACATCCGCAGCCGGGGCGGCCGCGGGCACGTCCCCGCGGCCGCCCCCCGGGCCCTACCCCCGGGCCGCCGGCAGCGGGAACAGGTGGTGCAGCGCGGCGAGCGCGTCCGGCGGGCCGTCCACCGACAGCTCGGTGCGGGCGCCCCGGCCGTGGACGAACAGCACCAGCTCGCCCGGCTCGCCGGTGATCCGCACCGTCGGCGCCCCCGCCGGGCCGGCCGTCAGGCTCCGCCCGTCCGGGTGGCACAGCTCCAGCCGGGCGGGGGAGCGGCGGCCCTCCAGCCGGGCGAGCAGCGGCAGGCGGCGCCAGAGCGCCTCGGCCCGCCCGGGCGGCACCGGCCGCGCCTGCCAGGGGTCGCCCGCCCGCAGGACGTCCTCGGCGTGCACGAAGTACTCCACGGTGTTCGCCGCCTCGTCGGCGCCGGGCAGCGCGAAGGGGGAGAGCAGTGGCGGGCCGGCGCGGAACGTCCGCAGCAACTCCTCGTACGGGCGCTCGGCGTAGCCGGTGCGCACCCGCTCGGTCCAGCCGGCCAGCGGGCCGATCCGGATGCCGGCCGCGGCGTCCGGCCGGTGCTCGCGCAGGACCAGGTGGGCGGCGAGGTCGCGGGTGGTCCACCCGGCGCAGAGGGTGGGGGCGTCCGGTCCGGCGGCGGCGAGGAGTCCGGCCAGCCGGTGGCGCTCGGCGAGGGCGTGGTTCGACATGCGGACAGCCTAGGGGCCCGGCCCCGGGCCCGGCCGTCAGCGCAGGTGTCCGGAGAGCCGGACGCCGCCCGGGCGGTTGCTCGCCGTCAGGGTGCAGGTGAAGTCCCGCCAGCCCTGCTGGTAGTAGGTCATGGACGGACCGAACGGGTACCCGTAGTAGGGGCCGCCGCCGCCCTGGCGGGCCTCGGCGGCGGCCTGCGCCGGCTGGCAGCCCTCCCGCATCGCCTTGCCGATCTGGCTGTCGCCGGTCAGCCCGTCCGGCAGCAGCAGGTCGGCGATCGCCTCGCCGTCGTGCTCGCCCTCGCAGGGGCGGGCCTCCGGCTTGGTGACCGTCTTGTTCAGCTGCGGGTGGTCGAAGCAGGAGCCCACCGGGAGGAAGGTGTACGGCACCGTCCTGGTCGGTGTCGGGGTGGGGGTCGGGGTGGGCGTGGGCACCGGGGGGGCCGTGCTGGGAGCGGGCGGCGGAGCCGGCGCGACCGGCTTCTTCTCGGGCCAGAGCAGCACGGTGGCCACCACCGCGAGCAGGACGGCCAGCACCGCCGAGACGGCGAGGACCAGGCCCCGCGACGGACGGGAGGCGGCTGCGGGGGGCTGCTCGGAGGTCATGGCCACGAGAATGGCCCACTCCGGGGCCCGGTGACAGGCGGTTGGCACAACTCGTACGAGCAGACCGGTCCGGTGCGGCCGAGCGGAGCCCGGCCGCGGACGGGGGTCGGTTAGGCTCGCCCCGGCACGACACGATCCCAGGAGTTTCGGATGCGCGTCGGAATCACCGGTCACCACGGCCTGTCGGGTGGCATCACCGAGATGCTGGTCCGCGGGGACCTCTGGAACCTCGTCACCACCTTCGGCTCCTACGACCTGGTCGGCGTCACCTGCGCCGGCGAGGGCCCGGAGAGCTGGTTCGCCCGGTCCGTGCTGGACCACGGCGGCAAGCTGGAGGTGATCGTCCCCGCCGGGGCGGCGCCGGTGGGCCGCGCCGAGGACCGGCACCGGGGCACCCGGCTGCGGCTGATGAACGAGGCCGGCGCCGTCCACCGGCTCGCCGCCGTCGAGCACGGCGGCCTCGGCGACGACACCGCCCGCGCCCTGGTCGGCATGGTCGACGAGGTGATCGCGGTCTGGGACGGCGAGCCCGGCAGCGAGCCCGCCCACGTCGCCGAACTGGCCCGGCGGGCCGGGCTGTTCGTCCACCGGATCTGGCCGCAGGGCTGCGAGCGGCCCGCCTGAGCCGCGGCCGGGGGCGGGCCGGACCCGCCGCCGCGCGGGCCGGGCCGCGATCCGGACGGCGGCCCGGCGGCCGGGGCCGGGCTGACACAATGGCCCCATGTCCACCACACCCGCCGCCCCCGGCTCCACCGCCCTGGCCCCCGAGATCGCCGCCCGGCTCAAGCGCACCGACGACGGCCTGCTCCCGGCCGTCGCGCAGCAGTACGACACCGGCGAGGTGCTGATGCTGGGGTGGATGGACGACGAGGCGCTGCACCGCACCCTCACCACCGGCCGCTGCACCTACTGGAGCCGCAGCCGCCGGGAGTACTGGGTCAAGGGCGACACCTCGGGCCACGTCCAGCGGGTCGTCTCGGTGGCGCTGGACTGCGACGGCGACACCCTGCTCGTCAAGGTCGACCAGAGCGGCGCGGCCTGCCACACCGGCGACCGCACCTGCTTCGACGCCGACGTGCTCCCGCTCGCCTGATCCCCCAGACCACCACGACCAGAAGGTGCCGCCCGCCATGGACCTCGAAGCCTTCCGCAAGCTCGCCGTCGACACCCGGGTCATCCCGGTCACCCGCAGGCTCCTCGCGGACGGCCTCACCCCGATCGGCCTCTACCGCAGCCTCGCCGGCGAGCGCCCCGGCACCTTCCTGCTGGAGTCCGCGGAGCAGGGCCGCAGCTGGTCCCGCTACTCCTTCGTGGGCGTGCGCAGCGCCGCCACGCTGACCGCCGGCGCCGACGGCAACGCCCGCTGGCTCGGCGCCCCGCCGGTCGGCATCCCCACCACCGGCGACCCGCTCCAGGTGCTGCGCGCCGCGTTGGAGGCGCTGCACACCCCGCGCCGCACCGACGACGGCCTGCCCCCGCTGACCGGCGGCCTGGTCGGCTACCTCGGCTACGACGTCGTCCGCCGGCTGGAGAAGCTGCCCGACCTCAACCCGGACGACCTGCGGCTCCCCGAGCTGACCATGCTCCTCGCCACCGACCTCGCCGTGCTCGACCACGCCGACGGCACGGTGCTGCTGATCGCCAACGCGGTCAACCACAACGACCTGGCCAGCGGCGTCGACGAGGCCTACGCGGACGCGGTGGCCCGCCTCGACGCGATGGAGGCCGACCTGCTGAAGCCGGTCGACCCCGGCCTCGCCACCTTCACCCCGGCCGGCCCGGGGGAGGTCCGCTCGCCGTTCGGCGGCGCGCCGTACCGGGCGGCCGTGGAGGAGATCAAGGAGCGGATCCGGGCCGGCGAGGCCTTCCAGGTGGTGCCCTCGCAGCGGTTCGAGGCCCCCTGCCCGGCCTCCGCGCTGGACGTCTACCGGGTGCTGCGCACCACCAACCCCAGCCCCTACATGTACCTGTTCCGCTTCCCCGGTCAGGACGGCGCCGCCGAGGGCGGCTTCGACGTGGTCGGCTCCAGCCCCGAGGCGCTGGTCAAGGTCACCGAGGGCGAGGCGATGCTGCACCCGATCGCCGGTACCCGGCACCGGGGCGCCACCCCGCACGAGGACGCCGAGCTGGCCGCCGAGCTGCTCGCCGACCCCAAGGAGCGGGCCGAGCACCTGATGCTGGTCGACCTCGGCCGCAACGACCTCGGGCGGGTCTGCGAGCCGGGCAGCGTCGAGGTGGTCGACTTCATGCAGATCGAGCGGTACAGCCACGTCATGCACATCGTCTCGACGGTCACCGGGCGGGTGGCGCCCGGCCGGACCGCGTTCGACGTGCTGACCGCCTGCTTCCCGGCCGGGACGCTCTCCGGCGCGCCGAAGCCGCGCGCGATGCGCATCATCGAGGAGCTGGAGCCCACCCGTCGGGGCCTGTACGGCGGCTGCGTCGGCTACCTGGACTTCGCCGGGGACTCCGACACCGCGATCGCGATCCGCACCGCCGTCCTGCGCGACGGCACCGCCTACGTCCAGGCGGGCGCGGGCGTGGTCGCCGACTCGGACCCGCACGGCGAGGACACCGAGTGCCGCAACAAGGCCGCCGCCGTCCTGCGCGCCGTGGCGACCGCCAACACCCTGCGCACGCCGACGCTCTAGCGACGCCCAGCAGCGAGGAGGCCACGATGTCGGACGACCGGCAGCCCACCGGATCGGCCTGGGACGTCCTGGCGGGCACCCGGCTGCCGCCCGGCCACCGGGTGGAGATCACCGCCGGGAAGGTCACCATGACGCCGCGCACGGCCGCCTCGGCGGCGATCGCGCGGGCCGCCGCCGCGCAGGCCGGGGAGCAGTCGGCCGGGCGCGGCACGGTGCTGGCCCAGGCCGTCGTGGACTTCCCGTCCGCGCGGTACGGCTACGCGCCGGACGTGGCCCTGGTCGCCCCGGGCGCGCGCCCCGGGGCCGGGGGCCGGTACGGCTGGCGCGACCTGGAGGCGGTGCTGGAGGCCGTCCCGCGCGGTCAGCAGGACGAGGACTTCGTGCGCAAGCACCGCTTCTACGCGGAGTGCGGGATCCCGCTGTACGTGCTGGTGGACCCGGCGGAGGCGGTCTGCACGGTGTACAGCGCGCCGCAGCCGGCCGGGACGTACCGGGAGGCGGAGCGGGTGCCGTTCGGCAACGACCTGTTCCTGCCGCTGGCGGGGCGGACCCTGGTGCTGCGGACCGACGACTTTCCGGTCGAGTCGCCGACCCCGGGTGCGGAGCCGGGCGGCGGCCGGGGGATAGTGGACGGGTGAGCGTTCCTACCCAGTCGCGTGCCGAAGCCGTATCCGCCGCCCCCGCCAGGTCCGGGCGCCGCACGCTCGGCCTGATGCTGCTGCTGACCGTGCTGGGCGCGGTGCTGGTGCTGACCGCCGTCGGCCGGGTCTGGGCCGACGGCGTGGCCGGCACCCTGGAGGTGTCCGTCACCGGCAGCCGGATCTCCGAACTGCCCGGCGGGCTGGCCCTGGTGGCGATGGCGGCGGCGCTGGCGGTGTTCGCGGTGCGCGGCGCCGGCCGGATCGCCGTCGGCCTGCTCACCCTGCTGGCCGGCCTCGGCGCGGCGGCGACCGCGGCCGCGGGGGCGGGCGACAGCGCCGCGCTGGACGGCGAGGCGGCCCGCAAGCTGGCGCTCTCCGGCACCACCGCCACCGAGGTCGGCCACACCGGCTGGCCCTGGGTGGCCCTGGTCGGCGGGCTGCTGCTGGCCCTGGCCGGGCTGCTGGTCGTCCGGTACGGGCGGAGCTGGCCGGCCATGGGCAGCCGCTACGACGCCCCCACCCGGACGGCGCCGGCGAAGGCGGCCGAGACGCCGGCGGACCTCTGGAAGGCGCTCGACCGCGGCGAGGACCCGACCGCGGGCTGACCCGCCCCGCCCCGTCCCCGATGTGACCCGATAGACGAGCACCCCCTTTGGGCCGACGGTGTGTGGCCCGGCACAATGGAACACGTCAACCCGCCAGGGGCCCGCCGGGGCCCGGCCGGGCCCCGGAGAACCAAGGAGCACCGCAGATGTCGGCAGCAGCACACGGCCACAACCCCGCCGCCTGGACCGGCGTGACCATCTCCTTCGTCGGCTTCGCGATCGCGGGCGTGGCGATGATCCTCCCGTCGGTGCCGGTCGTCTGGGGCGGCCTGGCGGTCGTCGTGCTGGGCGGCGTGATCGGCAAGGCCATGTCGATGGCCGGCATGGGCAAGCAGCCCAGCCCGCACGTCGAGACCGTGGAGGACCGCGCCGCGGCCGCCGCCGCCGTCGCCGCCGCCGCCTGACGAAGCCCCGCGCAGTACCGAACGGCGGGCGCCACGCCCGCCGTTTCGTCGTCCCGGCCGGAACGTTTCGCCGCCGGAGGCCGTTTCGTGCCCCCGGCGGGCGCGTCGTACCGGCACAATCGTGGGCGTGAACGCCGCCCCCCTCGTCTCCGCCCGGCCGTCCGTCCTGCGCCGGCTCGGTCCGCCGCTGGCCGCCCTGGCCGCGGCGGCCGTCCCCACCGTGTACCTCGCGGTGGTCGACCCGAACGCCCCCGGCCACTACCCGACCTGCCCGTTCCTGGCGGCCACCGGCTGGTGGTGCCCGGGCTGCGGCGGCCTGCGCTGCGTCCACGCCCTCGCCCACGGCGACCTCAGCGGCGCGCTGCACGACAACGCGGCCGCGGTGCTGCTCTTCGCGGTGCTGGCGCTGCTCTGGGTGCGCTGGGTGTGGGCGGCGCTGACCGGGGGACCGGCGCCCCGGGTCGCGCTGGGCGCCCGCCGCTGGGCGCTGGTCGCGCTGCTGGTCCTGGTGTTCACGGTGGTGCGCAACCTGTCGGTGGGCGTGGGGCTGGCGCCGCCGCTGATCTGACCCCGGCGCGGTGTGGACGGTGTGAAGCCGCAGTTGGGAGGCGTGTCGGGAGGCATGTCGGGGGGCGTCCGTTCCGCGAGACGCGCGCCGGGTGGATGCGCCTCGCGCTCCCCGGTGCCGATACCATCGAAGGGCCGGCGGGCCCATTGGCCGTCCGGCTCCTCGCTAGCAGAACTAGCAGAACTGATGGGGGCGCTCGCGTGAGTGTGCTCGACACGATCATCGAAGGGGTCCGCGAGGACCTCGCCGAGCGGCAGGCCGAGGTCTCACTGGACCAGCTCAAGGAGCTCGCCGCCAAGGCCCCGGACGCCAAGGACGGCGTCGCCGCCCTCAAGGGCGACGGGGTGCGGGTGATCTGCGAGGTCAAGCGCTCCAGCCCGTCCAAGGGAGCGCTGGCCGCCATCGCCGATCCGGCCGCCCTGGCGACCGACTACGCGGCGGGCGGTGCCGCGGCGATCAGCGTGCTGACCGAGCAGCGCCGCTTCGGCGGCTCGCTGGCGGACCTGGACGCCGTCCGCGCCGCGGTGGACACCCCGCTGCTGCGGAAGGACTTCATCGTCACCGCCTACCAGCTCTGGGAGGCCCGCGCGCACGGCGCCGACCTCGCGCTGCTGATCGTCGCCGCGCTCGACCAGCCGGCCCTGGTGTCGCTGATCGAGCGTGCCGAGTCGATCGGCCTCACCCCGCTGGTCGAGGTGCACGACGAGGAGGAGATCGCCCGCGCGGTGGACGCCGGTGCGAAGATCATCGGCGTGAACGCCCGCAACCTCAAGACCCTTGAGGTGGACCGCAACACCTTCGGCAACATCGTGCACGCGATCCCGTCCCACGTGGTCAAGATCGCCGAGTCCGGTGTGCGCGGCCCGCTGGACGTCATCTCCTACGGCAACCTGGGCGCCGACGCGGTGCTGGTCGGCGAGACCCTGGTGACCGGCCGGGACCCGCGCGCCGCGGTGGCCGACCTGGTCGCCGCCGGTGCGCACCCCGCCCTGCGGCACAAGGACTGATCCCGCCGCCATGAAACTCGCCTCCCGTCTCGCTCCCGGTTGCCGCCCGCGCGGCTGCCGCGCGCCCGCACGCCGGGTGCTGGGCAGGCGGGTGCGCTACGTGATCGGCTGCGAGCCCGGGCAGGTGCAGGGCCGCCGATGGCGCAGGACGCGCGGCCGCTAGGCCGTTCCGACGTCACTGCCGTCATCTGCGAGAAGGACTCCACCATGTCCGAGAAGGACTACCTGCCCGGCGCCGAGGTGCCGGACGCCCGCGGCTACTTCGGCGCCTACGGGGGCCGTTTCATCCCGGAGGCGCTGGTCGCCGCCGTCGAACAGGTCGCCGACGAGTACGAGAAGGCCAAGGCCGACCCGGCCTTCGCGGCCGAGCTGGACGGGCTGCTGAAGGACTACACCGGCCGCCCCTCCCCGCTGACCGATGTGCACCGCTTCTCCGCCGAGGCGGGCGGCGCGCGCGTCCTGCTCAAGCGCGAGGACCTCAACCACACCGGCTCGCACAAGATCAACAACGTGCTGGGCCAGGCCCTGCTGACCCGGCGGATGGGCAAGACCCGGATCATCGCCGAGACCGGCGCCGGCCAGCACGGCGTGGCCACCGCCACCGCCTGCGCGCTGTTCGGCTTCGACTGCACCATCTACATGGGCGAGGTCGACACCCAGCGCCAGGCGCTGAACGTGGCGCGGATGCGGATGCTCGGCGCCGAGGTGGTGTCCGTGACCTCCGGCAGCCGCACCCTCAAGGACGCCATCAACGAGGCGTTCCGCGACTGGGTCGCCAACGTGGACTCCACCCACTACCTGTTCGGCACGGTGGCCGGCCCGCACCCGTTCCCGATGATGGTCCGCGACTTCCACCGGGTCATCGGCGTCGAGGCCCGCGAGCAGGTGCTGGAGCGGACCGGACGGCTGCCGGACGCCGTGGTCGCCTGCGTCGGCGGCGGCTCCAACGCGATGGGCATCTTCCACGAGTTCATCCCGGACGCCGGGGTGCGCCTGATCGGCTGCGAGGCGGCCGGCGAGGGCGCCGAGACCCCGAAGCACGCCGCCACTCTCACCAAGGGCGACCCCGGGGTGCTGCACGGCTCGCGCACCTACGTCCTGCAGGACGAGGACGGCCAGACCATCGAGTCGCACTCCATCTCGGCCGGTCTGGACTACCCGGGCGTCGGCCCGGAGCACGCCTGGCTGAAGGACACCGGCCGGGCCGAGTACCGCCCGGTCACCGACGACGCCGCCATGCAGGCCCTGCGGCTGCTGTCCCGCACCGAGGGCATCATCCCGGCCATCGAGAGCGCCCACGCGCTGGCCGGCGCCCTGGAGCTGGGCCGCGAGCTCGGACCGGAGGCCACCATCCTGGTCTCGCTCTCCGGGCGCGGCGACAAGGACATGCACACCGCGGCCGAGTACTTCGGCCTGTACGACGAGACCGGTGGCAAGGCGGCCGGCAACGCCGGCGACGGCACCGGCAACGGGGGTAAGTGACCATGGCTTCGAAGCTCAGTGACGTCCTGGCCGGGGCCAAGGCGGAGAACCGCGCCGCGCTGATCGGCTACCTGCCGGCCGGCTTCCCGACCGTCGACGGCGGCGTGCGCGCCGTCAACGCGCTGATCGAGGGCGGCTGCGACGTCGTCGAGATCGGCCTGCCGCACTCCGACCCGGTCCTGGACGGCCCGACCATCCAGACCGCCGACGACATCGCGCTGCGGGCCGGGGTGAAGATCAAGGACGTGCTGCGCACCGTCCAGGAGGTGGCCACCGCCCACCCCGCGGCGGCGGTGCTGGTCATGACCTACTGGAACCCGGTCGACCGCTACGGCACGGCGCGCTTCGCCGCCGACCTGGCCGCCGCCGGCGGGGCCGGCTGCATCCTGCCGGACCTGCCGGTCGAGGAGTCCGAGGAGTGGCGCAAGGCGGCGGGCGAGCACGGCCTCGACACCGTCTTCGTGGTCGCACCCAGCAGCAGGGACAAGCGCCTCGCCGAGGTCACCGCGGCGGGCTCCGGCTTCGTCTACGCGGCCGCGGTGATGGGGGTGACCGGTACCCGCGCGCAGGTCGGCAACCTCGCCGAGGACCTGGTCGCCCGGACCAGGGCCACCACCGACCTGCCGGTCTGCGTCGGCCTCGGCGTCTCGACCGCCGCCCAGGCCGCCGAGGTGGCGGGCTTCGCGGACGGCGTGATCGTCGGCTCGGCCTTCGTCCAGCGGATCCTGGACGCCGACGGGGACGAGCCGGCCGCGCTGGCCGCCGTCCGCGAGCTGGCCGGCGAGCTGGCCCGGGGCGTCCGCCGCCGGTAGGCACCCGCGTCCGACGCCGACGGCCCGTCGCCCCCACCGGAGGGGGCGACGGGCCGTCGGCGTGCCCGGCCGGACCCGAACGGGTGAACAAGGCGGCTCCGACGCATCAGGTGGGGTTGACCGGCGTTGAGTGGAGGGACGAGTGCACGAACCACGTGTACGGGGGCGTGAAGCGAACGGAAGGGGTCCGCCGGTGCCGGGTCTGCAGCGAGCCGTCCTGCTGCGGGCGGCGGCCGCCGTGCTGGCCCTGTCCGCGGCGGTCGGGGCGGACACCGCGGTGGGACACGCGCTGGCCAGGCGGGGGGCGGAGCGGGCCGAGCGGGACGCGTACGTCTGCGCCGAGGCGGCCCGGGTGGACGCGGTGGCGCGGGCGACGCGCTCGGCGCACGAGAGCCGCCCGGACCTCTACGACCCCGGGCGCCCGCCGGGCTGCGACCCGAACGGGCACTAGAACACATTCGGACAGAACGCCATCAGGCGTCACTCATCCGGCTTAATTCCTGAATATGGAGGAACCACCCTTCATCCCTTACGGTTCCTCAGGAAGTGAACGTGTTTCCCGAGGGGGGTTTCCCGATGGCCGGCCCGGCAGCGCACCTCAGCCAGACCGAGCCGGCGGCCCGGCGTCCGTGGCCGGCCTGGACGGAGTGGATCGGCACCGCCGCCCGGCTCGGCCTCGCCGTGGTCTGGGGCTGGGCCGGACTGGCCAAGATCGCCGATCCGGCCGAGGCGGCCCAGGCGGTCCGCGCGTACGAGATCCTGCCCGAGTCGCTGGTCAAGCCGGTCGGCTACGCCCTGCCCTTCCTGGAGCTGGCGCTCGCGCTGCTGCTGGTGATCGGGCTCGGTGTCCGGCTGGTCGCGGGCGTGTCGGCGCTGCTGCTGCTCGCCTTCATCGCCGGGATCGCCTCGGCCTGGGCGCGCGGCATCTCGATCGACTGCGGCTGCTTCGGCGGCGGCGGGGCGGTGGACGCCTCGCAGACCGAGTACCTCCAGGAGATCCTGCGCGACACCGGGTTCCTGCTCCTGGCCGGCTGGCTTATCTGGCGCCCCCGCACCAAGTTCTCGGTGGACGGCTGGCTGGCGGCCTGAGCGGCCGCGGGCACCCATCCCCACACCCCTTTCCCCGCTAGTGGATGTCAAGGCGAACAGTGGATGTCAAGGCGATGAGCGAGAAGAACCGAGAAGGCAAGCGCACCGCCCGCGAGCGGATGCTGGCGGACCGGGCGGCCGACGAGGCCCGCGGCCGGCGCAAGAAGAAGCTGGTGATCGGCGGTGTGGTGCTGGCGGTGATCGCCGCCGCCGTGGTGACCGGCGTCGTGGTGCAGAACGAGCGCTCCAAGCCGGAGACCCCGACCGCCGCACCGGCCGGCACCATCGGCGACAAGAACCTCGTCGTCCCGGTGGGCGCCGCCGACGCCCCGGCCGTGCTCACCGTCTACGAGGACCCGCGCTGCCCCGCCTGCGGCACCTTCGAGCGTGAATTCGCCTCCACCATCGACCAGTTGGAAGACGCGGGCAAGATCTACACCAACTACCACATCGTCTCGTTCATCGACCGGGCGGTGCCCGGCAAGGGCTCCAAGTACGGGGCCAACGCGCTGGGCTGCGCCCAGCAGGCCGGGCACTTCCGCGACTACCACGACGTGCTCTACCGCAACCAGCCGGACGAGACCAACGACGCCTTCGGCGACAAGGCCACCCTGATCAACCTCGCCAAGCAGGTCGACGGCCTGGCCACGCCGGCCTTCGAGGCCTGCGTCAACGACAACACCTACGGCGGGTGGGTCTCCGCCGTGCAGCAGGACTTCGACAAGTCCAGCCACAAGTCGACGCCGACGGTGCTGCTCAACGGCCAGCCGATCTACCCGAAGAACGGCAACGAGGAGATCACCCCGCAGAACCTGGTCACGTGGGTGGACGCCGCCAACCAGGGCAAGAAGCTGGGCACACCGGGTTCGCACGGGCAGTCCCCGGCGCCGACCGGCACCGCGCCGGAGAGCAACAACCCGTCGCCGAACGCCGGCTGAGGCCGGCCCCGGCCGGTCGCCCGCCGCCCCTCCCCGTCCGGAGCGGGCGGCGGTGCGTCCGGCGTCCGGCCCGGCGTCCGGCGTCCGGCACCCTGTTGTTCGGGATCTGTGACCCGCGGGGTGACCGGGGCGGGCCGCCGACCCTGTAGCGTCGGAGCTGCCATGGATATCGCCTACATTCCCAGCCCGTCGCGGGGTGTCCTCTACATCGGACCGATCCCGCTGCGCGCCTACGCCTTCTGCATCATCCTCGGTGTCGTCGTCGCCGTCTGGCTCGGCAGCAAGCGCTGGGTCGCCCGTGGTGGCGGCAAGCACACGGTCGGCGACATCGCCGTCTGGGCCGTGCCCTTCGGCCTGGTCGGCGGCCGGCTCTACCACGTGATCACTGACAACCAGCTCTACTTCGGCGAGGGGAAGAACCCCTGGAACGCCTTCAAGATCTGGGAGGGCGGCCTCGGGATCTGGGGTGCGATCGCGTTCGGCGCGGTCGGTGCCTGGATCGGTGCCCGCCGCCGGGGCGTGCCGCTGCCCGCCTACGCCGACGCCATCGCGCCGGGCATCGCGCTGGCCCAGGCGCTCGGCCGCTGGGGCAACTGGTTCAACCAGGAGCTGTACGGCCGGGAGACCACGCTGCCGTGGGGCCTGGAGATCGACAAGACGCTGCCCAACGGCGAGGTGGTCACCGGGATCTACCACCCGACCTTCCTCTACGAGTCGCTCTGGTGCGTGGGCGTCGCGGCGCTGGTGATCTGGGCGGACCGCCGGTTCACCCTCGGCCACGGCCGGGCCTTCGCGCTGTACGTGGCCGCGTACACGGTCGGCCGGTTCTGGACCGAGTGGCTGCGGATCGACGAGGCGCACACCTTCTTCGGGCTGCGGCTCAACGACTGGGTGGCGATCGCGGTCTTCATCTCCGCCGTCGTCTACCTCGTGATCGTCGGCAAGAAGCACCCCGGCCGGGAGGACCCGGCGACCATCGACCCGACCGTGACCGGCCCGTCCGACGCCGCCGAGCCCGTGGAGGCTCCGGGTTCCTCGGGTGACAGCCCGGTGGCGTCTCGCCCCTCGGACAAAAAGGTGGACGGCGAGTCGGCCCGGTCCGTCGCCGGGAGTGCCGACAAGGACGCCAAGAACCTCACCTGACCAGCTCTTTCCCCTGCCACCGGCCGCTCTCCCGACTTCCGCGGAGGGCGGCCGGAGGTGTGTTCGGACAGCCTTACTTTGCTGGAAGTGCCCAGGCGGGAAGGACTACGTTCGGGTCGTCGGACGATCGGACGGAGACCCGGGACCGTGAGCGTGACCACCCTTGAACCCGAGGCCGGGCAACACCCCCGCGTGCCCGCCGCAGGGCACCACCGCGATGTGAACGGCGGCTGGCTGCGGCCGGCGGTGTTCGGTGCGATGGACGGGCTGGTCTCCAACTTCGCGCTGATGACCGGCGTCGTCGGGGGCGCGGCCTCCAGCGGCACGGTGGTGATCACCGGCCTCGCCGGTCTGGCGGCCGGTGCCTGCTCGATGGCGGCGGGGGAGTACACCTCGGTGGCCTCGCAGCGCGAGCTGGTGCAGGCGGAGATCGAGGCCGAGCGGCTGGAGCTGCGCCGCAACCCGCAGGGCGAGCTGGCCGAGCTGGCCGAGCTCTACGCCTCGCGCGGGGTCGATCCGGAGCTGGCGCGCGAGGTGGCCCGGCAGCTCTCCGCGGATCCGGAGCGGACCCTGGAGGTCCACGCCCGGGAGGAGCTGGGGGTGGACCCCAACGACCTGCCCTCGCCGTGGGTCGCGGCCGGGTCCTCGTTCGTCTGCTTCGCGGTCGGCGCGCTGCTGCCGCTGCTGCCGTACCTGCTGGGAGCGACCTCGCTGCTGCCCGCGGTGCTGCTCGCGACGGGCGGCCTCTTCCTCTGCGGTGCGGTGGTCGCCCGGGTGACGGCGCGGACCTGGTGGTTCAGCGGGCTGCGGCAGCTGGTGCTGGGCGGGGCGGCGGCCGCGGTGACGTATCTGCTGGGCATGCTCATCGGCGGGCAGGTCGGCTGACCGGGGCCCGCCGGGGCCGCTGACCGGGGCCCGCCCGGGCGCTGTGGCGGCCGGGGCGGGGAATCGTCGATTGCTACAGCAGGCTGCATGGTTATGCTGTGCAGCGCGTGACGTTCCGCACATGGGCCCGGATGCGCGGTCGTCCTAGTATCGGCCGAAGAGCCGCCGGTCCGAGGATTCCTTCGGTCCGATCGGCCCCGGAGGATCGAATCGCAGGCGCGCTCGTGGCGATCTTGTCGACGGGGGATTTCGGTCCCGTTTCGGTCCTCCGCGGCACGGGCACACTGGAAGGAGCGCGCAGTCGGCAAACCGACTCCTCCCGCTCGCACTACTCGCCGGTAATAGCCCCTGACCTGGGGTCATGTCCGCCATATGGACGAGATGTTCCACTTCTCGGGATCTCCGGCATCATGTAACCTGCACGAAATCGCAGAGGGCCAACGTCGTCCCTATTGCACGAAGCTCATTGCTCAAGACGACGACGGGAGAGCCGATGCTGTCTGCATCCATGCACTCCGCCAACGAGCCCCAGGCCGGCGCCGCCCGCCCGCCGTACGCGCTCGTTCCGGATGCGCGACCTGCTGCTCAGGGCCTGTACGACCCGAGGAACGAGCACGACGCCTGTGGCGTCGGCTTCGTCGCCACGCTGACCGGCATCGCCGACCACAAGATCGTCGAGCAGGCGCTCACCGTCCTGCGCAACCTGGAGCACCGGGGTGCCACCGGCGCCGAGCCGGACTCCGGTGACGGCGCGGGCATCCTGACCCAGGTCCCCGACGCCTTCCTGCGCGCCAAGGTCCCCTTCGAGCTGCCCGCCGCCGGCTCCTACGCGGTCGGCATCGCCTTCCTGCCCGACGAGGACGCGGCCGCCGCCGCCGCCGCCGCGCAGATCGAGGCCATCGCCGAGGAGGAGGACCTCACCGTCCTCGGCTGGCGCGACGTCCCGGTCACCCCCGACCTGCTGGGCGCCACCGCCCGCTCGGTGATGCCGCGCTTCCGCCAGGTGTTCCTGGCCAAGGACGGCAGCGAGGGCATCACCCTCGACCGGCTCGCCTTCGTCGTCCGCAAGCGCTCCGAGCGCGAGGCCGGCGTGTACTTCCCGTCGCTCTCCGCGCGCACCATCGTCTACAAGGGCATGCTGACCACCGGCCAGCTGGAGCCCTTCTTCCCCGACCTGTCGGACCGGCTCTACGCCTCCGCGCTCGGCCTGGTGCACTCGCGCTTCTCCACCAACACCTTCCCGAGCTGGCCGCTCGCCCACCCGTACCGCTTCGTCGCGCACAACGGCGAGATCAACACGGTCAAGGGCAACCGGAACTGGATGACCGCCCGCGAGTCCCAGCTCGCCACCGACCTCATCCCGGCCAACAAGAACGGGCAGGGGCTCGACCGGATCTTCCCGATCTGCACCCCGGACCACTCCGACTCGGCCTCCTTCGACGAGGTCCTGGAGCTGCTCCACCTCGGCGGACGCTCGCTGCCGCACTCGGTGCTGATGATGATCCCGGAGGCCTGGGAGAACCACGCCACCATGGAGCCGGCCCGCCGCGCGTTCTACCAGTACCACTCCAACCTGATGGAGCCCTGGGACGGCCCGGCCTGCGTCACCTTCACCGACGGCACCCAGATCGGCGCCGTGCTGGACCGCAACGGCCTGCGCCCGGCCCGTTACTGGATCACCGAGGACGGCCTGGTCGTGCTCTCCTCCGAGGTCGGGGTGCTCGACATCGAGCAGGAGAAGGTCGCCCGCAAGGGCCGGCTGCAGCCCGGCAAGATGTTCCTCATCGACACCGCGGAGCACCGCATCGTCGAGGACGAGGAGATCAAGTCCGCGCTGGCGTCCGAGCACCCCTACGCGGAGTGGGTCGACGGCGGCCAGATCCAGCTCGCCAAGCTGCCCGAGCGCGAGCACATCGCGCACACCCACGCGTCGGTGACCCGCCGCCAGCAGACCTTCGGGTACACCGAGGAGGAGCTGCGGGTCATCCTCGCGCCGATGGCCCGCACCGGTGGCGAGGCGCTCGGCTCGATGGGCACCGACAGCCCGATCGCGGCGCTCTCCGAGAAGCCGCGGCTGCTGTTCGACTACTTCGTGCAGCTCTTCGCGCAGGTCACCAACCCGCCGCTGGACGCCATCCGCGAGGAGCTCGTCACCTCGCTGCTGAGCAACCTCGGCCCCGAGGGCAACCTGCTGACCGCCGAGGCCGCCTCCTGCCGCTCGGTCGGCATCACCTTCCCGGTGATCGACAACGACGAGCTGGCCAAGCTCGTCCACATCAACCACGACGGGGACCAGCCCGGCCTCAAGGCCGTCACGCTCTCCGGCCTGTACAAGGTCGCCACCGGCGGCGAGGGCCTGGCCGCGCGGCTGGCCGAGATCGCCGCCGAGGCCGACGCCGCGATCGCCGACGGCGCCCGGATCGTGGTGCTCTCGGACCGGCACTCGGACGCCGAGCACGCGCCGATCCCCTCGCTGCTGCTCACCTCCGCGATCCACCACCACCTGATCCGCACCAAGCAGCGCACCCAGGTGTCGCTGCTGGTCGAGGCCGGCGACGTCCGCGAGGTGCACCACGTCGCGCTGCTGATCGGCTACGGCGCCGGCGCGGTCAACCCGTACCTGGCCATGGAGTCCGTCGAGGACCTCGTCGCCCAGGGAGTCTTCATCGAGGGCGTCGAGCCCGAGCGGGCCATCAAGAACCTGATCAAGGCGCTCGGCAAGGGCGTGCTCAAGGTCATGTCCAAGATGGGCATCTCCACCGTCGCCTCCTACCGCGGCGCGCAGGTCTTCGAGGCGATCGGCCTCTCCCAGGAGCTGGTCGGCGCCTACTTCGCGGGCACCACCACCAAGCTCGGCGGCATCGGCCTCGACGAGATCGCCAAGGAGGTGGCCGCCCGCCACGCCAAGGCGTACCCCGCCTCCGGCATCCCCGCCGCGCACCGCGCGCTGGAGATCGGCGGCGAGTACCAGTGGCGCCGCGAGGGTGAGCCGCACCTGTTCGACCCGGACACCGTCTTCCGGCTGCAGCACTCCACCCGCAACCGCCGGTACGACATCTTCAAGCAGTACACCGACCGGGTGAACGAGCAGTCCGAGCGCCTGATGACGCTGCGCGGCCTGTTCCGCCTCGACACCCTCGGCCGCACCCCGATCTCCGTCGACGAGGTCGAGCCGGTCTCCGAGATCGTCAAGCGCTTCTCCACCGGTGCCATGTCCTACGGCTCCATCTCGCTGGAGGCGCACGAGACGCTGGCCATCGCGATGAACCGGCTCGGCGGCAAGTCCAACACCGGTGAGGGCGGCGAGGACCCGGACCGCCTCTACGACCCCGAGCGCCGCTCCGCGATCAAGCAGGTCGCCTCCGGCCGGTTCGGCGTCACCTCCGAGTACCTGGTCAACGCGGACGACATCCAGATCAAGATGGCCCAGGGCGCCAAGCCCGGCGAGGGCGGCCAGCTGCCCGGCCACAAGGTCTACCCGTGGGTCGCCAAGACCCGGCACTCCACCCCGGGTGTCGGCCTGATCTCCCCGCCGCCGCACCACGACATCTACTCCATCGAGGACCTCGCCCAGCTGATCCACGACCTCAAGAACGCCAACCCGGCGGCCCGCATCCACGTGAAGCTGGTCTCCGAGGTCGGCGTCGGCACGGTCGCGGCCGGCGTCTCCAAGGCCCACGCGGACGTCGTGCTGGTCTCCGGCCACGACGGCGGCACCGGCGCCTCGCCGCTCACCTCGCTCAAGCACGCGGGCGGTCCCTGGGAGCTCGGCCTCGCCGAGACCCAGCAGACCCTGCTGCTCAACGGCCTGCGCGACCGCATCGTGGTGCAGACCGACGGCCAGCTGAAGACCGGCCGCGACGTCGTCATCGCCGCGCTGCTGGGCGCCGAGGAGTTCGGCTTCGCCACCGCCCCGCTGGTCGTCTCCGGCTGCATCATGATGCGCGTCTGTCACCTGGACACCTGCCCGGTCGGCGTCGCCACCCAGAACCCGGTGCTGCGCGAGCGCTTCTCCGGCAAGCCCGAGTTCGTCGTCAACTTCTTCGAGTTCATCGCCGAGGAGGTCCGCGAGATCCTCGCCGAGCTGGGCTTCCGCACGATCGAGGAAGCGGTCGGCCACGCCGAGCACATCAACGCCCAGGCCGCGATCGAGCACTGGAAGGCCGCCGGGCTCGACCTGGCGCCGCTGTTCCACGTCCCCGAGCTGCCCGAGGGCGCGGCCCTGCACCGCACCACCACGCAGGACCACGCGCTCGACAAGGCGCTGGACAACCAGCTGATCGACCTAGCCCAGGACGCCCTGGAGCGCGGCGACGCCGTCCGCATCCAGCTGCCGATCCGCAACGTCAACCGCACGGTCGGCACCATGCTCGGCCACGAGGTGACCAAGCGGTACCGCGGCGAGGGCCTGCCGGAGGGGACCATCGACGTCACCTTCACCGGCTCGGCCGGGCAGTCGTTCGGCGCCTTCCTGCCGAAGGGCATCACGCTGCGCCTGGAGGGCGACGCCAACGACTACGTCGGCAAGGGCCTCTCCGGCGGCGTGGTGATCGTCCGCCCGGCCCGCGAGGCGGCCGCGATCGGCGCCGACGCGCAGAGCCACGTGATCGCCGGCAACACCATCGGCTACGGCGCCACCAGCGGCCGCGTGCACCTGCGCGGCAAGGCCGGCGAGCGCTTCGCCGTCCGCAACTCCGGTGCCACCCTGGTGGTGGAGGGCGTCGGCGACCACGGTCTGGAGTACATGACCGGCGGCCGGGTCGTCATCCTCGGCGAGACCGGGCGCAACCTGGCGGCGGGCATGTCCGGTGGCGTCGCCTACGTGCTGGACCTGCGGCCCGCGAACGTCAACGACGGCATGGTGGGCATCGAGGCCCCCAGCGCCGCCGACCGCGAATGGCTGCGGGAGACCGTGCAGCAGCACTACGAGGAGACCGGCTCCACCGTCGCCGCCGAGCTCCTGGCCGACTGGGGCAGCGGGGTCTCCCGCTTCTCCACGATCATGCCGACCGACTACAAGGCTGTGCTCGCCGCCAAGGACGCCGCTGAGCGCGATGGACTCTCCGAGTCCGAGACCACTCGCAAGATGATGGAGGCGGCACGTGGCTGACCCCAAGGGCTTCCTGACCACCGGCAAGCAGCTGGCCGAGCGCCGGCCCGTGGACGTCCGTCTGCGGGACTGGAACGAGGTCTACGTCGAACGCAGCCTCCTGCCGATCATCAGCAAGCAGGCCGGCCGCTGCATGGACTGCGGCATCCCGTTCTGCCACAACGGCTGCCCGCTCGGGAACCTCATCCCCGAGTGGAACGACCTGGCCTACCGGGACGACTTCGCCGGCGCGATCGAGCGGCTGCACGCGACCAACAACTTCCCGGAGTTCACCGGGCGGCTCTGCCCGGCTCCCTGCGAGTCCGCGTGCGTGCTGGGCATCAACCAGGACGCGGTGACCATCAAGAACGTCGAGGTCACCATCATCGACAAGGCCTGGGACCGGGGCGGCGTCACGCCGCAGATCCCCGAGCGGCTCTCCGGCAAGACGGTCGCCGTGGTGGGCTCCGGCCCGGCCGGCCTGGCCGTCGCCCAGCAGCTCACCCGGGCCGGGCACACCGTGGTGGTGTACGAGCGCGCCGACCGCGTCGGCGGCCTGCTGCGCTACGGCATCCCCGAGTTCAAGATGGAGAAGCGCCACATCAACCGCCGCATCGAGCAGATGCGGGCGGAGGGTACCCGGTTCCGCACCGGCGTCCACGTGGGCGAGGACATCACCGGCCAGCAGCTGCGCGAGCGCTTCGACGCGGTGGTCGTGGCCGCCGGTGCGACGACCGCCCGCGACCTGCCGGTGCCCGGGCGCGAGCTCAAGGGCATCCACCAGGCGATGGAGTACCTGCCGCTGGCCAACAAGGTGCAGGAGGGCGACTTCGTCGACTCGCCGATCAGCGCCAAGGGCAAGCACGTCATCGTCATCGGCGGCGGCGACACCGGCGCGGACTGCCTCGGCACGGCGCTGCGCCAGGGGGCGGCCTCGGTCACCCAGCTGGAGATCATGCCGCGCCCCAGCGACGAGCGCCCCGGCCACCAGCCCTGGCCGACCATGCCGATGACCTACAAGGTCACCTCGGCCCACGAGGAGGGCGGCGAGCGGGTCTACGCCGTCAACACCACCCACTTCACGGGCGACGAGGACGGCAACGTCCAGGAGCTGCACCTGGTCGAGGTCGAGTTCCGGGACGGCCGCTTCGAGCCGGTCCCCGGCACCGAGCGGGCGATCCCGGCCCAGCTGGTCACCCTGGCCATGGGCTTCACCGGCACGGACGTGAAGAACGGCCTGGTCGAGCAGCTTGGCGTCGACCTGGACGCTCGGGGTAATGTGGCCCGGGACGGGAAGTTCGCCACCAATGTCGATGGCGTCTACGTCTGCGGGGACGCCGGTCGTGGCCAGTCGCTGATCGTCTGGGCCATCGCGGAGGGCCGTTCGGCCGCCGCCGCGGTGGACAAGTACCTGGGCGGCAAGACCCCGCTGCCCGCCCCGATCCGCCCGACGGACCGCCCGCTGGTGGTCTGACCCCCGGCCGGACCGCCGGCGGCCACTCCCGCCGGTGGACCCGTCCACCCCCAGAGCGCCCGGCACCGCATCGCCGGGAGTACGAGCCGCTCCTCCCGCCAGTGTCGCCGGGCCAAACGCGGTCCCACGGCGCCTGCCCTCTCCCCGACCAAGTTGAGGGCAGGTGCCGCTTTCGTGCGCCCGCCGCGGTGGCGGTTCAGACCCGGGGCGTCGCCGGGGCGATCGTGACGGTGGGGCGGGGGAGGCCCGGATCGCCGGGCCGGGGCGGCAGCCCCCGGTCGTTCCCCCCGGCGGTGACCGTCAGAACGGCGAACACCAGGGCCGTGAGGGCCAGCACGGTGAGCAGCAGGGCGGCGGGGCTCGGGCGGCGTCGGCGCATGGCGCTTGGACGGGCCGGGGGCCGCGGCGGTTCCGGGCCCCGGCCGCGCGGCGGTCTTCGTGCCTCGGCCGCGCGGCGGCGGTTCTCGGGGCTCAGCCGCGCAGCAGCAGTTCCGCGGCCTCGGTGCGCAGGTAGAGGACGGTGCGGCCGGCGCGGTGGCGGGCGGCCAGGCCCGCTCCGCGCAGGGCCGTGAGGTGGTGCGACACGTTGGCGGCCGACAGGCCGGTCCGGGCGGCGAGTTCGGTGGTCGAGGCGGGTGCGTCGAGTTCGGCGAGCAGCCGGGCCCTGGTCCGCCCGATCACCCGGGCCAGGCCGTCGGGCACGGTGGCGCCGGAGGTCTCCCCCTCGGCGGGGCGCTGGGCGCCCTCCTGGTGGCCGGCGGCGGCACCGGGAGCCTGCGGCTGCTGGTGGCGCTCAACGGCGTCAGCTACGTCGTCGCGACCGTCCTGCTGGCCACCTGGCGGCCGGCCCCGGCGGCCGCGCCGGCGGAGGAGACGGCGCCGGCGGAGGTGGCGGCCCCGGCCGAGGAGGCGGGCGGCTACCGCGCGGTGCTGCGCGACCGCCGGTACCTGCTGCTGGTCGCCGTCAACCTCACCTTCGTCTTCGGCTCGATGATCCTGAGCATGCTGCTCGCCGTCTACCTCACCGAGGGCCTGCACCGCGAGGCCTGGGTGGCCGGTTCGCTGCTGGTGCTCAACGGCCTCCAGGTCGTCCTCACCGGCAACCTGGTGGCCGGGCGGCTGGAGCGGTTCCGGCCGACCAGGGTGCTCGCCGCCGCCTCGCTCCTCAACGCCCTCGCCTTCGGCGCCTTCGCCCTGGTGGCAGCCGCCCCCGGTTGGGCCGTCCTCGCCGCGCTCCACGCCGCGATGTTCCTCTACAACCTCGCCGAGACCATGGCCACCCCCTTCCGGGAGGAGCTCAGCGTCTCGCTCGCCGACCCCGGGCTGCGCGGCCGCTACCTGGCGGTCTACCAACTGTCCTGGAACATCGACCAGGCCGTCGCCCCCGCCCTGCTCACCCTGCTGCTGGGGCGCGGCGCCGCCTGGCCGTGGCTGTTCCTGCTGGTCCTGAGCCTGGCCGCGGTACCCGGGCTGCTACGCCTGGAACGCGATCGCTGACGGACTGTTGTTTGTCCGTGTCAGATGGCAGACTGCGGCCGACGGCCGGGGGGCTGCGCGACGTGCGGAGGGTGACGCGATGAGCATGACTCAGGCAGGCGGAGGTGCCACGGTACGGCGCCTGCTACTGGGGTCCCAACTGCGAAGGCTGCGGGAGGCCAGAGGCGTCAGCCGGGAGGAGGCCGGGTACTCGATCCGCGCCTCCGAGTCGAAGATCAGCCGGATGGAACTCGGCCGGGTCGGCTTCAAGGAGCGCGACGTCGCCGACCTGCTCACGCTGTACGGGGTCGAGGCCGAGCAGGAGCGGGCCTCGGTGCTCGGGCTGGTCCGCGACGCCAACGCGACGTCCTGGTGGCACGGTTACGGCGACGTGCTGCCGGGCTGGTTCCAGACCTACCTCGGCCTGGAGGAGGCCGCCACCGAGATCCGCAGCTACGAGGTGCAGTTCGTCCACGGGCTGCTGCAGACCGCCGACTACGCGCGGGCGGTGATCACCCACGGCGGCCACGTCACCGAGGCCGACGAGGTCGAGCGGCGGGTCGAGGTCCGGCTGAAACGCCAGCGGGTGCTCACCGCCGACCGGGCGCCGCGACTGCTCGCCGTCCTGGACGAGGCCGCACTGCGCCGCCCCTGGGGCGGGCCCGAGCTGATGCGGGCGCAGATCGACCGGCTGCTGGAGCTGACCGAACTGCCCAACGTCGTCCTCCAGGTGATGCCGCTGCGCTTCGGCGGGCTGCGCGCCGAGGGCGGCGCCTTCTCGGTACTGAGCTTCGCCGAACCGGAGCTCGCGGACGTCGTCTACCTGGAGCAGTTCACCACCGCGCTCTACCTGGACAAGCCCGCCGAGGTGGCCGAGTACTCCGGCGCGGCGGACGGTCTGGCGGCCGACAGCCTCACCCCCGAGCTGACCCGGGAACTTCTTCGCTCCGTACGCCAAGAACTTTGAGGCGTCAGTACGATGAGCCCTGATCAGATCTGATCGAGGAGAGCCTGCGGGCTTTCCCGCAGCTTTCCCGAATCAGCACGAGAGGGATCAGATGTCGTACCTTTCCGAGTTGGCGCTGCAGTACATCGACGGCGAGTGGCGGACCGGCAGCGGCTCCTGGGACATCGTCGACGTCGACCCCTACACCGGCGACAAGCTCGCCACCATCACCGTCGCCACCGTCGAGGAGGTCGACCGGGCGTACCGCGCGGCCGAGCGGGCGCAGAAGGAGTGGGCCGCCACCAACCCCTACGCGCGCCGGCTGGTCTTCGAGCGCGCGCTGCGCATCGTCGAGGAGCGCGAGGCGGAGATCACCGAGGCGATCATGGCCGAGCTGGGCGGCACCGCCCTCAAGGCCGGGTTCGAACTCTCCCTCACCAAGGACATGCTGCGCGAGTCGATGCAGCTGTCGCTGCGCGCCGAGGGCCGGCTGCTGCCCTCGCCGGTGGAGGGCAAGGAGAACCGCCTGTACCGCCTCCCGGTCGGGGTGGTCGGTGTGATCAGTCCGTTCAACTTCCCGCTGTTCCTGTCGCTGAAGGCGGTCGCGCCGGCCCTCGCGCTCGGCAACGGCGTGGTGCTCAAGCCCCACCAGGAGACCCCGGTGGTCGGCGGCACGCTGATCGCCAGGATCTTCGAGGAGGCGGGCCTGCCGGCCGGTCTGCTGAACGTCGTCATCACCGACATCGCCGAGATCGGGGACGCCTTCATCGAGCACCCCGTCCCCAAGGTGATCTCCTTCACCGGCTCGGACAAGGTGGGCCGGCACGTCGCCACCGTCGCCGCCTCGCACTTCAAGCGCACGGTGCTGGAGCTCGGCGGCAACAGCGCGCTGATCGTGCTCGACGACGCCGACCTGGACTACGCGGTCGACGCCGCGGTGTTCAGCCGCTTCGCCCACCAGGGCCAGGTCTGCATGGCGGCCAACCGGGTGCTGGTCGACCGCAGCGTCGAGGCGGAGTTCACCGAGCGGTTCGTCCGCAAGGTCGCCACGCTGCGGGTCGGCGACCCGAAGGACCCGGCCACCCAGATCGGCCCGCTGATCAACCCGGTGCAGGCCGACGCCATCACCGCCCAGGTCGACCAGGCGATCGCCGGCGGGGCCACCGCCCTGCTGCGCGGTGAGACCAACGGCAGCCTGATGGACCCGGTCGTGCTCGGCGGCCTGCCGGCCGGCGCGCCGATCCTGCAGCGCGAACTCTTCGGCCCGGTCGTCCTGGTGGTGCCGTTCGACGGTGAGGACGAGGCGGTCCGGATCGCCAACGACACCCCCTTCGGGCTCAGCGGCGCCGTGCACACGGCGGACGTGGAGCGCGGTGTGCGGGTGGCGCAGCGGATCGAGACCGGCATGATCCACGTCAACGACGGGACCATCGCCGACGAGGCCGTGGTGCCGTTCGGCGGCGAGAAGAACTCCGGGGTGGGCCGCCTCAACGGCGAGTCCACGGTGGACGCCTTCACCACGGTGAAGTGGATCTCCATCCAGCACGGGCGCAGCCGCTTCCCGTTCTGACCCCTCGGGCCCGCCGGGCCGGACGCGGGCGCCCCGCCACCCGGACCACCGGTGGCGGGGGCCCAACCCGCCGCGCGGGCGCCCGGGCTCAGCGGGGGTAGCGGATCAGCTCGGTGGTGGTGAGCTCGAAGGCGAACGGCTCAGGGACGGGCACCCGGTCGCCGAACCCGCCGCTCCACCGGCGGCGGTAGACGCCGTTGCCGGGTTCGGAGTGGAGGGTGAGCGTGCCGTCGCGCGGGTCGATCACCAGGTACAGCGGGATCTGCATCAGCGGGTAGTCGCGGACCTTGCCGACCAGGTCGTTCTCCGGATTCGAGGGCGAGACGATCTCGACCGCGATCGCCGCCAGCTCTGCCGGCACGTCGTTGCCGCCGAGCTCGACCACCGAGACCGGGATGTAGGTGAGGTCCGGATTGCGCAGCTTGCCGACGTTCGGCGAGGCGAGGTCGGTGTTCTCGCTGGGCATCAGGTCGGACGGCCGGTGCGCGTCGAACTGCTCCCGGACGATCAGCAGGTTGCGTTGGTGGATCACCGACGGGCCCGCCATCATGATGATCTCGTCGCCGGAGATCTCGATCTTCCACCCCGACGGCGGAGTCAGGCCCTGCGCGTACGCCAGGAGCTGGGCATGTCGTTCGGGGACACGGAACTCGGTCATGCCGCCATCCTCCCACCGCGACGGGCCCGCCGGGCCGGACGCGGGCGCCCCGCCACCGGGGAAGGGGTGGCGGGGCGGTCGCGGCGGTCGTGGGGCGGGCGGGGTCAGAACACCGGGCGGCCGGCCCGGACCAGGCGCCAGGACTCGGCGGCGAAGTCGGCCGGGTCGATGACGCCCCGGGCCTTCACCCAGGCGATCATCGCGTTGCGGATCTCGTCCGAGTTGGCCCACACCTTCGGGGCGGCCGCGACGTGCGGGAAGTTGCCGCCGCCGTTGGCACGGTAGTTGTTCACCGCGAGGACGAACTGGGCGGCGGGGTCGACCGGCTTGCCCTCGAAGGTGAGGTTGACGATCCGCGAGCCGGCCGGCTGGGCGATGTCGATGTCGTAGCCCAGGCCGTACACCGCGTCGTAGTTGTAGTCCGGGGTGTTCTGCGCGTTGGTCAGGGTGGTCTTGTCGACCGGCGCGTCCGGGGCGAGCTGGTTGTAGTACCGGGCCGAGAACTCCAGGTAGTCCTTGAGCTGGGCGCCCGTCAGGATGCGCGCCTCCAGGGTGTTCTCGTAGATGTACAGGCCCGCCGCGTCGCGCAGCTTGACCTGGCCGGACGGGATCACGGCGGTGCGGTTGAAGGGCGCGGCCTGCGCGAGCACCGGCAGCTTGGCGTACTGGCCGCCGGCCAGCGCCTCCTTGACCACGTCGGCCTGGACGCGGCCGATCAGGTCGATGATCGGGACGTCCCGGAACGGCGCCTCGGCGATCGACAGCTCGATCTTCGCGGTGCCGATGACCTGGTTGACGTACTCGACCACCTTCTTGTGCTGGTCGGTCATCAGGCCGACGATCTCCGGGTCCTCCGGGACGGTGTTGGAGTTCAGCACCCGGGAGGAGAGCGAGACCACCTTCCAGGCGCCGCTGTCCAGCTCCACCTCGAAGTCGAAGCAGGTCAGCCGCTGGCCCCAGCAGAGCGGCTCGGAGAGCACGACCGTCCGGCCGGTCTCCTTGTTGACGACCAGCCGCTGCGGGATCTCCTTGTGCGCGTGGCCCACCAGGACGGCGTCGATGCCCGCGACCTGCTCGGCCAGCGCGACCGAGGCGTTCTCCGCCCACGGCAGCTGGTCGCCGTAGGAGGTGGCCTCGTCCATGCCGGAGTGGCAGGCCACCACGACGACGTCCGCGCCGGCCGCGCGGACCTTGGGCACCCAGACCTTCGCGGTCTCCACGATGCCGGGGAAGGTCATCTTGCCGGCGACGTTCGCCTTGTCCCAGATCGCGATGCCCGGGTTGGTCAGGCCCAGGATGCCGACCTTGAGGGCCGGGCCGTTGCCCAGCCGCAGCTTGCGGATCACGTACGGCGGGAAGGCCGGCTTGTCGGTGCGGGCGTTCAGCGCGTTGGCGCCCAGCAGCGGGAAGTCCAGCTGCTCCTCGTAGGCGCGCAGGGTGTCGATGCCGTAGTTGAACTCGTGGTTGCCGAGCGCCGCGGCCGTGTACTCCATGGTGTTCATGGCGAGCGCCATCGGGTGCTCGGGCGCGGTGTCGGCCTCGGTGGCGATCGGGTCGACCCGGGCGTAGTAGTAGGTCAGCTGGGTGCCCTGGATGGTGTCGCCGGCGTCGATCAGCAGGGTGCGGTCCCAGCCCTTCTCCTCGCGGACCTGCTTGGCCAGCGTGGAGATCTTGGCGAGGCCGACCTCGTTGTGCGCCTTGTCGGCGTAGACCGCGTCGGTGAAGTAGTCCCAGTTGAGCACCCGGCCGTGCAGGTCGGTGGTGCCCATGACGGTGAAGGCCTGCTTCTTGGCCCGCCCCTTGGCGCGGGCCTCGTCCGGGCCCGCCGCCGCGGCGGGCGTGGCGGCGACGAGGCCGGCGCCGCCGGCCAGGGCGGCGCCGGCGGCGGTGGCGGCGGACCGGGCGACGAAGTCACGACGGTTCAGAGGCATGGACGGCTCTCCCGGGTGGGGACGGCGAATGGGTCGTCAGGTGTGGTGACGCGCGTAGAGGTACGCGCGTAGAAGTGTGCCGCGCGACCCGGCCGATGGGTAGCCCCGAAACGTTTCCAGCAGGTGAGATCTTGGCGACTCGTTCGTGACGCCGCCGCACCGGCATCGCGCACCGTACCCGCCGCGGCCGCGGAACAGGTCACCCGCCGCGGCCGGAAAAGCGGCCACCCGCCGCGCCGGCGGACGGGACGCGGCGGGCGGGTGGCCGAAGGACGGGCGCGGGGCCTAGATGTACCCCTCGCGGACCGCGTGGGCGACCGCGTGGGCCCGATTGCGCAACTGCAGCCGGGTCGTCAACCCGTGCAGGACGTTCTTGACCGTGCGCTCGGAGTACGACAACCGGGCCGCGATCTCACCCGTGTCCCAGCCCTCGGCGACCAGCCGCAGCACGTCCGACTCCCGCTCGGACAGCCCCGACGGCGCATGGCCCGGCATCCCCTGGACGCTCCGCTGCAACCGGCCCACCTGGCTGATCAGCCGCCCCAGCAGGTCCGCCGGCAGATCACCGTCACCCCGGGCCGCCGCCAGCACCGCCCGGCCCAGCCGCTCGGCGGTGGCCTCCCGGCGCCAGATGATCGCGGCCACGCCGCACTCCACCGCCTCCAGCAGCTCGGCCTCGCGCATCCGCTCGACGACCAGCACCACCCGCTGCTCGGCACCGCGCACCAGCCGCCGCAGGTTCGCCATCACGGCGGCGTCCGCCGACTCGGCCAGCAGCACGGTGACCGCCCCCGGTGTGGTCGGCGCACCCGGCGCCGGATCCAACAGCTCCAGCCCCGGGTGACGGCGCAGCTGCGCCTCCGCCCCGGCCCGCGAGATCGGGTCCGCGGCCTGGACGACGACGCTGGTCCGGCCACCGCTGGACGGGGGAGCGGCGGACGGGGCGACGTGCCGGGCGGACATCGGACGCTGCGGCGGCACCATCCGCTGGCCCGCCGACGCGGGAGCGTGCCTGGGCACGGCCCGGCGTTCGTGGTCGGTGTGCAGGACAGTCAAGCTGGCCCCCTCCTGGAGAATCCCCGGCTCGCGGCCGGACGGCGGTGCGCCGCGCCCAGGCCCTTGCAGGGCCCGGCGGGCACAGGCGTGCGGCGTGCGATGCGGGAACGACGACGGCCCCCCGGTAGGCTCCATGGTCCCCGCCACGGGCGGCCACGGCCATCGTGGTCCACCACGAGATCGGCCACCCGGCGGCAACGGAGCAGCGCAGCGCCGCGCGGACACGCGCACGACGGGCGCGGCCCCGGCCCGGGCGGGGGCGGTGCGGGGCGCGGAGGGCCGCCGGACGGATCGGGCGGGGGTGGGTGCGGAGCGGCTCCGAAAGGGGTGCGACGAGAATCACAGCTCTAACCGAGCCGCTGACACGGCGTCAAGCCGTTTCCCTGCACAACGGGGAAAAGTGCCCGTCCGGTCATCGGCGGGCGTCGCGGGAGGGAAGCAGATGAGTACCGTCAGGACGCGCCGACACCAGCAGGACCGGACCGTCGCCGCACCACCGCACCTCGCGGCCCGCGACCCCCAGCTGCGCCGGATCGCCGCCCTCGCCACCCGCGCCCGGACCGGCACCGGCGGCGTCCTGCTGGTCACCGGCGCCGCCGGCACCGGCCGCAGCGCCCTGCTCGCCGAAGCCGCCCGCCGCGAGGCCGCCCACGGCACCACCGTGCTGTGGGCCCGCTGCTCCGTCGACGAGGCCACCACCCCCTACGCCGCCGCCCGCCAGCTGTTCGAGGCCGCCCCCGGCCAGGGCACACCGCCCCCCGGGACCGGCCGCACCGCCCCCGACACCGACACCGACCTCTGGGCCCTGCTGCGCCTGCACGCCGCCCACAGCCCTGTCCTGCTCGCCGTCGACGACATCCACCTCGCCGACCGGGCCTCCCGGGACTGGCTGCTCCAGCTCGCCCGCCGGATCGACCGGCTGCCCGTCCTCCTGCTGGCCACCGAACGCCGCCAGAGCGCCCTCGGCAGCCCGCCCGCCCGCTTCGGCCGCGGCCTGCCCCCCGGACTGGCCGACACCACCCGGCTCGACCCCCTCGACACCACCGCCGCCACCCGGCTCGCCGAACTCCACCTCGGCCTCGGCGCCCCGCCCGCCCTCGCCGACGACTGCGTCCGCGCCACCGGCGGCAACCCGCTGCTGCTCACCGCACTCCTCGCCGACCTGCGCGACCACCCCGACGAGTGCTGCCCCGCCGCCTTCACCGCCCTGCCCGCCCCGCCCGCCCTCGTCGCCCTCCCGGCCCTGCCCGCGCCCCGCGCCCTCACCACCCTCCGCGCCCTGCCCGACAGCTGCGCCCGGATGCCCGGCGGCGCCTTCCCCGAAGCCGTCGAACAGTGGCTGCGCGGCGGCGGCGACCGCGCCCTCACCGCCGCCCGCGTCCTCGCCCGGATGCAGGAACACCCCGCCGCCCGCACCGCCCCCCTGCCCGGCGCCGGGGACTTCGACCCGGTACCGATGCTCGCCGAACTCGCCGGCGCCGACCCCGACCAGATCACCGGCTGGCTCGCCGAGCTCACCACCCAGCAGCTGCTCGACGACCCCGGCCCCGGCCGCTGGCCCCGCTTCGCCCACCCGCTGCTCACCGACGCCGTCCTGGCCGGCCACGAACCCGGCCACCGCGCCCGCGTCCACCGCGCCGCCGCCGAGTTCCTGCACCGCACCGGAGCACCCGACGAACGCGTCGCCGGACACCTCCTGCTCACCCCCGCCCCCGCCCCGCGCTGGGCCGCGGAAGCCCTGCGCCGCGCCGCCCGCAAGGCCGCCGAGGCCGACCGCCCCGAGGACGCCGTCACCCTGCTGCGCCGGGTCCTCACCGAGCCGCTCAACGACCGCCGGCGCGGCCTGCTGCTCACCGAGCTCGGCGGCCTGGAGGTCACCCTCGGCCCGGCCGAGCGCACCGCGGGCGTCCGCCACCTCGCCGAGGCAGTCCACCTCCAGCAGTCCGACGAAGGCGTCTTCCAGACCGCCAACACGCTCGGCGCCGTACTGGCCGCCCGCGGCGACGCCCCCGCGGCGCTGGAACTGATGGAGGAACTGGCCGAACGCTTCGCCGACCGCGACGACCTCGTCCACGCCGTCCAGGCCGCCGCCGCACTGATCGCCGCGCACGACGGCCACAGCTGGCTCCAGGTGGTCGAGGGCGTCCAGCGGTTCGCCGCCCGCACCCAGCACCGGCTCGCACCGCCCGCGTACGCGCTGCTCACCGAGTTCGACTCGACCAGCGGGGTGCTCTCCGCGGCCGAGGTCGCCGCCCGGGTCAAGGACCTGCTCGACGCCCCGGTCGACCCGCTCTGCCGCTCCTACGTCCTGGTCTCCGCCGCCACCCTGGCCCAGTGGGCGGACCTGCTGCCCGAGGTGGACCGGCTGGTGGCGCGCGGCCTGGCCGCGTACCGGGGGCCCTCGCTGGACCCCGGCTACCAGTGCCTGCTGAGCGTGCGCGCCGAGAGCCGGGTGATGCGCGGCGAGTACCAGGCGCTGCTCGACGACCTCGCGCTGACCGGATCGTCCGCCGCGTCGGCCGCCGCCGCGTCCGCGCCCGCCGCCTGCGCGGGGCCCGCCGCGCTCCCGGGACCGGCGCCCGCCCCCGCCCAGGCGGCCCCGCCCGCCCCCGCCCAGCCCGTCCGCCAGGGGCTGCGGACCGGCGTCCGCGGCCGGTCCGGCGGCGAGAGCGCCGAGCGGCCCGAACGCCACGAGCGCTCCGTCTGGTCCTGGTGGTGCGGGACACCGGCGGACACCGGCCCGGGCGCCAGCGGCCCGGGCGCCACCGGGCCGGGCCACCCGGGCGCCTGCGCCCCGGGCACCGCGGACCCGCACCTCGCGGACCGCGACGTCACCACCCCGGGCGCCGCGACCGCGCCCGGTGAACCGGCCGAAGCCGACGCGCAGGCTCCCGCCACCTACGCCGGCCTGCTCGGCCAGCAGAACGCCCACCTCGTCGCCCAGGCCGTCATCGCCCTCACCGAGACCGGCCGCTACTGGCAGGCCCACGGCCTCGCCCGCGCCGTCGCCGCGGACCGCGCCCAGGGCTCCTGGGAGTGGAACGAGTACCTGTACGCCCGCGGCCTGCTCCGACTCGCCACGGGCGAACCGGCCGAAGCCCTCGTCGACCTGATGGAATGCGGCCGCCGCCAAGGCGAACGGCACGTCCTCAGCCCCATCGTCACCCCCTGGCGCTCCGCCGCCGCCGACTGCCACACCGCCCTCGGCGAACCCGGCCCCGCCGTCGCCCTCGCCGAGGAGGAACTGCGGCTCGCCCGGATCTGGGGCACCCCGCGCACCGTCGGCCGCGCCCTGCGCGCCCTCGGCGCCGCCACCGGCGGCCGCCACGGACTCGACCTCGCCGCCGAGGCCGTCGAACTCCTGCGCACCGCCGAGATCGAGACCGAACTCATCCCCGCACTGATCACCCACGGCCGCCTGCTCGCCGACGGCGGCCGCCGCGGCGCCGCCCGCCGCGCCCTGCGCGAGGCCGCCGGCCGCGCCGAACGGCTCGGCGCGATACGACTGCGGGCCGTCGCCGTCGAGGCGCTCCGTGCCAGCGGCGCCCGGCGCGGCCGCGGCGAGCACGCCGGCGCCGAGGCCCTCACCGACAGCGAACTGCGGATCTGCCGCCTGGCCACGGCCGGACACTCCAACGCCGAGATCGCCGCCATGCTGCACCTGGCCGTCCGGACCGTGGAGACCCACCTGACCAACAGCTTCCGCAAACTCGGCGTCCGCCGCCGGGCGGAACTCGCCGGCGCCCTGGAGACGTGACCGGCCCGCGCCGACACCCGGCGCGGGCCTCCCCCGCTCAACCCGCCAGCACCGCCGCCATCCGCTCCACCTCCCGGGCGAGCGCCACCCCCGGATCCTCGCCGTCCGGCGTCCAGCGCTCCCAGGTCCGCGCCCGCAGATAGCCGTCCACCGCCACCGGCAGCCGCCGCAGCACGATCCGCTCCGCCGCCGGTCCCGGACCGACCACCCGCAACCGCTCCACCAGGTCGTCCAGCTTCACCGACGACGGCAGGGCCACCGTCCCCAGATAACCCGCCAGCGCGTCCAGCTCCACCCAGCGCACCGGCGGCGCGGGCAGCGGCACGTTCGGCACCGGCGCGTTCGGCACCGGCACGTCCGGCACCCGCCCCGGGGTCACCGGGCGCGGCCCCGGCGCCAGCAGCACACCCACGACGTACAGCGCCGCCACGATCCCCGGCCACCACGCACCGCCGAGCCCCGCGAAGTGCAGCCCCAGCCCGACCGCCCCGCCCCCGCAGCCGACCAGATTGCGGGTGGACTCCAGATACCCCACCATCCGCCGCCCGCCCGGACCCCCGCGGCTACTGGTACCCACGGATCTCCTCGAACGCCCCGTCCAGCGACGCCGTCCCGTCGAACAGCTTGCCCCCGGTCAGATCCGCGATCCCCTGCAACTGGTTCTTCGCCGCGTCCCCGAACAGGATCGGGAACACCGGCACCGCCTTCTGCGCCGCCGCCAACCCGTTGTAGAAGTTCCGGAAGTCCTTGTCCGACGCGCCCTCGTTGCTCTCACCGTCCGTCATCACCACGATCGACGTGAACCGGTCGTCCTGCGCCGCCGCCTGCTGCCGGTCCAGGAACCGGTACGCCTCCTGCAGCGAGCTGTACACCGCCGTCCCGCCGTCCGCCGACAGCGCCTGCACATCCGCGTTGATCGACGCCAGCTCCTGCTGCGCACCGGCCGCCGGCACCGTGTGCGTCTTCGTCGACTTCACCTTGGAGGCGAACGACAGCAGCGTCACCTCCTCGCGGTTGCGGAACCGCCGCACCCCCCGGGTGTCCTCCGCCCCGGTCAGCCGCCCCAGCGCCGACTTCAGCGCCGCCAGCCGGGCCCCCGCCATCGACCCCGAGGTGTCCAGCACGTACACCGTCCGCGACGGCCGGCGCAGCTCGTCCTGGTACGAGGCCAACAGGCCGTCCGCGACCGCCTTGCTGCCCGGGAACGGCAACTCGTGCCGCCGGTCGGCCGGCAGCGACGGAGCCGCCGCCACCCCCGCCGACACCGGGTGACGCAGCGTCAACTCCGAGACGCGCTTCTGCACATCGTCCTTCAGCAGGTAGTCGGTCAGCCGCCGGAACGAGTCCCGCTCCCGCTCGGCCGACGAACTGAGCAGCGTCAGCGGGTAGTTCGCCGACACCACGCCGTCGGTCGGCCGGATCACCGTCAACTGCTGGTCCGCCGCCAGCGTCTTGTTCATCGACAGCAGGACCGACTCGTAGTTGACCAGCGCCCCGACCCGGCCCTGCTCCGCCCGCGCGTACGCCTGCGCCAGCCAGCCGGACGAACCCGACGTCAGCTTCTGCCCCGTGAAGAACTGCTTCAACGACGGCGTCGCCTTCCGCACGTCCGCCTCGGTGAGCGCCGAATCCGCCCCCGAGAACGCCGCCGCCACCGCCACCAGCGCCGAGAAGCCCGAGTTGGACCGCGACGGGTCGGCCATCCCGTACGCCAGCCTGCCGGTCGACGCCGCGTCCGCCAGCTGCCCCCAGCTCACCTTGGAACCGTCGCCCCAGCCCAGCTCGTTGAGCGCGGACGACCGCACACCCACCGCCACCGGCGACACCATCACCGGCGTCTCCGACAGCAGCTTCGACTTCCCCGCGTCGTCCAGCCGCAGATAGTGGTTCGAGGGGAACCAGACCGCGTCGTACTTGCCGTCCGCCCGGCCCGAGGCCACGGCGTCCGCACCGTCCAGCGACCCGGTCCAGGCGAACTGGACGGTCACCCCGGTCGCCTTCTGCGCCTCCTCCAGCACCGGCGCCATGTCCTGCAGTTCGCTGCCGGCCAGCACCCGCAGCACCCCCGCCCGCGCGGTCGGCGCCGGCGCGTCGCTCTGCTGCGGAGCCGGCGCCGGCGAGGACGTGCACGCCGTCGCCGCCACCAGCAGGGCGAGCCCCGCCACCAGCACCCGCCCGCCGCGCCCCGCCGCGGCCCCCACCCTGGTCGTCCTCATCGTCGCCCCGTCCGTCGTGCCGTCGTGTACCGCTTCGGGCGGTCCCGTTCGCCCCGCCACCGTCCCGCCCGCCATCGGCCGGTCACTTCCCCTTCGCCGCGTCGACCAGCTTGGCCAGCGCCTCCGAGGACGGCACCGGCGCCTGTTTCACCCGCGCCGCCGTCAGGTCCGCCGCGAAGGCCGGGTTCTCCCGCCCGGCGGTCTGCAGACCGAAGGCGGCCGGATCCGACTGCGGCCGGAACCCGTACCTGGCCTCCAGCTTGCGGAGCTTCTGGTCGTCGTTCAGCAGCGCGGCCAGCTTCTGCCCGGCCGCCGTGCGCCCGACGATGGTGTGGTCGGAGGAGATGGTGGTGTCCGGGTACAGCACCACCATGTCGCCGGTCCCCTTGCCCTCCACCGCCAGCTGCGCCGCCTGCGACTCGTAGGCGAGCACCAGCGGATTGCCCACGTTCGAGAGGAAGTCCCGGAACGGCTCGTCGCTGCTGCTCTTCTGGATGCCCTGCTTGCTGGTCAGCGAGGACAGCACGGCCTTCACCTGCTGCACCTCGGCGTCGCTCGACACCACCTGGTGGTTGTTGAGCAGGTAGGAGACCAGCGCGAGGTACAGCGCCCCGGAGGAGGACTCGGCGGGGTCCGTGGTGGTCATGAAGACCGCACCGCTGAGGTCCGCCTGGTCCTTCGCGCCGGTGAGCTCCTCCCACCGGCGGCCGGCCCTGACCACGTTGACGTACTCGTCCATCCTGAACGTCCACACCCGGGAGTTCTGGTCCTGGGCGGCCAGCCCGTTCTGCGCCAGCACCTTGGCCGTCGACCGGTGGGCCAGCACCACCAGGGGCGAGTAGAACGGGCGGACCGGCCCGTCCTTGAGCTGCAGCTGCCGGCGGATCGCCTCGGCCGGCGACAGGCTGGCCGGGAACGCGAAGTCGAGCCGGCCGAGGTCGCTCTCGCTCATCAGCCACGACCCGGTGGTCTGCACATCGACCTTGAGGCCCTGCTCCGCCAGCGCGGCCACGACGTCCGGATCCTTGAAGAAGTCTCGCTTCTCGGAGCCGATCACGCCGGTCACCGTGACGACCTTCGAGCCCGGACCGTCCTGGCCGGTGGGTTTGAGCAGCGCGAACGCCACCCCGCCGAGCAGCACCAGTGCCGCGATCACCCCGAACGCACGCTTCATACCGGGCGATTCCCCCTCGTCGGACCCGTGTCCGGGCTCCCACCCGGGTGACGAGCGTCCCGCCGGGCCGCGAGCGGCGGCCGAAGGCGTGGTGAACCGGGGGTGAACACCCCTTCACGGAATCGCATCGGCGGACGCCCGCCGGGTGCCGCGCGCACACCAGTCCGAGCGGGTGTCAGATTGTTCAACTCACCTTCCTGCAAAGGTCATCCCGCCGGTCGGACGGGCGTCGATGTTACGCGCCGGTAATGCCTACGCTCAGGGGTATGCGCCGAGCAAAAATCGTCTGTACTCTCGGGCCAGCCACCGACTCGTACGACCAGATCAAGACGCTGGTCGACGCCGGGATGGACATCGCCCGCTTCAACCTGAGCCACGGCTCCCACGCCGAGCACGAGGAGCGCTACCGCCGGGTCCGCAAGGCCGCCGACGAGACCGGCCGCAGCGTCGGCGTGCTCGCCGACCTTCAAGGCCCGAAGATCCGACTGGAGACCTTTGCCGAAGGTCCGGTACTTCTCGAACGCGGCGACGAGTTCACGATCTCCACCGACAAGGGCGTCGTCGGAGACCAGAACATCTGCGGCACCACCTACCCGGGCCTCGCCGCCGACGTCACCAGCGGCGAGCGGATCCTCGTCGACGACGGCCGGGTCACCCTGGAGGTCGTCGAGGTGGCCGGCCCGCTGGTCCGCTGCACCGTCGTCGAGGGCGGCCTGGTCTCCGACCACAAGGGCCTCAACCTCCCCGGCGTCGCCGTCTCCGTACCCGCGCTGAGCGAGAAGGACATCGCCGACCTGCGCTGGGCCCTGCGGACCGGCGCCGACCTGATCGCGCTCTCCTTCGTCCGCAGCGGCCGCGACATCGAGGACGTCCACCGCGTGATGGCGGAGGAGGGGCGCTCCGTCCCGGTCATCGCCAAGATCGAGAAGCCGCAGGCGGTCGAGAACCTGGAATCCATCGTGGACGCCTTCGACGGCATCATGGTGGCCCGCGGCGACCTGGGCGTGGAGATGCCCCTCGAACAGGTCCCGATGGTCCAGAAGCGCGCCGTCAAGCTGGCCAAGCGCAACGCCAAGCCGGTCATCGTCGCCACCCAGATGCTGGACTCGATGATCAACGCCTCCCGCCCCACCCGGGCCGAGGCCTCCGACGTCGCCAACGCCGTCCTCGACGGCAGCGACGCGGTGATGCTCTCCGGCGAGACCTCCGTCGGCAAGTACCCCGTCGAGACGGTCCGGACCATGGGCCGCATCATCGAGGCCGCCGAACAGGACGTCCTCGCCGACGGCCTCCCGCCGCTCACCGCCGGCACCAAGCCGCGCACCCAGGGCGGCGCCGTCGCCCGCGCGGCCACCGAGATCGGCGACTTCCTGGGCGCCAAGTACCTGATCGCCTTCACCCAGTCCGGCGACACCGCCCGCCGGCTCTCCCGCTCCCGCTCGCCGATCCCGGTGCTCGCCTTCACCTACGAACCCGCCGTCCGCAGCCAACTCGCCCTCACCTGGGGCGTGGAGACCTTCCTCGGCCCCTTCGCCGCCACCACGGACGAGATGGTCGAACAGGTCGACGCCGCGCTGCTCTCCCTCGGCCGCTGCCGCAAGGGCGACATCGTCGTCATCACCGCCGGCTCCCCACCCGGCCTCGCCGGCTCCACCAACCTCGTCCGCGTCCACCACGTGGGAACACTGGACAGCTGACCGGGCTTCGCCGATGGCGGCGCGCTCCGGGGGAGCGCGCCGCCATCAGTACTTGGGGCCGATGTGGGCGTCCATGAGGGCGACGGAGGCCTTGCGAGCGATGGAGACGTTGACCTGGCCGGTGGGGCGAGGGACGGAGGTCTTCCACCGCACGCCGACGGCGTCGAGGGTCGAGGTGAGGAGGGCGATGATGTCGGTCGAGGTGTTGGTGAAGAAGTAGCGCGGGTATTCGTGGCGGCGGACGACACCGTTGACGGTGCGGGTCGCCCAGTTGGTGATGCGGCAGCCGTCGGAGTGGATCAGGCCGCGCAGGAACTCCCACGGGTGGGCTTCGACGATCTCCTGTTGCCACGGCTGCAGGGCGATGAGGCGCTCGTGCTTCTTGCCGGCGCCATGCTGGGGGAAGTAGCAGGTCAGGTGCTGGGAGTACAGCTCCACGTCGTGGGAGCCGGTTCGGCGGACGCGGCACGGCCTGTTGCGCGGCATCACCTCGCGCATGGCCTTCTCGGCGGAATCCATGATTCCCGGCCAGTTGTCGTCACAGGAGATGGACAGGCTCGCCGTGCGGTGCTGCTTGGGTCGGCTGATGTGGCCGTCGCCCAGATAGAGGCCGAGTAGGTAGGCGTAAGCGGAGCGGTTTATCCCGTCTCCGTAGCAATGGACGCAGGTCGACCGCTTGCGCCCGGGAGGCGTACCGTGCTTGGCAAGATCTTCGTGTTTCCACCAGGAGACGGTGCCGGGTGGGACGCCGAGCCTCCGTGCTACGTCGGCGTTGCGGACGCCTTGGCGAAGGAGACGTACGGCTTGTTCGCGCGCTGAGGGGGGAGCCATGTCGCTCAGCGTGTCTGCTGCTCGGGTGACATTCGGGAGATCCCGCGATCATCCACCGGATCCGGTGAATTCCTCATTCAGCGGGAATACCGCTTGAAGTGCCGGGTGCGGGATTCGAACCCGCATGTCCTTTCGGACAGATGTGTTTGAGACATCCGCGTAAGCCTATTCCGCCAACCCGGCCGGGTGCGACTGCGACAGCATACCGCGTGCGCGTCCGCGGGTGGGTGTAGGTACCCTCATTGATGCAGTACCCCGCCGGAACGAGGAGCCCCGTGAGCACCGCCGACGAGCAGGCAGAGCCGCTTGAGACCGACATGCCCCAGATCACCCGAATTGTGATCGCCGAGGACGAGGCGTTGATCCGCCTCGACCTGAAGGAGATGCTCGAAGAGGAGGGGTACACGGTCGTCGGCGAGGCCGGGGACGGGGCGACGGCGCTGAAGCTGGTCGAGGAGCTGCGGCCCGACCTGGCGATCCTGGACGTGAAGATGCCCGTCCTGGACGGGCTCTCCGCCGCCGAGCAGATCCACGAGGCGCACCTGGCGCCCGTGCTGATGCTGACCGCGTTCTCGCAGCGCGAGCTGGTGGACCGGGCGCGGGACGCGGGCGCGATGGCGTACATCGTGAAGCCGTTCAGCAAGAGCGACCTGGTCCCCGCGATCGAGATGGCCGTCTCCCGGTACACCGAGATGCGGACGCTGGAGGAGGAGATCCAGGACCTCACCCAGCGGCTGGAGACCCGGAAGCTGGTGGACCGGGCGAAGAGCGTGCTGCAGACCAAGTTCGGGCTGAACGAGCCGGCCGCGTTCCGGTGGATCCAGAAGACCTCGATGGACCGTCGGATGACGATGGCCGCGGTCGCGGAGGCCGTGATCGAAGAGGGCGAGGCCCAGGACAAGAAGAAGGCCGACGAGGCCAAGGGCGAGCAGTAGCGGCCCGTGGGCCGACAGGCACGTGGAAGGGCCCGGCAGCGCACGCTGCCGGGCCCTTCCACGTGCCTGTCGGGCGGGAGGTCAGTCCTCGCCGAGGTAGGCCTTCCGCACGGACTCGTCGTGCAGGAGGTCGGCGCCGGTGCCCTTCAGCACGATGCGGCCGGTCTCCATCACGTAGCCCTGGTCGGACAGCGAGAGCGCCGCCTGGGCGTTCTGCTCGACCAGCAGGATGGTCGTGCCGCTAGCCTTCAGCTCCACGATGGTCGCCATGATCTTCTGCATCATCAGCGGGGAGAGCCCCATCGAGGGCTCGTCCAGCATCAGCAGCTTCGGCTGGGACATCAGCGCCCGGCCCATGGCGAGCATCTGCTGCTCGCCGCCGGACAGGGTGCCGGCGGCCTGCTTGCGCCGCTCGCCGAGGATCGGGAAGAGGCCGTAGGCCCGCTCGACGTCCGCCGCGATGCCGGCCGTGTCGGTGCGCAGGAACGCGCCGAGCAGCAGGTTCTCCTCGATGGTCATCCGCGGGAAGATGTGCCGGCCCTCGGGGGAGTGGGCGAGCCCGAGCGCGACGATCTTGTGGGCGGGGACGGTGGTGAGGGCCTGGCCGTCGAAGGTGACCGTGCCGCCGGTGGGCTTGAGCAGACCGGACAGGGTGCGCAGGGTGGTGGTCTTGCCGGCGCCGTTGGTGCCGATCAGGGTGGTGACCTCGCCCTGGTTGACGGTGAAGCTGATGCCCTTGACGGCTTCGATCTTGCCGTAGGCGACGCGGAGGTCCTTGACCTCGAGGAGTGCGGTCACTGGTCGGTCTCCGTTGCTGCGGGGGCGGTGCCTTCGAGCGGTGCGCCGAGGTAGGCGGTGATGACGCGTTCGTCGCTCTGGACGGTCTCGCGGTCGCCTTCGACGATCTTCTGGCCCTGGACCAGGACGGCGGTGCGGTCGCACAGGTTGAAGATGAACCGCATGTCGTGCTCGATGACGAGGATGGAGATGCCCTTGTCACGGATGGCGAAGACGAGTTCCTCGGCGGCCCGGGTCTCCTGCGGGTTCATGCCGGCGGTGGGCTCGTCGAGGAGCAGCAGGCCGGGGTCGGAGGCGAGGGCCCGGGCGATCTCCAGCTTGCGCTGTTCGCCGTAGGGGAGGTTGCGGGCGAGGTGGTCGGCCTTGTCGGCGAGTCCGGTGAACGCCAGCAGTTCCATGGCGCGGGCGCGGCTCTCGGCTTCGGCGCGGTGGTAGCCGGGGCCGCGGAGGATGGCGGAGAAGATGCCTTCCTTGGTGCGGCTGTGCCGGCCGACGAGGACGTTCTCCAGGACGGTCATGTTGGCGAAGAGCCGGATGTTCTGGAAGGTGCGGGCGATGCCGGCCTGGGTGACGAGGTGGGGCTTGGGCGGCAGGACGGTGCCGCGGTAGGCGACGCGTCCCTCGGTGGGGACGTAGAGGCCGGTGAGGCAGTTGAAGAAGGTGGTCTTGCCGGCGCCGTTGGGGCCGATCAGGCCGATGATCTCGCCTTCGCCGACGGTGAGGGAGACGTTGTTGACGGCGGTGAGGCCGCCGAACCGCATGGTGACGCCGGAGACTTCGAGCAGGGGCTTGGCGGGGCCGGGCCCGGAGACGGCGGCGGGGGCGTCGGTGGTGGTCATCTGGCTGGTCACGCCCCTGCCTTGGTGAGGGCGACGGTGTCGCCGGAGAGCTGCGCGGGGATCGCGGCCTCGTGGAATTCCAGCTGGTTGCGCCGGTTGGGGATGAGCCCTTCGGGGCGGACGCGCATCAGCACGATGAGGGCGATGCCGAAGGCGAGCAGCTGGTAGTTGGAGAGGAATTCCAGCTTCTTCGGGATGAGGAAGAGGAGGGTGGCGCCGGCCAGCGGGCCGCTGATGGTGCCCATGCCGCCGAGGATGACGGCGGCGAGCAGGAAGGCGGAGTTGGGCGGCAGGGCCTCGGCGAAGGTGTACTGGTCGGGGGTGACGGTGTAGCTGACGTGGGCCTGGACGGTGCCGGCGAGGCCGGCGAGGCAGGCGCCGAGGGCGAAGGCGAGGAGCTTGAGCCGGAAGCCGTTGATGCCCATGGCCTCGGCGGCGGTCTCGTCCTCGCGGATGGCGACCCAGGCGCGGCCGATGCGGGAGTTGCCGACCCGGGCGAAGACCAGTACGACGAAGGCGGTGACCAGGAGCATCAGCAGGTAGTAGTTGGAGAACCGGCCGAGTTCGACGCCGAGGACGGTGTGCGGCTTGCCGAGGTCGAAGCCGAGGATCTGGAGGTCGGGGATCCGCGGGATGCCGTTGGAGCCGTTGGTGATCTTGGGCCCGGTGGTGCCGTTGAGGTTGAGCATGGTGATGCGGAAGATCTCGCCGAAGCCGAGGGTGACGATGGCGAGGTAGTCGCCGCGCAGCCGCAGGGTGGGGGCGCCGATCAGCACACCGAAGATCATCGACACCACGGCGCCGGTCAGCATCGCGGCCCAGAAGGGGAACTGGACGTGGATCGGCGAGGCGGGGGAGCCGGAGACCAGGGCGGCGGCGTAGGCGCCGACGCCGAGGAAGGCGACGTAGCCGAGGTCGAGCAGGCCGGCCAGGCCCACGACGATGTTGAGGCCGAGGGCGACGGTGGCGAAGATCAGGATGTTGGCGGCGACCGAGGTGTACTGGTCGCTGGTCTGGGTGAACGGGAAGCTGGCGGCGGCGGCGAAGGCGGCGCCGGTGGTGACCGGGCGGTACTTGACGGTCAGCGCGCGCAGCCGGGCCAGCAGGCCGCCCTTGGCCAGGGCGGGGACGACGGCGGCGGCGAGCAGCAGGTAGGCGGTGAAGAGTTCGCCGTACTCGGTGTCGATGCCGAAGGTGATCGCGAACAGGCCGATGGCGAAGGCCAGCACGATGAGCAGGACCTCGGCCCAGGAGGGCAGTTCGCGGGCGGCGGGCAGTGGCCGCTCGACGGTGCCGAGGCGGAGCCCGCTGTTGGCGAGGTGGCCGATCTGCAGGAGCAGGACGGCGGCGGCGGCGATCACCAGGGCGCCGGCGAGGGCGGTCAGCACCGGGGCGACGGGCTTGTCCTCGGGGACGGCGTGGGTGGCGAACCAGACGACCGGGGCGGCGGGGAGGAGCAGGAACAGCCGCCGGTCGAGGATCCGCACCGGGACGTGGGTGCGCCGGTCGAGCGGCAGGCCGAGGGTGCCGACGACGGCGAGCAGCGAGCCGAGGGCGGCGACCCAGCCGCCGGGGTCGAGGTTGGCGAGGCCGCCGAGGTCGACCGCGATGGCGATGACGGAGAACCAGCTGACGGCGAAGGCGCCGGCGGCGGCGAGCAGGACGGCGTTGTGGCTGCGGGTGGGGGCGGCCCAGCGCAGGCCGCGGACGCCGTGGGTGGCGAGCAGCAGGGCGAGGGTGAGCAGGCCCGCGGTGAGGGCGAGCCACTGGAGGCCGGCGGGGGAGCCGTAGTAGGTGAGGTCGCCGGGGAACTCGTCGGTGTACGTCCAGGACATCAGGGCGGAGCCGGCGGTGGCGAGGGCGCCGAGGCCGGTGAGGAGGGCGGCGGCGCGGGCCGGCAGCGGGATGACCGGGGTGGTCTCGGTGGTCGAGGTGGTGGTCATGGTGCTCACGCCCTGTCCGCGACGCGTTCGCCGAGCAGGCCCTGGGGTCGGACGAGCAGGACGAGGATGAGGAGTACGAAGGCCCAGACGTCCTTCCAGGCGCCGCCTCCGAAGAGGTGCATGCCGGGCAGGTGCTGGATGTAGCCGGTGGCGAGGGCTTCGGCGAGGCCGAGGGCGACGCCGCCGAGCATGGCGCCGTAGATGTTGCCGATGCCGCCGAGGACGGCTGCGGTGAAGGCCTTGAGGCCGAGCAGGAAGCCCATCCGGAAGTCGATCTGGCCGCTGCGCAGACCGTAGGCGACGGCGGCGACGGCGGCGAACGCGGCACCGATGGCGAAGGCCATGACGATGATCCGGTCGGTGTCGATGCCCATGAGCTTGGCGGTGTCGGGGTCCTGGCTGGTGGCCTGCATGGCGCGGCCGGAGCGGGTGCGGGTGACGAACCAGCCGAGGGCGAGCATGCAGAGCGGGGCGGCGATGATCAGGAAGATGTCGCTGCGCTGGACGGTGACGGAGCCGAGCTCGAACGGGTCGCCGGGGATCTTCGGGAAGACCCGGGCCTTCTTCGCGTCGGGGTAGAACGAGAAGACGAGCTGCTGCAGGACGATCGACAGGCCGATCGCGGTGATCAGGGGGGCCAGTCGGGGCGCGGTGCGCAGCGGCCGGTAGGCGAAGCGCTCGGCGGCGACGGCGGTGAGCGTGGAGACCAGGATGCCGGCTATCAGCATCAGCGGTAGGGCCAGCCAGAGTGTGGTGCCGCCGGGGAGGGCGAGGTAGGCGGTCAGGGCGCCGAAGCCGCCGACCATGACGATCTCGCCGTGGGCGAAGTTGATGAGCTGGACGATGCCGTAGACCATCGTGTAGCCGATCGCGACGAGCCCGTAGAGGGCGCCGAGGATCAGGCCGTTGGCCAGCTGCTGCGGTAGGTCGTGCACCGCTGGGCCTCCGTTGTGCGTTGCGTGAAGTCCGCGTGGGTGGGGGATGTGGGCGCGCGCGGGGGCACTGGTGGCGCCCCCGCGCGGGATGACTCCGGTGTTCCGGACTGTGCCTGTCGGGTAGTCAGGTCAGCCGCTGAAGGTGCCGGACTTCTCCACGGCCCACTTGCCGTCCTTGACGGTGTAGACGGTGAGCTGCTTGTTGGTGGTGTCGCCGAACTCGTCGAAGGAGACCTTGCCGGTCACGCCCTCGAAGGAGACCTTCTGGACGGCCTCGACGACCTTGGCGCGGGGGTTGCTGGGGAGCTTGCCGCCGTTGTCCTTGACGACGTTCTTGACGGCCTCGATGATCGCCCAGCCGCTGTCGTAGGAGTAGCCGCCGTAGGTCTCGTAGGCGTCCTTGTAGCCGGCGGTCTTGTAGTCGGCGATGAACTTGGCGGCGGTGGGGAGCGCCTCGACGGGCAGGCCGACGGCGGTGGCGTAGTCGCCCGCGCTCTTGGGGTTGAGCTTGATGAAGTCGCCGCTCTGGATGCCGTCGCCGCCCATCAGGGGGATGGTGAGGCCGGCGTCCTTGAGCTGGAGGGAGAGCGGGCCGGCGGCGGGGTACTCGCCGCCGTAGTAGACGGCTTCGGCGCCGGAGCTCTTGACCTTGGTGACGACGGCGGCGAAGTCGCGGTCGTCGGGGTTGACGTGCTCCTCGCCGACGATGGTGCCGCCCTGCTTGACGAACTCGCCCTTGAAGGTGGCGGCGAGGCCGGCGCCGTAGGTCTTCTGGTCGTCGATGAGGAAGACCTTGGTCTTCTTGGCGTCCTTGGCCAGGAACTGGGCCGCGAAGGGGCCCTGGACGGCGTCGGTGGTGGCGGTGCGGAAGTAGGACTTGAAGGGGCGGGCCTTGTCGCCGCTGGCCCACTTCTCGCCCTGGCTGAGCGCGACGCCGGTGTTGGCGGGGGAGATCTGGACGAGGTTGGCGTCGTTGAAGATCTGCTGCATCGACTGGGCGACGCTGGAGTTCAGCGGGCCGACGACGCCGATGACGTTCTTGTCGGCGACCAGCTGGGTGGCGTTCTGCTGGCCCGGGGCGGGCTTGCCGGTGTCGTCGAGGGCCTTGATCTCGAACTTGACGCCGGGGACCTCGTTCTTCTCGTTGGCCTGCTTGACCGCGAGCTCGACGGAGTTGCGGATGCCGAGGCCGAGGGCGGAGAGGTCGCCGGTGAGCGGCGCGTCCACGCCGATGGTGACGGTGGTGGCCCCGGCGTTGCCGTCCCCGGACTTCTTCTCGCCGCGGGATCCGCAGGCGCTGATGCTGAGGGCGCCGATCACGGCAATGCTCACGACAACTGCTGAACGGTGACGCACAGGGGTCCCCTTCGGTTCAGGAGGGCGCCGCGCCTGAGTGGCGGGAGCCGGGATGCGCAATGGGCCTGGCCCAATCCGGTGGCGCGGTGACTGGCCGTGACTCTAGATGCCTCTGGGCGGCTCGGGCAGTGCTGTGGCGAGGCTGTGATTCTCTTGTTATGAGCACACGGAGCGACCGTCTCACTATGTGGTCGTTCTGGCCCGATCGATCCTGTACTGACGGGCGTCTACTCGCTGATAGGTGCATGTAAGGGCCAGAATTGCGGGTGACTCCTGGCCTCACCGATAATCGGACATGACTGTCCGCCGTGCTGGTGTCGGGCATGTGCATCCGAATATCGGACATTCCCGGGAAAGGCGAAGCGCCCCCGGGTCGATGCGGGTCCGGAAGCGGTCGAAAGTTCGGATTTCCTACTTGTTACGCAGTGTTACATCCCTCGCAGTGCGCGCAAACGCGTCCGCCCCCTTGTCTGGACCAACGCCTGCCCAGGGCAGTCGAAGGTCAAACAAGGGGGCGGACAAGGGAATTGATGATCGGTCGGCCCGACCGGCGGGCCATTGACGGGTCGGCCGGGCCGACGGGGCGTCAGAGGTCGCGGAGCATGCAGGTCAGGCGGCAGCTGGTGATCCGCTTGCCGGTGTCGTCGGTGATCGCGATCTCGTAGGTGGCGGCGGTGCGCCCCTTGAACACGGCGGTGGCGACCCCGGTGATCAGGCCGGAGGTGGCCGAGCGGTGGTGGGTGGCGTTCAGGTCCACGCCCACCGCGTACCGGCCGGGGCCGGCGTGCAGCATCGCGCCGACCGACCCGAGGGTCTCGGCCAGCGCCGCCGAGGCGCCGCCGTGCAGCAGCCCGTACGGCTGCTGGTTCCCCTCGACCGGCATCGTGCCGACCACCCGGTCGCCGGAGGCCTCGACGACCCGGATCCCGAGCTTGTCGCCGAGGCGGCCGCCGGAGAAGGTGGCCGGGTCGACGCCGAGCTTCGCGAAGTGGTCCAGCACCTCCTGCGGGATGTTCAGGGCGGGGGCCGGTTCGGGGGTGGTCGCGCCGGGGGCCGCTTCGGTCATGGGGGAGCTCCTGCCGCTCGGGGGTCACGTCGTCGTGCTGCCTGCGATCGTACGACCGTCCTACTCGGCGGTAGTGATCGCGTGGGGGAGTTGGCGTTGCGGGTGCGCCCGGACCGTTCCCCCGCCGGCCGGGACCCGTCCCCCCGCCGGCCGGACCCGGCTGCTCCCGCACGGGCGCGCCCGCGCGGGTGCGCGCCCGCCCGGGCACGCCCCCGGGCGCCGCGCCCCGCGGGCCCGGCGCCCCGACCGCGCGGCGCCCTTTCTGTCGGTGCCGGGCCATAGGATCGGTGGCCGGTAGTGGAATCGGCAGGAACGGACGTTGACGTGGCTACGCAGAGTACGGACAAGGGCGCGGCGGGTGGCGGCGGGGCGCGGCCCCGGCTGATGCTGCTCGACGGGCACTCGATGGCCTACCGGGCGTTCTACGCGCTGCCCGTGGAGAACTTCAACACCTCCACCGGCCAGCCCACCAACGCGGTGTACGGCTTCGCCTCGATGCTCGCCAACACCGTCCGGGACGAGCGGCCCACCCACCTCGCGGTGGCCTTCGACCTCTCCCGGCAGACGTTCCGCTCCGTCGAGTTCCCCGACTACAAGGCCAACCGGGCCAAGACGCCGGACGAGTTCCGCAGCCAGATCGGCCTGATCGGCGAACTGCTGGACGCCATGCGGGTGCCGCGGATGACGGTCGAGGGCTTCGAGGCCGACGACATCATCGCCACCCTGGCCACCGCCGCCGAGGCGGCCGGCTTCGACGTCGACATCGTCACCGGCGACCGGGACTCGCTCCAGCTGGTCACCGACCACATCACCGTCCTCTACCCGACCAAGGGCGTCTCCGAGCTCACCCGCTACACCCCGGAGAAGGTCGCCGAGAAGTACGGCGTCACCCCCCGCCAGTACCCCGACCTCGCGGCGCTGCGCGGTGACCCGTCCGACAACCTGCCCGGCATCCCGGGCGTCGGCGAGAAGACGGCCGCCAAGTGGGTCAACCAGTTCGGCTCCTTCGACGAACTCGTCTCCCGCGCCGACGAGGTGAAGGGCAAGATCGGCGAGAAGCTGCGCGACCACCTGGACTCGGTCAAGCGCAACCGCGTCCTCACCGAGCTGGTCCGCGACGTCGAACTCCCGCTCACCGTCGCCGACCTGGAGCGCGCCGCGTTCGACCGCGAGGCGGTCGCCGGTCTGATGGAGTCGCTGGAGTTCCGCAACGCCAACTTCCGCGACCGGGTCTTCGGCATCGACCCGGCCGCCGCCGAGCCCGAGGCCGCCGTCGAACTCGCCCCCGGCGTCGAGGTGGACGGCGAACTGCTCACCGACCCGGGCACGCTGGCCGGGTGGCTGCGCGGGCACTCCGACGGCAAGGCCCCGGTCGCGCTGGCCGCCGTCTACCGGTGGGCGCTCGGCACCGGCGAGGTCACCGAGATCGCGCTGGCCGCCGGCGAGACCGCCGCCTGGTTCGACCCGGCGCTGCTGGCCGAGGAGGACGAACGCGCCTTCGCCGACTGGCTGGCCGACCCGGCCGCCCCCAAGGCCCTGCACATCGCCAAGCAGGTGATGCGCGCCTTCGCCGAGCGCGGCTGGACGATCGCGGGCGTCGTCGCCGACACCGCCCTCGCCGCGTACCTGGAGAAGCCCGGCCGTCGCACCTTCACCCTGGAGGTGCTCGCCGAGGAGTACCTGGCCCGTTCGCTCGCCCCGGCCGCGGTCGCCGAGAGCGGCCAGCTCGCCTTCGACGCCCCCGAGGAGCCGGACGAGGTCGACGCGGTGGCCGCCCGCGCCCAGGCGCTGATGCTCCAGGCCCGCGCCGTGCTCGACCTCGCCGCCCTCTTCGACACCCGCCTCGCCGAGGTCGGCGCCACCGAGCTGCTGCGCGACATGGAGCTGCCGATCGCCGCCCTGCTGGCCCGGATGGAGCGCACCGGCATCGCCGCCGACCGCCCCTGGCTCACCGGCCTGGAGGCCCAGTTCGCCACCGAGATCCAGCGCGTGGTGGAGGAGGCGCACGCCGCCGCCGGCCACGAGTTCAACCTCGGCTCGCCCAAGCAGCTCCAGGAGATCCTCTTCGGCGAGCTGGCCCTGCCCAAGACCAAGAAGATCAAGACCGGCTACACCACCGACGCCGACGCGCTCACCTGGCTGGCCGGCCAGACCGACAACGAGCTGCCGGTCATCCTGCTCCGCCACCGCGACCAGGCCAAGCTGCGCACCACCGTCGAGGGCCTGCTCAAGACGGTCTCGCCGGCCGGCCGGATCCACACCACCTTCAACCAGATGGTCGCCGCCACCGGCCGGCTCTCCTCGCAGGACCCGAACCTGCAGAACATCCCGGTCCGCACCGAGGAGGGCCGCGCCATCCGCCGCGCCTTCGTCGTCGGCGCGGGCTACGAGGCGCTGCTGACGGCCGACTACTCCCAGATCGAACTGCGCATCATGGCCCACCTCTCCGAGGACGAGGCCCTGATCGAGGCCTTCGCCACCGGCGAGGACCTGCACACCACCGTCGCCTCCCAGGTCTTCGAAGTCCCCGGCGACGCGGTGGACGCCGAGATGCGCCGCAAGATCAAGGCGATGTCCTACGGTCTGGCGTACGGGCTCTCCGCGTACGGGCTCTCCCAGCAGCTCGGCATCAAGCCCGCCGAGGCCCAGGGCCTGATGGACACCTACTTCGAGCGCTTCGGCGGCGTGCGCGACTACCTGCGCCGGGTCGTCGACGAGGCCCGCGCCACCGGCTACACCGAGACCCTGCTCGGCCGCCGCCGCTACCTGCCGGACCTCAACAGCGACAACCGCCAGCGCCGCGAGATGGCCGAGCGGATGGCCCTCAACGCCCCGATCCAGGGCTCGGCCGCCGACATCGTCAAGATCGCCATGCTCCGGGTGGACGAGGCGCTGACCGCCGCCGGCCTCACCTCCCGGATGCTGCTCCAGGTGCACGACGAAATCGTGCTGGAGCTGGCGCCCGGTGAGCGCGAGCAGGTCGAGGCGATCGTCCGCGCGCAGATGGCCGGCGCCTACCCGCTGCGCGCCCCGCTCGACGTCTCGGTGGGCGTCGGCGCGAACTGGGAGGCCGCCGCGCACTGACGGCCGGCGAGAAGGCGGTGGGCGCGGTCCGGATCGGGCCGCGCCCACCGCCTTCTCGCCGTCCGGCGGGCGATTGCTTCGTACCGGGGGTTGATCCGGCGTCAGGAGAGCTCTTCACTTGTCATGGCACCGACGTCCATGATCCGCGCGCCGTGCCGCTCCACCCGCTCCGACGCCTCACCCGACGAGTCTGGAGATCCCCTCATGTCCGTGCCCCCCCTGCGGCGCGCCGTCGTGGCGCTCGCGGCCCTGCCGCTGCTGGCGCTCGGCGCCGGCCAGGCGCTGGCCGCCCCGTCCCCGGCACCGAACCCCACCGCTCCCGCCCAGGCGCCCGCCGCCCGGGCCATCGCCACCGCCACCGCCACCCAGGTGTCCGCGATCGAGGACGAGGTCGCCCGCGCGCTGGCCGGCGCCCTCACCGACGCCGCGCTGCGTGACCGGCTGCGGTCCGCGACCGCCGACGCGGCCTCCGGCGCCGCCGACCTCGGCCCGCTGACCGCGGCCGCCCAGGGCCCCGCCGGCCGGCTCGCCGCCACCACCGCGCAGGCGGACCGCCGGATCGCCGCCGCCAAGGGCCTCGGCGACCTCGGCCCGCTGCTGCGCGTCCAGTTGGCCGACCCGTCGATGCGGGCCGCGCTGGACGCGGGCGCCGCGCCGCTGGTGGCCACCGCCGTCGCCGACGACCACGCCCGCACCGTCCGCGCCTACGACGCCGCAGGCCGGGCCCACGCGCTCGACGCCGCGGCGGTGCCCGGGCAGCCGGTCTACCTGGTGGACATCGACACCGCCAGGACGCTGGCCGCCGGTATGGCCGTCCTCCAGCGGGAGTTCGCCGCACGCGGTCTCGACACCGCCGGCGGTGCCGCCGCGGCGAAGGGGCCGGGGGCGGCGAACGGGCCGGCGACGGCGCAGGGGCCGGGCGCGGCGCAGGCGGCCGGCGGCTGGTGGGCCACCAAGATCAGTGGCATCGAGGTCGCCGACGACGAGGAGCCCTGGTTCAAGGGCGCCGCCGAGATGTTCGGCCTGGTGACCGGCTTCGGCCAGGACGGCAAGGTCCGGGTCGACTCGGTCGCCATGCCGTACCTCCAGTACGACGGCACGGTGTACTACCCGAACCAGATCCTGGTGAACTGGTCGAACTACAAGTACAACCTGGCCGACGTCGTCCTGATGGAGGACGACGGCGACACCAACTACCTGGCGCTGGCCCAGGCGGTGGCCGCCGTCCTGCTCACCATCGCCGACCAGGGTGCCTACATCCCGCTGGTCAACGCCGTCCTGGCGGCCCTGCCGACCTCCTGGTGGGTCGACGACCCGGACTACGTGGAGTCCTGGTACACCCTCGCCCGGACCAGTTCGGGCCGGCTCAACGGGGCCCGCGGCAACGGCTGGATGACCGTCGAGCCGTACTTCGTCGAGCAGTTCTGACGTTCCGACGGTTCCGGCCGGGCGGCCGCCCGCGGGGCGCGACCCCGCGGGCGACCCCGCAGGCGGCCACCCGGGCGGTCAGCGCCGGGCGTTCAGGCGCCGGGTCGGCTCGGCGGTGCTCGGGTCCTCCGGCCACGGGTGGCGCGGGTAGCGGCCCCGCAGCTCGGCCCGGACGGCCCGGTAGCCCTCGCGCCAGAACGAGGCGAGGTCGCCGGTCACGGCGGCCGGGCGCCCGGCGGGGGAGAGCAGGTGGACGGTGAGCGGCACCCGCCCGCCGGCCAGCGCGGGCGCGGCGGCCCAGCCGAACAGCTCCTGCAACTTGACCGCCAGCACCGGCCGTTCGCCGCTGTAGTCGACCCGGATCCGGGAGCCGGACGGCACCGTGATCCGCTCCGGCGCCAGTTCGTCGAGCCGCCCGGCCGCGCCGCCCGCCCAGGGCAGCAGCCGCTGCAGGGCACCCGCGGTGTCGATCCGGGCGAGGTCGGAGCGCCGCCGGGCGCGCGAGAGTTCGGGCTCCAGCCAGTCGTCCGCCCGGGCCAGCAGGGCCTCGTCCGAGACCGCCGGCCAGGGCTCGCCGAGCGCCGCGTGCAGGAAGGCCAGCCGCTCGCGCAGGCCGGCCGCCCCGGGCGGCCAGCTCAGCAGCTCACCGACGCCCTCCCGGGCCAGCCCCTCCAGCAGCGCGGCCCGCAGCAGCGCCGGCCGGGGCCGGTCCAGCGTCGCCGCGGCCAGCTCGACGGCGCCCAGCGACTCCACCCGCCGGGCGGTCACCTCGCGGCGCCGGACGTCCCAGCGCACCTCCTCCCGGGTGGTCAGCAGCGGGGCCCCCGCCAGCCGGGCCGTCTCCTCGTCCAGTGCGGCCGCGTGCAGCACCCGCGCGGACGGCGAGCCGGCCGGCCGGTCCGCCGCCGCGACGGCCAGCCAGGGCACCGAGCCGAGCGCGGTGCCCGGCGCCAGCTCGGCGGCGGTGCCCGAGGCCATCAGGTACGGGCTGCGGGCTCCCGGTTCGGGCTTCTCCACCCGGGCCCGGGCGATCCGCTCGGGGAAGGCCAGCGCCACCACCAGACCGACCGCCGTCGCGTCCGGCAGCGGGGTCGCCGGGCTCCCGTCCACCCCGCGCAGCAGTCGCCGCACCTCCTCGCGCCAGCGGCCCGGGTACGGGTCGCGGCCGTCCCGGACGGTCCGCAGCACGGCGCCCAGGTCGTCCCCGAGGGCGCGCGGCGGCTCCTCCGACAGCAGGGCCACCACCTCGGCGGCGCGCCGCGCGCCGACCGCCGGTGCGCCGTCCACCAGGGCGCGGGCGAGCCGGGGGTGGAGCCCCGTCCGGGCCAGCCGGACGCCGCGCGCGGTGGCCCGGCCGTCGGCGTCCACCGCGCCGAGCGCCCGCAGGGTCTGCCGGGCGGCGGCCATCGCCCCGGCCGGGGGCCGGTCGGGCAGCGCGAGCCCGGTCGCGTCCGGGTCGCCCCAGCAGGAGGCCTGGAGGGCGAACGGCGTCAGGTCGGCGAGCGCGATCTCGGGCGTCGGCCAGCGCGCGGCGAGGGCGTCCTCGGCCTCCGCCCAGCAGCGGTAGACGGTGCCCGGCGCCTCGCGCCCGGCCCGCCCGGCGCGCTGCCGGGCGGCGGCCAGCGAGGCCCGGACGGTCACCAGGCCGGCCAGGCCGCGCGCGTGGTCGGTGCGCGGCTCGCGCGCCAGGCCGGCGTCGACCACGACGCGAACCCCCGGCACGGTCAGCGAGGACTCGGCGACGGCGGTGGACAGCACCACCCGGCGGCCCTCGCCCGCCGCGAGCGCCGCGTCCTGCACCGACTGCGGGGCCCGGCCGTGCAACTGGAGCAGCTGCGCCGGGGCGTCCGCGAGCAGCCCGGCGACCCGGGTGATCTCGCCGACGCCGGGCAGGAAGCAGAGCACGTCGCCCCGGCACTCGGTGAGCGCCCGCCGGACGGTGGCCGCGACGTGCTCCAGCAGCGCCGGGTCGACCCGGGTGCCGTGCGCGGGCCGGACGGCCCGGGGCGGCGGCGCCCACACCACGTCGACCGGGTGCGAGACGCCGTGCGCCTCGACGACGGGCGCCGGGCCCTCGGCGCCGCCGAGCAGTTCGGCCCAGGCGGCGGTGTCCGAGGTCGCCGAGGCGCAGACGATCCGCAGCTCCGGCCGCAGCGCCGCCCGGACGTCCAGCAGGAAGGCGAGCGCGGTGTCGGCGTCCAGGTGCCGTTCGTGGCACTCGTCCAGCACCACCACGTCCACCCCGGGCAGTTCCTGGTCGCGCTGGAGGCGCTGGAGCAGGACGCCGGTGGTCACCACCTCGACCACGGTGTCCGGCCCGACCCGGCGCTCGCCGCGCACGGTGTGGCCGACCTCGGCCCCCACCGTCGAGCCGAGCAGCCAGGCCATCCGCCGGGCCGCCGCCCGCACCGCGAGCCGGCGCGGCTCGGCGACCAGCACCCGGCGGACCGGGCGGTCGCCCTCCTCGGTGAGCAACCCGGCGAGGGCCAGCGGCACCAGGGTGGTCTTGCCGGTGCCGGGCGGGGCGGTCAGCGCGGCCACCCCGCGCCGGTCGAGCGCGCGGTGCAGGGCCGGCAGGGCGGTACGGACGGGCAGATCGCGCCAGGCGGGGTTCACCCGGACAGTCTCCCCGACTCCCGGACTCCCCGGCCCGGCCCGGCCCCGACGGCCCCGACTGCCCGGCCCGGCCCCGACGGCCCCGACTGCCCGGCCCGGCCGCGACGGGCGCCGGTCCGACAGCCCCGGCGGCCCGGCCCGGCCCGGCCGCGACGGCCCCGACTGCCCGGCCCGGCCGCGACGGGCGCCGGTCCGACGGCCCCGGCGGCCCGCTCAGTCCCGTTCGGAGACGAAGATCGCCGTGCCCGGGATCAGCCGCCCGCGCAGCGGCGACCAGCCGCCCCACTCCTGGTCGAGTCCGGCGGGCCACTCCGGCTCCACCACGTCCAGCAGCCGGAACCCGGCGCCGACCAGCTCGCGCACCCGGTCCCCGATCGTGCGGTGGTGCTCGACGTAGGTGGCCCGGCCCCGCTCGTCCTGCTCGACGTAGGGGGTGCGGTCGAAGTACGAGGCGGTGGCGGTCAGCCCCTCGACGCCGGGCTCGTCCGGGAACGCCCAGCGGATCGGGTGGGTCACCGAGAACACCCAGCGCCCGCCGGGCCGCAGCACCCGGTGCACCTCGCGCATCAGCGCGCCGGTGTCGGCGCTGAACGGCACCGCCCCGTACGCCGAGCAGGCCAGGTCGAAGGCGCCGTCGGCGAACGGCAGCACCGCCGCGTCGGCCTGGACCACCGGTACGGGCGTGCCGCCGCGGGCGAGGTCGATCCGGCGGGAGTGCTGGAGCTGGCGGTGCGAGATGTCCAGCGCCACCGGCCGGGCGCCCCGGGCGGCCAGCCAGCGGGAGCACTGGGCGGCGCCGGCGCCGATCTCCAGGACGCGGCGGTCCGCGACCTCCCCGAGCAGTCGGGCGTCGGCCTCGTCCAGGCCCTCCGGGCACCAGGTGAAGCGGTCGTCGCCGAGGAACTCGCCGTGCTCGTCCTGGTACTCGTCCGCGTTGCGGTCCCACCAGTGCCGGCTGGCCCGGCTGCTCTCGCCGGCCTCGGCCTCGCGCCTTAGCGCGTCGTCGCCGTCGTCGTCAAGATCATGCGGGTCGGACAGGGGGGTGGTGGCCACGGTGATAGAGCCCATCGCGTAGGGTGTGGTCTGCGGAAGCGCCGCTGCCGCGAGCCGGCCCGTCAGGGCCCGGATCCAGGCGGTGGCATCCGGGGAAGGGCTTCCTGCGGCCGCCACCATAGGTGCGCAATCGGAGGATATGGCCTGATCCATACCGGCCTCCACCGTCTTGGCGCCCTTGGCGTTGACCGTGCCTGGCCGTCCCCGTATGCTACAAGTTGCGCTGCGGGCCTGCGCGCCTCGGACGGAGCAGGTCGCGCTCGCATCTGTCGAAGACCCCACGGTCGCAAGACGGACATCGATTTCTCGCTGTGCGGGATGTTTCGGTGCGCCGTGTTCTTGGCTGTCCGGCTTTCGGTGGGAGCGATACGGGCCCTCCGCGTGGCATTACCTACGACTTCATGTCCGTACCGGAGCCCTTTTCCTAATGACGAGCCCCACCGACTCCTCCCTCAGCACCACCCCGCAGGTCGCGGTCAACGACATCGGCGACGCGGAAGCGTTCCTCGCCGCGATCGACGAGACCATCAAGTACTTCAACGATGGCGACATCGTCGAGGGCGTCATCGTGAAGGTCGACCGTGACGAGGTGCTCCTCGACATCGGTTACAAGACCGAGGGCGTCATCCCGTCCCGTGAGCTCTCGATCAAGCACGACGTCGACCCGCACGAGGTCGTCTCCGTCGGGGACAACATCGAGGCCCTGGTTCTCCAGAAGGAGGACAAGGAGGGTCGTCTCATCCTGTCCAAGAAGCGTGCTCAGTACGAGCGCGCCTGGGGCACGATCGAGAAGATCAAGGAAGAGGACGGCATCGTCACCGGTACCGTCATCGAGGTCGTCAAGGGTGGTCTCATCCTCGACATCGGCCTCCGTGGCTTCCTGCCGGCCTCGCTCGTCGAGATGCGCCGCGTCCGCGACCTCCAGCCCTACGTGGGCAAGGAGCTCGAGGCCAAGATCATCGAGCTGGACAAGAACCGCAACAACGTGGTCCTGTCCCGCCGTGCCTGGCTGGAGCAGACCCAGAGCGAGGTCCGCCAGACCTTCCTCACCACCCTGCAGAAGGGTCAGGTGCGCTCCGGCGTCGTCTCCTCGATCGTCAACTTCGGTGCGTTCGTGGACCTCGGCGGCGTCGACGGTCTGGTTCACGTCTCCGAGCTGTCCTGGAAGCACATCGACCACCCGTCCGAGGTTGTCGAGGTCGGCCAGGAGGTCACCGTCGAGGTTCTCGACGTTGACATGGACCGCGAGCGCGTCTCCCTGTCGCTGAAGGCGACCCAGGAGGACCCGTGGCAGCAGTTCGCCCGTACCCACCAGATCGGCCAGGTCGTTCCGGGTAAGGTCACCAAGCTGGTTCCGTTCGGTGCGTTCGTCCGCGTGGACGAGGGCATCGAGGGTCTGGTCCACATCTCCGAGCTGGCCGAGCGCCACGTCGAGATCCCGGAGCAGGTCGTCCAGGTCGGCGACGAGATCTTCGTCAAGGTCATCGACATCGACCTCGAGCGTCGTCGCATCAGCCTCTCGCTGAAGCAGGCCAACGAGGCCCTCGGTGCCAACCCGGCCGAGGTCGAGTTCGACCCGACCCTGTACGGCATGGCCGCTTCGTACGACGACCAGGGCAACTACATCTACCCGGAGGGCTTCGACCCCGAGGCGAACGACTGGCTGCCCGGCTTCGAGAAGCAGCGTGAGGAGTGGGAGCGCCAGTACGCCGAGGCGCAGTCCCGCTTCGAGCAGCACCAGGCCCAGGTCATCAAGAGCCGCGAGGCCGACGCCGAGGCCGCTGCCGAGGGTGGCGACGCTGTCGCCGCCGCCGCCGGTGGCTCGTACTCCTCCAGCAGCGACGAGGGCTCCGGCGCTCTCGCTTCGGACGAGGCCCTGGCTGCCCTGCGCGAGAAGCTGGCGGGCGGCCAGAGCTGAGCTCTCGCCCTTCGCTAGTGCCCTGCGCATAGCCGCTTGACCGATGAGCCCCACCCGGAACTCCGGGTGGGGCTCATTGTTTTGGGCATTCACTTATTTGTTCCTTATCCGCTGGATTTTTGTGATAAGGGGCTCATCGGGTGCCTATGGGTGATTCAGGACCTAGGCCCTACCTTGGGATGAGTTGCCCGACGGGTCGTTCACTCCGGCCCCGCACGCTAGGCACCCCCGCACATGCGCCGTAGCACCGCAGTGACACCCCCCACCCGCACGTCCGCCGGCCGTCAGGTCGACGGGCGGCTCGCTGCCCTCGGCCGGTTCTGCTTCCGGCACCGGCGGTGGGTCCTCGGTCTCTGGGCCGTCGTCCTGGTGGTCGGGGTCCTGATCGGCGGCCGGGTGTTCGAGGGGTCCGTCGCCGGTGCCTCCTCGGCCAGTTCCGAGGCCGACCGCGGCAGCGCGGTGGTCACCGCGGCCGACCCGGCCCGGGGCACGGTGACCGCGGTGGTGGACGGCAGGCCCGTCGACGACCCGGGGGTCCGGGACGCCGTCACCCGCGCCACCGCCGAGATCGCCGCACTGCCGGGGGTCTCCTCGGTCAGCGACGCCTACGGCCCCGGCCCGGCCGCCGCCGCGCTGCGCTCGGCCGACGGCGACGCCGGCCTGGTCTCGGTCCGGATGGCCGACGACAGCACCGCCGCGCAGACCGACGCCGTCGGCCAGCGCCTCGCCGGGATCCGGGCGGACGGGGCCGAGGTCACCGTCGGCGGCGACCTCGTGCTGGAGCAGGAGGTCAAGAAGCAGACCGAGAAGGACACCCGGTTCGGCGAGATCGTCACCCTGCCGCTCACCCTGGTCGTCATGGTGCTGGTCTTCGGCGGCCTGGCCGCCGCCAGCCTGCCGGTGATCGGCGCGGTCGCCTCGGTGGGCGGCGCGCTGCTGGCCATGTTCGGGTTCAGCAGGATCATGGACATCGACACCAGCGTGCTGCCGATCGCCACCGTGCTGGGACTGGGCCTGTCGATCGACTACGCACTGCTCATGGTGAATCGTTTCCGCGAGGAACGCGGGCACGGCGCGGGCATCGCCGCCGCCGTCGAACGGACCGCCGCCACCGCGGGCCGGACGGTGGCCTTCTCCGGACTGACCGTCGCCGTGGCGCTCTCCGGCCTCTTCGTCTTCACCAGCCCGGTGCTCGGCGCGGTCGCCGCCGCCGGAGTCAGCGTGGTGGTGATCGCCGTGGCGGCGGCACTGACCCTGATACCCGCGCTGCTCGGCTTCGCCGGGAGCCGGATCAAGGCACCGAGCGCGCCCGTCCCCGACGAGGGATTCTTCAGCCGCACCGTCCGCCGGGTCCGCAAGCGCGCCGTCCCCGTCGCCCTCGCCTGCACCGCGCTGCTGATGGCCGCCGGGGCGCCGTTCCTGCACGCCGACATGCGGACCTCCGGGGCCGCCGTGCTGCCCGCCTCCTCGGCCGGCCGGCAGGTCGCCGAGACCATCGACCAGCGCTTCCCGCAGTCCGCCCAGGCCCCGATCGCCGTGGTCGTCGAGGGCGGCGCGCCGGTGGCCCAGGCGTACGCGGACGACGTGGTCGCCAAGCTGCCCGGAGTGGACGGCGTCCGGGCGGTGACCCCGGTCGGCGACCGGCTCTCCACCATCGACGTGCTGGTGCACGGCGATCCCCAGGGCGCCGAGGCCGAACAGGTGGTCAAGGAGCTGCGCGCCGAACGGAGCGGGCTCACCACCTACGTCACCGGCGGGGCCGCCTCGGTGGTCGACTTCCAGCACGAACTGCTCACCCGGGGCCCGATCGCGCTCGGCCTGGTGGCGCTCGGGACGCTGGTGCTGCTCTTCCTGATGACGGGCTCGCTGGTGATGCCGGTCAAGGCCCTGCTGATGAACCTGCTCTCGCTCGGCGCCTCCCTGGGCGCGCTCACCCTGGTCTTCCAGGACGGCTGGTTCAGCGGTCTGCTCGGCTTCAGCCCCACGGGCGGGCTGGAGACGTTCATCCCGGTGCTGGTCTTCGCCTTCGCGTTCGGCCTGTCGATGGACTACGAGGTGTTCCTGCTCGCCCGGATCAAGGAACTGCGGGACAAGGGGCACAGCTGTACCCGGGCAGTCGAACTGGGCGTCCAGCGCAGCGGGAAGATCATCACCTCGGCGGCCCTGCTGATGGTGATCGTCTTCGCCGGATTCGCGCTCGGCGACATGCTGATGGTCAAGCAGATGGGCATCGCGCTGGCCGTCGCCGTGGCGGTGGACGCCACCCTGGTCCGCTGCCTGCTGGTGCCCGCCGCGATGAGCCTCTTCGGCGAGTTCAACTGGTGGGCCCCGGCTCCGCTGCGGCGGCTGCACCGGCGGTTCGGCCTCAGCGAGCACGTCGAACTGCCGGCCATCGAGCCGGCCGTGCTGCCGGTGCCGCGGGCCCCCGTCCACGACCTGGCCGGCGCCGGGGTGGGCGCGAACACCTGATCAGCCGGGCTGCCGGAGCAGGGCGAGCCGGCTGGCGGTGCGGTCGAGGTCGCGCAGCAGACCGGAGCCGGCGGGCAGTCCGGCGAGCGGGTCGGCGCCGATCAGCACCAGGCGGGTGTCGCGGTCGCAGCAGACGTCGACCAGGTTGGCGAAGCGCTGGCGCGCGTCGGAGGAGGCGGTGGCCAGCGGCGGCCGGCCGCCGTGCGCGGCGGTCAGGGCAGGCGGCGCAGCAGGGCGACGGCGTCGCGGAGGGTCTCCCGCTCCCCGGGGGTGAGTCGGGCCTCGATGGCGGTGGCGATCCGGGCCTCGCGGCGGGCGCGCTGCTCGGCGAGGGCGGCGCGGCCGGCCCCGGTGGGGGAGACGAGCAGCTTGCGTCCGTCGGTGGCGTGCGGCTCCTGGGTGACCAGGCCGGCCCCGGTGAGCAGGGCGACCGTGCGGGCCATCGACTGGTGGCGGACGCGCTGGCGGGTGGCGAGTTCGCTGACGGTGAGGGCCTGCCCGTCGCGGATCAGCAGGCCGAGGACGCCCGCCTGGTTCTGCGGCAGGGTGTCGCCGGGGCGGAGCGCGCGGACCAGGTCGCCGACGGCGGCGCGGAGGTCGGCGGCCAGTTCGAGGGTCTCCGGACGCGGAGCGGCGGCGGTGTCGCGGCCGCCTGCGGTGTCGCTGGTCATGGGAGAAGTCTATCGCTCAGGTGTACAGCGAAACTGCACAGCCTTGCTGTACGGTTTTCCCATGCGAATCACCAAGTTCGGCCATGCCTGCGTCCGCCTGGAGCACGGCGGCACCACCGTCGTCGTCGACCCCGGGATGTTCACCGACCCCGCCGCCTTCGCAGGCGCGGACGCGGTGCTGATCACCCACGAGCACGCCGACCACTTCGAGGAGGCCCGGCTGCGCGCCGCTCTGGAGGCCGACCCGGCGCTGCGGGTCTGGACCAACCGAGCGGTCGCCGACCAGCTGGAGGGCGTCGCCCCTCGGGTCGCGGTGGTCGGCGAGGGCGACGCCTTCGAGATCGGCGGGATCGAGGTCTCCGTGCACGGCGAGTGGCACGCGGTGATCCACCCGGACATCCCGCCGGTGAAGAACATCGGCTTCCTCTTCGACGGCCGGCTCTTCCACCCCGGTGACGCGCTGACCGTGCCGCCGCACGTCGTGGAGACGCTGCTGCTCCCGATCGCCGCCCCCTGGACCAAGGTCTCCGAACTGGTCGACTACGTCCGGGAGGCGGGCCCGCGCCGGGCGCTGCCGATCCACGACGCGGTGCTCAGCCCGGCGGGCCTGGCCGTGCACACCCGCCTGGTCGGCCCCGGCGGCCCGGGGACGGGCGCCGAGCTGCGCACCCTCGGGGACGGCGAGAGCCTCGACCTGGACTGAGCCCGGTCGGGGCTGACCGCGGGCCGGGGGCGCCGGTAGCCTGGCGCCATGCTGAAGATCGGACTGACGGGTGGCATCGGTGCGGGCAAGAGCGAGGTGTCGCGGCTGCTCGCCGCCCACGGCGCGGTGATCGTGGACTCGGACGTGATCGCCCGTGAGGTGGTCGCCCCCGGGACGGACGGCCTGGGCGCCGTGGTGGCCGAGTTCGGTGAGGGCGTGCTGCGGCCGGACGGTGCGCTGGACCGCCCGGCGCTCGGCGCCGTCGTCTTCGCCGACCCCGAGCGGCTGCGGGCGCTGAACGCGATCGTCCACCCGCTGGTCCGGGCCCGGTCCGCCGAGCTGGAGGCGGCCGCCGCCCCGGACGCGGTGGTGGTGCACGACGTCCCGCTGCTGGCGGAGAACGGTCTCGCCCCGCTGTACGACCTGGTCCTGGTGGTCGACGCCGACGACGAGGTGCGGATCGACCGGCTGGTCCGGCTGCGCGGCATGACCGAGGAGGAGGCCCGGGCCCGGATGGCCGCGCAGGCCTCCCGGGCCGACCGGCTGGCCGTCGCGGGCGTGGTGATCGACAACAGCGGACCGCTGGAGGCACTCGCCCCCCGGGTCGACGAGGTCTGGAACGCGTTGAAGGCCCGTCAGGGCTGACCCTTCTCGAAGCCGGCCGGGAAGGCGATCATGGGGGGATGGCCGATCACTCCGCACCCGCTCCCGCTCCCGCGCCCGCCGCTGCCGTTCGCCTCGCCGAGTACGCCCGGCGCGACCTCGAAGAGATCCTGGGCGCCGGTGACGATCCCTTCGGGGTCGCGCACACCGGCCTGACCTGGCTGCCGAAGGAGATCCACTTCGGCGTCCGGGCGGCGGACGGCCGCCTGGTCGCCCACGCCGGCCTGCTGCCGCTGCCGCTGACGGTCGGCGGGACGGACACCGAGGCGGTGGGGGTCGGCGGCGTGGCCGTCGCCCCCGACGCCCGGGGCCGGGGCCTGGCCCGGGTGGTGGTCGGCGCGGCCCTGGCGCACGCCCGGACGCTGGGCCCGCGGTACGCGCTGCTGTTCTGCCGGCCGCCGCTGGTCGCGCTCTACGAGCGGCTCGGCTGGCGGGAGACGGCGGGTGAGGTGCTGGTGGAGCAGCCGGGCGGGCGGGTCGTACCGATGCCGCTGCGGACCATGTGGACACCGCTGACCGAGGGGGCGCGGCTGCCCGACGGGCCGGTGCGGCTGCGGTCGCTGCCGATGTGAGCCCGCCGTTCCCGCCACCCACCCCGGCGGCCGGCTCAGGTGCGGCCGGTTCAGGCGCGGGCGGCCGCGCCGGCGTGCTCGGCCGCCGCGGCCGCCAGCGCCCGGACGAAGGGGTGCGCCCGGGTGCCGTCCCCGGCCAGTTCGGGCTGGAAGAGCGAGGCCAGGAAGAAGGGGTGCTCCGGCAGTTCGAGGATCCGCGGCTCGCCGGCCTCGTCCGTACCGCTGAACCGCAGCCCGGGCGCGCGCAGCCGCTCCAGGTAGGCCGGGTTCAGCCCGTACTGGCAGTGGTAGCGCTCCAGCGTCCGGGTCTCCCCGAGCACGCGTTCGGCGAGGGTGCCGGGGGCGATCCGCACCGCGCCCTCGTGTCCGACCAGTGAACAGCTGAGCGGCACGATCACCAGGTCGTCCTCGTCGGGGTGGCTCTCGCCGTGCGCCGCGCCGTCGATGCCGCAGACGTTGCGGGCGTACTCCACCACGGCGTGCTGAAAGCCGGCGCAGGTGCCGAGGAACGGGATGCCCCGCTCGCGGGCGGTGCGGACGGCGGCCAGCGCGCCCGCTTCGCTGCGGTAGGGGCTGCCCGGGAGCAGCCAGACGGCGTCGAAGCCGTCGAGGGCGCCCGGTGCCCCGGCGTCCCCGGTGGGGATCCAGTAGGCGTCCAGGGCGAGCTGGTCGCGGGTGGCGAGGGCGTCGAGCAGCCCGGGCACGCGGGCGTGCGAGCGGACGGCGGGGGAGCGGTCGCCGACCAGGGCGAGGCGGGGGGTCAGGTAGGTCATGCGGCTATCCTGACCCCTGACTCCGGATCAGCGCCAACGATGATCTCTTACCTTTGGATCAGAGGATCTGATAGCCATGGACCCCCACCAGCTGCGCACCTTCGTCACCGTGGTCCGGCTCGGCTCCTTCTCCGAGGCGGCCCGTGCGCTCGGCTTCACGCAGTCCGCGGTCTCCCAGCAGATCGCCGCGCTGGAGGCCGATCTCGGGACGGTCCTGCTCGGCCGCCGCCCGGTCGGCCCGACCGAGGCCGGCGCGCGGCTGCTGGAGCACGCCGCCCCGCTGCTGGTGCGGCTGGACGCGGCGCGCGCCGACGTCGCACGCCTGGCGGGCACCCCGAGCACCCGCCTGGTGCTCGGGGCCACCCCGCTGGCGGTCGGCGCCGCGCTCGGGAGCGCGCTGGCCGACGTGCGCCGGGAGTACCCGCGGCTGGACCTCGTCGTGCGGGTCCTCCCCCCGCAGGCGCTGCCCGCCCAGGTGGCCACCGGCGAGGTGGACCTCGCCCTGATCGACGGGCTCGCGGCCCCGAGCGACCCGCTGCCGCTCCCGGAGGTCGGCCCGCTCGGCACGGTCGCGGTCGGGGAGCGGCCGCTCGCCGTCGCGCTGCCCACCGGGCACCCGTTGGCCGGCCGCGCGGGTCTGGCCCTGGCCGACCTGTCCGCCGCGCGCTGGCTGGACGCTCCCGACCTGGCGCCGGACGCGGCCCGGCTGCGGGCCGCCACCGCCGTCGACGGGTTCCGCCCGGCCGCGCGCTACCTGGGTACGGACGTCCGCGGCCTGCTCGCCCTGGTCGCCGCCGGGCACGGCCTGGTCGTCCTCCCGGCCCCGGCGGCGGAGGGCGCGGCGGGTGTCGTCGCCGTGCCGGTCCGGGAGCCGCGGCTGGTCCACCGGACGGAGCTGGTGCACGGCAGCCTGCCGGAGGGTCCGGCGGCGCTGCTGGCCCGGCTGCTGGCCGGCTGACGGACTGTCGGTCGGGCGGTACCCGGGCGGGCTTGGCGGTGGGGCGGTCCGGCGGGTCCGGTCCCGGCCGAGTCTCAGCCGACGACCGGCGCGCCGTGGCAGCACGGCCGGCCGAGCTCGAAGCAGACGTACTCCAGGCAGCCGAGGCAGATCGAGAGGTTCTCCAGCCGCCAGCGCTCGCCGTGGCAGGAGCAGTACGCCCGGTCGCGCAGCAGGGCGCCCCAGCCGGCCGCGCCGCCGTTCGCCCGGTGGGCGCTCGCCACGTACGCGGCCGTGGCGGCGTCGTGCGGCCGGCCCTCGCGGATGGTCCACAGGTGCCAGCAGTACAGGGCGAAGAACGGCTTCCCGTGCACCAGCCGGTCCGGGGCCCGCCCGTCGGCCTCCCAGGCCCGGACCAGGTCGCCGACCCGGTCGGCGAACGGCTTCCCGGTCGCGATCAGCGGCCAAGGCGCGGGCGCTGGAGCCGAGTTCGTCGGTCGGTCGTCGGTCATGTGCCACCCCTTCCGGCGCCCACCGTAGGGCATCGGCGTCCGGCGACGGCCAGGGGGGCGGCGACGAGGAGTCCGCCTTCCGGTACCCCTCCCTGGACCACTGCCCCGGCGCGGTCCTGAGCTGCCGCGGCCGCGACCGCGCCCGGTGGTCGGCGGGACCGCCCCCGGCCACCCGCCGGACCGACCGGCCGCCGCCGTACGGCCCGGAACCGGGCCCGGCTACCCTGGGCCGGAACCGAAACGGGTGGAGGTGGGGGGCATGAAGCCCTTGCGCAGGGCTGTCCTGGCGGCGGCCGCCGTGCCGCTGCTGGCGCTGACGGCGTGCCAGAGCGGCGGTACGGGGACGGGGGAGGCCACCCCGTCGGCGGGTGCCACGACGGGCACCGGCGGGCCGACGGCCGAGGTGCGGTTCCCGGAGAAGGTGCTCCTCGACACGCTGCCCACCGCGACCGAGGTCGGCGGGCTGGTCCTCTCGGTGAGCACGCACGCCGGGACGCCGGACGAGCGCTGCGTCCTGGTCACCGTCGGCGCGGACGGCGCGGCGCGGAAGGTGCGCAGCTTCGCGGTCAGCAACGGGCTCGCCAAGCCGCCGACCAACATCCGCGGCTGTGCGACCCCGGCCGGCTTCACCGCCGGCTTCGCCGGGATGGTCGGCACCGCGCAGTACGGCTTCCAGGACGCGGACCACCCCGGTGAGCCCCGCGTCTCCGTGCTCGGCCAGGGCGGCCCGGCCGACCTCAAGGACATCTCCGGCCTGCCCGCCGCCGGTGCGGGCACCCGCCAGAGCGCCCCGGTCGTCGACCCGGTGAGCGGCGAGGTCGTGCACTGGAGCGAGTCGAGCGGTCCGGCGGCCGACGGGCGCCTGCGGGCCGTCCGGCCGGACGGCACCGGGGAGCACCCGGTCGAGGGGATCGGCGTGCGCGCCCCCGAGGCGCTCGCCTTCCTCGGCGGCCGGGTGGTGCCGGCGCAGGTGGCGAAGCGGGCGGTGGCCAACGGCGACGGCTCGCTGACGGTCGCCGCGGACGACCGGCGGACCGTCCGGGTCGGCCCGGTGGCCACGCTCGCCGCCAACCCGGTCGCGGAGGTCAGCGGCGGAGTGCTCAACCCCAAGGCGCTGGTGGGCGACCGCCAGGTGCTCAGCGCCGACGGGCGCGAACTCGCGCTGGCCACCGTGGACACCGCCGACCCGGCCCACCCGCGGATCGCGCTCAAGCCGCTCGCCACCATCCCCGAGCAGTTCTGGGGGCCCGCCGTCCAGGAGGAGGCGTTCGTGGTCGACCGCGCCGCCAACGCGGCGTACACCACCGTCCAGCACGGCTCGGAGAACCAGGGGCAGCGGGTGCTGGTCCTGCGGGTCGACCTCGCCACCGGCGCGGTGAGCGCGGTGGCGATGCTGCTGACCGACGGTGGGCGGGTGATGCCGCTCGCCGTCGTGGCGTAGCGGCACCACCTACTCCCGGCACCACGCGAACCCCGGCACCACGCACTCCCGGCACCACGCGAACCCCGGCACCACGCGAACCCCGGCGCCCGGGCCTACTCGGCCGGGCGCCGGAACAGGGCGCTCAGCAGCACCGGGATGCCGAAGAGCGGCGAGTCGGGCCCGTGCGCCACCATCGGGCGGATCTCGATCTCGGTGAACTCCGAGAAGAGGTGGCGCAGTTCGTCCGGGGTGTAGGCGAGGCCGCCGTCCAGCCGGCCGTTGCGGTAGAGCTCCCGGTCGGGGAGTTCGGAGCCCATGGCGCCGGCCGCGAAGGCGTTCACGGCGAGGTGCCCGCCGGGCTTCAACACCCGCTCCAGGAGGGCGAGGTAGCTGATCCGCCGATGCGGCGGGAGGTGGTGCAGGCAGCCCGAGTCGTACACCAGGTCGTACTGCCGGTGCGGGAGTTCGACGGTGAAGATGTTGCCGCAGTGGAAGCGCACGTCGGCGCCGGCCTCGCGGGCCCGTTCGCCGGCCCAGGCGACGGCGGTGGGGGAGAGGTCGACGGCGTCCACCTCGAAGCCCTGCGAGGCGAGGTGGATGGCGTTGCGTCCGGGGCCGGCGCCGAGGTCCAGGGCACGGCCGGGGGTGAGCAGGCCGCGGTCCAGGTAGGAGACGAGGTTCTCGTCGGGCTTGGGGACGAAGAAGGGGCGCGGCGCGGAGCGGTCCGCGTAGAACTGGTCCCACCAGTCGCGGGCCTGGTCCGTCCACCGGTCGGCGGCGGGGAGGAAGAGCCGGTCCAGCAGGTCCAGGACGTCGTCGGTGGTGCGGATATCGCGGTGCATCTGGTCCTCTCCACGGGCGGACGCGGGGCCGTCCGGTCCCCTCGATTCTAGTCGCCGCAAGAGGGAAAGCGGCTGGTCAGAGGCCATTTTCCAGGCCGGTGGAGGCCGTGCCGGAAGCCCGCCGGGGCGGCCCCGACGGCCCGTCGGACGGCTCTGGCCCCACCCCTCGCGGCCCGCCGCGTCCGCCCGCCGGGGGTGCCTCCGGCGGCCGTCGAGGGGGCGTGGGGAGCTCGGCGGAGGGGGCCGTTTGCCCAGCAGGAGGTAAAGCTTTCCGGGCCGTCACCGGCCGCCGGTCGCCCCGCCGCCGGTCGCCCCGCCGCAGGCGTGGTCGAGCGCGTGGCCGATCGCGGTGGCGACGTCCTCGGCGACCAGGGTGGGCCGGTACGCGTCCTGCGCCCACGGGCGGCCGGCCGACACCCAGACGCTGCCCAGGCCGAGCGCGTGCGCGCCCGCGATGTCGGCGTGCGCCGAGTCGCCGACCATCCAGGCGCCGCTGAGCGGCTGCCCCACCGTCTCGGCCGCGGCCCGGAAGATCTCCGGAGCGGGCTTCTTGTGGCCGACGGCCTCGGAGACCACCCAGCCCTGGACGATCCGGTCGAGCCCGGTACGCCGGATCTTCGCCTCCTGCTGCCCGGTACGGCCGTTGGTGACGATGACGCACGACCAGCCGTCGGCCCGGGCCCGGGCCAGTGCCCGGCGGGTGGGAGCGGCGAGCTCCACGAGGTCGGCTCCACCGTTGTCGAGCAGGGCGTCGACGGCGCGCGCCGGGACCGAACTCCCGTACCGGGCCGCCAGGGCGGCGGCCATCCGGTCCTCCGGGGTGTACCCGCTCGCGTCGAGCTCCGCGATCCAGCCGAGGTCGCTGCCGGGCAGGCCGTGCTCGGCCAGGAACGCCCGGGCGGAGGCCAGGAAGGCGGCATCACGGTCGATCAGGGTGTTGTCGAGGTCCAGCATCAGCAGCGGCATGACCGGCAGTAGACCACAGGCGTCGCCGGCGACTTCAGGGCCGGACGGGCAGCTCACCGCTGTGCAGGGCGGTCAGGAAGGAGCACCAGGCGTCGGCGGTGAAGGTGAGGGAGGGGCCGTACGGGTCCTTGCTGTCCCGCACCGGCACCGCACCGGGGGCACCGTCCGCGACCTCCACGCAGTTCCCGCCCTCGCTGCCGCTGAAGCTGCTCTTGCGCCACACCAGGTCAGTCGTCATTTCCGTACCCCTCCGCGACGAGATCGTGCATCCAGGACAGGGACTCCTCGGCGTTCATGGCGGTCGACGCGAGCTGGTCGAACACGAGCACATGACGCGCGATGTCCGACTCCTTCTCCAGGTAGAGGCTGCTCGTCAATGCCTCGACATAGACGATGTCGCCCGGTACGTCGGCGAAGGAGAGAATGTGGAAGGCCATGCTCATGGCGGGGTGCGTTCCGGTGCTGAAGGGAAGCACCTGGATCGTGACGCTGGGCTTGTGCGCCAACTCGGCGAGATGGCGCACCTGGGCGCGCATGACCTCTGCCCCGCCGACCGCGCGGCGCAGGGCGGACTCGTTGAGGACCGCCTGGACGACCGGCGGATCGGCGCGCTGGAAGACCTCCTGGCGCTGGATCCGGAGTCTGACCCGGCGTTCGATCTCCCCGTGCCCCTGCTCCGACGGCGAGATCCGGAACATGGCGCGGGCGTAGTCCGGCGTCTGCAGCAGCCCGGGGATCAACTCGGTCTCGTAGGCGCGTATGCGGGCGGCATCGGCCTCCAGCCCGACGTAGGTCTGGAACCAGTCGGGGAGGGCGTCCCCGTAGTCGTGCCACCAACCCCGCTGGGTGCTGCGGCGGGTCAGTGAGATGAACTGCCGCCGCTCGAAATCGTCCCGGACGCCGTACAGTTCGAGCAGTGCGCGGACGTCCGATTCCTTCAGGGTGGTCTGGCCCGATTCGATGCGCGAGACCTTTGCGGCGCTGAATCCCAGGGTGTCGGCGACGGTTTTCGCCTGCAGCCCGGTCTGCTCGCGCAGGCGGCGGAACTCGGATCCGAGCCTACGCCGGAGCACGGTCGGGCTGTCCACTCTGGCCGCTCCTTGTCAGTTGACGTCGAGTCACAGTCTGCCACCTCCTCTCGTGATCACAAGAGTCTTACCAGTGAGCGCAATTCCATGCGTGCGAATGTGCGGAAGGCGCGGGGTTCGGCGGAATTCCGGCGGGAGTGATGCCGGTGAATAGCCGGAATGCCGGGGCGGTGGTCGTGCCGGGAGCGGGAAGTCGGCCGGCCCGGATATTCACTCGCGCACGCGACCCGTCCGTGGCGGCCTGGCACGCGGGCGTCCGACCGTCTAGACAGGAGGGGTGAACAGAGAGACTCCCGGCCGTGTGGTGGCCGTCGGATCGGTGAACGCCGACCGGATCCTGCGCTGTCCCGTCCTGCCCGCGCCCGGTGAGACGGTGCTGGTGACCTCCGTCGACGAGGGCTTCGGGGGCAAGGGTGCCAACCAGGCGGTCGCCGCCGCCGCGCTGGGGGCGGCCACCCACCTGGTCGCGAGGGTCGGCGCGGACGACGCCGGCCGCCGGGCACTCGCCGAGCTGCGGCGCCGCGCGGTCGGCACCGGCACGGTGGGCACCGAGGGCGCGGCCGCGACGGGGCAGGCCCTGGTCATGGTGGATCCCGGCGGGGAGAACAGCATCCTGGTGCTGCCGGGCGCGAACGCGCTGCTCTCGGCCGGGCACGTCGCCGACGCCCTCGCCGCGCTGCGGCTGCGCGCCGGCGACGTGGTGCTGACCAGCGGCGAAGTCCCGCCGCCGTGCCTCGAAGCGGCGGCCGGGGCCGTCGCCGCGGTGCCGGGTGCGCGATGGGTGCACAACGCCGCGCCGGCCGGGACGCTCCCGGCCGGGGCGGCCGGACCGGGCACCCTGCTCGTCGCCAACGCGGTCGAGGCCCGGCAGCTCACCGGCGACGACGATCCGGCCGGGGCGGCCCGGGCGCTGGCGGCGCTCGGCGGGGCCGCGGTGGTCACCCTCGGCGGCGACGGCGCGCTGGTCGCCGAGGACGGCCGCGGCGAACGCGTGACGGCGCCGCCGGTCGCCGTCGTCGACAGCACCGGCGCCGGTGACGTCTTCTGCGGCGCGCTCGCCGCCGAACTCGCCCGCGGCCTCCCGCTCGCCCGGGCGGCGGCCACCGCGGTGGCCGCCGGAGCCTTCGCCGTCACCGCGCTCGGTGCCCGCGGCGCCGTGCCGGGCCGCGCCGACCTGGAGCGGTTGCTCGGAGGGTGAGGCCCGGGCCGTTCGCCGTCACGGCGCCCGGTGCGGCCGCCCTCGGCGTGCGTCGTGGGAGAGCGGTCAATCGTCGGTGCCCGGTTCGGGGCCGGTGTCCGGGTCGCGGGTGAGCAGGTAGCGCGCGCCCGGGCCGGCCGCGGCGGCGCGGTCGGCGGCGTTGTACAGGGCGCAGCGGGAGAGCGAGAGGCAGCCGCAGCCGATGCAGCCGGTGAGCTTGGCCCTGAGCCGCTCCAGCTCGGCGATCTGCTCGTCGATCCGGTTCTGCCAGGACCGGGCGACGCCGTCCCACTCGGTGCCGGTGGGGGCGCGGTGCTCGGGGAGCCGGTCCAGGGCGACCCTGGCCTCGTCGAGGGAGAGGCCGACGCGCTGGGCGGCGCGGACGAAGGCGATCCGGCGCAGCGTGCCGCGGGTGAAGCGGCGCTGGCCGCCGGTGGTGCGGGTGGCGTGGATCAGTTCGAGCTTCTCGTAGTAGCGCAGCGCGGAGGTGGCGAGGCCGCTGCGTTCGGAGAGCTGGCCGATGGTGAGCAGGTCGTGCCGGCTCGGTCCGGTGGAGGCTCCGGAGTTCTCGCCGCGGGCGGATGCGGGGGCGGTCATGCCGCTCACTGTAGCCGCTTGACTTCAAGCTGACTTCAAGTTGCAGGATCGTGGGCATGACGACGAACACCGCCACCGCGGCCGGCTTCGAGCAACTCCCGGACCTGATCGGCCGGATGACCGGCGCCGAGAAGCACGGCCCGGCCGCCACCTCCACCCTGGACGTGCTCTGGGTGCTGTACGACCGCGTCCTGCGGGTCACCCCGGGCACCGCGGAGGACCGGGAGCGGGACCGCTTCCTGCTCTCCAAGGGCCACGGCCCGATGGCGTACTACGCGGTGCTGGCGGCGAAGGGCTTCATCGACCCGGAGCTGCTCCCGAGCTTCGGCGCCTACGACTCGCCGCTCGGCCACCACCCGGACCGCCTGCTGATCCCCGGGGTGGAGATCAGTTCCGGCTCGCTCGGGCACGGTCTGCCGCTGGCGGTCGGGACCGCGCTCGGGCTGCGCGCCCAGGGACTCGACGACCCGGCGGTCTGGGTCCTGCTCGGGGACGCGGAGTTCGACGAGGGCTCGAACCACGAGGCGCTGGCCTTCGCCGGCGCGTACGGGCTGGACCGGCTGCACGTCGTCGTCATCGACAACTCCTCGGCCACGCACGGGTGGCGGGGCGGCATCGCGGCGCGCTTCGCGGGCGAGGGCTGGTCGGCCGAGACCGTGGACGGGCGCGACCACGAGGCGCTGTACGCGGCGTTCACCGCGGAGCACCCGGGGCGCCCGCGCGTCGTGGTGGCCCGGGTGGAGCCGAAGAACCCCTGAGTGCCGCGTCCGTCCGCCGCCCCGACAAGACCTCTCACCAGTAAGGGACTTCACCTCCATGGACACCATGCGCGAGCGCTTCGTCGACGTGACCGCCCGGCTGCTCGACGACGACCCGCGGCTGGCCGTCGTGCTGGCCGACATCAGCGCCTCGGGCTTCGCCCCCGCCGCCGAGCGCCACCCCGACCGGGTGGTCAACGTGGGCATCCGCGAGCAGCTGCTGATCGGCGCGGCCGGCGGACTGGCGCTCACCGGGATGCGGCCGATCGCCCACACCTTCGCCAGCTTCCTGATCGAACGCCCCTTCGAGCAGGTCAAGTTGGACCTCGTCCACCAGGGCGTCGGCGCGGTGCTGGTGAGCGCCGTCGGCTCCTACGACTGGCCCGCCGGCGGCCGGACCCACATGTCGCCGGGCGACGTCGCGCTGCTGGACACCCTGCCGGACTGGACGGTCCACGTCCCGGGGCACCCCGACGAGGCGGAGCGGTTGCTGCGGCACGCGGTGGCCGACGGCGACCGCAATGTGTACGTGCGGCTGTCCGAGCACCGCAACGCCTCGGCGGTACCGGTCGAGGCGGGGCGGTTCACCGTCCTGCGCCGGGGCGCCAACGGCGTGGTGCTCGCGGTCGGCCCGATGCTGGACGCCGTGCTGGCGGCCACCGAGGGGCTGGACGTCTCGGTGCTGTACGCGGCCACCGTGCGGCCGTTCGACGCGGCCGGGCTCCGGGCGGTGGTCCGCGGACGCGCGGACGTGGTGGTGGTCGAGCCCTACCTGGCCGGGACGTCCGCCGGGGAGGTGCACGCGGCGCTGGCGGACCGGGCGCACCGGGTGCTCGCCCTCGGGGTGCCGCGCGCGGAGCACCGGCACTACGGCTCGATGGCCGAGCACCTGGCCGCCTACGGCCTGGACGCGCCCGGGCTGCGGGAGCGGATCGGCACCTTCCTCTGGTGATCCGGCGGGCGAACCGAGGCGCGGGCCGGCCCCGGCCGCGCCGCTCACAGCCGGACGACCGCGACGGAGTCCGGCCCCAGCCGCACCGCCGCCCCGTCGAGCGCGCACTCGCCGAAGGACGCCACCACCTCCCGCCCCGGCCCCCCGAGCGGCAGCGCGGCGGGGGCGCCGCCCAGGTTGACCGCCACCCGGTGGGCCCCCCGGTGCAGCACCAGCCACCGGGCCGCCTCGTCGTACTCGGTCCGGACGGCCGCGAGGTCCGGGTCGGAGAGCTCCGGCCGGGTGCGCCGCAGCCGGATCAGCGTCCGGTACCAGGTGAGCAGTTCGGCGTGCGGGGCGCGCCCCGGCTCGGTCCAGTCGAGGACGGAGCGCAGCACGGTGGCCGGCTCCTGCGGGTCCGGCACCGCGTCGGCCCGCCAGCCGTGCTCGGCGAACTCCCGCCGCCGGCCCTGGCGGACGGCCTCGGCCAGGTTCGGGTCGGTGTGGTCGGTGAAGTACTGCCACGGGGTGGCCGCGCCCCACTCCTCGCCCATGAACAGCATCGGGGTGAACGGCGAGGCGAGCACCAGGGCGGCCCCACAGGCGAGCCGCCCCGGGGAGAGACCGGGGGAGAGCCGGTCGCCGAGGGCCCGGTTGCCGATCTGGTCGTGGGTCTGCAGGTAACCGAGCAGCCGGTGGCCGTGCGCGGGCGGGAAGGGCCGGCCATGGCTGCGCTCCCGGAACGAGGACCAGGTGCCGTCGTGGAAGAAGCCGCGGGTGAGCGTCCGGGCCACGGCGGCCAGCGGGGCGCGGGCGAAGTCCCCGTAGTAGCCCTGGGACTCGCCGGTGAGCGCGGTGTGCAGCGCGTGGTGGAAGTCGTCGCTCCACTGGGCGGTGAGGCCCTGGCCGCCGGCCTCGCGGGGGGTGGTGGTGCGGGGGGAGTTGAGGTCGGACTCGGCGACCAGGAACAGCGGCCGGTTGGTGGCGGTCGCCAACCGGTCCACCTCGCAGGAGAGTTCCTCCAGGAAGTGGACGGCGCGGTCGTCCGCGAGGGCGTGCACGGCGTCCAGCCGCAGGCCGTCGATCCGGTAGTCGCGCAGCCAGGCCAGCGCGCTGCCGATCAGGTACCGGCGCACCTCGTCCGAGCCGGGGGCGTCCAGGTTGACCGCCGAGCCCCACGGCGTGTGGTGCCGGTCGGTGAAGTACGGCCCGAAGGCGGGCAGGTGGTTGCCGGACGGGCCGAGGTGGTTGTGCACCACGTCCAGCACGACGCCGAGGCCCTTGCGGTGCGCGGCGTCCACGAAGCGCTTCAGCCCCTCCGGACCGCCGTAGGGCTCGTGCACGGCCCAGAGCGAGACCCCGTCGTAGCCCCAGCCGTGCCGGCCGGGGAACGGGCAGACCGGCAGCAGTTCGACGAAGTCGACACCCAGCTCGACGAGGTGGTCGAGGTGTTCGGCGGCGGCGTCGAAGGTGCCGGCGGCCGTGAAGGTGCCGACGTGCAGTTCGTACAGCACGGCGCCGGGCAGCGGGCGGCCGCGCCAGCCGGTCTGCGACCAGCGGAACGCGGCGTGGTCGACGGACCGGCTGGGCCCGTCCGGTCCGTGCGGCTGCCGGGGCGAGCGAGGGTCGGGCAGCGGGCGGCCGCCGTCCAGCCTGAACGCGTAGTCCCCGGCCGGCGCCGGCCCGTGCCACCAGCCGGGCCGGCCGTCGTCCCGGGCCAGCGGGTGCCGCGCGCCGTCGACCTCCACCTCGACCCGTTCGGTGGCCGCCGGGGCCCACACCTCGTAGGTCCGGACCTCGTGCGTCGTCACGCCTCGCCCCTCCTGGTCAGCAGCGCCACGGGCTGCGCGGTCAGCAGCTCCGCCACCGGTACCGGGCCGGCCGGGTGGCGGCGTCCGGTCAGTTCGTCCGTCCACGCGCCGCCGGCCGGCAGGTCCAGCGCGGTGTCCTGCCAGCCGCCGGCCCGGGCGAGCCCGTACGGCAGCCGGGTGACCGCCGTGATCACGTCGTCGCCGCGGGCGAAGGCGAGCAGGTGGTCGGCGGCCGGGCCCCGGGCGGCCAGCGGCCGGTAGGCGCCCAGCGGCCGGCGGCGGCGCAGGTGCAGCGCCGTCGCGGTCAGGTGCAGCTTCTCCCGGGCGAGGTCGCCCGCCCGGGGGGTGGCCGAGTCGGTGAGCCGGACGGCGAGCGCGCCGAGGTCCACCACGCCCCGGTTGTCCGGGTCGACCAGGGTGTACAGCGGCTCCTCGCTGCCCTGGTAGAGGTCCGGCACGCCGGGCACGGTCAGGTGCAGCAGGGCGGCGGAGAGGGTGTTGGCCCGGGCGTGGGGCGCGAGGGCCCGGACGAAGCCCTCGATCCGCGGGAGCAGCCCCGGGTTGGCGTAGGCGGCCCGGGCCCGGTCGGCCAGGGCCTGCTCGAAGCCGGCGTCGGGGGCCGTCCAGGAGGTCCGCAGCTTGGCCTCGCGGGCGGCCTTGAGCAGCGCGGGGACGAGCCGGTCCGGCGTGATCGGCCAGGCCGCGACCAGCGTCTGCCAGAGCAGCCAGTCGCTGTTCGGGTCGCCGCCCGGGCCGGCGGTGGTGGACCAGGCGGCGGCCTCGTCGGCCCAGGCCCGCGGCTGCTCGGCGAGCACGGCGAGGCGGGCGCGGGCGTCGGCGCTGCGCTTGGTGTCGTGGGTGGAGAGCACCGTCATGGTGGCCGGCCAGTGCTCCTCGACGTAGTGGCACCAGGCGTGGAACGCGGCGGGCGGGAGCCCGGGCCGGGCCGGCTCGCCGCCGACCTCGTTCAGCGCGAGCAGCGCGTTCCACCGGTAGAAGGCGGTGTCCTCGACGCCCTTGGCGGCGACGGCGGCGGCGGTCTGCGCGAAGCGGGCGCAGAACTCGTCCTTCTCGGGCCCGCTGCCGAGCCGCCCGAGGGCGAGGTCGGCGACCAGCCGCCCGGTGGCGTCCTCGGAGCCGTCGAGGGCCTCCCGCACCTGCTCCTCGGAGACCGCCGGGGCGGGCTCGCCGGGCCGGACGTACGGGCGGTACGCGGGGTAGCCGGTGAGCACCCGGCGCAGGGCGTCCCGCAGCTGCCAGGGCGCGTGGTCGGCGTGGGCGGGTTCGGCGGCGCCGATCCGCACGGCGAGCCGGACCAGCCGCTCGACCTCGGCGGCCAGCTCGCCGCGCGGGCCGGTCATGTCGGCCCGCCCGCGCCGGGCGGCGGCGACGGCCGGGTGCGGGTCCGCGCACGGCTCCCCGCCGGACCCGGCCCCGCTGACCGCGTGCTCGTAGGCGCCGGCCAGCCGGCAGGCGCCGGCGTGGTCGGTGAGCACGCCGTCGATGCGGCGCAGCGCGTCGTACCCGGTGGTGCCGGCGCACGGCCAGTCCCCGGGGAGGCGCTCCTCACCGGTGAGGATCTTCTCCACCACCGTGTAGGCGCCGCCGGTGGCCCCGGCGAGCCGGCGCAGGTAGCCGCGCGGGTCGGCCAGGCCGTCCGGGTGGTCGATCCGGAACCCGTCCAGGACGCCCTCGCGGTGCAGCCGCAGCAGCACGCCGTGGGTCGCCTCGAACACCTCGGGGACTTCGACCCGGACGGCGATCAGCTCGTTGACGGTGAAGAACCGCCGGTAGTTCAGCTCGGTGCGGGCCAGCCGCCACCAGGCGAGCCGGTACCACTGCCGGCTGAGCAGCTCGGGGAGCGGGAGGCCGGCGGTGCCGGGCCGCAGCGGGAGGGCGTGGTCGTGGTAGCGGAGCTCCTCGCCGTCGACCACGAGGTCGCCGAGGACGGCCCCGAGCCGGTCGCCCAGCAGCGGCAGCAGCACCCGGCCGCGGCCGGGGGAGTCCGGGGGGCCCGGCTGGGCGGTCCAGTCGATGTCGAACCAGGGTGCGTACGGCGAGTCGGGGCCGTCCCGCAGGACGTGCCAGAGCGGCCGGTTGAGCCGTTCGGGGACGGGGACGGCCATGTGGTTGGGCACCACGTCGGCGAGCAGCCGCAGGCCGTGCCGGTGGGCTTCGGCGGCCAGCGCGCGCAGCGCCGGTTCGCCGCCGAGCTGGGCGCTGATCCGGCCGTGGTCGACGGTGTCGTAGCCGTGGGTGGATCCGGGGGCGGCCTCCAGCAGCGGGGACAGGTGGAGGTGGGAGACGCCGAGGGCGGCGAGGTAGGGCACCGCGGCGGTGGCGTCGTGGAGGGTGAAGCCGGGCTGCAACTGGAGGCGGTAGGTGGCGGACGGTACTGCGGCCGGGCGGGGCTGGGCGGGCTCGGCGGCGTAGGTCATGTGTCCATGACTACCCGTGCGAGCCCGCGGCCAAGACCCGTTGCTGATCCGAACAGGTGAACGTGGTGACCGCGGCACGCCGTGGGGCCCGGCCGCGGACCCCGGGCGCCGCCCCGCGGCCGGGCGTCCGGCACCCGGCCTAGGCCGGCCGCTGGAGCACCATCAGCGAGCGGTCGACGAGCGAGAGCGCGTCCCCCGCCTTGACCCGGGCGCCGGCGCCGGGGGCGGGCAGCCGGGGCTGGGCGGTGTCGACCACGACCTGCCACTCCTGGCCGTGGTCGGCCGGGACGGTGAACTCCAGCGGTTCGAAGTGGGCGTTGAACATCAGCAGGAAGGAGTCGTCGACGATCCGCCCGCCGCGCCGGTCCGGCTCCGAGATGGCGTAGCCGTTGAGGAAGACGGTGAGCGACTTGGCGTAGCTGGCGCCCCAGTTGCGCTTGGTCATCTCCTCCCCGCCGGGGGTGAACCAGGCGATGTCGGTGAGGTCCTCGTAGTGGCCGGCGGCCGGGCGGCCGGAGACCGGGCGGCCGTGGAAGAAGCGGCGCCGCCGGAAGACGGGGTGGTCGCGGCGGAGCCAGATCATGCCCTGGGTGAATTCGAGCAGCCGGGACTCGGGGCCGTCACCCTCGGGCCAGTGCACCCAGGCGAGTTCGTTGTCCTGGCAGTAGGCGTTGTTGTTGCCCTCCTGGGTGCGGCCGAGCTCGTCGCCGTGCGAGAGCATCGGCACGCCCTGGGAGAGCATCAGGGTGGCGATCAGGTTCCGCTGCTGGCGGGCGCGCAGTTCCTCGATGGCCGGGTCGGTGCTCGGGCCCTCGACGCCGCAGTTCCAGGAGCGGTTGAAGGATTCGCCGTCCCGGTTGTCCTCGCCGTTGGCCGCGTTGTGCTTGTCGTTGTAGGAGACCAGGTCGCGCAGGGTGAAGCCGTCGTGGCAGGTGACGAAGTTGATCGAGGCGATCGGGCGGCGGCCGTCGTCCTGGTAGAGGTCGGAGGAGCCGGTGAGCCGGGAGCCGAACTCGGCGAGCGTGGCGTTCTCGCCGCGCCACAGGTCGCGCACGGTGTCCCGGTACATGCCGTTCCACTCCGTCCACAGCGGAGGGAAGTTGCCCACCTGGTAGCCGCCCTCGCCGAGGTCCCACGGCTCGGCGATCAGCTTGGCCTGGGAGACCACCGGGTCCTGCTGGACGAGGTCGAAGAACGAGGAGAGCCGGTCCACCTCGTGGAACTGCCGGGCCAGCGTGGCGGCGAGGTCGAAGCGGAAGCCGTCGACGTGCATCTCGGTGACCCAGTAGCGCAGCGAGTCCATGATCAGCTGGAGGACGTGCGGGCTGCGCATCAGCAGGCTGTTGCCGGTGCCCGTGGTGTCCTCGTAGAACCGCTGGTCCTGGGCGAGCCGGTAGTAGGAGACGTTGTCCAGGCCGCGCAGCGAGAGGGTGGGCCCGAGGTGGTTGCCCTCGGCGGTGTGGTTGTAGACGACGTCCAGGATCACCTCGATGCCGGCCGCGTGCAGCGCCTTCACCATCGACTTGAACTCCTGCACCTGCTGGCCTCTGTCCCCGGTGGAGGAGTAGGAGGAGTGCGGGGCGAAGAAGCCGACCGTGTTGTAGCCCCAGTAGTTGGCCAGGCCGAGGTCGCGCAGCCGGTGGTCGCGGACGAACTGGTGCACCGGCATCAGCTCGATCGCGGTGACGCCGAGCTTGGCCAGGTGCTCGATCACCGCCGGGTGGGCCAGCCCCGCGTAGGTGCCGCGGATCTCCTCGGGGATGCCGGGGTGGAGCTTGGTGAGGCCCTTCACGTGGGCCTCGTAGACCACCGTGCGGTGGTAGTCCGTGCGCGGCGGCCGGTCGGTGCCCCAGTCGAAGTACGGATTGACGACCACCGAGTGCATGGTGTGCGGGGCGGAGTCGAGGTCGTTGCGGCGCTCGGGCGCGCCGAAGTGGTAGCCGTAGACCGACTCGTCCCAGTCGATGTTCCCGCTCATCGCCTTGGCGTACGGGTCCAGCAGCAGTTTGGCGCTGTTGTGCCGCTGGCCGAGGCCCGGGTTGTACGGTCCGTGGACGCGGAAGCCGTACCGCCGGCCGGGCTGGACCCCGGGGAGGTAGGCGTGCCGGACGAAGGCGTCCGTCTCGCGCAGCTCGACGGCCGTCTCCGACCCGTCCTCGTCGAGCAGGCAGAGCTCGATGCGGTCGGCGCTCTCGGAGAACACCGCGAAGTTGGTACCGGCCCCGTCGAAGGTGGCACCGAGGGGGTAGGGCTTCCCTGGCCAGACCTGCATGAGTCCTCAACTTCCTTGTGTCGGAGGGAAACTGACAGGTAGTCCGACTATCAGCCCGGACCCCGACGCTCTCTTCCCGGCTGGGCGGCCGGGCATGTGCGACGGTCGCGCGCCGTGACGCACGGCACAGTCCGCATACTCCCCGACGCCGCCCCCGAGGGCGGGGCCATTCGCCGCGTGTTCGCCCGAACGGGTGTCCGCCGGGTACCCCCGGGGCCGCCGGGACGCACGGGGCGGCCGGGGCGCACGCGCCCCCTCGGCCAACCGGCTGCGGGCGCCTCGCGGCGGGCAGTACCCTTGATCGTCCGGCCGCTTCCCGCGCCGTGGCGATCCATCAGGGAGTGCGGCGCCGGCGGACGCGGCAGGACCGGCAGCACCCGACAGAAGACCCGACAGGCGATCCGGCAGACCACCGGCTCCGGCAGCAACCAGGTGAGGTGGCGCATGGTGTACCCCGCCGGCGGCCGTGGCGGTGGGCCCGGCGGCCCCGACCGGGGCGGCGCCCGCAGCGAGGCCCCGACGGTCGTCATGCGCCCCGCCATGACCGGCCGGGCCGTGGTGCCGGCCCAGGGCGGCCCGGTCGAGATACCGGCCCTCGCCTGGTCCGGCGCCGAGTGGGAGGACGCCTACCAGCGGGTCCGGCTGGCCGGGCGGGCGTACGTCTGGCTCAACCTGGTCGAGCAGCGGCTGCGCTCCCTCGTCGACGAGGTGCTCTACCCCATCTACGCGCCCGCCCACGGCGAGGACTGGGTGACGGCCGCGGCCGGCCCGGCCGGCGAGGAGTGGGCCCACCGGGCCGGCGCCGTCCGCGAGGTCAGCCGCCGCAAGGGCTACCTGCTCGACCCGGCCGACGACGACCCGCTGGTCTTCCTCACCCTGCCCCAGCTGCGCGAGCTGATGGTCCAGCACTGGCCCTGCTTCGACCCCTACCTGGCCGACCGCCGGGAGATCGAGCTGGCGCTGGACGAACTGGAGGTGGCCCGGCACGTCGTCTCCCGCAACCGCGTCCTCACCCCGACCGTGCTCGCCCAGACCGAACGCGCCGCCGCCCGGCTGCTCGCCGTGCTGGACGGCGGGACCGGCGGCGTCCCCGCCGACGTCGTCGAGTCCCTGGTGGCCGGCCGGTACGCGGACGTGGTCGCGGTGCACGCCGACCGGGTCCGGCTCCAGCGCGACCTGCCGGTGGAGGACCTGCTGGACGGCGCCCGGCGGCTGGACGCGCTCGGCATCGGCCTCGGCATGCTCTGCCAGAACTACACCGGCAAGCGCCTGGTCCGCCTCGCCACCGACGGCTGCCGGGTCCGGCTGCTCTTCCTCAACCCGGCGAGCAGCGCCGTCCGCCGCCGGGAACGCGAACTGGGCCTCGGCCGCGGCGAGCTGGCCCGTTCGATCGAGATGAACATCATGCACGTGCGCCGGGTCCGGGCCCGGCTGCGCGACCAGGGCGGCTTCGAGATCCGGGTCTTCGACGAGACCCCGCGCTTCACCGCCTACCTGGTCGAGGGCCCGCGCCCGTCCGGCCAGACCGGCGGCCCCCGCCGGCAGACCCGGGACCTCGGGGTGGTCCAGCCCTACCTGCGCCGGGCCCGCGGCATGGAGTCGCCCGCCCTGGTCCTGCGCGGCGGCGCTGGCCAGCAGCCGGGCGGCACCGACGCCGGGCTGCTGGAGGTCTACCGCGAGGAGTTCGAGGGCATCTGGGGGGACTCCCGGCCGGTCTCCTGAGCGGCCGGCGGGCCGGTTGGCGCGCAGGGGCCGGGGCCGCCGCGAAACCGGCTGGCCCGGCCGGCCGGGCCGCTGGAAGACTGCCCCGGTGACCACCACCCCCGCCTGGACGAAGCGCCCCGCCACGACCGCCGACCTCGAACCCCTGGTCGAGCTGCGCGCCGTGGTGCTGCGCCCCGACCTCGAACGGCTCGGCCGCTACGACGAGCACCGGGTCCGGCGGCGGCTGCGCGACTCCTTCTCCACCCGCTGGACGTCGGCCGTGCTGGTCGACGGCGCCCTCGCCGGCTGCGTCACCGTCCGCCCCGACGGGCGGGGCGGGCGGCTGCTGGAGCACTTCTACCTCGCCCCGGAGCTCCAGGGCCGGGGCGTCGGCTCCGGCGTCCTGCGGTCCGTCCTGGCCGAGGCCGACGCCGCCGGCGAGCCGGTGCGGCTCGACGTCCTCCGGGGCAGCCCCGCGCGCCGCCTCTACGAGCGGCACGGCTTCACCCTGGTCTCCGAGGACCCGGTGGACGTCCGGCTGCTCCGCCGGCCCGTCGGCTCGCCCGCCGCCGCCCGGCTGCGGGACCGGGCCCTGCTCTGGACCATCGGCGAGCTGCGGGCCCGCGAGGTGGTGGAGGCGGCCTGCGGGGCCCTGGCCGCCGGGCTCGACACCCCGGCCCTGCGGGCCCTCGCCGCCTGCACCTACGGGGAGGCGGACGCCTCGGTCGCCGAGCTGCTGGCGCCGGCGCTCGCGGAGCTCGGACTCGACCTCCCGCCGGTCGACAGCCGCTCCGCCGATCGGGCGGGGCTGGTGGCGCTGGCCGCCCGGCTGCTGACCGGCGAGCTGACGCCGAGGGAGCTGGCGCACGCGGCGCACCGGCGGTGGGGGCACGAGGACGGGCCGGCCGAGGCGCTCGCCCTCCTCGACGACGACTACGACCTGCTCGGCCGCAGCACCCGGACGCGCGGCGAACTCGACGAGGAGGTGTGGGCCGAGGCCCGCCGGCTGACCGCGCACACGGGGGCCGGGGCCGGGGCGGCGGCCGGGGCGTCGGCCGCGGCGGCGAACTGATCCGCGGGCGGCGTCCGGCCACCACCGCCGAAGCGCCGCCGCCGCGTCGGTCCGGCGGGCCCGGCCCGCTCGCGGCGGCCCCGGGTGGCCGCTCACCGACCCCGGGGGCTGTCGACCGGGCCTGGGCCAGTGGCGGAGCCGTCATGGCCGCGTCGGTCAGCGGCGGCCCGGACCGGCCGCCGGGCCACTCGCGGCGGGCCACCGCCGCTGGGCACTTCGCCGGTCTCCACCGGGCCCGGGACGGTGCCGGCGGGCCGGGCCGGAGCCTGCCCGGCGAGGCCCGGGGGCGGTGCCCGCCCGCCCCACCGGCGGCGTTGTCGGTGGCCCGGGCGATGATAGGGGCTGTTTCGACCAGCAGGACGGAAGGACGCACCCCTATGAGCTGGTGGCAGCAGCCACTGGTCGGCTTCGACCTGGAGACCACGGGCACCGACCCGACCGTGGACCGCATCGTCACGGCCGCCCTCGTGGACACCGTCGGAGCCCGCCGGCTGAGCGCCACCGGCTGGCTGGTCGACCCGGGTGTCCCGATCCCCGCCGAGGCGGAGGCGATCCACGGCATCGGCGACGAGCTCGTCCGCAGCAAGGGCCGCCCGGCCAAGGCGGCGGTCGACGAGATAGCCACCGCCCTGTGCGAGCGGCTCGCCGCCGGTCACCCGGTGGTCGCCTTCAACGCCCCCTTCGACCTCTCGATGCTCGACGCCGAGCTGCGCCGCCACGGCCTGGCCCCCTTGGCCGAGCGCCTCGGCGGTCCGGTCGCGCCGGTCCTCGACGCCCTGGTCATCGACCGGGCCGTCGACAAGTACCGCAAGGGCTCGCGCACCCTCCAGCGGGTCTGCGAGGTGTACGGGGTCGAGCTGACCGACGCCCACGAGGCCGGCAGCGACGCCCTCGCCGCCGTCCGGGTCGCCGTCGCCCTCGCGGAGCGGTACCCGGCCGAGGTCGGCGAGGTGCCGCTCGCCGTCCTGCACACCCGCCAGATCGACTGGTACCGGAGCTGGGCGGAGGGCCTGGAGGCCTGGCTCCGCCGCGGCAAGGACCCGCAGGCCGTCATCGACCCGCGCTGGCCCCTGCGCTGAGGGCCTGACCGCCGGAGCACCCGGCCGGGCGGGCCGGGCCGACCGGGTCTCGCACCGCGTCGGGCACCGGCCCGGTCGTGCGGGACGGTGATCAGGTCCGCCGACCGGGTGGCCGGCGGTAGGGAGGCGTCGCACCCCGTACCCGGTGTTCAACCGCTGTCCGGGCGCGTCGGGTTGATCGGTCGCCCGGTGCGGAGCGGTGATCACCGGGCCGGGCTGTCGCGAGGTGTTCGGTCGGTCGGCCGGGTCAGCGCGCGGGGAGGTCGAAGCGGTAGCCCTGGGCGATCAGCCAGGGGAGCAGCTGCTTCAGCGCGGCGACGGTCTGGCTCCGGTCGCCGCCGCCGTCGTGCATCAGGATCACGCCGCCGGGCCGGAGTTGGCTCTGCACGGTGGAGACGATCGAGGCGACGCCCGGGCGGGACCAGTCGCGCGGGTCGACCGACCAGCCGAGCGGGCGCAGGCCCTCGGCCGCGGCGATGTGCTGGTTGTCGGCGGTGAACCCGCCGCCGGGGGCCCGGAACCAGGCGACCTCGGTGCCCGGCCCGCCGGCCCGCACGATCATGTCCCGGCCGCCGGAGATCTGGGACGCGGCCTTGTCGTGCGAGAGCGGGGCGAACGGCAGCGGGTGGCTCACGGTGTGGTCGCAGAGCCGGTGGCCGGCCGCCCGGATCCGCTTGACCATGGCGGGTTGGGCGGCGGCCTGCTGGCCGATCTGGCAGAACGTCGCCTTGACGCCGTACCGGGCCAGCAGGTCCAGGACCTCGCCGGTGGCGGGGCCCGGCCCGTCGTCGAAGGTGAGCGCCACCGTCCGCCCGCCGGAGGCGGTGGAGCGGACGACCGAGGTGGACACCCCGGTCGCGGGCGGGGCGGGCGGGGCCGGTGTCGTCGTGGGCGGCCGGGTGGCCTGTGCGGTGGACGGGGTCTTGGCGGGTACCGGGGTCTTCGAGGGCGCCGGGGTCCGCGGAGGAGCCGGTGGCTTGGGCGTGGCCGGTCCGCCGGTCGCGGGCTTCGAAGCCGGGACGGCGTCGCCCGGCGGGGTGGCGGCGGGGGCGCTGCCCGACGGCGTGGACGAGGACGGGGACGAGGACGCCGAGGAGGAGCCGGAGGGGGACCCGGCGGGCGAGGCGGACGGAGCCGGGGCGCCGGTGGCCGACGCGGTGGTGCCCGAGGCGTTCCCCGACGCGGTGGTGCCCGGCTGCGGCTGCAGCGCCCCGTTGGCGGTGCCGCAGGCGGCCAGGGCGAGTGAGGCGACCACCGCCACGCAGCCCGCGAGCAGCCGGCGGCGGCGTCGGACGGAGGGGGAGGGACGCTGCGAGGAGGTGTGCTCCGGCATGGCTGCGGCTCCTGAGGCACTGGGCGGCTACCGGTCCCCGGTCAGGGAGACTGTCCGACAAGACGCCCATCGGACCGCCCCGGTTGCACGCCGGAGCCGCCGATCCCACCCGGGAGACGGCAGGCTCAGAACGGGTACCAGCGCACCCCGGTGGCGCCCTCGCGCAGCGAATCGACCCGCCGGCGGAACTCCGCCAGCGCGGCCGGGTTGCCCGGCGCCTGCTGGGCCACCCAGGAGGCGCTTGCCGTCTCGCGGGCGCCGCGCAGCACCGCGAAGCCCGCCCACTCCCGGACGTCCCAGCCGTACGCCTCGGTGAACGCCCGGTACTCCTCGGCCGGGACGCCGTACCGGTCGTGGCTGAGTGCGAGCACCACCAGGTCGTGCTCGCGCAGGTCGTGCGAGGCGTACTCCAGGTCGAGCAGGACGGGTCCGTCCGCCCCGATGTGGACGTTGCGCGGCAGCGCGTCGCCGTGGATCACGCCGGTCGGCAGCTGCGCGGGCAGGCCGGGCAGCGCGGCGGCGAAGTCGTCGCGGCGGTCCCGGAGGAAGGCGACGTCGGCGGGGTCGACGTGCCCCTCGGCGGAGGCCAGCCAGCGCTCGACGGGGGCGAGGAGGTCCCGCCGGGCGAGCGGGAAGGGCGGCAGCGGCAGCCGGTGGAGGGCGAGCAGCAGCGGCGCGAGGTCCACCGGCCGGGCGGGCCGTTCGGCGGGGGCCAGCCGCTCCCAGAAGGTCACGGGGTGGCCGTCGACGACGTTCGGCTCGGGCGGGACGGCGTCGTACGGGCGGACCACCGGGACGCCCCGGTCGGCGAGCCAGCGGGCGAAGCCGAGCTCCCGCCCGGCCCGGTCGGACAGCTCGGGGCCGCGGCCGACCTTGGCCACCACGGCCGGGTCGCCGAGGTCGAAGACGGCGTTCTCGCCCAGGGCGAGCAGCCGGGCGCCGCCGGGCTCGGGCAGGCCGGCGGACGCGCAGGCGCGGGCGAGCAGCAGCCGGGCGCGGCCCTCGTCGAAGGGGATCATGGGGCTGCTCCGTTCCGCGGGACGCCTGGACGGTGATCATCATGACGCACGCGGACCGGGCCCCGCGCGACGCGGGGCCCGGTCACGGCCGGCGGCCGGCGGGCGACGGGCGGGTGGCGGCCGGTGGACGGCGGGGTGCCGGCGGTGGTGTCGGACCCCGACCCGGCGGTGCCGGGCCCGCTCGGGTTCGGCCGGCCCGGTGGTGGTTCCGGGGCCGTGGACCGCTGCGCCGACCGGCGGGAGGCTCCCGCCGTGCGAGAGCCCGGGCAGCCACCGCAGCCAGGTCGGCAGGTACCAGTTGCGCTCGCCGAGCAGGGTCATCACCGCGGGCAGCAGCACCGCGCGGATCACCGTCGCGTCGATCAGTACCGCGACGGCGAGGCCGACGCCCATCTGCTTCATCGCCTGCATGGAGAGGGTGCCGAGGACCGCGAACACCGCGACCATGATCACTGCCGCGCTGGTGACCACCCCGGCGGTGAGAACCGGCCGCCGGTGCCGGCGGTGCCGGGGCGGCGCAGCCGGCCGAGCAGCGGGACGCGGCCCTTCTCGACCCGGTCGCCCAGCATGGACAGCAGGGCGGGCAGCACGGTGAGCGAGCCGAGCACGGCGGTGACCACGACCACGATGGTGGCGTAGGCCATCGCCTGGAACTCGGCCATGCCGGTGAGGAACATGCCGGCCATCGCGACCACCACGGTGACCCCGGCGACCAGCACGGCCCGGCCGCTGGTGGCGGCGGCGACCGCCGGCGCGGTCTCCAGGTCCCGCCCGGCGGCCCGCTCCTCGCGTTCGCGGCGCAGGTAGAAGAGGCAGTGGTCGACGCCGATGGTGAGGCCGACCAGCAGCATCACCGAGCCGGCGCTGTCGGTGGTGTGCAGGACGCCGCTGCCGAGCGCGACCAGTCCGCCGGCCGCGACGAAGGCGGTGACCGCGAGCACGACCGGCAGGACGGCGGCGACCAGCGCGCCGAAGGCGATCAGCAGGATGCCCAGCGCGAGCGGGACGGCGGTCCACTCGGCGCGGGTGAAGTCGCCGGAGAACTGCTCGTCGATCCACTTGCCGGAGCTGGCGTCGCCGGGTTCGGCCACGGTGAGGTCCGGGTGCTGCCGCCGGACGGCGGCGACGGCGTCCCGCACGGCCGTGACGTTCTTCACAGCCACCTCGTCCCCGCCGGCGACGTTGAAGCGGACGAGGACGGAGCGGCCGTCCGCCGAGACCGCCCCGGTGTCGTACGGGGAGCGGACGTCGGTGGCCCGGCCGGTGCCGGTCACCCCGGCGAGCACCTGGTCGACGGCGGCACGGAAGGCCGGTGCGTCGGCGGTCGTGGTGGCACTCTGGATCAGCACGGTCTCGCTCGCCGGGGCGGTCAGCCCGGCGTCGTCGAGGATCCGCGCGGCTCGGGAGACCTGGCCGGGCATCGCCTCGGAGTCGGCGACCTCGGTGCTGCCGTGCGGTCCGCCGAGGTAGCCGGAGAGGACGACGAAGAGCAGCCAGCCGAAGACGGCTGCCTTTCTGTGCCGGGCGCTCCAGGCGCCCATCGCGGCGGCGAGGCCGAGCTTGGTCTTCACGGAGTCGTTCCCCCTGGGAGAGCGGCGGTCGTCGCGGGGCGAGAGTGCCGTCGGAGAGCCGGCCGCCGGAATCGGGCGCCGGTGTGCGTTCGGCGTCACAACCGACAGTAGGGAAGGGGCCGTTGAGCAGGCATCCGGCTGGCGGGGGAGTCGTCCCGGGGGTCTGCCACGGGGGCGGGGTGGGGTTATCCCTACCGGGGAACCCTGACTTCTCCTCCCTCAGAGTGGGTGCGAACTCCACCCTGAGGGGGAGCGGTCTCCACCCCGAGCACGAGGTGAGAGGGCCGGTCGGCGGGTGAAGATGGTGCGGGGCGGCTGGACGGCGTCCCTGAGGGGGTTGGTCTACGGGGGATATTTGCTTGCCGGTCGGCAAGCAAGTTCTCGTATGATGATGTCCTCATCTCACTTACCTGCCGACCGGCTAGGGGCGGGCCTCGTCGCCATGCCCTGCCGGTCCTCCGTCGCCCGGAGTCCCGTCCCCCAAGGGCTGGCGGTGAACCATGCCCAGGAGGCATCACGAGCATGTTCCACCGACTCGGACATTTCGTCGTCCGTCGCGCCTGGTGGGTGATCGCGGCATGGGTTGTCGCGATGATCGCGATCGTGGCCGGCGCGCCGACGATCACCGCACAGACCGACGAGGCTTCCTTCCTTCCCAAGCACTACGAGTCCATCCAGGCCTCGGCGCTCCAGGAGAAGGCGTTCCCGGCCAACTTCACGCCCTCCGCGATGGTGCTCTTCGAGCGCAACGACGGCGCCGCGATGAACGACGCCGACAAGGCCGCCATGGCCAAGATCGTCCAGGGTCTCTCGGACAAGAAGATCGCGGACGTCGAGAAGGTCATCCCGGTCAGCGAGCAGACGACGTCCAAGGACGGCAAGTACGCGCTCGCGCCGATAGCCATCGACAAGGCCAAGCAGCAGTCCGAGGACTTCGGCGAGGCCGCCAAGCACCTCCGCGAGGAGGGCAAGTCGCTCACCTCGGGGACCGACCTGAAGTTCCAGCTCGGTGGCGCCGCCGCCCAGGCGCTGGACCAGAAGGAGTCCTCCGGCTCGGCCGACGCGCTCATCGCGATGTCCACGGTCGTCCTGGTCGCGCTCATCGTCGGAATCATCTTCCGCAGCGTCCTGGCCGGACTTCTGCCGATCCTGATCTCGCTGGTGGTCGCCATGCCGACCGCCAACGGCGTGATCGCCTACGCCACCAAGGCGTTCGGCCTGGAGAGCACCCCGGTGCTGTCGGCGATCCTGATCGTCGTCGTGCTCGGTGTCGGCACCGACTACTTCCTCTTCCTGGCGTTCCGCTACCGCGAGCGGCTGCGGGCCGGGGACGACCGCAAGGAGGCCGTGGCCAACGCCGTCGGCCGGGTCGGTGAGGCGATCGCCTCGGCGGCCGGCGCCGTCACCGTCGCCTTCGCGGTGCTGATCCTCTCCAGCCTCGGCATGTTCAAGGCCCTCGGCCCGGCCCTGGCCATCGCGGTGATCGTCACCGCGCTCGCCTCGCTCACCCTGGCCCCCGCCGTGCTCGCGGTCATCCCGGCGCGCGGTGTGTTCTGGCCGGGCAAGAAGTGGATGAACGAGCCGGGCAACGCCCGCTTCACCGCGCTCGGCCGCATGGTCGAGAAGCGCCCCGCCCTGGTCGCCCTGGCCTCCGGCGGCGTGCTGGTGGCGCTGTCGGCCGGCGCCCTGGGCTACAACGGCACCTTCGACCTCGCGGGCAGCTCCATGCCCAAGGACAAGGAGTCGATGGTCGTCCAGGACAAGCTGATGAACGGCTTCTCGGCCGGCGCGGCCGACCCGAGCCACGTCTACCTGACCAGCACCGCGGGTACCAAGCTCGACCCGGCCGCGTTCGAGGGCTTCGCGGCCAAGCTCGGCGGCGTCCACGGGGTGTCCCCGGTCGCGGCGAAGCCCCAGCTCAGCGAGGACGGCACGACGGCCGACTTCACCGTGCTGCTCAACAACGAGCCGTCCAGCAACGCGGCGATCGACTCGGTCACCGAGCTGCGGGAGGTCGCGCACAGCCAGGCGCCGACCGGCACGGAGGCGAAGGTCGGCGGTCTGACCGCCGTCTACAAGGACATCAACCTCGCGATGAACCACGACTACAAGCTGGTGTTCCCGGTCGCGGGTCTGCTGATCCTGCTGATCCTGGGCCTGCAGCTGCGCAGCGTGGTCGCCCCGTGGTACCTGATGGTCTCGGTCGGGCTCGGCTTCACGGCCACCCTCGGCTCCGCCACGCTGCTCTTCCAGAAGCTGGGCAGCGAGAGCGGTCTGATGTTCATGCTGCCGATCCTGATCTACCTCTTCGTGGTGGCGATCGGGACGGACTACAACATCCTGATCATCGCCCGCCTGCGGGAGGAGGCCCGCGCGGGCCGCAACCCGCGTGAGGCGGCCCGTGAGGCGCTGCGCCACGGCGGCCCGACCGTCGCGGCGGCCGGGTTCATCCTGGCGGCGTCGTTCGCGACCTTCATGCTCGCGGGCAACGTGTTCATGCTGGAGTTCGGCTTCGCGATGGCCTTCGGCATCGCCCTGGCGGCCTTCGTGATGGCGCTCTTCTTCACCCCGGCGCTCACCGCGCTGATCGGCCGCGCCGCCTGGTGGCCCGGCCACGGCGCCGACGACCAGCACCAGTCCGGCCCGGCCCCGGTGGCCGGTTCGCACGGTGTGCCGGAGCCGGCCGGACGGCACTGACCGCCCCGTCGCACCGCACGGCACGCGGCGTCCGCTTCGGCGGGCGCCGCGTGCCCCCTTTGCGGCGCGGGCAAACGTGACGTGCCAGGCAATAAGTCCCCGGTCAATCGGGGTGGCGCCGTGCTACAGTCGACTCAGTTGCAGTTTTGGTTCCCATGAACGTTTGTGTGCGCCTGCTGGTTCAACCCAACAGGCGCATTTGTTTTGTCCGGTGTTTCAGTCTCCGGATGGGGATCGCGGCTACTTGGGGTCCACGAAGTGTGGGCTCTGATGCCCCAGTTTTTTTGAGGAGACGGTTATGGCTACCGGCACCGTGAAGTGGTTCAACAGCGAAAAGGGCTTCGGCTTCATCGAGCAGGATGGTGGCGGCGCTGACGTGTTCGCCCACTACTCGAACATCAGCGCTCAGGGCTTCCGTGAGCTCGTCGAGGGCCAGAAGGTCGAGTTCGACGTCACGCAGGGCCAGAAGGGCCCGCAGGCCGAGAACATCCGCGTCATCTGAGTCCAGCTTCCGAGCTGACTCGCGATCTCGCGTAGCGAGGGCCCGTACCGCACGGTGCGGGCCCTCGTGCATGCCGCCGAACGGCCGGGGCGGCGAATTCCCACCCGACGGCCGACCAGCCCCGACCGGGCTGTGCCTCCCATCGGATGGAGAATCCATGACCACCCCTGCCCGCGCACCCCGTGACAACGAGCGCGGCGGCGACCGTTCGCGCAAGCCCCGCACCGGCGGCGGCGCCCGCAACGGCGGCGCCCCCCGTGCCTCCCGCACCAGCGCCCCGCGCGCCGTCCAGGCGCCCGCCGACTTCACCGTCGTCCAGGGGGGCACCCCGCCGCGGCCCCCGGCGGCCACCTTCGGCGAGCTGGACCTGCCCAAGGGCATCCTCAGCGCGCTCACCCGCGAGGGCGTCACCGAGCCGTTCCCGATCCAGGGCGCCACCCTGCCGGACTCCATCGCCGGCCGCGACGTGCTCGGCCGCGGCCGCACCGGCTCCGGCAAGACGCTCGCCTTCGGCCTGCCGCTGCTGGCCCGCACGGCCGGCAAGCGCGCCGACTCCCGGCACCCGCTGGCCCTCGTCCTGGTGCCCACCCGTGAGCTGGCCCAGCAGGTCACCGACGCGCTCACCCCGTACGCCACCGCCGTGAACCTGCGGATCGCCACCGTCGTCGGCGGTATGTCGATCACCCGGCAGGCCAACGCCGTGCGCCGGGGCGCCGAGGTCCTGGTCGCCACCCCGGGCCGGCTGGACGACCTGATCAACCGCGGCGACGTCCGACTGGGCGACGTGGCCATCACCGTCCTCGACGAGGCCGACCAGATGGCCGACATGGGCTTCCTGCCGCAGGTCACCAAGCTGCTGGAGCAGGTCGCCGAGGGCGGGCAGCGGATGCTGTTCTCCGCCACCCTGGACCGCAACGTCGACCGGCTGGTCAAGCGCTTCCTGACCGATCCGGTCACCCACTCGGTCGACCCGTCGGCCGGCGCGGTGACCACCATGGACCACCACGTGCTCCAGCTGGACCCGGCCGACAAGGCCTCCGCGACCGCGCACATCGCCTCGCGCGACGGCCGCGTGATCATGTTCGTGCACACCAAGCACGGCGCCGACCGCCTCGCCAAGCAGCTGCTGGCCAACGGCGTGAAGGCGGCGGCCCTGCACGGCGGCAAGTCCCAGCCCCAGCGCAACCGGGTGCTCGACCAGTTCCGCGACGGTCTGGTGACCGCGCTGATCGCCACCAACGTGGCCGCCCGCGGCATCCACATCGAGGGCCTCGACCTGGTCGTCAACGTGGACCCGCCGATCGACCACAAGGACTACCTGCACCGCGGCGGCCGCACCGCCCGGGCCGGCGAGTCCGGCACGGTCGTCACCCTGGTCCTGCCCGACCAGCGGCGCGAGGTCAACCGGCTGATGACGGTCGCCGGCATCCGCCCGACCACGACGAAGATCCGCCCGGGCGACGCCGAGCTGACCCGGATCACCGGTGCCCGCACTCCCAGCGGCGTACCCGTCGCGGTGGTCGTCCCGGCTCCGGCCGCCGCTCCGGCCGCCGAGGCCAAGGCCGGCGCCCCGCGCCGCCGCCCCGCCAAGCGCTCGGGCCTGCCCACCGACGTCGACATGAACGGCAACCCGCGCCGCCCCCGTCCGAAGCAGCGCCTCGGCGGTGCCGGCGGCGGCCAGGGCGGCGGTGGCAGCCGCCAGGCCGCGGGCTTCATCGGCCGCTCCTCCGGCCGCCCGGCGCCCGGCTCGGGCTCCAAGACCGGCGCCAACTACGGCACCGGCCGCCAGCGCCGCAAGACCGACTGAGTCCTTCCGGACGCGGACGAGGACGAACGGCCCGGCTCCCCTCTGTGGGGGAGCCGGGCCGTTCGCGTGCGCCGGCAGGGGCGTGCCGGGGGGTGTGTCCCGGCCGGCTCCGGCCGGGCCGCTCAGGCGCTGGCGCTGAGCGCCGGTGCGGCGACGGCCCCGCGGCAGGCCCCGAGGTAGCGCCTGAGCACCAGGCGGGCGATCTCGGGGGCGGCGCCGAGGACCTCGGCGAGGACGTCCGCCTCCGCCTCGGCCGCGGCGTCCACGATCCGGTCCGGCAGCAGACCCGGGGCGAGCAGGTAGGGCGCGACGGCCACCCGGCGGGCCCCGGCCGCCCGCAGCGCGGCGGCGGCGGCGGGGACGCGCGGGCCGCCGGCGGAGGCGTACGCGACCTCGACGCCGGCCCAGCCGCGGGTCCGGCGCCACTCGGCGGCCACCGCCCGGGTGGCGGCGTCGGCGGCCGGGTCGGAGGAGCCGGCCGCGGCCAGCACGACACCGGTGCGGGCGCGGACGGCGGGGGAGCCGACGGCCAGCCCGGCCCCGGCGAGGCGGCGGTCCAGCGCGGCGAGCAGCAGCGGGGAGGGGGCGGGGAGCGGCCCGGTCGCCGGCGCCGCGTCCGCGACGCGCGGTCGCGCCGGGCCCAGCACGTCCGCGACCGGCAGGTCGGCGCCGGCGGCGCGCAGGGCGGCGGGGATGTCGTGCTTGGCGTGGAAGGCCCGGTTCAGCAGCAGCGGAACGGCCACGGCCGCCAACAGCCGGCCGGCCACCTGCGGGATCCGCGGCGCGCAGTGGTCCAGGTACGCGGTGGCGACCTCCAGCCCGGGGCGCAGCGCCCGGACCTGCTCGACCACCCCCGCCACGGTCGCGGCGTGGCGGGGGTCGCGGCTGCCGTGGGCGATCAGCAGGAGCGGTCGATCCGGTGCAGACATGATCACAGGAACCTCGATGGTCAGCGGGCCGTGCCCACCAGGCCCCGGTTGCGCAGCACCCGGCGCTCCAGCGGGGCGAAGAGCAGGAGGTCGATGGCGATGCCGACGAACAGGACGAGGATGATGCCGAGGAGGACGCCGGACATGCTGGCCGACTCCCGCTGGTTCTCCAGGAACCGGCCCAGGCCCAGGCCCAGGTCGGGGGAGGACGCGACGAGTTCGGCGGCCATCAGCGAGCGCCAGGAGAACGCCCAGCCCTGCTTGAGGCCGGCCAGGTAACCGGGGAGGGCGGCCGGCAGCAGGATGTGGCGGGCGTTCGACAGGCCGGTGGCGCCCAGGGTGCGGCCGGCCCGGAGGAACAGCGGCGGCACCTGGTCGATGCCGGCCACCAGGCCGTTGGCGATGGAGGGGACGGCGCCGAGCAGGATGACGGCGTACATCATCGAATCGTTGATGCCGAGCCAGATGACGGCGGCGGGCACCCAGGCGACCGAGGGCAGCGACTGCAGGCCGGAGAGCACCGGGCCGAGCGCGGCCCGGACCGGCTTGACCCGGGCGACCAGCAGACCGATCGGGGTGCCGATCACGACCGCGATCAGGAAGCCCGAGATACCGCGCCAGACGCTCGTCCAGATGATGCTGAACAGCGTCCCGGCCTCCCAGAGCTCGACCAGCGAGCGCCAGACGTCGGCCGGGCTGGGCAGCTTGTAGGAGGAGGTCAGTTCGAGGCTGTAGGCGCCCTGCCAGAGCGCCAGCACGAGCAGCAGCCCGAGCAGCGGCGGCAGCGCCTTAGTCCGCAGGATCTCGCCGAGCGGCACGCGCCGCACCTGGACGGCGTCCAGCGCGTCCAGGCCGGCGCCGACGTCGGCGATGTCCGCCGGCCGGTCCTTGGCCAGGGTGGTGGTGCTGTCAGTGCTGGCCATGGCGGCGGATCTCCCCACGCAGTTCTTCGGTGATCTCGATGGACAGGTCGGCGACGCCGGCGGACTCGATCCGGCGCGGCTGCGGCAGGTCGATCCGCCACTCGCGGGCGACCCGGCCGGGGCGCGAGGAGAGCAGCACCACGCGCTGGGCGAGCCGGACGGCCTCCCGCACGTTGTGCGTGACGAACAGGACGGAGAGCTTGTGCTCGGCCCAGATCCGGGTGATCTCGTCGTGCAGCACGTCCCGGGTGATGGCGTCGAGCGCGGCGAACGGCTCGTCCATCAGCAGGACCGAGGCGCCCTGGGCGAGCGCGCGGGCCAGTGCGACGCGCTGGCGCATGCCGCCGGAGAGCTCGTGCACGCGCTTGCCGTAGGAGCCGCCCAGCCGGACGAGTTCGAGCAGCCGCTCTGCCTCGGGGCGGCGCTCGGGGCGGGGCACGCCGGCGAGCTTGAGCGCGAGTTCGATGTTCTTGCCGGCGGTGAGCCAGGGGAAGAGCGCGTGCTCCTGGAACATCAGCGCGGGGCGTCCGCCGGTCACCTCGATCGAGCCCGCGGTGGGCTTGTCGAGGCCGGCGACCAGGTTGAGCAGGGTGGACTTTCCGCAGCCCGAGGCGCCGAGCAGCGTGACGAACTCGCCGGGCGCGACATCGAGCGTGATGTCGTCCAGGACGTGCGTGGCGGCACCCGGGCGGCCGAAGGACTTGTGCACGTGCGAGATCCGGACGGCGGGCGAGCCGCCGCGGGTGTCGACGCCGACGGCGTCGTCCGAGGTGGTCAGTGCCGGGGTCATCCGGGCACCTCCTGCATCTGGGGGCAGCTCCCGGCCGGGGCCGGGGGCGGTCATGGGCCCCTCCTGCCGGTCGGCGGGCGAGGAGGGCGGGTGGCGAAGGAATCGGGGCCGGGGTCCGGCCCCGCCCGTCCCGTGTGCTCTGGGGGCATCGATCGGGCATCGACCGGGCGGGCGGGGAACCGGACCTCGGGGCTTGGGTGCGGCGGGGCTTCCGTGCGCCGCGGGTGGCGCGGGTGCCGCGCGGTGCTACTTGGCGCCGAGCCCGGCGTCCGCCACGGGAGCCTGGCCCTTCTCCTTGAGCACCTTGTTGAGCAGCGTGAGGTCGTAGATCCCGGCCAGGTTCGGCTTCTTGAGCAGGCCGGCGGTGACGGCGTGGTCGGCCTCGGCCTGGAGGGTGCCGGCCAGCGGGTCGTCCAGGAAGTCGATGTCGGCCCAGGCCGGGTCGAGGATCTCGGCCGGCAGGGCGTTGCCGGCCTCCTTCTTGATGGCGGCGTTGGCGTCGGCCTTGGCCTTGTCGGAGTTGGCCTTGATGAAGGTGTTGGTGTTCACCGAGCCGCGCAGCACGGCCTCCACCACGTCGGCGTGCTCCTTGAGGAACTTCTGCGAGACGATGATGTTGGTGATCACGAACTTCTTGTCCGGCCAGACGTCCTTCTCGTTGAGCAGGACCTTCGCACCGAGGGTGACCAGCTTGGACGCGGTCGGCTCGGGCACCCAGGCGCCGTCGATCGAGCCGGAGCTGTAGGCGTCCGGGGTGACCTTGTTGTCGGTCCGCACCACCGAGACGTCGCCGGCGCCGGTGTCGGGGTTGACCTTCAGCCCCTTGCCCGCCAGGTAGTTGAGCAGCGCCACGTCCTGGGTGTTGCCGCGCTGGGGGGTGGCGATCTTCTTGCCCTTGAGGTCGTCCAGGCTCTGGATCTTCTCGGGGTTGACCACCAGCTTGACGCCGCCGGAGGCCGAACCGCTGATGATCTTCAGTGACTCGCCGTTGGACTGGCTGTAGCCGTTGATCGCGGGGGAGGGGCCGATCCAGCCGATGTCGATGGAGCCGGCGTTCAGCGCCTCGATCTCGGCCGGACCGGCGTTGAAGACCTGGGTCTTGATCTGGGTGGCCCCGAGCTCCTTCTGGAAGAGGCCCTCCTGGAGCCCGACCAGCGGGGTGCCGTGGGTCAGGTTGGCGAAGTAGCCGATCTTGACCGTGTCGGCGGAGAGCTTCACACCGGAGGCGGAACCGCCGGCGGCGGCCGCGGCGGGCTTGTCGTCCTCGCTCTTCGAGCCGTAGCCGCAGGCGGAGAGCAGGGCCACCGCGGTGAGGCCGGCGACGGCGGCCGCGGCGGAGCGTCTGATCCGGCCGGCGGCCGGGTGTGTCGGCCGATCGGGGAAGGTGGCGGGCGCGAGTGCGTGGTTCGGTGCCATGGGCGAAGTCCTGTTCACGGGCGGACCGTCGCGGGGACGGTCCCGGGCGGGAAGGGGCGGGTCGTGCTCGCGGCATCGGGGGATGCCGGGCAAGCCGGGTCGGTGCGCTGCACCAGCTGTGGGGTGGGACAGCGGCCGGCCCGGTGACAGGGCTCCGGTCAGCCCTGTCGGCCCGCACATCGGGTCAGGCCGCCCTGGCCGCTGCCGAGGACGCCGCTGCCGATGCGGCCGCCTTCCTTGTCCATGCCCGAGAACGCCTCGCGGGGCATCAGACCCAGTCCTCCTCGTCGGGTGCGCCGGACGCGTCGGGGCGCACGGTGTCGAAGGCCTCGCCCGCCATGCCGGCGGTGAGGGTGGTGCCGTCGGCCGGGTCGATCAGCAGGAACGAACCGGTCCGGCGGTTCACGCGGTAGTCGTCGAGGGCCAGCGGCTCGGCGGTGCGCAGCACCACGTGGCCGATGTCGTTGACCTCCAGCCCCTGGGCGCCGGAGCGCTGTTCGAGGCTGTCGATGTCGATGCGGTAGGAGATCGCCTTGACCAGCGCGCGCACGGTGCGGGTGGTGTGCTTGAGCAGCACCTTGTCACCGGCGCGCAGCGGGCGCTCACTGAGGTGGCTGACGGTGGCCTCGATGTCCTTGGTGGGCACCGGGACCGGGCCGGCCGCGATCAGGTCGCCGCGGGAGACGTCGATGTCGTCGGCGAGGCGGACGGTCACCGACTGGGGGGCCCAGGCGAGGTCGGTCTCCGCGCCGAGCGCGTCGATGCCGGCGACGGTGGTGGTGTGGCCCGAGGGCAGCACCGTCACCGGGTCGCCGACCCGCAGCACGCCGGAGGCCAACTGGCCCGCGTAGCCGCGGTAGTCGGGGTGCTCGTCGCTCTGCGGGCGGATCACGTACTGGACCGGGAAGCGGGCCGGCTCGACGCTCGGGTCGCTGCCGACCGGCACCGTCTCCAGGTGCTCCAGCAGGGTGGGGCCGCCGTACCAGTCCATGTGGGCGGACGGCTCGACCACGTTGTCCCCGGCGAGGGCGGAGATCGGGACCGCGACCACGTCCCGGACGCCGAGCGAGGCGGCGTAGGCGGTGAACTCCTCGGCGATGGCGGCGAAGACGGGCTCCGCGTACTCGACGAGGTCCATCTTGTTGACGGCCAGCACCACGTGCGGCACCCGCAGCAGCGCGGCGACGGCGGCGTGCCGGCGGGTCTGCTCGACCACGCCGTTGCGGGCGTCCACCAGGACGACGGCGAGTTCGGCGGTGGAGGCGCCGGTCACCATGTTGCGGGTGTACTGCACGTGCCCGGGGGTGTCGGCGAGGATGAACCGCCGGCGGGGGGTGGCGAAGTAGCGGTACGCGACGTCGATGGTGATGCCCTGCTCGCGCTCGGCGCGCAGGCCGTCGGTGAGCAGTGCGAGGTCGGGCGCTTCCTGGCCGCGGCTCAGGGAGGCGCGCTCGACGGCCTCCAGCTGGTCGGCGAGCACCGACTTGGAGTCGTGCAGCAGCCGGCCGACCAGGGTGGACTTGCCGTCGTCGACGGAGCCGGCGGTGGCGAAGCGCAGCAGGGCGGTGGCGCTGGTCCGGGTGGTGGTGCTCATTTAGAAGTATCCCTCGCGCTTGCGGTCTTCCATCGCGGCCTCGGAAAGCTTGTCGTCGGCCCGGGTGGCGCCGCGTTCGGTGAGGCGGCTGGCGGCGATCTCGGCGATCACGGCCCCGATGTCGGCGGCGTCGGAGTCGACGGCGCCGGTGCAGGACATGTCGCCGACCGTGCGGTAGCGGATCAGGCGCCGCTCGACCGGCTCGTGCTCCTTGGGGCCGCCCCACTCGCCCGCGGTCAGCCACATGCCGCTGCGGGAGAAGACGTCGCGCTCGTGCGCGTAGTAGATCGCCGGGAGCTCGATGCCCTCGCGCTCGATGTACTGCCAGACGTCCAGCTCGGTCCAGTTGGAGAGCGGGAAGACGCGCACGTGCTCGCCGACCGCGTGCCGGCCGTTGTACAGCGACCAGAGTTCGGGGCGCTGGCGGCGCGGGTCCCAGGCGCCGAACTCGTCGCGCAGGGAGAAGACGCGCTCCTTGGCGCGGGCCTTCTCCTCGTCGCGGCGGCCGCCGCCGAAGACGGCGTCGAAGCGGTTGCGCTCGATGGCGTCCAGCAGCGGGACGGTCTGCAGCGGGTTGCGGGTGCCGTCGGGGCGCTCGCGCAGCCGGCCGTCGTCGATGAAGTCCTGGACGTGGGCGACGTGCAGGCGCAGGTTGTGCTCGGCCGCCACCCGGTCGCGGTACTCGATGACCTCGGGGAAGTTGTGGCCGGTGTCGACGTGCAGCAGCGAGAACGGGACGGCGGCCGGCCAGAAGGCCTTGAGCGCCAGGTGCAGCATGACGATGGAGTCCTTGCCGCCGGAGAACAGGATCACCGGGCGCTCGAACTCCCCCGCGACCTCGCGGAAGATGTGCACCGACTCGGCCTCCAGCGCGTCCAGGTGGGACAGCGCGAAGCCGCTCTCTTCGGTGTGGACCAGGCTGTCGGTCGCGGTGGTCACGCGAGGCCCCTCTCGGTCAGGAAGGCGTGGAGTTCGGCGGCGGTCTCGGCCACCTCGCGGCCCTGGGTCTGGAGCCGCAGCTCCGGGTCCACGGGGGCCTCGTACGGGTCGTCGACGCCGGTCAGGCCGGAGAGCTCGCCGGCCGCCTGCTTGGCGTACAGGCCCTTGACGTCGCGCTCGGCGCAGAGCTCGACGGGGGTGGCGACGTGGATCTCCAGGAAGCCGGTGCCGTGGGCGGCGTGCCGCTCGCGGACCGCCGCCCGGGAGTCCGCGTAGGGGGCGATCACCGGGGCGAGCACCTTGACGCCGTTGGCGGCGAGCTTCTCGGCGACGAAGCCGATCCGGGTGACGTTGGTGTGCCGGTCCTCCCGGGTGAAGCCGAGGCCCTTGGAGAGGAACTCGCGGATCTCGTCGCCGTCCAGGACCTCGACCTTGTGGCCCTCGGCCCGCAGCCGCTCGGCCAGGGCGAAGGCGAGCGTGGTCTTGCCCGCACTCGGGAGCCCGGTCAGCCACACGGTGGCGCCGCGCTCGCAGGGGGCGGCCGCGGGGGCCGCCTCCGCGGCTCCGTCGGCGGCCAGGGTGGTGGCTGTGCTCACGGTGGGTTCTCCAGACGGGTAGTGACGGTGGATCGGTGGTGGGGCGGTGGGTCGCTCAGAGGTGGATGCCGCACTCGGTCTTGCCGGAGCCGGACCAGCGGCCGGACCTGGCGTCCTCGCCCTCCTCGGGCTTGCGGGTGCACGACAGCGGCGAGCAGCCGACCGACGTGTAGCCCTCCCACAGCAGCGGGTTGAGCAGGACGCCGTTGGCGTTGACGTAGGCGTCCACGTCCTCCTGCGTCCAGCGGGCGATCGGGGCGATCTTGACCTTGCGGCGCTTGGCGTCCCAGGCGACCACCGGGGTGCCGGCCCGGGTGGGCGACTCGTCGCGGCGCAGCCCGGTGGCCCAGGCGTCGTAGCCGCCGAGGCCGCGGTTCAGCGGCTCGACCTTGCGCAGCGAGCAGCAGAGGTCCGGGTCGCGGTCGTGCAGGGCGGGCCCGTACTGGGCGTCCTGCTCGGCGACCGTCTGCAGCGGCTTGAGGGTGATGAGGTTGACCGGCATCACCGCGGCCACCGCGTCCCTGGTCCCGATGGTCTCGGGGAAGTGGTAGCCGGTGTCCAGGAAGACCACGTCCACGCCGGGGAAGACCGAGGAGGCGAGGTGGGCGACGACCGCGTCCTCCATCGAGGAGGTGACGCAGAACCGCGCGCCGAAGGTGTCGGCGGCCCAGGCCAGGATCTCCTGGGGGGTCGCCTCCTCCAGCTCGCGGCCGGCGGCGGTCGCGATCGCCTCGTAGTCAGTCGTCGTGCCGGTCATGTGACGTACCCCCGTCGGTCGCCGTGGTCCTGTCGGGTGCCGAGAGCAGGCCGAGGAACTTCAACTGGAAGGCCCGGCGGCAGCCGTGGCACTCCCAGGCGCCGTGCCCGGCCTCGGAGGGGCGCAGGTCCTCGTCGCCGCAGTACGGGCAGAAGAACGGTGCCGCCCGCTCACTCATTGCCCACCTCGCTGCGCTCGGCGTCCGCTTCGCGAGACACGCCCCTGCCCCGTGATTCGCTCGCTGCGCTCACTCATGACAGCTGCTCCTCGCTGGCGCGGGCGGCCCACTGGGCGAAGCGCTCGCCCTCGGCGCGGTCGGCCTGGTAGCGCGTCAGCACCCGCTCGACGTAGTCCGGCAGGCCGTCCTTGGTGACCTTGAGGCCGCGGACCTTGCGGCCGAAGCCGGCCTCCAGGCCGAGCGCGCCGCCCAGGTGCACCTGGTAGCCCTCGACCTGCCGGCCGTCGGCGTCGGTCACCAGCTGGCCCTTGAGGCCGATGTCGGCGACCTGGATGCGGGCGCAGGCGTTCGGGCAGCCGTTGATGTTGATGGTCAGCGGCTCCTCGAAGTCCGGCAGGCGCTTCTCCAGCTCGTCGATGAGCGTGCGGCCGCGCTCCTTGGTCTCGACGATGGCGAGCTTGCAGTACTCGATGCCGGTGCAGGCCATGGTGCCGCGGCGGAAGGGCGAGGGGGTGACCCGCAGGTCCAGCGCCTCCAGGCCGGCCACCAGCGACTCGACCCGGTCCTCGGCGATGTCGAGGACGAGCATCTTCTGCTCGGCGGTGGTGCGCAGCCGGTCGCTGCCGTGGGCGGCGGCGAGGTCGGCGATCCGCCCGAGCAGGGCGCCGTCGACCCGGCCGACCCGCGGCGCGAAGCCGACGTAGTAGTTGCCGTCCTTCTGCCGGTGCACGCCGACGTGGTCGCGCCAGCGGCCGGCGGGCTCCTTCGGCGCGGGGCCGTCCACCAGCTGGTACTTGAGGTACTCGTCCTCCAGGACCTGGCGGAACTTCTGCACGCCCCAGTCGGCGACCAGGAACTTCAGCCGGGCGCGGTTGCGCAGCCGGCGGTAGCCGTAGTCGCGGAAGATGCCGATGACGCCGCCGTAGACGTCCGCGACCTCGTCGAGCGGGACCCAGGCGCCCAGGCGGACGCCGAGCTTGGGGTTGGTGGAGAGGCCGCCGCCGACCCAGAGGTCGAAGCCGGGGCCGTGTTCGGGGTGCTCGACGCCGACGAAGGCGACGTCGTTGATCTCGTGCGCGACGTCCAGCAGCGGGGAGCCGGAGACGGCGGACTTGAACTTGCGCGGCAGGTTGGAGAAGTCCTTGTTGCCGATGAAGCGGCGCTGGATCTCCTCGATGGCGGAGGTGCCGTCGATGATCTCGTCCTCGGCGATGCCGGCCACCGGGGAGCCGAGGATGACGCGCGGGGTGTCGCCGCAGGCCTCGGTGGTGGACAGGCCGACGGCCTCCAGCTTCTGCCAGATCGCGGGGACGTCCTCGATCCGGATCCAGTGGTACTGGACGTTCTGCCGGTCGGTCAGGTCGGCGGTGTTCCGGCCGTAGAGCTCGGAGACCTCGGCGATCGCCTTGAGCTGGGCGACGGTCAGCCGGCCGCCGTCGATGCGGACGCGGAGCATGAAGTACTCGGCGTCCAGCTCGTGCGGGTCCAGGATCGCGGTCTTGCCGCCGTCGATGCCTTCCTTGCGCTGGGTGTAGAGGCCCCACCAGCGCATCCGGCCGCGCAGGTCGGCGGGGTCGATCGAGTCGAAGCCGCGCTGCGAGTAGATCGTCTCAATACGTGTCCGCACATTGAGACCGTCGTCGTCCTTCTTGAACTGCTCGTTGGCGTTCAGAGGAGTGAAGTGGCCCATGCCCCACTGGCCCTCACCGCGGTGGCGGGTCACCTTGCGAGGCGCGGCGGGGCGGCGTGCCTCGGCGCGATCGGCCGTCGGCTCGGCGGTCTCGGGGGTGGTGGCCATGGTGAAGTCCTTCGGGGCAGGTGGCTCTGACGCCGGATCGGTCGCTGGGCGTGCTCGGCCGGGCGCTGCTGCTGTGACCTGCGGGTTTCTCAAGGCCGGGAGAGCAGTGACCGTGGCCGGGCGGGCGCCTGCGCATCCGCGTCGGCGGGGATGGCGGGGTGGTGGCGCCGGGTGCGGTGGGTGGCGGCGGGGTGGGGCTCAGATCACCGGACAGATGGCGCTGGACACGCGAAGGAGATCGACGTGGAGTCGACCTACTAGGGTGGTTCCGGCGCTAGGCATGGCAAGAGATTCGCACGGAGCACGACGCGAGGTCCACTAACGTCCGAATGATGGACGCAAAGGTTTCGCATACCGAGATGCCGAGACGTTCCCCCCGCTCCCCGGATCGGACCCTCGTCGAACGGCCCGCGACACGGGAGATCAACGGACCTGCCCCGGCCCGATACCGTTAGCCCTGTGCAAGCAGCAGGCGAAACGACGAGACCGAACCCGGAGCGGCCCTCCCGTCGTCGGGGCAAGGGCTCCCGACGGGCGGCCAAGGCCACCTGGCGCACGACGGCCTGGGCGCTGGTCAGGGACACCACCAACACCTGCGTCGAGTACCGGGTCACCGGGCTCGCGGCGGAGGCGGCGTTCTTCACCCTGCTGTCCATCCCGCCGCTGCTGCTCTGCCTGGCCGGCACCCTCGGCTACCTGGACGACCTCCTCGGCGCGGGCACGATCGACAAGCTGAAGCAGGACATCCTCAAGGCCTCCGGGACGGTCCTCTCGGACTCGTCCATCCAGGACGTGGTGATCCCGCTGCTGGACGAGGTCTTCAAGCACACCCGCCCGGACCTGGTCTCGATCGGCTTCCTGCTCTCGCTCTGGTCCGGGTCCCGGGCGCTGTACATCTTCATCGACACCATCACCGTGATGTACGGGCTCGACGGGAAGCGCGGCATCGTCAAGACCCGGCTGATGTCCCTCGGCCTCTACCTCGGCGCCCTGGTGATCGGCTCCCTGGTCCTGCCGCTGCTGCTGGTCGGGCCCGGGCTGGTCCAGAACACCGTCCAGGACCTCGCGACCGTGGTCAACGCGCTCTACTGGCCGGTCGCGATCCTGTTGCTGATCGTCTTCCTGACCACCCTGTACCACCTGGCCGTACCCGTCTCGACGCCCTGGCGGGAGGACATCCCGGGCGCGCTGGTCGCGCTGGTGGTGCTGGTCTTCTGCAGCGTCGGACTGCGGCTGTACCTGGTCAGCTCGGTCGAGGGCCCCTCGGTGTACGGCTCGCTGGCCGCGCCGGTGGCCGTGCTGCTCTGGATCTTCGTGGTCGCGCTCGCGGTGCTGATCGGCGCCGCGATGAACGCCGCCATAGACCGCCGCTGGCCCACCCTGGAGACCGCCGACGCCCGCGCCGAGAACGAGCGCGCGCAGGAGGAGGCCGCCGCCGCCGTGGTCCGCGAGGTGGCCGCCCGGCGCGCCGCCGAGCGCGCCCGGCGGGCGCGCGAGCTCGGCCTCGCCGAGGGGGCCGAGGAGGAGTACGCCGAGGAGGGGGAGGACGTCGACGTGCCCTCCGAGTACCCCGAGCGCTGGGCCGACGTGCTCGCCGCCGACAACGTCCGGGCCCGGCTCACCAGCCGGAGCGGTCCGCACCACCGGCCGACCCCGCCGCCGCCGGACAGCGACCGGCCGACCGCGCCGCCGCCCGAGCGCACGCTGCCCAGCCACCCGCCGCGGCCGCCGTGGGACCAGCGCTGACGCGCCGCGGCGCCGGGCGGTCGGCGCGGCGCCGGCCGTCGGCGACCGGATCGGCGCAGGTGGAAAAACGGTTGGCAGCGCCGGAGACGGCCGCTACGGTGTGACCAGTTCGGTTTGAGGGGACCGCTGTACCGGTCCACGGAGAAGAGAAGCGAGGTGAGCCTTGTGACCGTCTTTGCCGTCACGGCTGCCCTGGGCAGCGCTCGCACCCACCACCTCTCCCTCCCGGCCGTCGGCTGACGCCGCCTTCGCGCGCGCAGCCGTAGCCCGGCGGGATCACTTTCCTCCCGAAGGGCCCACTGCGTTGTTCAACGCTGCCTCCGTTTCGTCCCTCCTCTCCTCCGATTCCGACTCCTGTGACTTCCCGCTGGCCGACTACGGCTGGACGGCCGAGTCCGAGGAGCTCTTCGCCCCGCTCGCCGAGGCCGGGCTGACGCCCGCCCGGATCGTCCGGGTGGACCGCGGCCAGTGCGACGTCGTCCTGGCCGACCCGTCGACCGGCGAGCCGCGCACCGTCCGGGCCGACACCCGGTCGGTCGGCGACGTCGACATGATCAACTGCCCCTGCACCGGCGACTGGGCGGCCGTGGACCTCGCGGCCCAGCCGATGCCGGCCGTCGCGGCGCTGCTGCCGCGCTCCACCGCGATCATCCGCAAGGTGGCCGGCAAGCGTTCGGACGGCCAGGTGCTGGCGGCCAACGTCGACACCGTCCTGATCGCCGCCTCGCTCGCCGCCGAGCCCGACCTGGGCCGGATCGAGCGCTTCCTGGCCCTGGCCTGGGAGTCCGGCGCCGATCCGGTGGTCGTCCTCACCAAGGCCGACCTGGTGGACGACGCCGACTTCATCCGGGCCGACGTCGAGGCCATCGCCCCCGGCGTCACGGTGCTGGTGGTCAGCGCCGAGACCGGCGAGGGGGTGGACGTGCTGCGCGCCTGCACGCCCGGCACCACCGCCGTGATCGGCCAGTCCGGCGTCGGCAAGTCCACGCTCACCAACGTGCTGGCCGGTGCCGAGGTGATGACCGTTCAGCAGGCCCGGGCGGTCGACCAGAAGGGCCGTCACACCACGACCACCCGCGAGCTGATCCCGCTGCCCGGCGGCGGCGTGCTGATCGACACGCCCGGCCTGCGCGAGGTCGGCCTCTACGGCGGCGAGGGCGTGGCGATGGCCTTCTCCGACATCGAGGAGCTGGCCGAGGGCTGCCGCTTCCACGACTGCGGCCACCACACCGAGCCCGGCTGCGCGGTGCGGGCCGCGCTGGAGGACGGCACGCTCCCGCAGCGGCGGATGGACAGCTACCTCAAGCTCCAGCGCGAGAGCGAGTGGATCGCCTCCCGTTCGGACGCCCGGCTGGCCTCGGCCCGGCTGAAGAAGTGGAAGACCATCACCAAGTCGGTGCGCGCCCGGGGCGTCGTCAAGCGGTGACGGCGGACCGGCGGGGCGGCGGGCGCGCTGCGGCGGCCCGTCGCCCCGCCGGGCGCGTGCCGCTACGCTCGACCGCGTGGACGAGATCGACGGGGTGGAGGTCCTCGCCTTCGTGGACGCCCGGGCCTTCGAGGACTGGCTGGCCGCCAACCACCCGCGCCACGAAGGCGTGTGGATCAGGATGGCCAGACGGAAGTCCGGCATCGCGTCGGTCACCGACGACGAACTGGTCGACATCGGCCTCTGCTACGGCTGGATCTCCGGGCAGCGCCGCGCGCTCGACGAGCGGTACTACCTGCAGAAGTACGTACCGCGCCGGCCCGGGAGCCTCTGGTCGCAGGTGAACGTCGACCGGGTGGCGGCCCTGACGGCCGAGGGCCGGATGCGCGGACCCGGGCTGGCCGAGGTGCGCCGCGCCCAGGCGGACGGCCGGTGGGCGGCGGCCTACGCCTCGCAGCGGGCCGCGACCGTGCCGCCGGAGCTGGCTGCGGCGCTGGAGGCGGACCCGCGGGCCCGGCGGGCGTTCGAGGCACTCGACCGGACGGCGCGCTACCGGCTCGTGCTCCCGCTGCTCCAGGCGCTCACCCCGCGGGCCCGGCGGGACCGGCTCGACCGGGCCCTGCGGCGGCTGACGGGCGACGGCGGCCCGGCGGCGTAGCGGTCGGCGGCCAGTGCGGCGCGACGCCGAGCGGGCGGCGTCGGCGGCCGGTCGGCGGAGTTCCGTCAGCGCAGGAGGTCGGCCACCACGCGGAACCGCTCCAGCACGACGGGAGTGGAGTCGTCGACGGTGAAGCCGGGATCACCCAGCGCCGCCCGCAGCTCCTCGCTGTGCCAGAAGTCCTCGTGGCCCGCGCGCCACGCGGCCACCGTGGTGAAGCCCTCGCCCTCGTCCACGGCGTGCCGCAGGTCGACCTCCGCGAGCGGGACGACCCGGACGTCCGTGGTCTCGGTCACCGCCACCGCCCGGCCGTCCGAGTCGATCACCGCCGAGCGGACGCCCACCCTCGGCAGCGGTTCGTCCTCGTGCTGGTACTCGGCGAGCAGGCCGGTGGTGCTGGTCTTGGCGCCGCTGACGACGGCCGCGACCAGCCGGTCGCGCAGCGGCCCGGGGAAGGCGAACTGCTCCACCCGTAGCGCGGTGACCCGGGGATCGTCCGGGCCGGTGTAGGGCTGCTCGGTCACGGGAGGCTCCTTGTCACCGGGAGAAAGGGTCAGTCGGTCGGGCGGATCGGGTGCCCGGCCCGGCCAGGGTAGCCGCGGGCCCGGCCGCACGGCTCGCGGTTTTCCCGGCGCGGGCGAGCGGCCGGAAAGCCGCTCCGGCGGACCCGCACGCCCATGTCCGATTCCCGCCAGTCCCACCCCGCCGAGTGCCGCAGACTGGACAGCGTGATTGACGACGACATCCGGTACCGAGCCGTGGACAGCAGGGACTCCCGCTTCGACGGCGTCTTCTTCACGGCCGTCACCTCGACCGGCATCTACTGCCGGCCGAGCTGCCCCGCCGTGACCCCCAAGCGCGTCAACTGCACCTTCTACCCCAGTGCCGCCGCCGCCCAGGGCGCGGGCTTCCGCGCCTGCCGGCGCTGCCGCCCCGACGCGGTGCCCGGCTCGCCCGAGTGGAACCACCGCGCCGACCTGGTCGGCCGGGCGATGCGGCTGATCGGCGACGGGATCGTGGACCGGGAGGGCGTCGCCGGTCTGGCCCACCGCCTCGGCTACAGCTCCCGCCAGCTCCAGCGCCAGCTCACCGCCGAACTCGGCGCCGGGCCGATCGCGCTGGCCAGGGCCCGCCGCGCCCAGACCGCCCGGCTGCTGCTGCAGACCACCGAGCTGCCGGTCACCGAGATCGCCTTCGCGGCCGGGTTCGCCTCCGTCCGGCAGTTCAACGACACCGTCCGCGAGGTCTACGACCGCACCCCCAGCGGGCTGCGCGCCGAGGTCGCGGCGGGGCGGCGCACCGCGACCCCGGCCGGCGGGCTCACCCTGCGGCTGGCCTACCGGGGCGCGCTGGACAGCGACCACCTGATCGGCTTCCTGGCCCTGCGCGCCGTGCCCGGGGTGGAGGAGATGGTCCCCGGCCCGCGCCCGGGCCTGCGCACCTACCGCCGCACCCTCACGCTTCCGTACGGCCACGGCATCGCCGAGGTGGACGGGCTGGCGGCCGACGAACCCCGGACCCGCGGCTGGCTGGACTGCCGCCTCTTCCTGACCGACCTGCGGGACCTGCCGACCGCCGTCCAGCGGCTGCGGATCCTGTTCGACCTGGACGCCGACCCGGACGCGGTGGACGGCCGGCTCGGCACCGACCCGGTGCTCGGCGCGCTGGTCCGCGCCCGCCCCGGGCTGCGCTCGCCCGGTCACGTCGACCCGCACGAGCTGGCCGTCCGCGCCGTCCTCGGCCAGCAGGTCACCGTCGGCGCCGCCCGCACCCTGGCCGGCCGGCTCGCCGAGAAGTACGGCGCCGTCCTGCCGGAGCCGAACGGCGGGCTGCGGCTGCTCTTCCCGACCGCCGCCGCCCTGGCGGTGGCCGACCCCGAGGACTTCGCGATGCCGGCCGCCCGCCGCCGGGCGCTCACCGGTCTCTGCGCGGCGCTGGCCGAGGGCGTCGTCCGGCTGGACGGCGGCGTCGACCGGGAGGAGGCGGCGGCGCGGCTGCTCGCCCTCCCCGGCATCGGCCCCTGGACCGTCGGCTACCTGCGGATGCGGGCCCTCGCCGACCCGGACGTCTTCCTGCCGAGCGACGTCGGCGTGCGCCACGGCCTCGTCCGGCTCGGCGCCCCCGGCGACCCGAGATCCGCCGACCGCGCCGCCGAGGCCTGGGCCCCCTGGCGCTCCTACGCCGTCCACCGCCTCTGGGCGGGCGCCGCGAGTGACCTCAGCACTGGAACGGAGAACACCCGAGCATGAGCACCACCGTCTTCACCTTCATGGAGAGCCCCTTCGGCCGGCTGCTGCTCAGCGGCGTCCTGCCGACGGACGGCGGACCGGCCGCGCTGGCCACCGTCACCGTCCCCGGCCAGAAGTACGCGCTGGCCGAGCCCGCCGACCACTGGGTCCACGACCCGGACGCGCTGGTCGAGCCGGTCGCCCAGCTCACCGCCTACTTCGCCGGTGAGCGCACCGCCTTCGACCTCCCACTGGCCCCGGTCGGGACCGACTTCCGCCGGAGCGTCTGGGCGGCACTGGACGGCATCCCGTACGGCGAGACGGTCACCTACGGCCGGCTCGCCGAGCTGGCCGGTGCCTCGCCGAACGCCGTCCGCGCGGTGGGCGGCGCCGTGGGGGCCAACCCGCTGCTGATCGTCCGGCCCTGCCACCGCGTGATCGGGGCCAGCGGCTCCCTCACCGGCTTCGCCGCCGGGGTGGACCGCAAGCGCTGGCTGCTGGAGCTGGAGGGCGGCACGCTGTTCTGAGCCCGGCGGGGACCGGGCCCGGCGTGGTCCCCGCCGGGCCCGGTCCGGTCAGGAGGACCGCCCCGGTCCTTCAGGAGGACCGCTCCGGTCCGTCAGGAGGACGCCAGGACGTGGCGGTCACGGCTCGCGCCGAAGGCCGCGACGGTCTGGGCGACGAGCACGGCGAGCAGCACGACGACCGGCAGCGACCATCCCCCGCTCGCGGAGTGCAGCAGGCCGAGACCGAGCGGGCCGAGGCAGGCGATGAGGTAGCCGATCCCCTGGGCCATGGTCGAGAGCCGGCCGGTGTGGTGAGCGTCGGGCGAGCGGGCGACGATGTAGCCGAGGGCGAGACCGATGGCGAGGCCCTGGCCCAGCCCGAGCGCGGTCATCCAGAGGTAGGCGCCCGACACGGGGGAGGTGAGCAGGCCGACGAAGCCGGTGGCGCACAGCAGGGACGCCGCCAGGGGCGGGACGAAGGCCCGGCGCAGCCGTTGCTGCAGCCAGGGGGCCGCGAAGGACGCGGCCATCCCGGGGAAGCTGGAGAAGGAGAGCATCCAGCCGGCCTCGCTGTCGCTCATGCCGTGGTCCCGCAGGAGCGTCGGCAGCCAGGAGAGGATCGCGTAGTAGCCGAGGGACTGCAGACCCATGTACAGGGTCACCGCCCAGGCGGTCCGGTCGCGCCACAGCGACCCGGGTGCGGCGGTATCGGCTCCTCCCCGCTGCACCGGCTCCGGTCGCCGGCGGTTCGCCGAACGCCGGTCCGGCGCGATTAGTTCGGGAAGCCACGCGAGAGCGGCCATGAGGGCGGGGACCGCCCACAGCGCGAGCACCGGCCGCCAGCCCCAGCCGGTGGCCGACGCCAGCGGGACGACCAGGCCCGCGGCGAGCGCGGCCCCGCCGGACAGGGCCAGGGAGTAGCAGCCGAGCATCAGCCCGGCGCGGCCGGCGAAGTCGTGCTTGATGAGCTGCGGCATGAGGACGTTGCCGACCGCGATCGCCACCCCGGCGATCAGGGTCCCGCCGAACAGGGCGGGCGCTCCCGGGACGGAGCGCAGCACGATGCCGCCGGCCAGCGCGAGCAGCGCGTACCAGAGCAGGTGGTGGGGGCCGAAGCGGCGGGTGAGCCGGGGCGCGAGGAACGCGAACGCCCCGAAGCAGACGACCGGCACCGTCGAGAGGGCTCCGGCGCCGAACGACGAGAGGTGTTCGTCGTGCTCGACCTCCGCGAGGACGGGGGACAGGGACGCGACGGCGATGCGCAGGTTCAGCGCGGCCAGGCTGAACGCGAGAGCGGCTTGTACGGCGCGTGCTCCGGCCGGTCCGGGGAGGGACGGCTGCCGGGACGCCGACGGGTGGGCCGCAGGCGCCTGATGGGTCACTGGGGCCTGATGGGTCACTGGGCTGGTCATGCCGTCCACTCTCGGCCGGAGCCGGCCTGGCGGGCCACCGATAGGATGCCAAGCTATGAGGGAAACACGCCATCTCGATCCTGCGGAACGCGGCCGCATCGCCCTGGCGCACGGGCAGCGGCTGCCCGTCCATGCCCACGACCGCGGTCACCTGGTCTATCCGGCTACCGGAGTGCTGTCCGTGACCACCGTCGGGGGCACGTGGATCGCCCCGCCGACCCGGGTGGCGTGGACTCCCGCGGCCTTCGAGCACCACCACACCGCGCACGGCAACGCGGACATGCGGATTCTGTTCCTGGTCGACGCGCTCGCCGCACGGCTGCCCGCGCGTCCGGCCGTGCTCAGCGTCTCCGGGCTCGCCCGCGAAGCCCTGCTCGCCCTCACGGCCGAGGAGGCTGCCGCCGGCGGGCGGGAGCCGGAGGCGGTCGACCGGCTGCACGCCGTCGTCGTCGACGAGCTCGCCCTGGCGCCCGAGCAGCCGCTGCACCTGCCCGAGCCGGCCGACGACCGGCTCCGGGCGCTGACCGGCATCCTCTACGCCGACCCGGCCAACCAGCAGACGCTCGCCGAGCTCGGGACGCGGGTCGGGGCGAGTGAGCGCACGCTCAGCCGGCTCTTCGGGCAGGAGCTGCGGATGAGTTTCCACCAGTGGCGCACTCAGCTCCGCGTCCACCACGCGCTCACCCGGCTCGCCGCGGGGAAGTCCGTCACCGAGACCGCTCTCGCCTGCGGCTGGGCCAATCCGACGACCTTCATCGAGGCTTTCGCCGCTCTCGTCGGCGAGACCCCCGGCCGTTACCGCACCCGTCAACTCCCCGGCGGGCGTGGCTAGGCGGGGTCCGCGCGGAGGTCCACCCGCCAGTCGTTGCTGCGCATGGGGCGCCCGGGCGGGAACTCGAAGGCGGTCTCGCCGAGGAGGGTGAAGCCGGCCTTGCGGCAGACGGCGTTCGAGGCGGGGTTGGCCACGTCGGGGAAGGCGTGCAGATGGGGGTGGCGGGCCTCGCGGCGGGCCGCGGCGACGGCGGCCCTGGTGGCGGCCACCGCGATGCCCCGGCCCTGGTGGGCGGGCAGGACGTTCCAGCCCATCTCGTGGACGGTCGCGCCCTGCCACGTCCGGGTGCCGTAGCCGACGGTGCCGACCGGCTCGCCGCCGGGGAGCAGCACGATGCGGTACATGCAGCCGACGCCGGAGGGGACGAAGTCGAGGTAGCGGCGGTGCCGGTGGAGGAGTTGCCGCTCCGTCTCCGGGCCGCCGACGTGCCGCTTCATCTCCGGGGCGTTGACCTGGCGGAGCAGCGCCAGATCGGCGTCCGTCCAGGGCTCGATCCGTATCCGTGCGGCGTCCGCCCGAGTGCTCTCCATCCACGGACGGTAGCCGCCGCCGGGCCCGCTCGTCACCCGACTATTCGGGCCCGGTCGGTTGCTCGGGCGCACCCGGGTCGGCCAGCGCGCGGGCGAGCCGGTCGAGGGCGGGGAGCGCCTGCATGACGGCCTCGCGGTCGGCGGCGGTCAGGGTGGCGAGGGCGGTGGCGATGCGGCGCTCGTGGGCGTGCCGCCAGTCGTCCAGCTGGCGCAGGCCCGCCGGGGTGAGCGCGATCCGGGCGGTCCGGCGGTCGCCGGGATCGGCCTGGCGGTCGACGAAGCCGGCCTCCAGCAGCTTGCCGACCAGGCCGCTGACGGTGTTCGGGGCCAGCCGCTGGCGGGCGGCGAGTTCGCCGACCCGCAGCGGCGCGGCGGCGAGCGTCTGGAGGAGCTCGACCTGCGCCATCGGCAGGGACTCCCACGGGTACTCGGTGCGGATGCTGCTGCGCAGGGCGCGGCGCAGCCGGGTGACCACGTCGGTCAGCCGCCGGGCGCGTTCGATCGCCGGAGCGGGGAGCTCCGCCGGGATCCCGGGGGCGGCCTGGGTGTCGGCAGGCGCGGCGGCGGGGTCGGGAACGGGGGGTGACGACGGCATGGCGGACAGCGTAGCGCCTGGTGGCGGCCGCGCCGTCGGCCTGATCACCTGCCGAGAAAGGGGTCGATCGCCCACCCCAGGCCGCCCGCCGACCGCCCACCCCAGGCCGCCCGCCGACCGCCCACCCCAGGCCGCCCGCCGACCGCTCACCCCCGACCGCCCGCCGACCGCCCACCCCCGGCCGCCCGCCGGAGGCCGCGGCCGCCGGTCGCGTACCGTCTCGACACCGGGCCGACACCCATCGGTGACCGATCAGCTCGTAGAAGGAACATATCTGTATCCGATATATTTCGCCGTATGAACGCCACCGCCCTCGCCACCAGGCTGCTCGCCGAGCGCCCCCGGCCGCGCGGCATCGCCGGGTGGCGGCACGCCCACTGGCTGGCCGTCGGCACCGTCTGCCTCGGGGCGTTCCTCGGCCAGCTCACCGCCGGCATCACCGCCCTGGTGCTGCCCGCGCTCGGCGGGCACTTCCGGGCCGACTTCGCCGCGGTGGAATGGGTCGCGCTGGCCTATCTGCTGGTGCTGGTGGCCCTGCTGGCCCCGGTCGGCCGGCTCTCCGACCTGGTCGGGCGCAAGACGATGTACCTCGGCGGCTTCGCCGTCTTCGCACTGGCCTCGCTCGGCGCGGGGTTCGCCGGGGGCCTCTGGATCCTGGTGGCCTGCCGGGCCGTGCAGGCGGTCGGCGGCGCGATGATGCAGGCCAACAGCGTCGCCCTCGTGGCCCGCGGCGTCCCCGGCCACGCGATGCGCCGGGCGCTGGGCATCCAGGCGGCCGCCCAGGGCCTCGGCCTGGCGCTCGGGCCCAGCCTCGGCGGGCTGCTGGTCGAACACGCCTCCTGGCGCTGGGTGTTCTGGATCAATGTGCCCATCGGACTGTTCGGCATCCTGGCGGGCTGGTTCCTGCTGCCCCGCACCCGCGCCCGGGCGTGGGTCCCCGGTGTCGCCGACGGCGACGGCGACGGGGGCGGGGGCGGGGGCGCTACCGGGGGCGGCCGGTTCGACCTGTCCGGACTGCTGCTGCTCACCGGAGCCACCACCGCGCTGCTGCTCGCCCTCTCCACCGCCTCCGGCCTGCCCCTGCCCGGCTGGGCCGCGGCGGCCCTGCTGCTCGCCTCGGCGCTGCTCACCCTCGGCCTGGTCCGCCAGGAGCGGCGGGCCGCCCGGCCGATCCTGGCGCCGGGGCTGGTCAACACCCCGGGCGTGCGGTCCGGGCTGGCCGTCGCGCTGATCGGCTATCTGCTGCTGTTCTGCCCGCTGGTGCTCGGCCCGGTGCTGCTCGCCGGGGCGGGCGTCCCGGTGGTCCGGGCCGGTCTGGTGATCACCCTGCTCCCGGCCGCCTTCGCGCTCGCCGCGACCGTCGGCGGCGCGCTGCTGCCGCGGGGCTGGTCGGACGTCGGCCGCTGCCGGTTCGGCGCCGCCGTCGCGGGCGCCGGGCTGCTGCTGCTCGCGCTGCTGCCGGTGGGGGCGGCGACGGCGGCGGGCCCGCTGCTGGTCGCCGGGTACGGGCTGGGGCTGCTGCTGCCGGCCAACAACGCGCTGGTGATGCGGGCGATCCCGCCGCAGTGCTCGGCGGTCGGCGGCGGCATGGTCAACATGGCCCGCAGCCTGGGAACGGCGCTCGGCACCGCGCTGCCCGTCCTCGGTGTCCATCTGGCGGGCGCGGCGTCCGGCGGGCGGACGGTCCTGCTCGCGCTCGCCGCCGTGGCCGTCCTCGCGGTGGCGCTGGTCCGCCCGGCCGGGCGGACGCCGGGGCGGCCGGAGCCGGGCGGGGCCTGACCGGTGGCGCCGCGGAGGGGGCCCGGGGCGCCGGCCCCGTTGACCCGTCATCCCTCGGCCCGGGCCTTGAGGTGGTGCAGCCAGGCGTCCAGCGAGGCGTCCAGCGCCGCCTGGAGTTTCGGCCGGGCGGCCTCCACCGGTGCCCCGGCCCAGGACTCCTCGGTGTGGACGCGCACGCCGTCCCGGACCGGGGTGAAGGTCCAGACGTGCACGGCGGTGATCCCCTGGGCCGGGCCGCCCCAGACGATCCGGTGCGGCGGGCGCACCTCCCGGACGGTGGAGGTGATGTCGCTCAGGCCGTGCACCGACCAGCGGAACACCGAGCCGGTGCGCAGCGGGCCGGGAGTCAGCCACTCGGTGCGGGTGACGTCGGGCTGCCAGGACGGCCAGGCCCCGATGTCCGTCTGGATCCGCCAGATCCGTTCCAGCGGCGCGTGGATGACGATGTCGTAGCGGGTGATCACCGGGGCCCGGTGGTCGATCCGGACGGCGGGCTGCTGCCCGCCGCCTCCGCAGAGTCCGGTGACGACGGCGACGGGCAGGGCGGCGGCCCTGGCGGCGAGGGTGGTGAACACGGTGGGTCTCCTGGTCGGGTGCCTGAGGGGGATGCCTGAGGGGGATGCCTGGGGGGCGGTCGGGCGGGGCCGTGCCTACGGGACGAGGACGACCTTCCCGGCGACGGTGCCGGACTCCGCCAGGCGCATCGCCTCGGCGGCGCGTGCCAGCGGCAGCTCGGCGGCGACCCGGGCCGTGATCTCGCCCCGGTGCAGGGCCGCGAACACCTGGGAGAGGTCGGCGCGCAGGCGGGCCCGGAACCGGTTCGGGGCGAACGCGCGGCCGGCCCAGACGTTGAAGAAGTAGGCGTGGCGCCCGTTGGGCAGCAGGTTCCACAGCCACACCCGGCCGAGCAGCGCGAGCACGGGCAGCTGCTTGGAGCCCTCGGCGTCGCGGGTGGCGGCGCTGCCGTAGGAGACGAGCGTGCCGCCGGGGGCGAGCAGCCGCCAGGAGTCGGTGATGCCGGGGCCGCCGACGTGGTCGAACACGGCGTCCACGCCGCCCGGGGCCAGCTCCCGGACCCGGGCGGGGACATCCTCGCGGCGGTAGTCCACGGGCGTGACGCCGAGGGCCCGCAGGGCGTCGTGGTGGCGGCCCGAGGCGGTGCCGATCACCCGGGCGCCGGCGCCGAGCGCCAGCTGGACCAGCACCGAGCCGACCCCGCCGTTGGCGCCGTGGACCAGGACGGTCTGACCGGCCCGCACCCGGGCCTTGCGGTGCAGCATCTGCCAGGCGGTCAGCCCGTTGACGACCGCCGTCTCGGCCGCCGCCGCGCCGACGCCGTCCGGCACCTCGACGAGGTCCGCGGCGTCCAGCGCGACGTGGCTCGCCCAGCCGCCGGTCTTGGTCATGGCGGCGACCCGACGGCCGACCAGCTCGGGCCCGACGCCGGGGCCGGCCGCCAGGACCGTACCGACCAGGTCGTACCCGGGGACGAAGGGGAACGCCGGCTGGTCGTAGTAGCGGCCGCGCCGCATCTGCTGCTCGGCGAACGAGACCCCGGTGGCCTCCACCCCGACCAGCACCTGACCGGCGGCGGGCACCGGGAGCGGCAGCCCCGAACGGACCTCCAGGCCTTCCGGCTCGACCTTGCCCGGCAGGACGACCTCGACGTACTCGGTGGCAACCATGGTGATCTCCTCTGTGTTTGATGTTATCGCTTCCGTTAGAAGCTATAACTATAATGAATGCCGCCGAGGGTCGTGTCAAGCGAGCGAATCCATCGATCGTGAGCGCCTCTGCCGTGAGTGATACCGTCTAACCCGTGCTGTGGTCCCCGTACCCGGCGGGCGGCCGGGGCGGGCGAGCGGGTGCGGCGACGGACCGATCTCGGGAGGGACCGATCCCGGGACGGGCGGGTCCCGGGGCGAGCGGAATAAGGAGACAGACATGGCCGACAAGGCGCCTACCCCACGCGAGCGGTACCGGCAGCAGGTCCGCGCGGAGGTCAAGGAACGGGCCTGGGAGCAGATCGCCGGGGTGGGCGCGTCCGCGCTCTCACTGAACGCGATCGCCAAGCAGATGGGCCTGAGCGGACCCGCGCTGTACCGGTACTTCGCCAACCGCGACGAGCTGATCACGGAGCTCGTCCGGGACGCCTACCGCAGCCTCGCCGACGCCCTGCTGGCCACCGGCTCCGCCGGGGGCACCCACCCGGCGGACCTGCTGGAGCTGACCCGGACCCTGCGCCGCTGGGCGCTGGCCGACCCGCACCGCTACTTCCTCGTCTACGGCACCCCGGTCCCGGGCTACCACGCTCCCGAGGACACCACCGTGATCGCATCGGAGATCATGTCGACCCTGCTCGACGCCTGTGTCGCCGCCGGTCCGGGGCCGGAGCCGGTGGGGCCGGCCGCCGCGCTCGACGCCTACCTGGAGCACCACCGCCCCTGGGCCGCCGGACACCCCGGCGCCCGCCCGGCCGAGCTGCGCCGCGCGCTCGCCTTCTGGAGCCGCCTGCACGGCACGCTCTCGCTGGAACTGGCGGGCCACTTCACCGGGATGGACCTCGACCCGGAGCTGCTCTACGCCGCCGAGGTGGCCTCCCTCACCCCGTGACGCCCGCCCACCGGGCGGCCCCGTCCGATGGGAGAGACGGCCGGGGGTGAGACGGCCGGGGGGGGGGGGGGGGGGCCCGCCCCCCCCCCCCCCCCGGGGGGGGGGGGGGGCGCTGCCCGCGGCGCCACCCGGGGGGGGGCGCCCGCCGGGGGGCAGTAGGGGGTAAAAAGGGAAAACCCAGG